>CALXRP010000001.1 GCA_944390885.1 uncultured Alphaproteobacteria bacterium
AAAAAAGCTCCTCTTTTCGGGGCTTTTTTTGTATCTGAAAAACACTTTCTTTTCTGCGGGATTCGAACCAAGGTTCGATCTGGCTCGTAAGCTCACGCTGCGCGCTCCCTAACTCGCTGCGGTCACTCCGTTTGTAACGCTTGCCTGCCTTCGTTTTCTCTCGGCCGCAAGCTAACAAACTTTCGCCTGTCGGCATAAAACAACCGGAGCAACGGTTGTTTTATTTTCTCCAGCCCGCCGGGTGCGCCATTAAAAAAGCTCCTCTTTTCGGGGCTTTTTTTGTATCTGAAAAACACTTTCTTTTCTGCGGGATTCGAACCAAGGTTCGGTCTGGCTCGTAAAAATTTTCCGTATTTGTAATATAATCAAACTTTCTGTGGGATAACCGGTAAATAAAAATTTTGCTTTTTGTTAAATTACGTTATTGATTTCTGGATTAAATGACGTTAGGTTATAGTGTAATAAATGTTAAAGAGGTGAGTTAAAGTGACTAGATCTGAATTAATTGAAAAAATTGCAAACAAAAATCCGCACCTGATGCTGAAAGATGTTGAAAGAATTGTGGCGGTTATTTTTGATACGATTATTGCTTCGCTGGCAAAAGGCGAGAGAGTCGAGTTTCGCGGCTTCGGTGCTTTTTCCGTCCGCAACCGCAGTTCCCGCATTGCAAAGAATCCGCGTACCGGTGAACAGGTCAGCGTTGAAGAAAGAAAAATTCCTCATTTCAAAATCGGAAAGCAGTTGTTTGAACTCTTAAATAATAAATAACTTCAGAAGAAAAGGCTCGCTACATGAATTTTATAAAAATGCTCATAGGTTTGCCGGTTATTGCCATTGTTTTGGTTTTTGCTTTTGTGAACAATGATTTGGCTGTGTTTAACTTATGGCCTTTTTATATTGAAATTACCGTTTCACTCAGCGTAGCCATTGTTTTTTTCATCTTGTTCGGCTTTTTGTTCGGCTGGCTGTTTACATGGTTGTCTTATGCGCCTGTCCGCAAGGCTTTGCGCCAGCAGAAAAAGCAAAATAAAAAGCTTAATAAAGAACAGGAAAAACTGGTGAAAGAAGTTCAGGGACTCCATGAGAATATTGAAACCCTGAAAGCTGATGAGAATAAAACTCCGAAACCTTCTTTCAAAGACAGGCTCAAAAATATCTTTGGCAAGAAAAAGCAGGATATTTGATTTTTGTATTAACAATCAGGTTATAATGTTATGAACTGGCTTACAGACTTCGTTCGACCGAAGGTAAAAAAAATATCACAAAAAGAGATTGCCGACAATCTTTGGACCAAGTGTCCGAACTGCGGGCAGATGCTCTTTTCCAAAGAACTGAAAAAAAGTATGTATGTCTGCACCAAATGCGGACATCATCTGCGCCTGTATGTTGACAAGCGTTTGAAAATGCTGTTTGACAACGGCGAATATAATGAAATCTCTTTGCCAAAAATCAAAGAAGACCCTTTGAACTTTCGGGATTCAAAAAAATATACCGACCGTTTGCGCTCTTATCGTAAAGCAACCGGAAATGATGACGCCATTAAAGTCGCACAGGGAGAGATTGGTGGCATTGTCTGTGTAATGGCGATTATGGACTTTTCGTTTATGGGTGGTTCCATGGGAACAGCTGTCGGCGAGGGAATCGTCAAAGCGGCAGAATTGGCAGTTAAAGGAAACCATCCGCTGATTACGGTAGCTGCATCCGGCGGTGCCAGAATGCAAGAAGGTATTTTGTCTTTAATGCAAATGGCGCGTACAACGGCTGCTATCAATATGGTCAAAGAAAAAGGTCTGCCGTTTATTTCTATTTTAACAGATCCGACGACCGGCGGTGTTTCGGCTTCTTTTGCCATGCTCGGCGACATTCACATTGCTGAAAAAGGCTGCGTTATCGGTTTTGCCGGTGCCCGTGTTATTGAGCAGACCATCCGGGAGAAACTGCCGGAAGGTTTTCAACGTGCGGAATACTTAAAAGAGCATGGTATGGTCGATATTGTGGTTGAACGCTCACAGATGAAAAACGAACTGGTTAAAGTCATTAGCATTTTGATGCACCAAAAACCACGGTTGAGTACATTAGCCATTACAGCTGGTTAATCGTGATTAACTAAAAAAATGCCTTGCCGATATTTTTCGCAAGGTATTTTTTTATTGCCATTTTGCTGCATTATCTTAAAATATTGCCCAGAAAAGGAGCACAAAATGAAACTATTGATTATCGGAATGCTCGGCGCGGGAAAATCAACACTCGCTTATCAACTGGCGCAAAAACACAGACTGCCGGTCTTAAGAATCGATGAAATCAGCCGCGATAAAGAAACCAATTCTTATTATCCTTTGGAACAACAATATCAGCAGTTGGATGATTTTGTGCTGAAGCATGAAAACTGGATTGCGGAAGGCTGCCAGAAGTATTTATATGAACGGCTGAAGCCGACATTGGTCGTATATTTGAAAGTATCCCGCCTTACGGCAATATGGCATTTTATAAAAAGATTTTTTCAGGCCGGAAAACTTGTCGGAAAACAAATTGATCCGGCGCTGCCGGTTCAGGCTTATCATTACCGCAAGCCCACGCTGAAAAAACTTATGCAATGGGATGCCGACAATAAAATCATCCGACAGGAAGTTGAAGATTATCTGAGCACCGGCGACAAATGTTTTATGATAATAAAATCGGCAAAAGATTTGCGTGAATTGTTCAGAATCCTCGACGAGGAATAGTTTATTTCCGATAAATCAGGCCACAGATTTGAATAGGTCTTTAATCTTGTCAAAAAAGCCTTTTGCCTCGGGCTGGCAATTATCGTCTTCGCTTTCGGCACGGAACGCCTCTAACAGTTCTTTTTGTTTGGGCGTTAAGTTGACCGGCGTTTCAACCCGCATTTTAACAAACAAATCACCGCGGCGCTGTGAACGGATGATTGTCATTCCCTGCCCTTTGACCTTATACACCTGATCATTCTGCGTGCCGGCCGTAATGCTCAACTCGATTTTCTCACCGTCGATAGAAGGTATTTCTATTTTTCCGCCCAGTGCGGCACAGGCCATAGAGATTGGAATCCGGGCATAAAGATTGGCTCCGTCGCGCTCATACAGCTTATGTTCCTTAACGGTAATGAAAACGTATAAATCGCCGTTCGCTCCGCCGCGCAGTCCGGCCTGTCCTTCTCCGGCTATCCGCATACGGGTATTGTCTTCAATCCCTGCCGGAATCTTGATTTTGAGCAGTTTTTCTTTTGGATTAACGCCCCGGCCGCCGCATTTTTTGCAGGCTTCTTTGATAATGCGCCCGGTGCCTTTGCATTTCGGGCAGGTTGTTTCCAAAATAAAAAATCCGCCCTGGGTTTTGCGAACCTTGCCGCTGCCGTGGCAGGTGGGGCAGACTTCCGGCTCTTTGCCGTCAGCCGTGCCGTGTCCGTGGCATTCATCACAAACTTCCGTTGTCGGAATTTTGATTTCTTTTTCTACACCGGCAAAAGCCTCTTCCAGGCTGATTTCCAGATTATAACGCAAGTCCGCACCGCGTTCGGCATAATTTCCGCCCTCGGCACCACGTTTGCCGCCACCCATAAATTCGGAAAAGATATCAGAGAAGACATCGGAAAAGCCACCGGAACCGAAATTAAACTCAAAACCGCCGAACGGATTGCCGCCGCCCATACCGGCGCCCTGCGTAAAGGCCTGATGTCCGTAACGATCATAAGCCGCGCGTTTCTGCTCGTCTTTTAAAACTTCATAAGCCTCGTTGATTTCTTTGAATTTGGTTTCGGCCTCTTTATCTCCCGGATTGCGATCCGGATGGTATTTCATGGCCATTTTGCGATAGGCTTTTTTTATTTCTTCACCGCTGGCGTTTTTATCGACTTCCAGCAGCTCATAGTAATCTTGTTCCGTCATTTTTCCGCCTAAAAATTTTATGGTTCCGTGGTTAATTACTATTTAGGGGTTAAAAATGCCAAAGTCAAGCAATTCTGCGATTTTTCTTAAAAAGAAAGGCTCCTTTCTGCGGAGCCCTGAAAAATATTTTATTCAATTACTTCTTTAGGATAAATACCATACAAATTCTGCCGGCTGACCCAACCGTCTATCGAATCAAACCGGATATGGCAGAAACTTTTTTCTTCCGGACATTTTATGACTTCTCCGACAACCTCGTTTTCTACCTTGGCAATTACTTTGGAATTGTAATCCGGCTTGGCATAAATATTGTTTTCTCCCGGTGTGGAAACCTTAACCGTCCGTTTGCCGGTCAGCATTGCCTGGTGCACCCAAGATTCCGACCCCTGCCAGTCTTTGATTTTGCGCCAAAGCTCAAATTCGGCAATAATCTCAACCGGGGCATATTTTTGCATATAAACCCATTCTATCGGATAGCGGCTGCCGGGGCCGGAACGGGCGTTTACCAGCTCGGAACGCAGGGATACAAAACGCGGCAGCTTGAGTCCGCTTTCAGTTTCATCATCGGCGGCCCTAACCGATTGCGGCACAGCAAACACCAATAATCCAAGAAAAGCAAAAAATATCGCTTTCATTTTTATCCCCTCGTTTTAATCATTTGTTATTTTATTTGCAGATATTATGACTAAATAAAATGAATAAAACGTAAAAAATTGTCATAAGGAAAAAATAAATGGACATTATTCAAACGACTCAGGATTTGATGCGTTTTCGCACCGAAACCGGCAATATTTCCGAGATAAAAAAATGTCTGGAATACTGCAAAAATCTGTTTCCCGGACTGGACGTCAAAGGCGGAATTTTTGAATATCCGACAACGTCTCCGGTATTGTTTCTGGCCAATGCAGATACAAACGATTTTGACGTGCTCTGCCTCGGGCATTTGGATGTTGTACCGGCCAGCGACGATATGTTTGAGCCCAAAATCGTCGACGGAAAACTTTACGGACGCGGTTCGCTGGATATGAAGTCTTTTGCCGTTGTCGCCCTTAATTCTTTGGAATATGTGCTCAAAAACAACTTGAACCTCAAATTCGGGGTTATTCTTTCGACCGATGAGGAAAAAGGCAGTGCCAGCACCCATGCTTTTATGAATGCTCATCCTGACCTGCGGGCAAAAATCGTTTTGGACAACGATGTTGGCGGCGATATTACCAAAATTGTCAGCAAGTGTAAAAATCCGGTCTTTGTCAAACTGATTTCCAAAGGTAAAGAAGCGCACGGTTCAACACCCTGGGAGGGCATAGACGCCAATGAACAGCTTATGCAGGCCTGGGTTAATATTCGCAAAATTTATCCGTATTATTCTGCAAACGGCGTTATTCCGGATGACAAATGGATTGACACCGTTCATTTTGCAAAAATCAGCGGCGGCGAGGTTTCCAACGTTATTTCCAACGAGGCGGAAGCTCTGCTCGACTTCCGGCTGACCGAAAATTCAAGCGTTGAGAATCTGCGCAAGAATCTGGACAAATGTATGGTTCCGGGCGTGGAATACAAAATTGTTTCCGAAAGCACTCCGGTTGTTATGGACGAGAACAACCCGTATATTCTTGATTATAAAAAATTTGCCGAGAATATTCTGGGGCGGCCGCTGGAATTTGAGCATATCGGCGGGGCGACGGATTCCCGTTCTTTTGCCGTACGCGGCTCGATTGTGATTATGCATTCCGGTACCGGTGAAGGTATGCACACGCAAGGAGAATATGCCGAAATCGAATCGATTAAGCAAATTGCCGATATTCAGATTAAGTTTCTGGAAAAACTTGGAAAGTGAGGAAAGGAAGAGGAAAGGGGGCGTTTGTTTTCCCCCTTTTTTAATTTTCCCCCCCAAGGGAGATTTTTTCTTTCTTCCTGTTTTTCGTTTCTTTCATAAAATTATTTTTTTCTTGTTACTTTTTGGGTGCCAAAGTTCTTTTCTTATTTATTGTTTTTTATAATTTATTTTTATTGTTACTTTTTGTATGCCAAAAAGTAACCAAAAAGGCAGCCCTACGCTCATTTGCTAAGGTTTCAGAGCAAAATTAACCTCGCTACGCTCTCTACCATTGTGCTTCAATTTCAGTTTTTGCTCCAAAACCTAAGCTATTCGCAAAGGGCATCCCAAATCGTGCCGGATGAAAGATTGTGCTTTAGATGGAAGTGAAAGGGTATAGAGGCACTGTCATTCTCGGGCTTTCTTTTCTTGTGTCATTGCCGGACTTGACCCGGGAATCCACAAAAGTCAAGCCCTGAACTCGTTTTCTAAGTCTTCGTGAAAAAGTTTAGGCCGTCTAAGCGCAAGGCTAAGACGGCAAGAAGGTATATAGTATTTTTAATTTCCTCTTTTTCACAAAGACTAAGAAGTACTCGTTAAAGGGCATTTCTAACTCCCCCTGCCCCCTCTTAGCAAAGAGGGGGAATTGTTTTTAAGCACAGTCATTGCCGGACTTGATCCGGCAATCCACGTTAATAAATTAGCTTTATTATTGACTTGGATCCCCGGGTCACACCTTCAAGGTGACGCCAAATGGATTGCCGGGTCAAGCCCGGCAATGACAATAAAAAAACACAGCCCGGCAATGACCTGCACGGCAGGCGCGCGGCGGGTTGATGTCATTGTGCCCCGTACCCCGCGTTGCTCCGGCATTTTCGGTGAATGGCTTTGTGCTTTGAAGTTACTGCCAAGGATAGTCTTTGGCGTTGATGAGTTTTATTTCCAAGACTTTATCCAGGAATGAAAACAGATATACATATTCTTCCATTCTCACATGGCAGCTGTTTCTTCTCAATTTTTCTATCCGCCCTTCCATGAAGCTTATATGGTTGGACAATTCACTGCTCGTCAGCCCTCTTTCAGTCATTATCCGGTCTAACTCCGCATTGCAATAACTCCGGAAAGTCTTGAACCATTCTTTTCTGTATTTTCTTGATAACATTTCTTTCGCTCCTTGAATTTGTTAAAACAAAATCCGCCTAAAAACAGGCGGATGGAGCTCAAAAACTGCATAGACTCAGTTGCGCTTATTCGTCCGCAAAACGGCTTATATCACGCACCCCACCTAATGCGGAACTAATCTGTAAGATGTTTTTCAGGCACCACAGTCTGTCTCCAGACTGCGATGTTTATAATAAAGTAACGGAAAGATTTTGCAAGCGGATTTTAGAATGATAAAATAAAAAAAGAGGCGGGATGAACCGCCTCCTTTTTTGTGATTCAAGGACAGGTTTATTTTACTTCCTCAAAATCGGCATCGACAACTTTTTCATCGCCGTTGCCGCTGTTTTGAGCCTGACCGGCACCGGCATCAGGTCCGGCCGTACCGGCAGCCTGAGATGCCTCAGCCTGTTGTTTGTACATAGCCTCGCCCAGTTTTAACGAAGCCTGCATCAAGGCCTCTGTCTTCTCTTTGATTGAAGTAATATCATCGGTTTCCAGAGCCGATTTCAAAGCTTTTACGGCTTCTTCAATCTGAGATTTTTCATTGGCGCTGACTTTGTCACCGTGTTCTTTTAACGTTTTCTCAGTAGAATGAACCAGAGATTCACCCTGATTTTTGGCTTCTACCAATTCTTTCTTGCGTTTATCGGCATCGGCATTGGCCTCGGCGTCTTTGACCATCTTTTCAATATCGGCATCAGACAAACCGCCGCTGGCCTGAATGCGGATGGCCTGCTCTTTGTTGGTTGCCTTATCTTTGGCCGAAACGTTTACAATGCCGTTGGCATCAATATCGAAGGTAACTTCAATTTGCGGCATACCGCGCGGTGCAGGCGGAATACCAACCAAGTCAAACTGACCAAGCAGTTTGTTGTCGGCAGCCATTTCACGTTCACCCTGGAAGACACGGATGGTTACGGCCGTCTGACCATCTTCAGCCGTAGAGAATACCTGGCTCTTGCGGGTCGGGATGGTGGTATTGCGGTCGATCAAACGCGTGAAGACACCGCCCAAGGTTTCAATACCCAAAGACAACGGGGTTACATCAAGCAGCAGAACGTCTTTGACATCGCCCATCAAGACACCGCCCTGAATAGCAGCACCGACGGCAACGACCTCATCCGGGTTAACGCCTTTATGCGGCTCTTTGCCAAAGATTTCTTTTACTTTTTCCTGAACTTTCGGCATACGGGTCATACCGCCAACCAGAATGACTTCGCTGATATCGCTCGGTTTCAAACCGGCATCGGCCAGAGCCTTTTTGCAAGGTTCAACCGTACGGTCAATCAGATCGTCAACCAAAGATTCCAGTTTAGCGCGGGTCAGCTTGATGTTCAGATGTTTCGGGCCGGTTGCGTCTGCGGTAATAAACGGCAGGTTGACTTCAGTCTGAGTCGTCGAAGACAGCTCAATCTTGGCCTTTTCGGCAGCTTCTTTCAAGCGTTGCAGAGCCAGACGGTCATTTTTCAAATCAATGCCGGACTCTTTTTTGAATTCTTCAGCCAGATAGTTTACCAATCTCTGGTCAAAATCTTCACCACCGAGGAAAGTATCGCCGTTGGTGGATTTTACTTCAAACACGCCATCGCCGATTTCCAAAATGGAGATATCGAACGTACCGCCACCGAGGTCATAAACCGCGATGGTGCCGGAAGTTTTTTTATCCAAACCATAAGCCAAAGCAGCAGCCGTCGGTTCGTTGATGATACGCAAGACATCAAGTCCGGCAATCTTACCGGCGTCTTTGGTAGCCTGACGTTGGGAATCGTTAAAATATGCCGGAACAGTAATAACGGCTTTTTCAATTTTTTCACCCAGATAGCTTTCGGCATATTCCTTAATCTTTTGCAAAACGATTGCTGAAATCTGCGACGGAGCATATTTCTGGCCTTTGACTTCAACCCAGGCATCGCCGTTATCGCCGGGGATAATTTTGAACGGAACAAGGCCTTTATCTTTGTTGACCTCAGCAGAATCATAGCGGCGGCCAATCAAACGTTTGATGGCAAACAACGTGTTTTCCGGATTGGTTACGGCCTGACGTTTGGCCGGAAAACCAACCAGGCGCTCGTTATCGGTAAAAGCAACCATTGACGGCGTTGTTCTGGCGCCTTCGGAGTTTTCCAAGACTTTGGCTTCTCCGCCTTCCATAACGGCAAAGCAGGAGTTGGTGGTGCCCAAGTCAATACCTAATACTTTATTGCTCATATTTTTGTCCTTCTTTCACATTACTAAATGATTATCTCATTTGTTATACTCATATATAGGTAAGCAAATTTGCAGATGCAAGTTTTGGAAAGACTTTTTTGTATTTTTTGAAAAAAATTTGATTTTCATGTGTTGCGGGCTTGATTTTTGGAATACTATTCTTTATTTGAATATACAAGGAATTTATTTTGACCGTTTTACGGAGAGAAGAATTCCTTGTTATTCATTAATTTAATAAAGGAGCGGAAAATGTTTGATAATCACAATTCTGATAACGGGCAACGCCGGCTGCGCTTCAATTTAGGAAAGAAGTTTAAGCGCAAGCCTTATAATCATGAACTTTCCTATCAAGAAAACATGATAAATTTGTTTAACGACTATCACCAATGGGAAAAAGACAATCCGCAGCCGGATTATTCTCATCTGTCTACCAGAGAGGCGGTAAAGCGGATAGTTGAGGATTTTCGCACCCAGGAGCGGGAGGAGGAAGAGCAGAAGGCCATGCAGGCGCAAATGCAGAGGCCGTATGGTTCGGGGCAAACATCTTATGCACCGACGCAGAGCTCTTACGGGACGCAACAGAATGCGAATATGTCATCGCAGCGTTCTTATGTGCCGGCCGGGCAGGCAACATACGGCGCAACGGAACCAAACGGAGCAGCACGGCAAGACATCGGCAGGCCGCAGGAAAGCGACTGGCAGAAAGTTGTCCGCAATGCCGATTATATGTCAACGGCAGCACGACAAGGATTGTCGCACGGCTGGTCTGATGAAGTTGAAGGTGTTCTCGGCGGGGTTGGATATGCTGTCGGCAGTCTTGTCCCCAGTTGGAATAAAAATAACGAAAGTATGTCTGAGGCATTTAAGCGGGGATATATAACCCACAGAGATGAGGAAAGGCAAAAACTTGAACAAGCACGCCAAAATGCACCGACATTAACCACGGCTTTTGAAGCGGTCGGTGCAATGGCTTCCCCTTTCGGGGCATCAAGACTCGCCAATGCACCATATCGAAATGTTGTAAAAAAAATTCCGTTGAAAAAAGCTGCAGCTTATGGTAGTTTTTATGGTGCAGGAACAACAGAACACGGAAATACTCTTGGCGAAACATTAGAAAACTATGCTGAGAATATGAGTGTCGGGGCTGTTGGAGGTGTAACCGGATATGGGCTTAACAAACAATTTTTTGGATATGCCGGCGGGGTTCCTCTTATTCGTAAAGCATTAGAAACGACTATTGATACAACTATGAATAAACTATACAATAGTGTTAAAAGAAACTAAATATGGAAAAGGGAATAATGACAAAGATTTCTATTGTTACCGCGATAACAAGCATAATCGCATTTTTAATGTTATTACTTGTATTAAGAATGCAGTTCATTGTTCCCTTTTCTGCTCTCTTTTTCCTTTTTGACATATTTTTTATAGCTTTTGCTTTTTTGCCCAATTATGCCCCTCAGTTATGTTTAAAATCAAAATGGCTACAAGGAAACTATCATCTTTTGATTCTTCATTTTGTAATATTTGTTTTGGGCGCTATTATTTGTTTTCTATATTGGGATACGGCTAAACCGACATTAATCAACCTCTTTAGTTAAAGCTTATAATTTGGTGTGGTCATATGGAAAGTTTGGCTGCAGTGATTTTCCCACATTAAGAAAAGGTTATGAACAATTTTCTGATACTAGTTTGAACCAATGTTACAGTTATCTTAAAGATAAAAAATAATTTCAGAGGATACATGAGCAATAAAAAGGAAATATTAATTGGATGAATAAAAAGTTTTATTAGTGTTTTACCGGCATTCGCTTTATTTTTTTCTTTTATGACCGTTTTTGCATTGCATACTGTTATTGCCATAAATTTTCTTATGATAATATTTGATTTGCTTTTCGTTACGGCTATCATTATCTCGGAAAACTTATTCAAATTTCCCAGAAATCCAAGAACTGAGACTTATGCTGTTTGTATAGATATAGCTTTGTTCTTTCTGGCTCTTATTATTGGTGCTCTGCATTGGGATGCTGTTAAGCTAATATGGCAGCGTTTCTTTGTTTAAGAGACACATCAAACGGCTACCCACCCAAGCAACTAAAAGGCAAGATTTCTCTTGCCTTTTAGCTTATGGTGAAGTATTTTGGCTTATAATATAAGCGAGTAAAACCATGCAAAATATAGTCAGATACACAAAAATTCTAATGAATATCAGTACTAAAATCCTTTTAGGATTATTAGGCCTTTTACAGATATATGAAATTAGTTATGTCTTCATACATAACTATGGTTCTGAATATGTTGAATATTACAAAGGAGATCAAGTATATCAATATATTTTCTGGCAGCTTGAACTTCTTTATTCTGTTATTTTCTGTGTCGTTATATGGAAAGTCTGGCCGCAGTTATCCAAGCTTCATAAATTTTATATACATATTTTACTATCTTTAACACCTGTCTTTTTGTATATTGTTAAATATTTCCAAATATTAGGTCCATTAATTTTTCAATAGTTAAATAAATCAGGTAATTATTTATGCAAATACTCAGCAAGGCATTAAAAATACTCATGAATATGATATTTACTCTTATGCCCAAAAGCCAACGTCGCTTATTGTACAGCTTACTCTGATTCTGTTGTGCTTAATCATGCTGGATTTATTTTATATTATGTTTATAAAAATCACCTCTATTAACATAATCGGATTGGCTTTGCTCATTGGTGGATACATATTGTTAAGATTTTTTAATCCTGAAATTTCAACAGCTTTAGAATATAAGCAATGCTTGGAAACAACATATAACGCATGCTCAATATACTGTAAATGAGACAATCTTACTAAAAATTATTATAAAAGTTGTTCCTCTGGAAATTATCTTATGGCTGGTCTGATGAAGTTGAAGGTGTTCTCGGCGGGGTTGGATATGCCGTCGGCAGTCTTGTCCCCAGTTGGAATAAAAATAACGAAAGTATGTCTGAAGCATTTAAGCGGGGATATATAACCCACAGAGATGAGGAAAGGCAAAAACTCGAACAAGCACGCCAAAATGCACCGACATTAACCACGGCTTTTGAAGCTGTCAGTGCAATGGCTTCCCCTTTCGGGGCATCAAGACTCGCCAATGCACTATATCGAAATGTTATAAAAAAATTCCGTTGAAAAAAGCCGCAATGACAGAATAAAAAGTTTTGAACTAAGCTATTGTATAGCCGTTATTGCCTTCTGCCATACTGCAGGCATATTCGAACTCGGATTGCGACATGGAATGAATCCGGAAAAGCGTTTCTCCTTCTTCAACATGATCGCCGACTTTTTTCAACAAATCAATCCCGGCACCGGGGTTTTGGATTGCTCCGGCCAAGACGCCGATTTTGTTAATTCGCGAATTGTCAATGCTTTCAACCGTGCCTTCTTCGCGCGCGATGACTTCTCTGACCAGATTGCCGAGCACCGGCTGCGGCGCCTTGCCCTGGGCATGAATAATTTTATTCATGGCTTCCAGCGCCTGTCCGGAATCCAGCAGTTCTTTGGCAACAAAATATCCCTGCCCGCCGCGCAGTTTCGGATCAAATTCCAAAATCCGACCCGCCAAGAACAGAGATTTTTCCCGCAAATCCTGTGGCGCGTCATCTTTATTGCGCAGAATTTTCATAATATCGCGCGCTTCCAATACCGCACCAATTCCATTGCCAATCGGCTCACTGCCGTCCGTAATTACCGCTTCGACTTCTATGCCGATTTGATCGCCGACGTATTCTGCCAATTTGCGAATCTGCATGGCCTCGCGGGTGTTTTTAATACGGGAGTTTGGGCCGACGGGAATGTCTATCAACAGATTGGTAACACCCATTGCCACTTTTATGGCCAGGATTTCTGCAATAAGGTGTTGTTGCTGGGTAATGCCGATTTGGCGTTCTACCGTGGAAATGGTGCGGTTAGCCGGCGCAATCTCTAAATTGCGCAAACAGGACAAAACGCCGCGGTTCTCACTGACAATTTCATGGATTTCTTCTTCCGTCAGGTCTACGTTTGCCAGCACGCTCATGGTATCAGCCACACCGGCGCAGGCGCTTAATGAATGAGAGGCCGTTTTGGGAATCGGCAGACCATAAGCCGCGACGATTGCCGTCAGGATAATGTCGGTCTTATTGCCGGGAACGCCGCCTAAGCAGTGGTGATCGACAACGATACTCTCATTATCCCAATTTATCGTATTATTGCCAATCAGCGCCTGAGTAAAGGACAAGACTTCCTGCGGTGTCATAAATGCTCCAGAAGCAACCAGAAAAGAAGCAACGTCCATATTGGAATAACGCTTGTTTATAATGTCATTGATAATATTATTATATTCTGCCGGGCTTAAAATATTGCCGGCTATTTTGCGTTTGATGGAATTCAGGCTCGGAGGGGGCGGCGTCAGCGAAAGCGTGACGATTGTGCCTTCCGGAAGATTCAGCTGCTCAAAAGCTTCCGTATTCAGTCCGATTTCATCCGGCGTTACAATATTTTCATCTTCAACTATCTGCAAAAAGCCATAAAGCGGCTGGGATCCTCCATGCACCTCAACTTTGGTCAGAAAACGAATCTCATCCATTTTATAAGCGACGCAGTTTCTATGAAGATAAACAATGTTTTCATTAAAAGAATTGATTGCAATATGTTTCAGTGCCAGCATTTTTGTTCCGTTGCAAAGGTTTTGTTTCTGCCGCTTATTATACACCTTATTCCTGATTTGTATAGATTTTTTATTTTTTCAAAAAAATTTTTAAAACCTTAAGCGTTACTTAAGTTTGGAATGTTGAAGTTGTATTGTAAACAGCTAATGTATTTAACAACTTTAATATAGGAGAAAAGATATGAATAAAATGTTTTTGGCTATTTCCGCTCTGGCTTTCACTTCCGGTATTTGTGCCGCTGCCAACGCCGCTCAGCCGGCCGGCGGTTTTCAGGGACCGGGGCTTGCAACTTCTACCGTAGCCGAAGCTCAGAAGTTCAGTGATGACACTGCCGTTGTTTTGGTCGGTAAAATCGAGAAAAGTCTCGGTAATGAAGAATATCAGTTCAAAGATGCCACCGGAACAATTGTTGTGGAGATTGACGACGAAGACTGGAACGGCGCAAACGTTACTCCGCAAAATACCATCGAAATTCATGGTGAAGTTGACAAAGATATGTTTAATACTAAAATAGACGCCGAAAGAGTTATTTTGAAAAAATAAACGAATAAGGCAGAAAAATGCGGATTTTACTTATTGAGGACGACCGGCTTATCGGCGACGGATTGAAGACAGGATTAGAAAAGCTCGGATTTGCCGTTGACTGGTTTACCGACGGGCTGGAAGGAGAAGAAGCCTTAATGCAAGCGCCGTACGAGGCCGTCGTCCTTGATTTGGGGCTTCCGGGGCAGGACGGGCTGACCGTACTGAAGAACTGGAGAAACCGCGGACGCAACGAACCGGTGCTGGTTTTGACCGCACAAGGAGACGTTGACCAAAGAATTATCGGCTTGAACAGCGGGGCCGACGACTATCTGGGCAAGCCTTTTGCCTTAAGAGAAGTTCAGGCCCGGCTGAATGCCCTCATCCGACGGCAAAACGGCCAGAATAATCCGCTTATTACTTATAAAAACATTACGTTTAATCCGCAGACGCTTAAGGTTACCGCCGACGGAAAAGAGATTGTTCTTTCTCCGAAGGAAACCGCCCTTTTGAAGCTGCTGCTGATGAACAAAAACAAAGTTCTTTCCAAAGAAACAATCGAAAACAAAATTTATTCGTGGGAAGAAGAGGTTTCAAGCAATGCCGTCGAAGTTCACGTGCATCATCTGCGCAAAAAACTCGGCAAGGATATTGTTAAGACTATTAATAAAATCGGATATATACTGGGTGAAGAATGAAAAAGTTGAGTTTACGCCTGCGGCTGATGATTTTGTTCATCGGCTTTTCCTGCCTTATCTGGGCAGCGGCCGGGATTATCTGCTGGCAGGAGAGCAAAGAAAAAATCGATGAGTTTTTTGACAGCTATCAGATGCTTTTGGCGCGTCAGATGGCTTCTGCCGACTGGAGCCATATTTCTCCCCAGACGCAAAATATTACTAACAAAATCATCAAAAATATCCGCAACGCCGACGACGAAGACGAGGCAATCGGTTTTGCCGTTTTTAATGCCGGCGGACAGATGATTTTTCATGATAACGAAAACGGCAAGGACTTTTCTTTCAGCACCGAGACCGGAAGTTTTGAAAAACAACGGGTTGACGGGGAATGGTGGCGTGTTGTGCGGGTCAAATCCGTTGACGGAAAATTTTATATTGCGGTCGGGCAGGAACTTGATTATCGAAGCGACATTACAATGGATATGGTTGAAGAATTTCTGGCGCCGTGGCTCGGCGGTCTGTTGTTTTTGCTGCTTTTGACCATTTTTATTATTTCAAAAGAATTTTCTCCGCTGAAAAAACTGGCATCGGATTTGGAAAACCGTGAGCAAGACGACTTGTCGGCTTTGCAGACTGACGGGATTCCTTCCGAAGTCCGGCCGATGATTGCGGCAATTAACCGGAGAATGGCGCAAATTGACGACTTGTTAAAAAGAGAACGCAGTTTTATCTCCGACTCGGCGCACGAATTGCGGACGCCGCTGACCGCCCTGAAAATCCAACTGGAGGTTCTGGAGCTGGCCGGCAATGACGAAAAAATGCGCAACGAGGCCATTCAAAAACTTAATTTGGGAATTGAGCGCTCTACCCGCCTGGTTGAACAGCTTTTGGCTTTATCGCGGCTGGAATCCAATCAGACGCAAAATGAGACTTATGAGCAGATTGACTGGGCAGATATTGTTAAGCAGGTTGAAGAGGAATATGCGGCAGCGGCAAAAGAAAAAGGAATTGTTTTTAAGAACAAAACCGGTTCCGACAGCGTGATATCTTCCGCCAATCCGGTTCTGTGTGCCCTGATGATGCGCAATCTGGTTGACAATGCCGTGAAATATAGCCCGAAAGACGCCGTTGTGAAAATAGAGATTAATGAAAACAAAATCAGAGTGGTAAACTCCGGAACCAAAGTGGCACCCGAACATCTGAAACGGCTCAGCGAGCGCTTTTTCCGCCCGGCCGGACAAAAAGAAAGCGGCAGCGGCCTCGGGTTGGCGATTGTGTCCCGGATTGCCGGTCTTTACGGCTGCGACCTGCATTTTGCCAATACTTCCGGCGGGTTTGAAGTTAAAATTGAGAAAGCTGTTTCTCATCTTGTCAGTTAAAAAAGTAACGCTTTTATGACATTTTTGGGCGTCAACGTCTTTAATTTGACAAAAACTATAAATAATGTTATGATAAAAAGGTAAAATTATAGATATTCTTATTATTATTAACCGCTAAGGGTTCTTAAAACATAATAGTTTTCGGCCTGAAGCACAAAATATAAAAAATATGAAAAAAATGATAACTTTGTTGGTTATTTTGGCGCTCAGCGCAATAACCAGCGTAATGTATGCTCAAAGAGTGGTCGTTGACGGTATGGTTACGGAATGGACCGGCCGTGGCAACGAGTACTATTACGGACCAGTCGGCTCTGGTCGTCTCGACGTGATTTATATCCGTCCGTTCGAGCAAATGGACATTCAATTCTATGCAGACGAAGTTCTGTATGGCGTTGAACTCTATCGGGATGGCTATTTCTTCACAACCAATTACGGAATGTACATATGCAGCAATGACGGATATGTACATAAAGTAAATCGGATGCCGAAGTATGGCTGTACGAGTGGACTTCGCTTCGCTTACTGCGGTGGTTATTACAACTATGCCGGTCTTGGCCGTTATGCCGGTGTTTATGGCGGTTATGGCGTTTCCGGCCCGGTTCGCAACGGTGTTGGCCGTGTGATCCAAGGAACAGTTGACGGTGCTGTTATCGGCGGCACAGTTGGCAGTTCTATCGGCGGCGCAATCGGTACGGTTGTTGGTATTACCAATGCCATTAAGGATCGAAAAGCGCGGAAGGCCGCACGGGAACGTTATTATGATGACGTTTACAGCAATGACTGTCGCGTAACGACCCGCACCCGTTGAGTTGAAAAAAATTATTAATGAAATATCCTCCTTGTCTTTTGGACTTGGAGGATATTCTTTTTGGTAAAAAATTGAAAGCTGTTTAAGCCTTCTTTTTCAGGATTGGCAAAACTTAATACGCGGAATATTTTTTTGTTGCAACAACTTTTTGATACATACGATCAAAATAGGTTGCTTTCCGCCAGTTGTACTTCTCCCGCTCAGGGGCATAAGCATATATCTCACGCTCCCAGAGTTTTTCGGCAAAGGGCTGGTATAACCGGTTAAACGCCTTTGTCACATATCGTAACGGGTGATATTTTTTGGGGCTGTGATAGTCCACAAAAATAACCTTCCCGTCCGGAGCAATGCTTTTTAAGGCATTGTCCACTATCCGAGCCTTAGTTTGCGGCGGAACCTCATGAAGGAGCATATAACAAATCGTTACATCATAGTCCTTTAGGTCCAAATCCTGAGAAACATCGCGGTTTGCCAGTCTGATATTGGGGAAAATATACTGGTATTTTTCGCGAATCCGGTGCAGTTGCATATTGCTGACGTCGACAATGTCATAAATGCCATTATCGCCGATTTTTTCAACCACGGCTTCTATTTGGGGACCAAAAGTCGCGCCAAACTGCAATACCCTCGCTCCCGGTTTGATCTCTTTTACCAAAGCATCGGTTAATTTTTTACTATAACCACATGAAAGCACATTTTGCACAATCGCGTTGTCCAAAATGCTGCTTATTTTTTTGCTGCCGTAAATCCAACCATAAATTTCTTTTAAATAGGGTGGCAGCTTTTTATTTTCTGTTTGAATTTTTTCCATTTGCACACCTGTTAAAGAATCGATCGGCTTCTTTTTGTGCATTATGGAAAATTTTTTTGCATTTGTCTACAATTTTTTTTATATTTTCGATATTTTCGCCATTTAAAACCATATTTTCAATATTTTCACATTCTTGCACAAAGCTTTTTAGTCCAAAAACTTTGGCAGACG
Organism: uncultured Alphaproteobacteria bacterium; assembly: GCA_944390885.1. GTDB lineage: Bacteria > Pseudomonadota > Alphaproteobacteria > RF32 > CAG-239 > MGBC133411. The sequence goes on from CALXRP010000001.1 coordinate 18,131, forward strand.
ACCGCCAGCTGTGAAATTTTAGCCGGATATCTTCCCGACTTTGATTCCCCACATCTTCCAATGTTCGGGAAGTATCTTTGACAAAGTCTTCCCATAGACATCCCATTTTATCGGCGCCGAAAATATTTAAATACTGTCCGGCCTCTTTTTCATCAAACAAATCATTATTCATCCGTAATCAGCCCTCGTCTGCGGGCTTCATTTACGGCAGAAACCCGGTTATATACGTTGAGAATTTTCAAAATTGCCGTTACATATAATTTAACCGTTCCTTCCGTAATTCCAAGATCAAAAGCAATTTGCTTATTAGACAGTCCTTTGCCCATAAGCCTTAAAACGTCTATTTGGCGCGGAGACATATCTATTTTTTCGGCCGAATTTTTCTTTTTGGCATTTTCTTCCGTTTGTTTTAAAAGATCAAATTCTGATTCTTTTGTTCCGCTCAACAGTTCGGGCGGAATGTAAACACCGCCGGATAAAACAAGATTAACAGCACTGATAATAACGGCATTCGGCGATGTTTTCGGAATATAACCGGCGGCACCGATTTCAATCGTCTTTTGAACAACATCTTTTTCAAACACTGCTGAAAGAATGATGATCGGCGTTTCCGGCAGATCTTTGTGAATATGCTCAATTCCCTGCAACCAGTTAGCACCGGGCATTGCCAAATCCGTCAGTACCAGTTTAAAGTTTTTTTCTCTTTCAATAATTTTGAAAACATCCGTATAACTATGGGCAAAAACAAACTCATCATCAGGAAAAACATCCCGCAGTATAAATTCCAGCCCTTTTAAAAACAGTTCATGGTCATCTGCTATCAAAATTCGCATTTTATTCTCCTATTCTCCAATCACCGCAATATGCCTGCCAACATGAAAGTGCTGCGGCAACGGCCGTTTCTGCCCGCAAGATCCTTTTTCCGAGAGACACAGCCCTTACATAGCTCTGTTTTCGTAAAAGCTCAAATTCCTGATCGTCAAAGCCGCCTTCCGGGCCGATTAGTACGGCGGCCGGCATATTTTTTTCGGGTTCATTGATAAAAACTTCTGCCGGTGTCTTTCCTTTGCCGCTTTCATCCATAAAATATAATGTACGGTTTTTATCCCAATTTTTCAAAACAGTTTCCAGAGAGCGGGCTTCTTCAATTTCCGGAACTTCTAAGCGGCGGCATTGTTCCGCTGCTTCAACAGCCTGCGCAATATACCGTTCTTTTCTTATTTTCTCGCTGATTGTGCGGCGGGTGATGACCGGAACGATTTTGGACGCTCCGAGCTCCGTGGCTTTTTCAATAATAAAATCCGTCCGGTCTTTTTTTACCGGCGCAAATAACAACCAAATGTCTGCACCCTTCTCAAAAGCGCGGCTTTGTCTGAGAACTCGCGCCGCAACCTGCTTCTTGTCACATTTTAGGATTTCACACTCAAACTCACCGTTTTTGCCGTCAAATGCCAAGAATAAACTTTTGGCCGACAACCGCAGCACATTACACAGATAATGCGCTTGGTCATCCGCCAAAAAGAACTCCAGGTTCTCCCGGAGTTCTTGCGTTATATACAGTCTTGGTTTGCTTGCCATAAATTTTCTAGTCCACGCTGATATTAAATACTTTGGAATGAACTTTAATTCCTTCGCCCGGCACATTTGTAACACAATCAACATAAAGTTTTGACCGCCCGAGGTTTTCGGCATTAAAGACTATCGAAAGCTCATTGCCTTCTTTGCTGCCGCGTTCGTACTTCAAAATTTTGTCATTACATTCGTATGTGCAGGTCTGATTGCTTTCTTCAATCAATTTTATTGTCAGGTCTTTTCCGAGAGGAACGGAAATTTTGCGTCTTTTGGAGTGAACTCCTATCAAAACATTATCGTTGGCTTTACTCAACAATTTTTGGGCAATAATTCGGTTATAGTTAATGGCTATTTCGGTTTCTACATTTTGTTCAGCTTCTTTTGCTGCTTTTTTGGCTGCGTATTTTGCCCGGTTTTCTTCCGTTCGATATGATGTGGCTTTCCGTTTGCCGCTGTGTACAGTATCAGCCGGCGCAATCATTTGATAAGTCTGCGCTTTGGAAAGAGATGTAACGGTTGCAGCGTTGGCATATCCGCAGGGCCAGACAAACATTACTGCCGCTACTAAAAAACAGATATTTATTTTTCCCACAGACATGTCATCACCTATTTTTTGGTATAAGTAAACTTTTGCTTTATAATTTTATTATATACGATATATTTTACGATATATTTGGAAAAATAAAGTTAAGATTTTGTGACATTTAAGCAAGAAGGAGCGGCCATGATTATTACGGTAGACGGTCCGGCAGCCGCCGGGAAAGGAACCTTATCAAAGGTTTTGGCAGAAAAATACGGTTTGGCTTATTTTGATACCGGAATGGTTTATCGCGCCGTGGGGCTTGAAATGGCCTTGCTGGGAAAAGATTTGAATAATGAAGACGAGGCTTTGAAAATTGCCAATGGTTTGACCTTTTCAAAAATGGTCAGCTTATCTTCCCATCCAGATTTTCGTTCTGCCCTGGGAGGAAAAAATGCTTCTATTGTTTCTGCTTATCCGTCGGTACGCGCCAGCCTTTTGAAAATGCAGCAGGATTTTTCAAAAAATCCGGTTTTTGCCGACGGTACGCCTGCAAAGGGTGCTATTTACGATGGCCGCGACACCGGTACGGTTGTCTGCCCACAGGCCGACATCAAGTTTTTTGTAACGGCTTCGCCGGAAGTCAGAGCGGAGCGGCGTTTTAAAGAATTTCAGGCCAAAGGCGAAAAAATTTCTTACGAAGAGGTTTTGGCAGATGTTAAAGCCCGCGACGAAAGAGATATGAAACGTACCGTTGCTCCGATGAAACCGGCGGCCGACGCCGTTATTCTTGACACCAGCAATGATACGATTGAAGATGTTTTGCGCAGAGCTGTTGAAATTATCGAGTTACGCAAGCAAAAATAATAAAAAAACGCTTGAAAAATAATAAATTGCGTGTATAAAAGAGCCATCGGCTTAGGGTACGATAAGCCGATATGTGTTTTTAACCCCGTACAAGTCCGCCTCTTTTTGGTTTGCGAGGCCGGCATTTTTTATGAAATATATATATTTTATGACAAATACAGAAATTAAAATCCCTGAAATGACCGAAAATTTTGAAGCCCTGCTGAATGAACAGTTCGGTGACAACGGTATTACCGGTTCGGTTGTAAAAGGCACTATCATCAGATTAACTCCGGATTTTGCAATCGTTGACGTCGGATTGAAATCCGAAGGTCGTATTCCGTTGCGTGAATTCGGGCAAAATCCCGAACTCAAAGTCGGCGACAAAATTGAAGTTTATGTTGACAGATATGAAGACAAAGACGGCAATATTGTTCTTTCCCGCGAAAAAGCTCGCCGCGAAGAAGTTTGGATTGATCTTGAAAAATGTCTGAATTCCGGTGAAAGAGTTAACGGCGTTATCTTTGGGCGCGTTAAAGGCGGCTTTACCGTTGATTTGAACGGCGCTATCGCGTTCTTGCCGGGTTCTCAGATTGATATTCGTCCGATCCGCGACATTACACCGTTGATGGGTATTTCTCAGCCGTTCCAGATTTTGAAAATGGACAAGGTCAGAGGCAATATCGTTGTTTCTCGCCGCGTTGTGTTGGAAGAAACCAGAGCTGAAGCTCGCGCCGAACTGATTAACGACCTCAAAGAAGGTTCCGTTCTTGAAGGCGTTGTCAAAAATATTACCGATTACGGTGCGTTTATTGACCTCGGCGGCGTTGACGGTTTGTTGCACGTTACCGATATTTCCTGGAAGAGAATTAACCATCCGGCAGAAGTTTTGTCTGTCGGCCAGACGGTTAAAGTTCAGGTTATCAAATTCAATGAAGACAACCAACGCATTTCTCTGGGTATGAAACAACTCGAATCTGACCCGTGGGCTCATGTTGCCGACAAGTTCAAAGTTGGTGAAATTTACAAAGGTAAAGTTACCAACATTACCGATTACGGCGCATTTGTAGAACTCGAAGACGGTATTGAAGGTTTGGTTCACGTTTCTGAAATGAGCTGGACCCGCAAGAACGTTCATCCGGGTAAAATCGTTTCTACTTCTCAGGAAGTTGAAGTTAAGGTTTTGGAAGTTGATGCAGAAAAACGCCGCATCAGCCTCGGTATTAAACAATGCACACCGAATCCTTGGGCTGCTTATGTTGAAGAGCATCCGGTCGGTTCCGTTATCGAAGGCAAGATCAAAAACATTACCGAGTTTGGTTTGTTTGTCGGTTTGTCTGACGAAATCGACGGTATGATTCACCTGTCCGATATTTCTTGGGACAAATCCGGTGAAGAAGCCGTTAAAGATTATACCAAAGGTCAAGATATCCAAGCCAAAATTATTGATGTTGACGTTGAAAAAGAACGTATCAGCCTCGGTATTAAACAGCTGACCGAAAATGAGTTCGCTTCTGCTTTGAACGAAGTCAAAAAAGGTGATGTTGTTAAAGTAACCGTTGTCAGCACCGATGACAAAGGTGTTACCGTTGAACTGAACGGCATTAACGCAACGATCAAAAAGGCTGACTTGTCTAAGGATAAAGCTTCTCAGAATCCGGACAACTACAAAGCTGGCGATGTTCTGGAAGCAAAAGTTACTTCCGTAGACAAGAAAAACAACAAGCTCGGCTTGTCCGTAAAAGCTTTGGAAATCGAAGAAGAGAAAAAAGCTCTTGAAGAATACACCAATAATTCTACCGGCGGTTCTTCTTTGGGCGAAGTTCTCGGCGAAGCTTTGAAGAAAAATGCTTAAAACGGTTTATTTGACTGTTTGAGCTTTGTTCCCCCTGTTTGTAAAAAACAGGGGGAATTTTTTGACAAATAAAAAAGACCAATTCATTTTTGGAATTGGCCTTTTTTTGAAACTGGTGGAGCTGAGGAGGATCGAACTCCCGACCTAATGATTGCGAACCATTCGCTCTCCCAACTGAGCTACAGCCCCGAAATTCTCCTTTATAATAAAAAGCTTTTCTTTCCTGTCAAGCAGAATAAAAATAATCAGCTGATACTTTTTTACTATTATTGTAAAAAAGGACTTGAAATATAAAAATTTATCCCGTATAAGAATAACGTTCTCGATTACATTGGGGTTGTAGCTCAGTTGGGAGAGCGCTTGAATGGCATTCAAGAGGTCAGGGGTTCGATTCCCCTCAGCTCCACCAGTTTTTATAAAGATCAAAATCCATTATTCGGTTTTGGTCTTTTTTTCTTTTTAAACTTTCCGTTCAAACTTCGCTAAAGCTTGTTTTCACGGAGGAGAATATACTTCGGCATCTAAATTCGCTTACTCACTTCGTTTCGGCGCTCATTAAGATGTTCCGAAGAGCTTGCTGACAAAAACAACCGGAGCAGCGGTTGTTTTTGCTTAGCGCTTCCTCAGCTCCACCAGTTTCAAAAAAAGGCCAATTCCAAAAATGAATTGGTCTTTTTTTCTTTTTAAACTTTCCGTTCAAACTTCGCTAAAGCTTGTTTTCACGGAGGAGAATATACTTCGGCATCTAAATTCGCTTACTCACTTCGTTTCGGCGCTCATTAAGATGTTCCGAAGAGCTTGCTGACAAAAACAACCGGAGCAGCGGTTGTTTTTGCTTAGCGCTTCCTCAGCTCCACCAGTTTCTATAAAGATCAAAATCCATTATCCGGTTTTGGTCTTTTTTTCTTTTTAACTGTAGAGATTAAAAATCAGAAAATCTTTTTTATTTCTTCAGCGATGATGTCGGCAGGATTATAACTTAAAAATTCACCGTCATAATCATATTCATCTTCCAAAGGAAAGGCATAATCATTATAGCAGAGAGATTTTATGAACCGTTCGTGTTTCGGCGTCAACCAGCCTTTGCCGCGAAAGACAAGAACCTTTTTGCCCGTGCCGCAGGCTTCACAGCACATACTGACAGAATCGCCTGTAACGATAATATCATCGGCGCAGGCCAGATAACCGCAATAGGGATTTTCGCCCTTGTCCACGCCCCAGAGATAGGTGTGAGCTGGAATCCCTTTCAGCTCCTGCATAATCTTGTCCTGAGCGGCTTTGCCGGTGCGGCGAGATGTTGTAATCAAAATCGAACCGCCGTATTTTTGTTTATATTTTTTTATCTGCTGCGCCAGAGCCTCTGCGTTTTCCATACTAAACGGCGCCGACTTGATTGCTCCCCCGATAATAACGGCTGTCCGGGGCTGCGGCAAAGCGGAAAATTCCTGCTGCCATTTTGTTTTTGCCTCTGCCAGAACGTCCGGCGTGATTTTATGAGCGCAGCCGATTACCTTAAGTACATTTTGACCCATTTTTTTACCCCGGTCATGATCCGGAATAAAAACACGGTCAAAATCACTCAGCCCCGAACTTCCGGGATGCATCAATTGGACTATCCGAGTTTTTCCTGACGAGCGTTTTTTTATCCAGCGGGCAACCGGTGCCGTCCGACGACTGGCAGAAATAACAAGGTCGGGGTATGGTGCCGCTAAATTGCCGCGGGACTCTTTTTTTATACCGATTAACGAGGCTCCTTTTAAAAAGTTCGGAAGTTTTGCCCAGCCGTTATAAACAATTTCTTTTTCTTCCGACGGCCAGCCTAAAACTTTTGCCACGCCACGCGCCTGACTGTTGCTGCCGGCACGATCATCAATCAATATCCAAACTTTTTTTTCCATAATTCTACATTACCTCTGGCAAAAATGAAATTACCCGCATATTATATTATAAAACGTAACAAGACAAGGGGAAGAAAAATGAAAGTGAATTTTATTGCCGCTTTGTTTATTTTTATGCTGGCCGCCGCAATGCCGGCACAAGCACAAAACACCAATTCCAGATTTGTTCGCACGGCCGGCACGGCTGCTTACAGTTCTCAGAAAGATGCCATGTATCTGGCAACGTTAAAGGCTGTGGTTAATTATAAAATTGATGACGAAGAAACATTTGACGATATGCAGAGCCTGCGTCAAAATGAGCGGTTTGTCCGGCAGTTGCAAGGAATGCTGAACAAATTGTCAAACTCTAAAACCAAAGACAGCAAAAATAAAAGAGTGCAGAAGATTTTGGAACAAGCCGGGAAAGATATTTATAATATTTTAAAATAAACCAGCAAAAACAATTTGTTTTCTTTGAGAGCCTTTTCGGTATTAAACTTTGGTTAAGAGAAATTTGCTATTCTGAAAATATCCGGATTTATAGATTATGGAGAAAACCCGTGAACAGCCTGAAAACTTTTGAAAAGCAGATTGCCGCTTTGAAGAAAAAAGTAATTTCCCTTAAAGGGGAATCGGTTTTTGCAACAGAAGAAAAAGATACGTTGATGATGCAAGTCATCACTTTGCAAAAAGGGACAAAGCATGAAAATTAATATCTTTTCTGTTTTAGGGATTGTGTTTTTTTGTTTGGGACTTGCCGCCTGTCAGATACCGGATGAAAACATTCAGCCGGCCAGTGAAGCGGAATTTCTGAATTTTGCCAGTTTTGAAAAGAAGGTCAAGATTATGGATCGCAGCGAAAATTCCATTACTTTTGAATATTCTGACGTTAGAATCGATCAGGTTTCAGTATTGGCTGAACAATACTGCCAGATGACTGCCGGACAAAATGCCTTTTTGGACAAGGTGATCCTTTATAAAAATAATGCCCGGCGGGCGAAATTTTATTGCTATAAATAAACTTGCAATGAATTGGCCTGCTTCCTATATTAATTTATAAAAGGAAAAAAAGGCAGGTTGAGATTTATGAAAGACTTATATCAGATTTTGGGCGTTGCCAAAACAGCATCGGATTCCGAAATAAAATCGGCATTCCGCAAGCTGGCGCGCAAATATCATCCCGATTTGAACAAAGACAACAAAGAGGCAGCAGAAAAGTTTAAAGAAGTCAATGCTGCATATGAAATTCTCGGCGATAAAGAAAAACGTAAAAAATATGACAACAATGAAATTGATGATGAGGGTAAGCCGACCGGTTTTGGTGCCGGCAGTTACGGAGCTTATTCCGGCGGAGCGGGGAATCCGTTTGGCGGAGGTTTTGCCGGCGGGACCGGAAACTTTGACTTTTCATCAATTTTCGGTGAAGATATTTTCTCACAATTTACCGGCGGAAACGGCGGTTTTCAGGGGTTCTCACAAGCATCGCGGCGACCGCGCAAAGGAGAAGATATTTCTTATACCATGCGGATTGACTTTTTGTCTGCCGCTCTCGGGGCTGAAAAATCTGTTTCTTTGCAAGGTAAAAACATTAATGTCAAAATTCCGGCCGGAACAACCGACGGCCAGACGTTGCGCCTGAAAGGGCTCGGTATGGCCAGTCCAAACGGCGGGCCGAACGGCGATGTACTGATTACGCTGAATGTCAGTAAACATCCGTATTTTGAGGCTGACGGGTTGAATGTGCTGCTGGAAGTTCCTATCAGCATTAAGGAAGCGGTCTTGGGCGGAAAAATTACCGTACCGACCATTTCCGGCAAAGTTGCCGTTACCATTCCGCCTTATTCTTCCAGCGGAGAAAAACTGCGCTTGAAGGGTAAAGGAATCAAAGGAAGGAACGGACAAGGCGACGAGATTGTTACGCTGCGCATTGTTGTTCCGCAGACACCAAATCCGGCTTTGGAAAAAGCTTTGGCCGATTTGCCGGAGAGCGTGGTCAGAACATTTTGAAAAAAGGGAGGTTTTGAAGCCTCCCTTTCGTTATTCCACATCCCACGGAAAAACAATCCATTTATCCGGTAGTTCCCGGGCAAAGATATCAACCTCTTCTTTGCCTTTTTCTTTGGCGTAAACCGTTACATATTTTCCCTGAGGAAACTGGCGGCGCATAACCCTGAAAGTTTGTCCGCTGTCTGCCAAATCATCTATGATCAATGTTTTATCATCAACTTTACCAACATGTTCCGGACAATCGACTTCATCAAGTTTTAAATGAGCCGAGCCGACATAAGTTGCAATATTGATTACTGAAGAATTGCGGATGTTTAATTCATAAGCAATGATTCCGGCCGGGATCAGGCCACCGCGGCTGATGGCTACCAGTTTGTCATATTCTCCGCTTTGTTTGATTTTGGCACATAAATTTTTTACATCTTGGTGAAATTCTTCCCAATTGAGATAGATTTTATCAGTCATTTATTCTTCTTTCAGTTATTTTCTGCTTTGAGTTTGTAAATATATTCAATCACCCGCGGATCATCCCATTCGGCAGAACCGCGGATCCGGCCGATTTCCTGGCCTTTTTTATTAAACAACACCGTATGAGGGGAAGTAAAAATACCAAATGCGGCGGCTAATTTTCCATCTTTGTCCGTATAAAAAGGGAGATCCGGCGCGTCATATTCTTTTAAAAAACGACGTTGTTCATCAATGCTTTTCCATTCACGGGATGGTGAAAGCATCAGAAGAGTGATGCCGTTGTCTTTGGTCTGGTTATAAAATTTGTTTAAGCCTTCCAATTCATTTATGCAAGGGCTGCAATCACGCGACCAGGTCATCAGCAAAACAAAACTGCCTTTGAAATCATCCAAAACAACAGCCTGTCCGTCCGACGCATAAAAAGGGATCTGCGGTGCTTCCCGCGGCTGCTCATAAATATTTACATTTCTGTCTTTTTTAGCCAGCGCGGAAAAAACAAGACATAAACTGAACAGAAAACCAAGAGCTGCTCTTTTTATCATCGCTTAATAACTTAATTTTTACATTTAACCTTTACTTTGTTTGTAGTATATAATTATTCTCAATTTAAGTAAACAAGCAAAAGGTTTATAGCCATGAAAAATATATGTCGGTTTACGGTTTTGGCGACTTTGGTTGCCGTTCTGGCACTGAGCGCCTGTGGAAAGATGGCGGCGCCTTCTCCGGTTGAAGGCAGCGGATATCCTCACACCTATCCGAAAAGATAGGCTTGGTTTTTATTAGGAGCTTTTAATAATGATTGCCGAAGATGATTTTACTGAAGATATGATTCCTTATGTGGAATTTGCCGACAATGCCAATGAAAGAACGCCGTGCGTTTTGGTGCTGGATTGTTCCGGTTCAATGCGCGGTGAACCGATTAAGCAGCTGAATGCCGGTTTAAAAGCTCTGGAGCGGGAGTTAAAAGATGATATTGATGCCAGTTCCCGTGTGCAACTGCTGATTATCAAAGCTTTTGGCAAAGATGAGGCCGTTATTTCTTCCGACTGGACGGACGCGATGAATTTCGAAGCCCCGACAATGGAAGCCGGAGGGCTTACTCCGCTTGGCAAAGCCATGGATCTGGCCTTGCAAAAAATTGAGGAGCAGAAGTGTTTGTATGACAGTTGCGGTATTACATCCAAGCGGCCGTGGATTTTTTTGATCAGTGACGGAGAACCGACGGATTATGACTGGGAACAAGCCGCCGAACGTTGCCGTTATGCCCAACAAAACAAAAAAGTGGTTATTCATGCCGTCGGAACCCAGGAAGCGAATCTGGAAAAGCTGGCAAAATTTTCGATTAATCCGCCAAAACGGCTGACCGGGCTCAAATTTACCGAATTTTTCCTTTGGCTCAGCCGAAGCGTTTCTTGCATATCAAAAGCAGCTCCCAATATTCCCGATCAGCTTGAGGACACCGGCGACTGGGATGAAGAATAGAAGAATCAAAGTTGTGGCCGCCAGTGTAAAAGGCCCGATGCATCACCACAAAAATCTGCCTTGTCAGGATTTTTTCAAATTCTGCCGCAAAGGACGGAATTTTGTGGCTGTTGTTTCTGACGGTGCGGGTTCTGCAAAATACGGAAAAATCGGCGCCAAAACGGTTTGCGAAACATTGATCGACCATCTTAAAAATGCACCGGCCGGTTCTTTCAGAGAAACAGTAAAAAAAGCAATAGAAATAGCCCGCGGTAAAGTTTGCCGCCACAGGCTCAACCAAAGCAAAAGTCTTGAACATATCAATGATTTTGCCGCAACGGTTGTCGGCGTTGTGCATGACGGCGAAAAAGGCAGCTTTTTTCATATCGGGGATGGTGCGGCTCTGGCTTTTAAAACCGGCGAGCCGTCCAGTTTTGTGGCCTCACCTCCGGAAAACGGCACTTTTTCCTGCGAAACGTTTTTCTTTACACAAAATAATTGGGCTGCAAATTTGCGCTTTACCGAATTTTCCGGTCTGGATACAATTTTTTTAATGAGCGACGGACTGACCAATTTTGCTTTTTCTAAGGACTTTGACCGGATTGAAAACGGATTTATTTTGCCGATACATGATTTTCTACTGGCAGAAAAACCCGAAAAGAAGGCCAGCAGGGCTCTGGCTAATACCTTAAACAATGCTCAGGCGCGCAAGCTTAATCAAGATGATAAAACCTTGCTTTGGGCAAAATTGTGAGGAAGCGGATGGAAAATACCGAAGAAAAAAAAGAATATAACGCAATTTACGCTGACGGTTATTTTGAACGAATCCGACTTAAGGAAATGATTAACCGCGGCGGCGCAGCCGGAAAAATCTTTAGCATTGAAGATAAGCCCCAGACCGTGGCTAAAATTTTTCATAAAAAACAAAAAAGCGATACTAACCGGCAAAAACTGATTGCAATGCTGCAAAATAATCCGAATATCAAACCGGTGGAAAAAAACGGAATCGAATATGTACAGCTTGCCTGGCCGGAAGCAATTTTAGAAGACGAGAACGGATTTTGCGTCGGTTATCTGATGCCCCTTATCAATATGAGCGAGGCTGTTTCTCTTGACCATCTGATGCAAAAGGCTATCCGGCGGAAGCTTCATCTTTCCGAAAAATATGCTTATCGGATTTTTGCCGCTTATAACGTGGCTTCTATGGTTAATTCTTTGCATAAATGCGGACATTATATTGTTGATCTTAAACCTTCCAATGTTTCGGTTTATAAAGACACAATGATGGTAGCAATGGTCGATTGCGACGGTTTTTCCATCAAAGGCGAAAAAAACCGTTATCCGGCCGAATTTGTCAGCGAGGAATATATTTATCCGGAAGGAATGGAACTTTCTTGCGAAGAAATGGGAGAAGAACAAGACAAGTTTGCTCTGGCTGTCATTATTTTTAAATTATTGAACAACGGCATCCATCCTTATTCCGGGATTCCGAAGAAAAATGACGGCGAAACGATGACTATTCAGAACCGAATTGAAAATTATCATTACGCTTACGGTTTGTGGCCGGATAGTTATCAGCAGCCTCATCCTTACAGTATTCACGAATATTTTGACAAGAAAACGCTTGAGCTTTTTGAGCGCGCTTTCGCTAAAGGCGGAAAACGTCCTAGTGCTTATGAATGGCAGGAGCATCTTTGGAAGCTGATGCATAATCTAAAAAACTGCAAAAAAGACCATAACCATGTTTATTTTACCTCAAAAGGCTGCGGTTTATGTATGGTTGAAGAAAAATTTTCCGTCGACATGAATGACATAAAAAAACAAAAAGAAACACCTCAGACTGTTCGGGGAATGGCCATATCAGAGCTCTCTGTCGAAAAATTGAAGCAAAACAAGGCCGAAAAACACGTGGAAGATGAAAAAATTAAGCGTATAACTTGGGCCGGTATTGCCGTTTATATGCTGTTTTTTACCTTTCTTTCGCAAATTTTGAAACCTATCGCCGAAATTGTTACAAATCTGGGGTTGGGTATACAAGCTATTGTAACAACTTTTGTTATGATGGGAATCAATACTTTTTTTCGCCGTTACAATGATAAATTTCCGCTTTTGAAAAACCGAGCCCTGACACAAATGTTGCAGGCATATGCCCTGCTTTGCATTGTTATTGCTCTGGTTTCCGTCAATAATCTTCCTCCCGGGCTTTTGGAACTGGCTCCCTAAAAATTTATAGTACAAAGGTTGTATAAAAAAAATCCCGAATTATATAATTTTTTACTCAACAAATTGAAATTTTTGTTGTAGAGTATGCGAGTATTAAAATCTAGATAAGGATACGAATTTGATTAAGCTTAACCCTATTATGCTTTCGGGCAAAGAGGTTTTACCTTTGATTGAAGGCGGAAAAGGAATTAATGCCAGTGACGGACGCAGCTCCGGCGCTTGGGCGCATGAGAACTGTGTGGGGACATTTTCCGGCGTCAGCCCTGATTTTTATGACAGCATGGGCAATGTCATTATTGAAAAATTCTTTAAGAAAAAAAGAGCTGAACGCCATGAAGAAATGGTGGAATATGCCATTAGAGGCGGTGTGGCTCAAGCACAGGTTGCTCATGAGGTTTCAAACGGAAACGGTCGAATCCATATGAATATGCTTTGGGAACTGGCTGATTCCGAAAGAATTTTAACCGGTGTTTTAGAACGGGCAAAAGGGCTCGTGCACGGCGTTACCTGCGGTGCCGGACTGCCGTATCGGTTGGGCGAGCTGGCTTCGCGTTTTGGGGTTTATTACTATCCGATTGTTTCTTCCGCTCGCGCTTTTCAGGTTTTGTGGAAGCGCGCTTATAATCGTTTTGTTGACTATCTCGGCGGTGTTGTTTATGAAGATCCGTGGTTGGCCGGCGGGCATAACGGCTTATCAAACGCCGAAGACCCGAATAAGCCGGAAAGTCCGTATAACCGCTTGGTTGAGCTGCGGCGTCTGTTAAATAGTTTTGGCCTGCACGAAACTCCGATTATTTTAGCCGGCGGTGTTTGGTCTTTAAGTGAATGGAAAGACTATATTGATAATCCGGATATCGGAAAGATTGCCTTCCAATTCGGCACACGTCCGATGATTACCAAAGAAAGCCCTGTTTCGGACGCATGGAAAAGAGTTATGATGCAGGTTAAGAAGGGAGATGTTATCCTACAGAAATTCAGCCCGACCGGCTTTTTCTCTTCTGCCATTAAAAATACTTTTTTGGAAAAACTGATTGAGCGCAAAAAGGGCGAGATTGCTTTTTCGGACGAAGCAACGGAAGAATTTTCTCATCCGTTGAATATGACAGCTAACCGTTTGATTTTTATTCGTCCGGAAGATGCTGAAAAAGCAATGAACCAAATTAATGCCGGTTTGACGGAAATCAAAGAAACTCCTGACAAGACTGTTGTATTTATGACGCCGGAAGATTGGAAACAGATGAAACTAGACAGAGCCAACTGTGTGGGCTGCCTTTCTCAATGCCAATTTTCAACCTGGTCACAGGCCAAAGGTACAACCGGACGGCTGCCTGATCCGCGTTCTTACTGTATTCATAAAACCTTGTATGAGGTCGGGCACGGTGGAAGCGTTAAAGACCATTTGTTGTTTGCCGGACATCAGGTGTATCGCTTTGCAACAGATCCTTTGTATCGGGACGGAATTCCGTCTGTTAAAGAACTGATTGAAAAAATAAAAAATGGCGAATAGCTCTTAAAAAGGGGAAGTTATCTTCCCTTTTTTTATTTTTATAATTTTCTTGCATTTTGTCTAAACATTCTTTAATATGTAGCCCTATTTAATCGATTATTATGCCTTAAAATTATATTGTTTGTTATTTTTAGGGCGTTTTTATTTTTTTATTCATTTAATACATAATTGATATGACACAGAAAAAATTAAAAAAGCCGAATGAAAGTGAACTGGTCAAACTGCTTAATCATTCGGATGTATCTATTCGTGAAAAGGCAGCGGAATTTTTAGCTAAAAGTTTGCTTCTTGAAAGCACACCTTTAGTGGAACCAGAAAACATGGGGATGGGACCTGAAAAAGACAATTTAAACAGGCTTCCCGTTTATACGAACAGTTTTTATAATAATTTGGCAGAACAAACCATTTATTTAAATCAGCCGGCGTGCTGGGAACGTTTTTTTGCCATTATTGATAAAACTTTTGTATATCGGAAGATTTCGGGAAATATTTTGAGCATTTTGTTCAAAATTGCCGGGAAAGCTTGTTCGGAACAGGCTGACAAAGCTTTGGCCCGGATTGAAAAGGTTAATAACATCGGAGATGATTTTCAGGCATTGGCAGATATTTATCTTTTGGCTGCCGATTGTCCGAAATTGTATCCGGTGCTGTCATCTCTTCTTTTCAGACTTCCGAAAAGAGATTTGGCGGAATATTTGGCCGTCGGCTTGCTCTCTATTGCCAAAAACATTGGCGAGGACAATGACGATTATCAAATATTGCTGCTCGAATTTCTAGCTAACTGCCCGAATAAATCAAATCGGACGGATTTGTTTGGAATTTTAGGCGCTGCTGCAGCATACGGGCAGTGTGAAACGTTTTTTAAATCTGCCTTGGATAATCTGGATCGAAAAAATGTCAGCCGAAATTTGATTGAAGCCGTTTTGCAATTTATTCAGCTTTATCAAGATGAATTGTCTGTAAGCTTACGGATTGATACCCTTCTTTGGCTGTTGACAAACTGAAATCCTCATGTAGACTAGTGACGAAAGTGTCTGAGAGAACTTTTCCGACTCATTAATTGTGAGTGATTTCGTATACAATCTTTTTTTTAGATCTTTAAAAATCTGGCAATTTGTCCTTGTCGTTCGAACAACATGGCTGCTGTTATGAACGGGGTGCATCTTTTGCGAAAATTTGCCGATGAAGCAGCTTTTCCGCAGGATTTTGCATTATGCAAAGAGCTTTTGAATGCCATCATGGTTGAAAGTGCGCTGAAAAACTTTTCTGACTTGCAGGTTAAAGTTATTTTGCATACTTTGCTGGAATTGCAAAAATCAAAAGATCTTTCCCTAAAAAGAAGTGCTGAAAAAGCAATGCGTTTCTTTCTGAAGCATTATAATTTTTATGAGAATCCGCTTTCTCCTTTTGCTTGGGCTAAAGATATCGGTAAGGACAATATTTGGGACAAAGTTGTTAAATATGTTCCGATGCTCCGTTATCCCCGGCCGTCAGAAATTGTTGAAGGAATCTTGTATTTGATGAAAAAGAAAGACAGTGATGACAAAGCGAAAGAACGCCTGTATATTTTCTTGAAAAAATATCTGGAAAAAGGGGTAACCCTGGGTTATGAAGACTATCGCAAGATTCATGCTTCTTTGAAGGACTATGGGCTATTGGATACAATCACCCCCAGAATGAGCCGTTCAGGAAAAGAAAAACAAAAAATTCTATTGAGTTTGGAATTTTAACCGGTAAAAAAGCACCGTATTTTGAACTGTCCTACTCTCGGAAGGGCAGTTCAATTTTTATACGGTGTTTTTTTAATCAATATTTTTTAACTCGATCGGTTTTGGCATTTGCTGCCGTTTGAAATTTTGCTTTTTATAGCGTTTTATGATCCACTCGACCATTTTATCATCAAAACCGGCTGCAATAATATCTTTTTGAGATTTTTGCCCGTCAATATACATTCTTAAAATTTTATCAAGAATAGCATAAGGCGGCAGAATGTCTTCGTCTTTCTGGTTTTCTGCCAATTCAGCGCTCGGCGCCCGTTCAATCACTTCTTTTGGCAGGGCATTTGATATTTTGTTGCGCCATTTTGCCAATTCAAATATTTGACTTTTATACAAATCACCGATCGGCATCAGACCGCCGCAGGTATCGCCGTAAAGCGTGCAATATCCCATTGCCGCTTCTGACTTATTGCCACAGGACAGAACAAGATAATTGTATTGGTTGGCATAAGCCATCAGAATTTTTCCGCGTTCTCTGGCCTGGAGGTTTTCCATAACCAACTTGTTCGGCTGTGTTCCAAATGCCTCTGTCAAAAACTTTTCCTGACCGTCAATAAGCTTTTGTATCTTAAGAACTTTATAATCTATTGCATTCTGCTTAGCTATTTTTTTGGCAATAAGCAGGCTAAGTTTTGATGTGTATCTTGTTTGTAACATTAGGGCATGAACATGTTCCGGCCCGAGGGCATCTGCCGCCAGAACGGCCGTCACCGCCGAATCTAACCCGCCGGAAAGTCCCAAGATGACATCGGTAAAACCGTTTTGCAGACAGTAGTTTTTTAACTCTTTGCAAAGCTGTTCCCAAATTTCTTTCATTTACATCCTCCCTTATATTGATTCCTTATATAAAAGTTCTTGTAATTTTTATCAAGAATATAGTTTAAAGATTTATTCCGTGTCTTATATTTAAGTTGACTAAACCGGCATTCCAGACTTAAAATCAGAATGTCTGCAATATGGGATAAAATATAATGAAAACATTTTTGGTCGCTCTTTTGGGTTCGGGAATCGCCGCGGTGCCGGCTTTGGCAGAATTTTCTTTTAACACTTACGGCCGGATAACCGGCTTGTACGGCTATACCGACGCCGAAAAACGTTTTGAAGACATTGATTCCAAACAAAACGCGACCGGAGATTTTGAGGCCGGATTTGAGGCACGTTATGACTTTAACGATGATTATGCCTTTAGCCTTAATCTTGACCTGATGGGCGGTATTGACCACGAAATGAAAAATTATAACCAGGGTGCCTGGGGTGAAGAAGCTTATGCCATTTTAGACAGTCCTTACGGGCGGCTGATGGGCGGACAGACTTTTAACGTTGCCAAGCAGTTTCATGTCGGTGCTCCCTCTTACGGACCTCTGAAAGTCAATGACAGTGACATTGTTGATTTTATTCGCAATCCCAATTGGAAGAGAACCTCTAAAGAAGCCTATTTTGCTACCCTAAACTCAACAGATATCAATACGGACGGCGTGGCACCGAAAATCAGCTATATTACGCCGGAATTTTACAATACTATGCTCGGTATCTCATATATTCCGGACGCCTACAACCGCCGCGGCCTTATCAACAAAGATGCAAAATATGCCAAAAAAGACGGTTATGCCGCCGCCGTTTATAACAGTTTGGATCTCGGGTTTGCCGATATGACCTCTTCCGCCGGATATGCTGAATTTCACGATAACGACAAAGAAATTTCCTTAGGTCTGAATCTGGCGCGCGGCAACTGGAATATCGGCGGCAGCTGGCGCAAGACTTATATTGACGGCGAAGATACGCCGCTGGCTCTTCGGACAAAGAAAGATCTGCCGGAGTTGTTTGACAATTATCGTGAGGGAAGAGCCTGGGATATCGGAATCGGTTATGAATTCGGCCCTTATCGCGCCAGTTTGTCATATTTAAATTCCAAAGCCGAAAATACCCGGAATTATGACCAGATTGTCATTTTATCCAACAGCTTTCAGCTGAACAAATACGTTGACCTTTTTGCCATTGGTTCTTATGCCAAATTCCGCGGCGCCGACCGTGAGCTTGAAAACAACAATCAGGGATATGCTTTTGTTACCGGCGCCAGCCTGAACTTTTAAGGAGAAAAAATGCCTAATATTCTGTTGCTTTCCGAAAATGAAAAATTCGTTGAGGATTTGAGCACCCAAATCTCTTATTACATACCGGATTTTAATGTGTTGACAGAGGAAGAAAACAACGCTTTTCTGGATATGATTATTGTTGATGAAGATATTGAAAAACTGAAAGAAATTCATAAACGCCGCCTACAAGTGCCAACAATTTTACTGCTTTCGGCCGGAGCTGACTCCGGGGATGCCGAGGCCAGCAATATTGTTTACAAGCCATTGGTTTTGAACAATTTTCTTAATCTATTGCAAGCCAGTATCAATATTTATGAAAACAGCAGCGAGGGTTATCTGAACTTTAACCAATATGAGCTTCGTCCTTCCAAAAAGGAGATTTTGAATCAGCGCAATAATGAAATCATCAAACTGACCGAAAAAGAAGTGGCGATTATTAAATATCTTTATAAAGCCAAAGATAAAATCGTTTCAAAAAACGAGCTGCTGCAAGAGGTTTGGGGTTATAGTCCCGAGGTGACGACCCATACGATAGAAACACATATTTATCGTTTGAGACAAAAGGTTGAGCATGAAGATGTTTCCGCACAGATTATTCTGACTTCTGACGGTGGTTATCAACTGAAAATGTGAAAAAAATAAAGCCTGAATGTTTCAGGCTTTTTTCATTTCCAGGATTACCGGCACATGGTCGGACGGACGTTCCCAGCTGCGGGCATCTTTGAGAATATGTGCCGAAATTATGCGGTCTTTCAAGTTTGGACTAACCCAGATATGGTCAAGCCGGCGGCCTTTGTTGTTTGTTTGCCAATTCGGGTTGCGATAGCTCCACCAGGAATATATTTTTTCCGGTTCAGGATAAATTTCACGCAGGACGTCTATGAAATCGAGTGAGTTTAACAATCGGTTCAAACGCGTCACTTCCACCGGTGTATGAGAAACGATTTTGAGCATTTGTTTATGGCTCCAGACATCATTTTCGCGCGGAGCGACGTTAAAATCGCCGCATAATATCATTTTGCGCTGAGAAAACTCTGTTTTATGCCGCTCATACCATTCGGAGATATCATCCATAAATGCCAGCTTGTGAGCAAAAGACAAGTTAATAACCGGGTCGGGAATATCACCGCCGGCCGGAATATAAATATCGTTGATTTCGATATCATCAAAAATCGTTGCTTTAATATGGCGGGCATCATTTTTGCCGACCCAGTTTAATTTCTCAACGTTATTCAGCACTGTTTTGGAAAGTATTGCCACGCCGTTGTAGCCGGCCATACCATAAAGGGCAATATGCGGATAGCCCATTTCTCTTACGGCATCGAAAGGGAAATCTTCTTCTTTGGCTTTGACTTCCTGCAGGCAGATAACGTCCGGCTGTTCGCGCTCAATCATTTTTTTTAGCAATTCCAGCCTGATGCGAATGGAATTGACATTCCAGGTTGCCAGTTTGAAAAAGTCCATTTTACGTCCTTACCGCCGGTTTTTATAATTCAACGGGTTTGATTTTTGTTTTTTGAATTTGAACAAAGAATCGTCCAAGCTAATGTCTTTTTGCGTATCATAAAGAGAAACGGCAACTTCTACACTTTGGGGATCAACAATCTTCCATTGTTTCAGTTCAAACGGATCGGTCGAAAAAATCAGCGTAATCGGCCCGATGTCGCCTTTTTCTTTATAATCAAGCGTTACGGACGTTTGACCGGGATCTTTGTAAAAATCGGTAATTTTGAGTTTTTTGCCGTCAATTTTAATGTCATTAGCCAAAATCAGACTGGCCGGAATATCGTCATAATCAATATGGGTAACCTGATCCAGATCTTTGTCGTTGTAAATAATGTAATCTCCGTCACCGACAATCAGAACCGAGGTCGGATCGGCATATTCCATGCGGATTTTATTGGGTTTGGCTATGTATAATTTTCCTTCTGCCGTTCCGCCGTTGCTGGCAACCTGCACAAAATCGGCTTCCAAGGTTTTGATATTGTTCAGATAATCTTCAATTTGCTTTACGTCGGCGGCGGTTTGCGCCTTTGCCTGGAAAGCAAAACCCGCCAGAGCAACAAAAACGGCAAAAATCGCAAAATTTTTCATATTACATTCCCTTTATCCTAAAATTGACCTTTATCAATATAATCAAATAATCTCAATAGTACAATAAAAAATCCCCTTACACATAAAAACAGGTAAGGGGACATAAAAAATAAGTCAGATCGTATCTAAGTTGTGTGGCGTCTTATAACAACGGATAAATTAATTTTCGTAATCAGAGCAACCACAGCCCGAAGAAGATTTTGCAGTCTTGGCATTTTCTTTGCTGCTCTTTTCAGAAGAGGCTGATTTGGTGGATTCTTCTTTTTCGTTCATTTTCATTTTGTTTTTTTCGTTAAACATCTTAAATCTCCTTGTTTTGTTAAAAAAACCGCTGCTCATTGCAGCAAAAGAGATTTAATCGTGTTACGCGGTTTTTCCATGCTGATAATTTGATTATCGACTTATTGATATGTCTTTTTCCGCGGCGTTTCTGCTCCGGTTTTGTACTTTTTGCGGCGGAATGCGGGAATCCGGAAGTTTTCCGCGTTTGGCAAGGATTTTAAGAGCCAGCGTCTTTTGGCTTTCGGGTTTGTTTGTTTTTTTATTTGCCGAATCTTTTTGTTTTTCTGCCACGGTTTCTTCTTTGAGTTTTTCCGGACGGCGTTTTTCGGGCACAAAAGTTTCCAGAAGTTTTTTCCGGAGCGGGTCTTTCATTTCCGCAACAACGGCATTTATGTCTTTTCCCTGCTCCAGAACATAATATTCAAACAAATGTCGGTTGGAAAGGATATGGTTTATAAGGTATTTTTCCAGAAATTCATTATCAAAAACAAATTTTCTGATAACCTTATCTTTACCGGCCGTTTGAGACTTGAAAATATCTTTTTGGGAATCGGTCTGCGGCGCCTTGTTTTTTTGAAACTCCTGCTCGGCTTCCACCTGGGCATAGGCGGCAAATAAGCTTTGCGGTTTTGTTTCCGGCCGGCTCATTTCTGCCGTTTGTCCGACCAGCAAAGGATTTTGTTCTACCGGACGATCCGTCTGGTCATAATTTTCTTTTGTTTCCTGCGATACTTTTACCGCGGCTGCCTCAATAGCCCGGCGGTTATCTTCCGGCAGAGCGACTGCGGCCTGTTTTTCTGCAATACGGGATGTTTGAGGCAAACCGGACGAAACCATCGCCGGTATTCCCATTCGCAAATTTCTGATTATTTTAGCGTCTTTTTTTCTCATAACAAAAGTTTCCGCCGGTTCTAACCACGGTTTTATTATATCATTGTTTTAGACTTATTGCCAGCGCTTTTGCAAAGGCAGAATTAATTTATCCGGCATTGCGGCTTTTGAAAATGCCGTCTTCAAATCCCTGAATGGCCTTATCGCTTTCTGCCATTTCCAAACGTTTTTCGGCAATGGCGGCATAGGCCTTTTCCCGCTCGATGCCAATGTATTGCCGTCCAAGCTTTTTGGCCGTTACGGAAGTTGTGCCGGAGCCGAGAAAGGGATCAAAAACAACATCGCCAGGATTGCTGGAGGCCAGAATCAGTTTGGCTATCAGTTTTTCCGGCTTCTGGGTCGGATGCGGCGTATTTTCCGGCATTGACCAAAAAGGAATCGAAATATCGGTCCAGATGTTTGACGGGTGGGTTAAACGGTATTTTTTGGCGCCGTTATCAACCCAGTCTTTCGGCTGTCCGTCTTTGTCCCGGTAAGGCGCAATCACTTCCTTTTGTATTTTTACGGCATCAATGTTGAAGCAATAATTTTTGGAAACAGTAAAAAACCAAATGTCTTCCAGGCAATTTTTCCAGTTGTTTTGTGCACCACGTCCTTTTTCCCGCTCCCAAGAAATGCGGTTTTGCAAAATAAAATATTTACCGGCAATTTCAGGAACGGCTATTGAGGTTTTCCAATCGGAACAGATATAAATCGTGGCATTGTCCTTTAACAGGCGAACGGTTTTTTTGAGCCATTTATCCAGCCATTTTTTATAGGTTTTGAAGTCTGTTTCCTTAAATGTGGTTGAGGCAAAATTTTTAGTCAGATTATACGGCGGATCAACAATCATCAAATCTACGCATTTAGCCGGCAGATAATCCATCGCTTTTAGCGAATCCTGACAGATTGTTTTGTTCAAAATATCAGCCAACCTTGCCGCTTTGTTTAATCTGACAGTTTTGGCAGCATAGTTTTTTTCTTCCTTTGCGGAAAGTTCTATTGTTTTATTACGCGGCGCTTTGTCTTTCATCCGGCTATTCTTCGCCAAATTTGTTGTCAATCAATTCCTTGAGAGCATCTAAAACTTGTTGTGCCTGGTTGCCTGAGGCTTTGACTAAAATCGTCGTTCCCTGGGCTGCTGCCAACATCATCAGTCCCATAATCGAACAACCGCTGACACATTGTCCAATCCGCTCAACCTCTACTTCCGCATCAAAATTTTCTACGGTTTTTACAAAAGCAGCGGCGGCTCTGGCATGCAACCCTTTGCGGTTTTTGATTTCCAGTTCGGCGGAAAGCGTTTGATTTTCACTCATTTTTACATCCCCAAAATCTGCGAAGCAACGTTAATATATTTCTTTCCTGCTTCTTGCGCGCCGGCAACGGTTTCTTTGAGATTTTTTTCCTTACGCAGGGATGCAATCTTAATCAACATCGGCAGGTTAACACCGGCGATGATCTCAACATTTGCACGATCCATAATGGAAATTGCCAGATTTGACGGTGTTCCGCCAAACATATCGGTCAAGACAACAACACCTTGTCCACTGTCGGTTTCTTCCACCTTCTTCAGAATCTCGGAACGGCGCATTTCCATATCATCTTCCGGACCAATGCAAACAGCTTCAATTTTATCCTGTTTGCCGACGACATGCTGCATTGCCGAAATAAACTCTTGTGCCAGATTGCCATGTGTAACCAGCACCAGTCCGATGATATTATTGCTGTTAGAATTGTCTGTCATTATTTGTCACTTCCGCTTGTCCAGGTTTTTACCGCACCAAACGACCGCAAGATATCTTCTTTGCTTTTGGCTTTGACCAGTTCATCCGCGCGGGTCTGACGGCCTTCAAAAACAATATCCTCAACATTCTCAACCGGTACGGCATAAGTTCTTTCAACCATTTTTCCTTTGAGTTCAACAATCATCACAACTTCGGCTTCAGCCAATGTATCCCGCGTGTCTTCATGAATATCATCCAAACGGACAGCAAGGCGGTCATCCCTTTTCAGCAAAGCCGTTTTTTTGCCGTCAAACTCTAAAACAGGATTGACCGGTGAACCGTCACGCGCATCAATAAAAATTGCGAGTTCCCCATATTTGTTTTCGATAATTTCATAAAAATCCTGTTTTTCAATAAGGGTGTAATATTGTGTTTCCATCGTATTTTCCAGTCAGTTAACCTATTTGCAAGATGATACTATAATAAGCAAAAACTGTCAATTTTATGTTAATAAAATCCGTTGTAACAAAAATATTTCTTCCCTCCCTCTGAATTCACTCTTTATTTTTATTGTTATTTTTTGAGTGCCAAAAATTGTATGCTAAAAATTCTTATGTTACTTTTGTCATGTAACAAAAGTAACCAAAAATACTAGCCCTGAACTCGTTTTCTAAGTCTTCGTGAAAAAGTTCAGGCCGTCTAAGCGCAAGGCTAAGACGGCAAGAAGGCACATAGTGATTTTAATTTCCTCTTTTTCACAAAGACTAAGAAGTACTCGTTAAAGGGCGGGTCAACTCACCCCAGCCCTCTCTTTCAAGAGAGGGTGTATAAAGCTCTAAAACCTAAGCCATTCGCAAAGGGCAGTTAAAAGTACCGAACGAGGGATTGTACAAGAAACTGTCATTGCCGGACTTGATCCGGCAATCCACAGGCAACGGCCTGAGCTGTCAGTTGTTGAAATTTCTTAGATGATTCTGGGCTGTGGTATGATAATAGAATTTTCCCATTTCTTTTTAGCTCCTTGTTTTGATTAAAAAAACGCCGGAAGTTTTCTTCCTGGCGGTGGAGCTCAAAAATTGTACAGACACAGTCGCCATGATTCGTCCGCAAAGCGGCTTATTTTAGGCACTCCACCTCAAGGTGGATAAATCTGTAAGATGTTTTCTGGACACCACAACCGGTTTCCCGGCTGCAGAAGTAATCATAAACGAATCTGGGGCTTTTGCAAGGCGAAATTTTATTTCTTTTTATCTTCTTCGTCTTTTTTGGATTTTAACTGCCCGCATGCTGCTAAAATATCCTGGCCGCGAGCAACACGTACCGGAGCGGCATATCCGCCTTTTTCCAGCTCTCTCGAAAAAGCCATTACCCGGTTGCGGGAGCTCGGCTTATAAGCGCAGCCAGGCCAAGGGTTGAACGGTATCAGGTTAAACTTTGCGCCGATTTTGTATTTTTTCATCAAAGCAATCAGCTGATGAGCACAATCCAAAGAATCGTTTATACCGTCTAACATCAGATATTCAAAAGTGATGAAACGGCTGGTAACGATTTTTTGGTATTCCTGACAAGCCTGCATGACTTCTTCCAGCGGATATTTATTGTTAATCGGCATAATTTTCGAGCGTAATTCATTATTCGGTGCATGCAGACTGACAGCCAGTTTAACGCCCAACTCTTGCGCAACTCTGGTCATTTTCGGCGCAATGCCGGAAGTCGAAAGCGTTATCCGGCGTTTGGAGACGGCAAGACCTTCTCCGTCCGAGATAATTTTCAGCGCGGTTATGACATTGTCCAGATTATGCAGCGGCTCGCCCATTCCCATGACGACGACGTTTGACAGGAATCTGGTCTCATTTGCAGGGGTCGGCCATTCGTTATATGCATCTCTTGCAACCAAAAACTGTCCGACGATTTCCCCGGCGGTCAGATTTCGGGTAATGCGCTGGCTGCCGGTATGACAAAAGGTGCAACCGACGGCACAGCCGACCTGCGTCGATATACAAACAGCGCCGCGATCTTCTTCCGGAATATAAACCATTTCCACCCGCTGTCCGTCGGCAAATTCCAGCAGCCATTTGCTTGTTTTATCCGAAGAAATCTGGCGGGCAACGACTTTCGGACGGCTGATGACATAACCGGCGCTCAATTTCTCGCGCAGGTCTTTAGACAGATTAGTCATAGCGGAGAAATCCGTTACGCCCTGATTGTAAAGCCAGTGCCAGATTTGTTTGGCGCGAAAAGGCTTTTCTCCGAGTTTGGCAAGTTCGGCGGCAAGTTCATCCCGGCTTAAGCCGATAAGTTCGATTTTTTCGTTCATTTAACTCTTCTTATTGCATTTTTTGCTGATAGCCGTATAGGCTTTGTTAAACCCTTTCAGCGAGTATGTATCTTTGGTCAGGGTTCCTCTCGACGATGTTCCGGTTACAATCATCCGGGTGCCGCGTTTCATCTCTTTTATCAACTCGGCATCGACATCACCGTTGATTGTCCAGGCCATCGTACCGTCCGTAAAGAGTTTGTCAATCGTTTTATTGCCGATTTGGATTTTTACCCGGCTTTTATCTTTGTAAGTATAGCCGGCATTAATATTGATAACGTCAAAACTTTTTTCTTGCGGACGATGAGTTACAACCATATAAATATCTCCGCGTTTGGTATATTTTCCCTCATCTTTAACCGGCGTCGAAGCCATATAACAAACCGTATTTCTGCCGTCTTTATAATAAAAAGCCGTCCAATCCCCATATTCTCCTATTGACTGAGGAACGGCCGCCGAAACTGCCGTCGCAGCAAAACAAAACAAACTCAATGCGCTAAAAAATTTTTTCATTCCCAGATACTCACAATATTGTTATTTTGCGATAATAATATTTGAAATTTATATAAAAAATGTTAATTTCGGAGCAAAAAGCAAGGCTGGATTTGAGATGCTGAGAGATAAATATCTTGATATGAGCAAAATTATCCGGGACAAGAAAATTTTTGAACTGTTTCGGATTGTTGAAAACCATGGCGGGGTTCTGCGTTTTGTCGGCGGTGCCGTGCGTGATGCTTTGTCCGGAATTGAGGGGTTTGACCTTGATCTGGCAACAGATTTGAGTCCTGACGAATTGGTAGAAATCTGCGAAGAAAATAACATTAAAACCGTTCCTATCGGGATTAAATTCGGGACGGTCGGCGTTATCATTAACGGCAAAGTTCTTGAAATCACTTCCCTCAGAAAAGATACAAAAACCGACGGGAGGCATGCAGAGGTTGAATTTACCGGCGATTGGGAAATTGACGCCTCCCGCCGCGATTTGACCATTAATGCGGTATATGCCGATGAAAAAGGCAATGTTTTTGACTATTATAACGGCATTGAAGATCTGGAAAACGGCAAAATCAGATTTATCGGAAGCCCGTCAGTGCGAATTAAGGAAGATTATTTGCGTATTTTGCGTTTTTTCCGCTTCTATTCGCTTTTCGGCAAAGGAGAAATCGATCAGAAATCTTTGCAGGCTTGCATAAGCAACAAAGACGGGCTTAAACAGCTCTCGCTGGAAAGAATCCGCGACGAACTGTTTAAGATTTTAAAAACACCGAGAGCGGCTGAGGTTTTGCAGATTATGAAAGATAACGAAATTCTTTCATCCATTTTGCCGGAACCAAAAAATCTGGACAAGCTGAAATTTTTGATCCGACTGATTGAAAAATACAAAATAGAACCTAATGTTCTGCGCAGGTTGTTTTTGATTTATGAGCCTGATCAGATGTTGGCCGAAAATCTTGCTAACCGTTTGAAATTAAGCAAAAAAGAAAAACAACTGTTTTTAAACTGGGCAGAATTTACCCCGCCGCTGCAAGATTATTTTGACGGAGCAAGCCGCAATAAACTGATTTATCACTACGGAAAAGAATTTTGCCAAAACAAGCTGTTGCTGCAGCTGGCTCTTGAAAAAAGGGATATTCCCGATATTCAGGCTCTGTTAGCAAAAATCGAACAGTTTGAAATTCCGGTTTTTCCGCTGCGTGGCAGAGATATTATTAATGCCGGTATTGCAGAAAGTTCCGAAATCGGCACAATCCTTAAAAATCTTGAAAAGATTTGGATTGACAGTAATTTCAGTCTGACATCAGAGCAGCTGTTACAGAAAATTGCAAAATAAGTGGTTGTTTTGTTAACCTTTTAAAGTTATACTGTTTTTTAGTGATAACAACCGGGGAGTAACAGTTATGAAAAATGCTATGTTTTTATTAACATTAATGACAGCCGTTGTGCTCAGTTTTCAGGCCTTTGCCGGAACGACTTTTCTTCCGGATGCGGAAGAAGGCGGAGATCCTGATTATATGATCAGAATTACGGAAAATTTAAATTAAAAAATGTAATAAAAAAACGGAGCTTTTATGCTCCGTTTTTTTATTGGTTCGTCCCTGTTTAAATATCAAGATTTGTAACATTCAAGGCATTATCCTGAATAAACTCTTTACGAGGTTCAACTACGTCACCCATCAAAGTGGCAAAAGTTTCGTTAGCTTCTTCCATATGATCAATTTTGACCTGCAGCAGAGAGCGTGCCTCTGGGTCAAGCGTTGTTTCCCAAAGCTGTTCAGGGTTCATTTCGCCCAGTCCTTTATAGCGCTGGATAGAAATGCCCTTGCGGCCGGCAGCCATAACGGCATCAACAAAACTTACCGGGCCGGACATGTCTTTTTCCAAACCGTTTTTTGAAACAAGGCGGCTGGTTTCTCCAAAATTCTCGAAAAGCTCGGCTTTCATTGAGTTGAGGACGCGTCCTTCCTGGCTTTCCATCAACATTTCCGGAAGCGGATGGCGTTCTTCTACGCCGCGCAATGTCCGACTAAAGACAATTTCGCCGTTGTCGGCTATTTCAAACTTCCAACCTTTATCATATTCGGCTTCCAGATCATTCATCCGATTGACAATTTTGGTAAGAACATCTTGAGTAGCCTGAGAATTTTTTTGAACTTCAGGATCAAACAGTCCGAAAATAGCCATTTGTTCAATGATTTTTTCCGGCGCCATTTTGCTCAAAGCAGCAATCAGGCTTCGGACTTTTCGGTTTTCTTCTACCAGGCGAATCAGATCCTCGCCGACGACTTGTTCGCCGTTTTTGCGAATCAGAACGGCATCTTCGCAACCGCCGCGAATCAGATAATCTTCCATCTCATGCTCGTCTTTAAGATAAAGAACCGAATTGCCGCGCTTGGCTTTAAACAGCGGCGGCTGAGCAATATAAACGTAGCCGCGTTCAATAATTTCCGGCATCTGACGATAGAAAAAGGTCAACAACAGCGTTCTGATGTGGCTGCCATCGACATCAGCATCGGTCATAATAATGATTTTATGATAGCGGCATTTGTCAATGTTAAAATCATCACGTCCGATACCGGTACCAAAAGCCGTAATCATTGTTCCGATTTCAGCCGAATTTAGCATTTTATCAAAACGAGCACGTTCAACATTCAAAATTTTACCACGCAGCGGCAAAATTGCCTGAGTTGCACGGTTGCGACCCTGTTTGGCCGACCCGCCCGCGGAATCTCCCTCGACGATAAAAATCTCGGACAATGCAGGGTCTTTTTCTGAGCAATCTGCCAGTTTTCCCGGCAAAGACGCAACATCCAAGACACCTTTGCGTCGTGTCAGTTCACGTGCTTTGCGGGCGGCTTCGCGAGCGGTGGCAGCTTCTACGATTTTTCCAACAATCACTTTGGCTTCGTTCGGGTGTTCATCCAGCCATTCTTTGAGTTTGTCAGCGACAATATTTTCAACAACCGGACGAACCTCTGAAGAAACCAATTTTTCTTTGGTTTGGGATGAGAATTTCGGATCCGGCACTTTTACTGACAAAACACAACTCAAACCTTCTCGCATGTCATCACCGGTCAGAGCAACTTTTTCTTTTTTCAGCAGACCGTTTTCCAAAACATAGTTGTTGATGGTACGGGTCAAAGCAGCACGAAAACCAGCTAAATGCGTTCCGCCGTCTTTTTGCGGAATATTGTTGGTGAAGCAGAGCATGCTCTCATTATAAGCATTGGTCCATTGCATGGCAACTTCAACACTGATATCGTCTTTTTCGCCGTCAAAAGCGATAATATTTTCATGCAAAGGTGATTTTGATTTGTTAATGTGGCTTACGAATGCGCTCAGACCGCCTTCATAATGCATAACAACTTCACGCGGTTCTGCTTCTCGATTGTCAATCAACTTAAGATAAACACCGGAATTTAAAAAAGCTTTTTCGCGAATGGCGCGTTCCAGTGTATCAAAATTAAATTCGGTTTGGGTAAATGTTTCCGGTGACGGCAAAAATGTAACTTCCGTTCCATGTTTACCGGGAGCATCGCCAACAACTTTCAGATGTTCGGTAACGTTACCGTGCGAGAACATGGCAATATGTTCTTTACCCTCGCGCCAAATGCGCAGTTTGAGCCATACGGACAAAGCATTGACAACGGAAACACCCACGCCGTGCAAACCGCCGGAAACTTTATAGGAATTGTTATCAAACTTACCGCCAGAATGCAGCTGGGTCATAATGACTTCCGCCGCTGATACGCCTTCTTCCTTATGAATACCGACAGGGATACCTCGGCCATTGTCGCGAATGGTCGCTGAGCCGTCAGGATTTAAGATGACCTCTGTTTTATCGCAATAGCCGGCCAGCGCTTCGTCAATTGCATTGTCCAGAACCTCATAAATCATATGATGCAGGCCGGTACCGTCATCGGTATCGCCAATATACATGCCCGGACGTTTGCGGACGGCATCAAGACCGCGCAAAACTTTAATCGAATCCGCAGTATATTCACTCTCTTCCTTGCGGATTTCTTCAGCTGTCATCTCTGTCATAATGTGATTACTTCCTTTGCTTAAAACGAATTTTTATTAGGGGAATCATACAGCAAAATCTTGGAAGAACCAAGAAATAAATGCAAAATATTAAGCCTTTTTGCCGGTTTATTCACAAGAAAATTTCTTTTTTCATTAAAGAAAAAATATTTAATCAAAAATATTGACGAGTTTGACAAAATAATGTATGTTACTGGTCTAAAATATGATTATTATGGATGCAAATATTATTGTAAAAACTGTTCAATGGATCAACACAAGTGTTAAAATTTTGGGAATTGCTCTGACAACATTTATTTTGTGCCTGCACATTCACATTTTTCGAAATGTTGTACCCGGAAAAGGCGGCGTTACCGTTGTGGAATATACGGAAAACAAAGGGAAAAATTTTTATTATATAGAAATGCCCGATAAAAAAATTTATCCCGCGCTGTATAATCCCCGGGCTCCGCTGCAGACAATAGACAGACAACGGTTAAAGCCGGGGAAAATAAAAATTCTCCAACAGCTCAGACCTTATGAATACAAAGGTATAGAATTGATTGATATCGGAGATTGTCCGTCTTTTTTCGGAACAAAAGGTTGGAGCCTTTTGTATCAGAACAGAACGGATGAAAAAAGATCAATTATTTTTGGGTTTGGAAAAGAATTGTTTTCCTGGTTGTTGGTTTTGGCACTTTTAATTAAAGGCGGAGAATTTTTTGCCGGTCGGATTTATTTTTTAGATAAACAAGTGCTGGCTTCTACCGCAAATTTTTTGATTATTGATCTGGCATTGTTTATGATTGCGGCATTTTTAACCGTTATCATAATCTATTAAACAAAAACCGCTGCTTAAAAGCTGCGGTTTTTTTGTTAGTGCGCCTGAGTCCAATTGTCTCCGACACCGACTTCGGCAACAAACGGCACAGAAAGATTTACAACACCTTCCATTATTGCTTTTATGATTTTTGAAGCCTCTTCGACTTCGTTTTCCGGCGCTTCAAATACCAGTTCGTCATGTACCTGCACCAGCATTTTGGTTTTTAGTCCGCGTTTTTTGAGTTCATCCGGTATCCTGTTCATCGCCAATTTGATAATATCAGCCGCGCCGCCTTGAATCGGAGCATTAATTGCCGCGCGTTCGGCATTGGCGGCCAGACGTTTATTCTTGTCATTAATTCCCATAATCGAGCAGCGTCTTCCGAACGGCGTTAGGACATAATCATTGGCGCGGGCAAAGGCTATTGTATCATCCATATATTTCTTAATTTCGGGCATTTCGCGGAAATAGGCGTCAATATAAGCTTTGGCATCTTCCGGAGCCACGCCGATTTGTCTGGCCAGTCCGTATGCGGAAATGCCATAAACAATTCCAAAATTGATGGCTTTGGCGTGACGGCGGGTATTAGCATCCACTTTATCATACGGAATCCCAAAGACGTGCGATGCGGTTGCCGCGTGAATATCCACACCGGCAGCAAAAGCGTTTTTCAGTGCCTTAACATCGGCAACAGCCGCCAATAGCCGCAACTCTACCTGCGAATAGTCGGAAGAAATGATCTTGCAGCCCGGACGGGCGATAAAACATTCACGGATTTTTTTGCCCTCTTCCGTTCTTATCGGAATGTTTTGCAGGTTTGGATTGCTGGAAGCCAGACGTCCGGTATTGGCAACAATCTGACTGAAGGTCGTATGAACGCGCGAGTTTTTATCCAAAAGCACTAACAGGGCATCACTATAGGTTGATTTGAGTTTGGCAAGCGCTCGCCAATCAAGGATCTTTTGTGCCAGCTCACAACCGTTTTCCGCCAATTCTTCAAGCACGTCTGCACCGGTCTGCCAGGCACCTCCCGGCGTTTTTTTGCCTTTCAGCCCCATTTTTCCAAACAAAATTTCACCGATTTGTTTGGGAGACGAAAGATTGAATTCTTCTCCGGCAAGATTATAAATCTCCGTTTCCAAAATCCGCATCCGGCTTTCAAAATCGGAACTGAGGCGGTGTAAAGCCTGCGCATCGACCATAATTCCCTGCTGCTCCATATCTTTTAATACCGGAATCAGCGGACGGTCAAAACTTTCGTAAACATTCAACAGCTTTTCGGCAAACAAGCGGGGCTTCAAAACATTATACAGTCGCAGCGTAACATCAGCGTCTTCGGCAGCATAGGCCAGCGCCTTGTTTAGCTCCACTTTGTCAAAGGTTATTTTATCACGGCCGCTGCCGCAGACTTCCTCGTATTTTATTGTCTGATACTGAAGGAAAATTTCGGCCAACTCATCCATTCCGTGCCCATGGGTCGAACTATCCAAAACATAAGAAATAACGGCTGTATCTTCGACCGGTGCAAAAACGGCATTTTCCCCGATAACCTGAGCAAAAAAGTGCATATCGAATTTGATATTATGCCCGATTTTTAAGATGGCTTTGTCAGCAAAAAGCGGCGCAAGGTGTTTTTTGACCGTTGCAAAATCGAGTTGTCGGATTTCATTGTCGGCGGGGGCAGAAAAAAGATCTGTTTTATGCCCGCTGACATGAGCCAGGGGTACATAACAGGCGACGCCTTCTTCCGTTGCCAGAGAAAAGCCGACAATCTTGTCAAAAACCGGATTAAAACCGGTGGTCTCGGTATCAAAAGCAAAAAGGCGTTTTTGTTTTATCCTTTCCACCCATTTTTTCAACTGTTCTTCCGTTTGCACCAGTTCATAATGTTTTTCAACCTCTTTAAATACAGTGTTTTGCATATCTTCTGGTAAAGCTGAACAGCGTTCATCTGCCCATTTTTCAATCCGGTTTTTCAAGCTGCGGAAGCCATAGTCATCTATAAATTTATGCAAAACATCCAAATGCGGTGCACGGCAGGAAAACGCCGTAATGTCTTTTTCAACCGGGACATCATTTTTTAAGGTTACCAGTTGCAGTGAAATGCGGGCATTGTCAATATTGGCAAGCAGAGTTTCACGCCGTTTGTTTTGTTTGATCTCGGACGCGCGGTTCAGCACCTCTTCCAACGAACCGAACTCATTTATCAGTTGAGCCGCCGTTTTCAGGCCGATACCGGGAACACCGGGGACATTATCTATCGAATCGCCGGCCAGCGCCTGTACATCGACAACCCGTTCCGGATAGACACCGAACTTTTCTTTAACATCTTCCGCCCCGTAGAATTTGTCTTTCATCGGGTCATAATATTCCACGCCGTCGCGAATCAGCTGCATCAAGTCTTTATCGGCAGAAACAACAACAACTTCCATGCCCTTTTCCGTTGCCTGACGGGCATAAGTCGCAATCAGATCATCGGCTTCATAGCCTTCCATTTCCAGATAGTTCAAATTCAGCGCGTTTGTCGCCTCGCGGATTATCGGAAACTGAGGAATCAGCTCTTCGGGAATTTCGGCACGCGTGCCTTTGTAATCGGGAAAAATTTCATTGCGGTAATTTCGACGTTTGGCATCAAAAAGCACCAGACAATAATCGCATTTGATGCTCTGAGTCAGGCGCAAAAACATATTGGTATAGCCAAATACGGCATTAACCGGTACTCCGGTCGGACTGGTCATCATCGGAAGACCGTAAAATGCACGAAAAATATAGCCGGAGCCGTCAATGAGACAAACTTTCTGAGTCATTATTTTTCACTTTGCGAAAGATTAAAACATAATGACAATATAGATGATAAAAACCTATTCGCCAACAGATAAAAAGAAAGAACGTTCGAGCTTGTCGACCGCATAAATATCAGAATTGTAAAAATTCTCATAATTATCAACATATTCACGCAAAGCCAGAGCAACACAGTCATCAAAAGTACGACCGCTTTTTTGAGCAATTTTACGGATTTTATCCTGCAAATCAGCACTTATTGAAACCGAAACACTACTCATAAATTTTCCCTTAACTTATTTGTGTTATGTATGCATATATTTTTAAAGTATTTATCGAGTCGACGCAAGCAGTTATTGAGGTTTTGAACATGGCCAAGCGAAAGAAAAGCACGAAGAAAAGCAAAAAAAGAGTCGCAAAACAACGGCTTACTTTCCGAAAACTGATTTTATATTTTGTCGCGGCGCTGGTGATAACTCTGGCGGCTTATATCGGCTATTGTTTTGTTACCTTGCCGAATATTGAAGAAGCGGTTATGCGCACGCGCCAACCGTCGACAACCGTTATTGCCGAAAACGGCAACGAAATCCAGACTTTCGGACAGGTTTATTCGGAAGTCATCCGTTCCGAAGAACTGCCGCAATATGTGATTGACGCGATTATTTCTACCGAAGACCGCCGGTTTTATTCGCATTTCGGTTTTGACATTATTTCTTTTTCGCGGGCAATGATCACCAATATTTTTCTCGGACGTTACGCCCAAGGAGGCAGCACGATTACTCAACAAGTGGCAAAAAACCTGTTTTTAACGCCGAATAAGACGATAAAAAGAAAAATTCAGGAACTGCTGTTGGCTTTCTGGCTGGAAAACAAATTTACCAAAGAACAAATTTTAACGCTGTATTTGAACCGGGTTTATCTCGGCGCCGGAACTTATGGTATTGAAGCCGCCTCGCAGAAATATTTTCAAAAAACGTCGCGGGATTTGAATATGAAAGAAGCCGCCATCATTGCCGGTATGTTAAAAGCCCCGTCGCGTTATAATCCGATTGCCTCAATGGAAAGGGCAGAAAGCCGTGCCAAAGTGGTTTTGCAAAATATGGTCAATACCCGGGCCATCAGTGAAGAAGAGAGAGATGCAGCTCTGAAAATGCGGGTCGGACCGGAAAAATCATATAAAGTTGAGGGAGCAAAATATTTTGCCGACTGGGTTTATAATGAGACTAACGATTATATCGGCGAAAGAGAAAACGATGTTTATGTTTATACCACCCTTGATCAGGAACTGCAACAAAAAGCGGAAAAAGCTCTGCAGCGCAATATTGCTGCCAATAAACATAAAAACGTTACCCAAGGCGCCGTGGTTATTTTGGACAAGAAAGGTGCCGTTTTGGCAATGGCAGGCGGCGTTGATTATGAAAAAAGCCAATTTAACCGTGCGACCCAGGCCTGGCGGCAACCGGGATCGGCATTCAAGCCTTTTATTTATCTGGAAGCTTTGCAGGAAGGTTGGGAGCCGGAAGACAAACTGCAGGACAAGCCTGTCAGCATCAAAGGTTGGAAGCCGGAAAATATTTCAAAAAAATATTACGGCGAAGTTACTTTCCGGGAAGCGCTTATCCGTTCCCTTAACCTGGCCACGATTGACCTGGCGCGTCAGATTTCCATTCCCAAAACCATCAAACTGGCTCGAAAAATGGGCATTACCACACCTTTGGAAAATTCGGCGGCATTGGCTTTGGGAGTTTCGGAGGTGAAAGTTCTGGATATGGCGGCCGCTTATGCATCCATTGCCAACGGCGGATATGCCGTCTGGCCTTATGCAATCAAAGAAATTTATACCCGCGATGGTTATCAGATTTTTATGCGCAGTGCTGAAGAGCCGGACAGAATCATCAAAGAAAAATATATTGAGCAACTGACCCCGATTTTGCAAAAAGTGATTGAAAAAGGTACCGGAAAAGCCGCAAGAATCGGACGTTTTGCCGCCGGAAAAACCGGAACATCACAAGATTACCGTGATGCCTGGTTTGCCGGGTTCACCGATGATTTAATTTGCGTGGTTTGGGTCGGCAACGACGACAACTCGCCGATGAAAGGAGTTTCGGGAGGAAACCTGCCGGCCAAAATATGGAAAGAAATTATGCAATAAAATGCAAAAAAGATATAAAAATTAGTGCTTTTATGTTTGGAATTATTATATATAATGGGAAAAGTTTTATAAAGATGATAAGGAAAAAAAGATGAGACAAAAACCAGTTATGCTCTTAATCCTTGACGGATGGGGATACCGCAAGGACATTACCAAAGACAACGCCATTGAACAAGGACATACACCGAATTGGCACCGTATTTTGCAAGAGAATCCGCATTGTTTGATTGAAACTTCCGGCCTGGACGTCGGGCTGCCGAACGGACAGATGGGAAATTCGGAAGTCGGGCATATGAATTTGGGCGCCGGACGCGTCGTTATGCAGGATCTGCCCAAAATCGATCTGGCGATTAAAGACGGTTCCATTAATAAGAATCCGGTTGTTGTCGAATTGATCGATACGCTTAAAAAGAACGGTAAGACTTGCCATGTTATGGGATTGATGTCACCGGGCGGTGTTCATTCACATCAAAGCCATATTATTGCAATGTGCAAAATTTTAGCCGAAAACGGTATTAAAGTTCGGGTTCACGCTTTTTTGGACGGACGCGACACACCGCCGACTTCCGCTAAAGATTTTGTTGCGGAATTTGAAAAAGAAATCAGCGGTCTGAAAGATGTTAAAATCGCAACGGTCGAAGGGCGTTTTTACGCAATGGATCGCGACAAGCGCTGGGATCGTGTCGAATTGGCTTATGACACAATCGCCCTCGGAGAAGGCAAGCGTTACGCCACGGCGGAAGAAGCCATTGCTCAGTCTTATAAAGACGGTGTTAATGATGAGTTTGTCGTTCCGTGCGTTATCGGCGATTATCAGGGAATCGAAGACGGTGACGCGCTTTTGATGTGCAACTTCCGCGCTGATCGTGCTCGGGAAATTTTATATGCGCTGGCAGACAAAGATTTTAACGGTTTTGCTCGCAAAAGAACCATTGCAACTTCCATTAATGTCGGAATGGCCGAATACTCCGTTGACCATCGTCGGTTTATGAAAACGATTTTCGGTCCGGAGGCCTTGACCAACATCTTCGGCGAAGTTGTTTCCAAACATGGTCTGACACAGCTGAGAATTGCCGAAACCGAAAAATATGCGCATGTTACATTCTTTTTCAACGGCGGCGAAGAGCGCGAATTTGAAGGAGAATCGCGTATTCTGGTTCCGAGCCCGAAAGTTGCAACTTATGATCTGAAGCCGGAAATGAGTGTGTATGAAGTGACCGACCATTTGGTTGATGCCATCGAAAACCAGCGCTTTGACGTGATTATCTGTAATTTTGCCAACGGCGATATGGTCGGGCATACAGGCATTATGGAAGCGGCTCTTAAAGCAGTGGCTGCGGTTGACGAATGTCTCGGCAGAGTTGAAAAAGCCATTAAAAATGTCGGGGGCGTTCTTTTGGTTACAGCCGATCACGGTAATGTCGAGAAAATGGTCGATGAAAAGACCGGTGAGCCTTATACGGCACACACAGTCGGAAAAGTCCGCGCCGTTTTGGTTAATGACAAGCAGCCGGTAAAAGCTCTGAAAGACGGGCGGTTGGCAGATATTTCTCCGACTTTGCTTGATTTGCTCGGAATTGAAAAGCCTGCTGAAATGACCGGTTCTTCATTGATTGAAAAGGCTTAATATTTTATGAGACTTTCTGCCGCTTATAAAACCTTTTTATGGGGATTCTGCTGTCTGGGACTGTTGTTCCGGACGGCGGCGGCAGAAGCGGTTTCAGAAAAAGACCTGGAAATCATGGAGAAAAAGGTTCGGGAACAAAATATCGAACATCGCAAGTTACAGGCTCAGGCGAATCAGATTAATGTCGAGCTGGCTTCCGTCAGTCAGGACATGATTGCAACGGCAAGAAAAATCCAAAACAGCGAAGAAAAGCTTTCTGCCATGGAAGAACAGCTGACAAAACTGCAAGACAACCTGAAAAAAGCCGAAGAAAATTTTTCACAGGAAGATAAAAATCTTATTTTAACTTTATCCGCTTTGCAAAATCTGGCTCTAAAACCGACAGAAGCTTTGTTTGTACAGCCTCTGACACCGGTTGAGATTATTCGAAGCGCCATGCTTTTGCGCGAGACTGTGCCTTATCTGGAAGAAAACGCCGAAAGAATCCGCAAAGAACTCAAACAGATCAACAATAAAAAAAATCTGGTCGAAAAACAGGTCAAACAAATAACGAATCAGAAAAAAATTCTGGAAAAAGACCATGAACGGATGAAACTTTTGGTACAGAAAAAATCAAAAATAAGAAACGCCGTTGAAATTGAGAGCGTAAAAGCCCAGAGAAATATTCAAAAACTGGCTTCGCAGGCGCAGGATTTGCGGGAATTGCTGGACAAGCTCGAAAAAGAACGTCTGGCCAAGCAGAAAAAAGCCGAAGCCGAGCGCAAGAGGCAAGAAGAGCTGCGCAGGATTGAGGCGGAAAGAAATGCAAAATCAAAAAAAGAAGAGGAAACTCAAAGTGCTGACTTGATTAAATATAATCAAGAGGTTATAAGTGAAGTAGGAAAAGGTTTTGCTAAGGCAAAAGGAAAATTGTCCATGCCTGCCAAAGGGCCGGTGATTACCGCTTATGGCGAGCAAAAAGTTAAGGGCGTGACCTCAAAAGGGATTATGATAAAAACGCGTAATCAGGCTCAGGTCATTGCACCTTTTGACGGGACTGTCGCTTTTGCCGGACCGTTCAGAGGATATGGGAATCTGATTATTATTGAGCACGGAGACGGATATTTGTCTTTGTTGGCGGGGCTGGGAAATTTGGATTGCGAAGTCGGACAGCTGCTTTTGGCCGGGGAGCCGGTCGGTCAAATGCCGGACAGCAAAGATGCCAAGCTTTATGTTGAAATGCGCCGCAACAATAATCCGATTAACCCGCTTAAATGGATGAAAAATTAAATTATAAAAACAGGAAGAGCAATATGTTGAAAAAGTCATCAGTTTACATTTTGGTATTTTTAGGACTCTTAAGCGCTGCAGCTGTTAACGCAAAGGAAAATAAAAAATCTCAGGCGGAAGATGCCGTCGATACTTATGAAATGCTCAACTTGTTCGGAGAGGTTTTGGAAAGGACGAAACTTTCTTATGTTGAAGAAGTCAGCGATAAAAAACTTATTGAATCTGCCATTAACGGCATGCTGGTTTCGCTTGATCCTCATTCCAGCTTTCTAGATGCCCAAAGCTTTAAGTATATGAACGAGCAGACAAAAGGAAAATTCGGCGGGCTCGGAATTGAAGTTACAATGGAGCAAGGCGTTGTGAAAGTTGTTTCTCCGATTGATGATACGCCGGCTTCGGAAGCAGGAATCAAACCGGGGGATTATATTACCCACATTGACGGGCGGCAGGTGATGGGCCTCAGCCTTAACGACGCCGTTGACAAAATGCGTGGGAAAGTCGGAACAAAAGTCCGTCTGACGATCGTTCGTGCTAATGAACAGCCCTTTGACGTGGTTGTTAAAAGAGAAGAGATAAAAATCCAATCTGTTAAAAATGATATAAAAGCCGATGACGTTGCTTATATCAGAATTACGTCTTTTAGCGAAGATGTCGATAAGATGACTGAAAAAGCTATTGAAAAAGCTAAAAAAGACATCAAAGGGCTGAAAGGCATTGTTATTGATGTCCGCAACAACCCAGGAGGTTTGCTTGACCAGGCCGTTAATGTGAGCGACTTGTTCCTTGACAAGGGAGAGATTGTTTCTACCCGTTCCCGCAACGCTGAGGATACTGTCAGGTATTCTGCTCAGAAAGGCGATATTGCCAAGGGGTTGCCGATTGTTGTTCTTATCAACAGCGGTTCAGCTTCGGCCTCCGAAATTGTGGCCGGTGCATTGCAAGACCATAAACGTGCGGTTATTCTCGGAGAAAAATCTTTCGGAAAAGGCTCTGTTCAAACGGTTATTCCTTTAGACAAGTACGGGGCAATGCGTTTAACAACGGCCAGATATTATACACCTTCCGGACGTTCTATTCAGGCAGAGGGAATTATGCCGGATATTGTTGTTCATCCGGCAAAAGTAGAAGTTATTGACAATGCTTTTAATATGAGCGAAGCGGAATTTGACAATGCTTTGAAAAACGATACAAAGAAATCTTCTGCAAAACAGGCCGGAAAAAAGGATAACGATGAAGAGCTGGAAAAAGATTATCAATTAGCCCGGGCCGTAGATATGGTTAAAGCCCTTGCTATTTACAATCCGGCAGGAAAATAAGGAATCGGTATGCTGAAAAAAATCGGAACTTTTTTGATTGTTCTAGCCGTTATCGCGGCGGTGGCAGCAACAGGATATTTCTTTGCCAAAAAGAAAAGCGAGCCGTTGTATCAATCAAAAATAGATCGTGTCATGTTTGACCGAAAGAATAAAGTTCCCGGTTTTATTATGCGGCTTCCGGACAGAGAACCTCCTAAGAGAGAAATACCTGCTCCCAGACAGGATGAAGAGGAATCTCCCAGAGCGCTTGAAGCGAAAGCGTTGTTGGATAAGATTCCTTTGGTGGCAAAGCTGCCAAAAAACAGTGTTCAAAATCCGCTGGAACATATA
Source organism: uncultured Alphaproteobacteria bacterium (assembly GCA_944390885.1). GTDB lineage: Bacteria > Pseudomonadota > Alphaproteobacteria > RF32 > CAG-239 > MGBC133411. Next base: position 58,447 of record CALXRP010000001.1, read on the forward strand.
AATGCTGACAAAAATCTGATAGAGGAAAATGATGGCACTTTTCTTCCCAAGATAGGAAAAAACGGGGAAAAACCTTGGGCAGAATATGGAAAAGCGGAAACCGTCCAACCTAATTTTTACAGAGTTGCCGTTGTTATTAACGGTTTGGGATTGGATTCAATGGTTACAAATGCCGCCATAGAAAGCCTTCCTGTTAATGTTTCTTTGTCCTTTTCTCCTTATTCTCTTGACTTAGATAAACAGATTAAAGCCGCCCGAAGCATTGGGCACGAAACTTATATTGACTTGTTACTACCATCAAAAGATTTTCTTAAATCCGATACTGGTCCGTTGGCAATGAGCGTGACAGCGCCGTCAGAAGAAAACATCAACAGATTGAAGAAATCGCTTAATGTTGATGCCCCAATCGGAGGTTTGATTTTTCAGCGTGGAATCGTTGATGCGGAAAACCCGCAAAGAATGCAGCTTTTGTTAAAAGAAATTTCGGACATGGGGCTTTTGGCAGTTGATGCAACAGATGAGCCCTTTTTGGAAAAAATTACTTATGCCGGTTTGCCGAGAAAAAAAGCAGATATTGTCATTGACAGTTATTTTACCAGAGAAGATATTGACAAACGCCTGAAAGAGGCAGAAGAAATTGCCAAGAACAATGGTAGCGTTTTGATTGTTGCCAATCCGAAACCTGTTGTTTTATATGCCGTCAGAGACTGGGTATCTTCTTTCTCTCCGCAAATTTCCGATTATAAAGAAATGAAAAATACCGTTATTGAAAAACCACTGGCGTTGGTTCCGGTATCTAACGTGGTGGTAGAATAATGAACGGTTTATATCGACCTAATGCCGGCATTGTGCTTTTTAACAAAAACGGAAAAGTTTTGGTTTGTGCCAGAGCCGATAAAAAAGATATGCAATGGCAATTTCCGCAAGGCGGAATTGATGACGGAGAAACAGCAGAACAAGCCTCTGCTAGAGAACTGAAAGAAGAAACAGGCATAACATCGGCAAAATTAGTTTACGCTGCTCCGCAGACCATAAAATATGACTATCCGCCATTCGTTCTAAAAAAATTTCAAAAACTCGGACGGACACATATCGGGCAAGAACAGCATTGGTTTTTATTTTTCTATGACAGCGCAGAAAAACCGGACTTTACAACGCACCCTGAAGAAATTGAATTTAAAGCTTATGAATGGGTTGATTTTGACGAGGCGGTCAAAAGGATTATCGATTTCAAAAAAGAAAGCTATCAATACGCCCAGAGTGTTTTTGAACCGGTAATCGCCACTTATCTGAAAAAAAAAGAAAAAACTAGCTAATCCAAGCGTTTTTTATATGCTCAATCTGCAGCGGAAAAGAAATTAAAACGGCGTCAAAACGGCAATCATATCCGGCATATTGAGGATTTTTCTGCAAAAAGGCTTCAGCACCGCGGATAATACGCTGTTGTTGGCGGTTACTCACGGCATAAGCTGCTTTATTCAAATCGGAGCGCTTTTTGACCTCAACAAAAACCAAAAGATTTGCCCGGACGGCAATAATATCGACTTCGCCGGCATTTGTTCCACGCCCGGTTACATAATTTCGGGCAAGAATGCGAAAACCCTTTAACCGGAGATAATTGCGGGCAACAAATTCGGCGATTTTTCCTGACTTATATGAATTGTTATTTTTCATTTTTTATTTTCAACGCCAATTCATAAACTTCATTTTTATTCAGGCCGTATTCGTCCACCAGCGCTTTGACGGCTGATTTTAAGCTCATCTCAGACAATTTTTCGGTCAGCAGAGTAGAAATATTTATTTCTTCCCCGCTTTTTTCTTCTGCCGGGGCAACCATAAAGACAAACTCGCCTTTCGGTTCTTTTTCAGTAAAAAGGGCAGACAATTCTTCAGCCGTTCCGGTCAGGCATTCTTCATAGACTTTGCTGATTTCACGGACAACGGCAATTTCCCGGCTGTCGAAAACTTCTTTTGCCGCGGCCAGGGTTTTTAAGATACGCGGCGCCGTTTCATAATAAATTACCGTTGCATCCAGACCGGCATAAGACTTGAATAATTCAATCCGCGCCTTATTTTTGTTGGGAATAAAACCGGCAAACATGAATTTGTTGGTCGGCAGGCCCGACAACTGGAGCGCACAAATCAATGCGCAGGCACCCGGCAAAACCGTTATATAAACACCCTGCTCCCGGCACCGGCGAATCAGCTTATAACCGGGATCGGATATCAACGGAGAACCGGCATCGCTGACCAGCGCAACGGCTTGTCCATCGTTCAAAATAATATTTATCAGTTTTTGCGCCTGTTCTTCTTCATTATGGTCATGCAGCGTTATAAACGTTTTTTTCAAGCTGATGCCCAGCAGAGAAAAAAGTTTTTTGGTTATTCTGGTATCTTCACAGGCAATGACCGATGCTTCCCGCAGCGTTTCGACCGCACGGGAAGATATGTCACCCAAATTGCCGATCGGCGTTGCAACGATGTATAATCCGTTTTTCATATTATCTCTTCTTTACAACAGCTTATTTTTAATTTAAATATTATGCAGATGATTGTTTTATATTTTGGGAAAAAAAGCAAGTGTTAAAAAAATTCAGTCTGGCGGTTCTGTGCCTGGTTATGGCCGGTTGCGGGACTTCGCGAATCAATACAACCGGCGGCGTAAGGGATATTAATACCGATATTTCCGAAGTTACGCTGACATCCGACAGCTATCAAAATGAGCAATTATTTCGCGTTGGGATGTTGCTGCCGCTGACAGGAAGTGCGTCTTCCGTCGGAAAAGGTCTGAAAAATGCCGCTCTTTTAGCGCTTGATGATGTTCAAAATCCTAATCTGGTTCTGCAATTTTATGATACGCGAAGTTCGCAAAGCGGTGCCCGAACAGCTATTGAAAACGCTATTTCCCAGCAGTCTAACCTGATTGTCGGACCTCTGATGAGCACTGAAGTTCAAGCATCTTCCGGACGCGCCGTATCCGACAATATTCCGATGATTGCTTTTTCTACCTCCAAAGATGTTTTACAGCCGGGTGTTTATACGCTCGGGCTTTTGGTTGACGAACAGGTCGAAAGGATTATGAATTATGCCGCGGCCGAGGGCAGAAGTCGTTTTGCCTTGTTGGTGCCGGATAATAATCTTGGTATTTCCGTTGCCCGTGCTGCCGTTCGTACAGCTCATAAAAACGGAACAAAAGTCGTGCGTATTGCTTTTTATCCGCCTAATACTTCAAATTTTTCGGAGATTTTGAAAAAATTGACCGATTATTCGTCCCGGCATGCCGAAATGCAAAGGAAAAAAGCTGTTTTGAAAGCCCAGGCAGAAGCGGGGAATGCAAAGGCTAAAAGAGAGCTGGCATTGATAAAAACGACGGATTCATCCGATGAAGTTGACTTTGATGCCGTATTGATTCCGGAATCGGGCGCCAAACTGAAGTCGGCAATTTCAATGTTCGGTTATTATGACATTTATGCTCCCAAAGTAAAATTTCTCGGCACTTCTATTTGGGAAAATACCAGACTGAACAAAGAATCTTTGATTGTTAACAGCTGGTATCCGCGGCTTTCTCGTTATCAAAGCAATTATTTTGCCGATAAATATTATAAATTTTACGGTGAAAGACCCCGGAGCCTGTCTTCTTTTGCCTATGATGCCGTGGCTTTGGCTTCTGCTTTGTCAAAATATCAGGGTGACAATCTGAATGCCGCCATTACCAGTCCGGAAGGCTTTATGGGAATTAACGGTGCTTTTCGCTTTTTTGAAGACGGAAGCAACCAGCACAGTTTGGATATTATGGAGATTAAACCGCAGGGAGATATTGTGGTTGACGCCGCTTCCAAGAAATTTGACGTTTTTGATTACGGCATGTCTTATAATAACAATATTTACAATTTTTCGGAAGAAGAAACTCCGCTGATTTTCGGAAAAGATCCGGCATTGGCCCGGTCGCAGATTTATGCCCGCTAGGATTTTAATATAATAACTCAGATTTTGCTTGAAAAGTAATGCAAAACAGATGATATTAAAAGGCGGAGAGCGCCGGACCGGCTGCCCGCCAATCTGGTCAGGTTCGAGAGGAAGCAGCCATAACGGGATTTGACGGGGTCGGTTGTTCTCCACCCTTTTTTAAGAAAATGACGATGGCTGAAGAAAATAAAGATCAATATGTTGTTTTAGCAAGAAAATACCGGCCGCAGAGTTTTGACGACCTGCTCGGGCAGGATGCGCTTGTGCAAACTCTTACCAATGCCATTCAGAATAACCGTCTGCATCATGCTTATATGCTGACGGGAATCCGCGGCGTTGGGAAAACAACAACGGCCAGAATCATTGCCAAAGCCCTGAACTGCACAGGTCCGGACGGAAAAGGCGGCCCGACGGTTCATCCCTGCGGTGTGTGCGAAAACTGCAAAGCAATTGCCGCTGACCGGCATATTGACGTTATGGAGCTAGATGCGGCTTCGCGTACCGGTGTGGATGATATTCGCGAAATTCTTGACGGTGTACGATATAAACCGACCAATGCCCGTTACAAAATATATATCATCGACGAAGTTCATATGCTCTCCAAAAACGCGTTCAATGCCTTATTGAAAACGCTGGAAGAGCCGCCGTCACATGTTAAATTTATTTTTGCCACGACTGAAATCCGCAAAGTTCCGGTTACCGTGCTTTCCCGCTGCCAGCGTTTTGATTTGCAGCGGCTGACGATTGATACGCTGTTTAATCATTTTAAGAATATTATCGGAAAAGAAGGTCTGCAGGCGGAAGATGAGGCCTTAAAAATCATTGCCAAGGCGGCTGACGGTTCCTGCCGTGACGGGTTGTCGCTGCTTGATCAGGCGATTTCTCTGAGTGCAGGCGGTATCGTTAAGACTGATATTGTTAAAAATATGATCGGCCTGGCTGACCGGAATCAGACGTTTGAACTTTTTGAGCAGCTGGCAGAAGGCAAAACCGAAGATATGCTGACGAATCTGCAGGAACAATACCGTAACGGCGCCAATCCGGTTACGATTTTGCAAGACCTTGTCAATATAACTCATATGATTGCCAAAACAAAAATTATTCCGGCAAGCTTAAACGGTTCTGATCTTTCGGAAAGCGAAAAAGAGCTTTGTACGAAACTCGGTCCGAAAATTCCGATTGCCGTGCTGTCAAAGATCTGGCAGATGTTGCTGAAAGGAATCGCAGAACTGTCTGTTGCACCGGTGCAGATTGATGCCGTGGAGATGATTTTAATCCGGATTGCCTATGCGGCCGGTTTGCCGACACCTTATGAACTTTTAAACGACGTAAAAAAAAACTCTAGCCTAGCCTCACCGCTCATTATGTCGGAAAAAAAAAGTGCTGACGACATCTTAAAAGCCGTCGGCAGCGGAAAAAAAATAAGCCCGGTGCAGATTGATGCTTCAAACGAGGTGCCTACTGGAGATTTTCTGACCTTTTCTTCTCCCGAACAGCTTGTCGATTATCTGGAAAATAACAAAAAGATGCTGTTGGCTTACGGCTTGAAAAATGATGTTTCCATCAGTGAATTTCGTGACGGCTATATTAAAATGACGCTGGACAAGAAAGCGGATACCGATTTTATTATGGCTCTGCACAAAATGCTGCTTGAAGTTACCGGTAAACAGTGGAAAATCGACTCGCAGCACGGCGATTTAGGCGTTACGTTGGCGGCAAAAGAACGTGCCAAAGACGAAGAGGCTAAAAAAGATATTATGGAATATCCGCTGGTTAAGGCGATTATGGCGGAATTTAAAGGTGCCAGAATCGAAACCATGACCAGAAACATTATAGAAAACGAGCAAAACTCGTTATTAAACAGCTTTGATGACGAGCTCGGCGAAAATGAAATTTATACCAATGATGAGGAGTAACAAAAAACAATGATGAATATTCAAGGAATCATGAAACAGGCTCAGGCCATGCAGAAAAAAATGGAAGAAATGCAGGAAAAACTGGCTCAAGAGGAATGTGAAGGTTCTTCCGGCGGCGGCATGGTCAAGGTTACCCTGAACGGTAAATTCGACATGAAGAAGATTGTTATTGACAAATCGTTGGTAAATCCGGAAGAAACGGACATATTGGAAGATTTGATTATGGCTGCTTACAACGACGCCAAAAACAAAGTTGATGCCAATATGCAAAAAGGTGTTTCCGACGTGACCGGCGGTTTGAACCTCGGTGGACTGAAACTGCCGTTCTAGGAGAGTTCCGTTGGCCGGACAAGATATTGAAAAGTTGATAAAACTTGTATCAAAACTGCCGTCTTTGGGTACCCGTTCCGCCCGCAGGATTGTTTTGCAGCTGCTCAAAAAGAAAGAAACGTTGTTTCTGCCGTTAATCGAATCTATGCAGCAAGTGGCGGAAAATATCAAAACCTGCGAAATCTGCGGCAATTATGATACAACGTCGCCCTGCTCTATTTGTTCATCCCAAGTGCGGGAGAATCATATTTTGTGCGTTGTGCAAGATGTGGCCGATTTATGGGCAATGGAGAGGGTTTCTTTTTTCAAAGGCAAATATCATGTCTTGGGCGGGATTCTCTCTGCCATCGACGGAATAACGCCCGAGGATTTGAATATTGAACCTCTGCTTAAGCGAATCGATGAAGAGGGTATTAAAGAAATCATTTTGGCACTGCCGGCAACGGTAGACGGACAGATTACCGCAAACTACATTAACTCCCGCCTGAAAAATCGTGAAGATATTAAGGTTTCGACACTGGCGCAGGGGATTCCGATGGGTGCGGAACTTGATTATATGGATGAGGGAACTATTCAACTGGCGCTCAATGCCCGTAAACTTTTGTAAAGGAATTTTATAATGAAAAACAAATTCGGCTATTTTCTAGCTTCTTATTTCGGCATCGGTTATTTTCCTTTTGCCTCGGGTACGGCGGGATCTTTGATGACGCTTCCATTGGCTATGTTGGCAGGATATTACGGCGGGACGGCGGGAATTATCATTACGGCGCTTTTGGTTTTTGCTGTCGGCGTATGGGCAACAAACGAGGTTTTGAAGACTTCCGAAAACAAAGATCCGTCGCTGGTGGTTATTGATGAAACGGCCGGGCAATTGGTCAGCTTTTCTCTGGTCGGTAATCTGCTTTATCAGAGTTTTGACAACTGGTATTTATATATTATCGGTTTTGTTTTGTTCCGGGTTTTTGACATTATCAAAATGGGGCCGGTTAAATGGGCGGATTCCAAGCTGCATAATGCCTGGGGCGTTATGCTCGATGATGTTTTTGCCGGGATTTTTGCCGCGGTTTTGCTTTTGGGAATCGAAAAGTACTTTATGGCTTTTTAGTATTTATTTGGCTGCGGCTTATGATTTATCCGGGGTAAATTTTATTAATTCTTTTTGCAGAAGCTGTTCTAATTCTGCATCTCCGCAGGCTTTTGCAAAGCTGACTGCCGTTTCCAGATTTTTTTTAGCCGTTTCCGTCTGCCCCCGTTTTTGCTCGACCAAAGCAATATTGGCAAAATCGGCGGCAGCGGCATTTAATCTGTCATGTTTTTGTTCCAGCTGCAAAGATTGCATAAACAATCCTTTGGCCCGAAGAAGTTCGCCTTTTTGTAAAAAAATGAGTCCGAGCATGCTGTAGGCATTGGCTATATGAAAATTAACCGGATTATCCTTTGCCTCCCGGGTTATTGTCCGCAGAATCTGTTCAGCTTTTTCCATATCTTCCGTTTCAAAATAAGCCGAAGCCAGTAAATACAAGCTATTTAGACGTGATGACGGATCATTTAGGGAATCGTAAAGTTTTTCTGCTTTTTTTGCCGTTTTGATCAAATCTTTATATTTTTTTTTGTGTAAAAAAACGTAGCCGACAATATCCAGACTAAAGGCCTCTCCCCGGCTGTTTTTTTGCTTTTTATGAAGCTTGAGCGCTTTTTCGGCAATTTTATGCGCTTCACCGGCTTTTCCTTCAAGCAAGCGCAGCAATGCCGATTGATTGATAATCTCCGCTTCGGCCGTTTTTCTGCCGAGTTCCCGGTTTATGCGTTTTGCCTGATCAAAATAATTTTCGGCTTCTTCAAAACGTTTTTGCATCACCATTAACATTCCGAGATTGCCGCAGGTATCTGCCACTCCTTCCGGACAATTTATTTTCTCGTAAATTTTTTGTGCCGCCCGCAGCATGATTTCAGAAACATCCGACATTGCCGCGACACGGTAAATCGTTCCCAAAAGAATCTGTACCCGAGCAGCTTCATAAAAGGCATGTTCTTTCTCAAAACCGGCAACCGCCGCGGCACCATATTCCGAAGCTTCCTGCAATCCGCCCCAATTTAGGGCATCTTGAGCCAGCAGATAATTTTTTACGGCATAAAGATAACGGTTTCGGACTACGGATGATGTATTTTCCAGCAGTTTCAAACCCTTTTCTTTTTCTCCGGTTAAAAAATATAATTCGGCAAGATAAATTTTTGCTTCGGTATCATTTGGATTTTTCTTCAAAAAAGCGGAAAACAGACTAATTGCTTTTTCCGGCGACTTGCAAGCCGATAAAACGGCGGCTTCTTTTTGCAGTCCATTTTTTTTTAACAAAGACAGCAGCGGCTTTTTCTGTCCGGAGATAAATTTTTGTAAAGCTTCTTCTCCGCCACGGCGACAAAGCGCCTGCCTGCAAATGCGATCCGAAGCCGGACGAGCAAAAAATTTTTCACCGCTGTCTTCAGACTGTAAAAACATCAGACGGCGAAAAAAAGTCTTCTGCCACCAACCAATCAGCAGCGATTTTCGCACCAGCAAAAATACACCGAAAAAAAATAAAATTGCCGTTAATAAAAAATATTTCATCAAATCTTTAACATTATCTTAGTCATTACGCTTATATTATCAAGCATAGCAGTAAAAAAACAGAAGTATAGGGAAATTTTCAAAATGAGCATTTCAAAATTAAAATCCGAGCAGCTTTATACCAAATGCGATCCCAAAAAATTTGACTTCAGTACCACGGCCGAACTTGCCGAGCGCCTTTCCGCCCTGGGGCAGGATCGAGCTTTAAGCGCCGTTGAAGTCGGCATAAACATTAAATCGAAAGGTTATAATCTGTTTTGCCTGGGACCGGAAGGAACGGGAAAAACCAGTCTGGTAAAACGTGTTTTGGTGGAAGAGGCCAAAAAACGTCCAACGCCTGATGACTGGGCTTATATTTATAATTTTGAAGAACCGCATAAACCTTTGGCCATCAGTTTTCCGCCGTCAAAAGCTACCGAATTTGCCAAAGATATTGACAAGCTTATTGAAGATTTTTCCGTTTCTTTGCCGGCAATTGTTGACAATGATGAATATAAAGCCGGGTTGAGCATTATCAAAGAAAAATACAAGCAAAAAAAAGAAGAATATGTAAAACTTTTGCAAAAAAAGGCTAAAGGAAAGAGTGTTTCCCTGCTTCATATGCCGGTCGGCCTGGTCGTTGCTCCGGTCAAAAATGGCGAGGTTTTGAGCCCGGAGGCTTTTGAAGAGCTTCCCGATGATGAAAAACAGCAGCTGATGAACGATCTTAATGCCATGCAGGAAGAGATTGAAAATACTGCCCAGGATTTGCCGGATTATGAAGAAAAACAGCGAAAAGAAATCAATATTCTGCGTGAAAAATTTATAAAAACCGCAGTTAAGCGCCCGATTGACGTTCTGCGCCAGAAATATAAGGGACATAAACAAGCCGGAGAATTTTTGCGCAGTATTCAGAAATATATTATTGAGCATATTGAAGAATTTTTGCCTGATAAAGAAAATGCCGGCTGCGAGGAAGATGCCCTGACTTCTCTGCTCAATCGAATGAACAAACAAGAAGAAGACAAGTTTGCCAAGTTTAAAGTTAACGTTGTTGTTAAAAATGAGAAAAACTCCGGTGCGCCGATTGTTCATCTTGATCACCCGACGCAAGGCAATTTGGTCGGCCGAGTTGAACGTTTGCAGCAATACGGTGCATTGCTCACTGACTTTACGTTGATTAAGGCCGGCGCATTACACCGTGCCAACGGCGGTTTCCTGCTGATTGACGCACGCAAGCTTCTTTTACAACCCTTTGCCTGGGATTCCCTGAAACGGGCATTAGCTTCAAAATGCATTAAAATCGAAGCTCCAAGCGATGAAACCAGCTTTACGACAATTTCCCTTGATCCGGAACCTATTCCGCTGGATGTTAAGGTTATTTTGACCGGTGATGCAGATCTTTATGATGTTTTATCGGAAAGAGACCCTGACTTCAATGATTTCTTTAAAGTTGAAGCCGACTTTGGCATGCTGATGGACAGAACGCACGACAACGAGATAGAATATGCCAAGTTAATCGGCTCTCTCTCCAAGAAAAAGAAACTGCGCTCCTTAAACAAACAGGCTGTTGCCAAGATTATTGAATATTCATCCCGTTTGGCGGAAGATTCTGAAAAATTGACCGCCCATATTGCCTCAATCGGTGATTTGCTGAGAGAAGCCGATTATTGGGCCCGGGTTTCAAAATCCAACCAAATCGGTAAAAATCACGTTGAACAGGCAATAGAAGCTCAAATTTACAGGAGCAGCCGGATAAAAGAAGCAATGCTTGAGCAGATTGACGACGGCTCGATTTTGATGGATGTTACCGGTTCACGCGTCGGGCAGATTAACGGTCTGGTCGTATATAACTTCTCCCGCACCAGCTTCGGAAAACCGGCAAGAATCACGGCTCAGGTTCGGCTCGGCAGTGGTGATTTTGTTAATATTGAGCGCGAGGTTGAGATGAGCGGGCCGATTCATACCAAAGGCGTGCTTATTTTGCAAAGTCTGCTGGCCAACCGTTTTGCCAAAGAAACGCCGTTGTCCTTGAGTGCTTCAATCGTTTTTGAACAGTCTTATGGCGGCGTGGACGGCGACAGCGCTTCTTCAACCGAATATTATTGTCTGCTGTCGGCTATATCAGGGATTCCGATTAAGCAAAATATTGCCGTGACCGGCTCTATCAACCAGTTTGGCGAAATTCAGCCGATTGGCGGCGTGAATGAGAAGATCGAAGGCTTTTTTGATGTTTGTAAACATCATGGGCTGACCGGCACGCAAGGCGTTATCATTCCTCGGACAAATATTAAAAATCTGATGTTGCGCGACGATATTTTAACGGCTGTCGATGAAGGAAAATTCCATATTTATGCCATTGATACGGTTGATGACGGTATCGAGATTTTGACTGGGATGAAGGCCGGAAAACCTGACAAAAACGGCCGTTACAAAAAAGGAACTGTTAATTATGAAGTTCAGAAACGGCTGGAATATCTGTATAAAAAATATGTTCATTTTGCCAGAGAAACTCACGGCAGTATGTTCAGATAAACAAAAAATCCCGGAGAATTCCGGGATTTTTTGTTAATTACTTCTTCTTAAAACCTAATTTTATATCAGGTTCTCCGTTGCTTTTGATACCAATTGCCTTGACAAACAAAAGCTCTTTCAAACTTTCTGACGGGCCAAAGGCCGTGTTTAGTTCTCCTTTATATTTTTCTAATTGCTCCGGTGTTATTTCCGTAAGAAAACAATCTTCCAAATTGTCTTTTTCCGGTTGAGGAAAGCGATATAATTTTTCAAAAAACTTAAAATAAGCTTTTTGGTTTAAAGGATTTTCAACAATCTCCTGAATGTCAAATTCGGTATTCAATGCCCAAAGAGGAAACATTCTCGGCAACTTTTTTATACATTCATTCGGCAATTCGAAAAACGGAAAATTAACAGCCTGAGGGAAAAAATCGGTTTCAATTTCCAAAACTGTCTGACGTTCCGGGCAAGCTTCCGGAAGAGATATCAAAGCCTGATAAATTTTTATATTCGGAAATTCTGCATATTGACATAGTTCCATATCTTTTAATCGGGAAGAAAAAGAAACCCTGTTCGAATTCAGATTATAATAAATTGCTCCTCCCTGGCTACCCAAAGGCCAGCACCATTCTACGCCAATCTCTCCCGAACAATAAATCAGAAAAGGCAAAGACGCTTTTCCGCCATGTTTCAGAAAAGAACATTCTTGAAAACTATCACAACAAAATAAACGGATCATTTCCGCTGTCTGAATTAATTTCATAATTATATAAAATTTAGTTAATAATATTTAATTGAAGTGGTTTTATAATGTATTTTTGCGGGATTGTCCAGAACAAAATCTTACAAAAATTTTTTACTTCCTGATATGGAATTTTCAACCAAGAGGCTGTCTGAAGGTGTTTGATGAACATCTTCTAAACAGTTTCACCTTGAGAAGAACGCGAGATAAAAGAAAGGCGGGAATGAATCCCGCCTTTCTAAGCCTTTTCCAAAGACTATTTTGCAAGCTGGGCAGCAACCTCAGCGGCAAAATCTTCTTCTTTCTTTTGCAGGCCTTCGCCCAAGCGGAAGCAGACATATTCTTTCAGTTTAATGTCGCAGCCCATTTCTTTGGCAGTATCGGCAATAACCTGTTTAACCTTTTTGTCCGGATCCATAATATAAGCCTGTTCTTCAAGAACAACCTCGTCATAGTATTTGCGAACGCGGCCTTCAACCATTTTTTCAATGATATTTTCCGGTTTGCCGGAAGCTTTGGCCTGTTCGGCAAAAATAGATTTTTCGTGTTCAACGGCTGCCGGATCAACAGAAGCAATGTTCAAGAACAACGGATTGGAAGCAGCAATATGCATGGCGATATGTTTGCCGAGTTCCATCAGTTTAGCTTTGTCACCGTTTGATTCCAAAGCAACCAAAACGCCGATTTTACCCAAATTCGGCTGAACGGCATTGTGAACATAAGAAGCAATAACGCCGTTTTCTACTTCAATCCTTTTTGCACGGCGCAGATTCATATTTTCGCCGATTTTGGCAATCATGTCAGTCAGGCGTTCTTCAAAAGATTTGTTGACTTTCGGACATTGGAAAGTCTTCATGTCGCAAACCTCGCCGTTGCGCAGCAAAGCAACGGTAGCGGCATCTTTTACATAATCTTGGAAAATGTCGTTTTTGGCAACAAAGTCGGTTTCGGAGTTAACCTCGACGACAGCACCGGCGTTTCCGTCAACAGCAACGGCAACCAAACCTTCAGCAGCAATACGGCTGGCTTTTTTGGCTGCAGAAGCCAGGCCTTTTTTTCTGAGCCAGTCAACGGCCTGTTCCATATCTCCGTTGGTTTCGGTCAGGGCCTTTTTGCAGTCCAGCATTCCGGCACCGGTAGATTCTCTGAGTTCTTTAACCATAGCGGCAGTGATATTTGTCATTTTAATGTCCTTTGATAAAAATTTAAATAAGGGCGATATCTTATCATCTATGCAAATGAAAAATAAGATACCGCCGCAAATTTTGCTGAGCTCTTACAAAAAGAACTTATTCGGCGCTTTCGGCAGAAGCTTCGGCTTCAGCGGCAGCTTTTTTGGAAGTTCTTTTTTTAGCCGGTTTGGCAGCAGCTTCAACGCCTTCAACCATTTCATCTACTTTAACGCCTTGTGCGGCAATCTCGGCCTGCATACCGTCAAGAACGGCACCGGAAACCAGATCGCAGTAGAATTGAATGGCGCGGATGGCATCATCGTTGCCCGGAACCGGGAAGTCAACAGCATACGGATCAGCATTGGTATCGCAAATACCGATAACCGGAATACCGAGCTTTTTGGCTTCTTTAATAGCCAGGCTTTCTTTCGGAGTGTCGATAACAAACAACAAATCCGGCTGGCCGCCCATATTCATAATACCGCCAAGTTCCAGCTCAAGTTTTTCTTTTTCTTTTTTCAGGTTGAGCATTTCCTTTTTGGTATAGCCGTCATAAGCGTTTTTCTCGTCCATGTCCTTGAGTTTGGCCAGGCGGGAAATTGACTTGTAAACGGTTTTCCAGTTGGTCAGCATTCCACCGAGCCAACGATGGTTAACATAATACTGTCCGCATCTTTCAGCGTTTTCTTTAATGATGTCCTGAGCCTGTCTTTTGGTTCCGACAAACAAGACCTTGCCGCCGTTTGCCGCAATATCTCTGGCAGCAGCCAGGGCTGTATACAGCATCGGGTAGCTTTTTTGCAAATCGATAATGTGAATATTATCTTTTTTGCCGTAGATGTACGGAGCCATTTTCGGGTTCCAGCGGCGGGCATGGTGTCCAAAATGAACGCCGGCCTCAACCATTTGACGTAATGTAAACGTAGGAATTGTCATATTTTATATATCCTTAAATTTTCCAGTTAAACCTCCGCAGATTAAAAAAACTGCCCGCAGGCAGCACCGGAGCGAAAGAACCTGCTTAAAAGGCTTTCCGCCATATCTGCGTGTGAAATGAACGGGCACAATTCTCCCGTCCGCTGTCTTTTTATACGCTATTTGTTTAATTTGCAAGTGTTTTTTATTTAAATTTTTTAGTTTTTACAAAGGGGTTTACATTGGCAGAAACGGTAAATTCTTGTTCACGCAGGGGATTTTTGGGCTTGTAAAATCGGCTTTGATGTTGTATTTTAACGCCAATTGCTAAGGTTACGAGGAAAAAATGACAGATTTGTTTGAGAGCACGGCTCCGGTTGTGAAAGAATATAACGCACAGGAAATTGAGGTTCTGGAAGGACTGGAACCGGTTCGTTACCGCCCGGGTATGTATATCGGCGGCACTGATGACACGGCGCTGCATCATCTGGTGGCGGAAATTCTTGACAACTCAATGGATGAGGCTGTTGCCGGTTATGCCAACCATATTGACATTACATTGAATGCCGATTATTCGATTACGATTGCTGACAACGGGCGCGGCATTCCGGTTGATCCGCATCCGAAATATCCTAATATGTCGGCACTTGAAGTGATTATGACCATGCTGCATTCCGGCGGTAAATTCGGCGGCGGGGCTTATAAAGTTTCCGGCGGGCTGCACGGTGTCGGGTTGTCGGTTGTTAATGCTTTGTCCGAAAAAATGATTGTGGAAATTGCCCGTGATAAAAAACTTTATCGTCAGGTCTACAGTCGCGGAAAGCCGCAGACGGCTCTGGAATTAATCGGAAATGCACCAAACCGTCGCGGTACTTCTATCACCTTTAAGCCCGATCCGGAAATATTTGGTGCCAATTCCCAGTTGTCGCCCAACCGGGTATACCGCATGGCACGTTCAAAAGCCTTTTTGTTTAAGGGCATAAAAATAAACTGGAAATGCGCACCGGAAGTTTTATCGGAAGGCGATTTGACGCCGTCGGAAGCCGAACTGAACTATCCGAACGGGTTGAGTGATTTTTTGAATTACCAATTAGGCAGCCGGACAACCATCAATCGTACGGCTTTTACCGGAGATTCCGAACTGGCAAATGACGAAGGCCGCGTTGAATGGGCTATTACCTGGCCGGAAGACGAAAACGGCTTTTGCTATTCTTACTGCAATACCGTTGTGACGCCGCAGGGCGGCACGCACGAAGTCGGTTTTAAAACGGCTTTGGTACGAGGCCTGAAAGAATATGGCGAAATGGCTAATATCAAAAAAGCTGCCAACATTACCGCCGAAGACTTTTTGAGTGATGCCTGCATTATGCTTTCGGTTTTTATTCGCGACCCGCAGTTTCAGGGGCAGACAAAAGACAAGTTGACATCTGCCAAAGCAACCCGTTTGGTCGAGCAGGCTGTTAAAGACTCTTTTGATCACTGGTTGACCTCGGATATGGAAAATGCTTCGGCGCTGATTGAATATGTGATTGAGCGAGCCGAAAGCCGTCGTAAAAAGAAGGAAGAAAAACAACAGGCGCGCAAAACACCGACCAAAAAGCTGCGCCTGCCAGGCAAACTGGCCGATTGTTCTCAGGCGTCTGCCGAAGGAACGGAAATTTTTATTGTCGAGGGAGATTCCGCCGGCGGCTCAGCAAAACAAGGACGTGACCGTTTTACGCAGGCGATTTTGCCTTTGCGAGGCAAAATTTTGAACGTTGCCAGCGCCTCTTTGGACAAGATCCTGCAAAATCAGGAAATCAAAGATATGTGCGAGGCTCTGGGCTGCGGCGTTAAGGAGCATTATAACGAAGACAATTTGCGCTATGAAAAGATCATCATTATGACCGATGCTGATGTGGACGGTGCGCATATTGCCTCCCTTTTGATGACATTTTTCTATCAGCAAATGCCAAAATTGATTGAAAACGGGCATTTGTACATTGCGACACCGCCGTTGTATAAAATATCGGTCGGCGGCAAGAATTTTTATGCCCTTGATGATGAGGACAAAGACCGGATTTTGAAAAAAGAAGTCAAAGGCAACGCCAAACCGGATATCAGCCGCTTCAAAGGTCTTGGCGAAATGAGCGCCCAGCAGCTGAAAGAAACGACCATGGACAAGAAAAACCGCATGCTGCTGAAAGTTATGCTGCCGAACACTAATACGGAAGAAGGCAAAGAAGAAGCCTTTGAAACCCGCCGTCAGGTTGAGCGTCTGATGGGTAAAAATCCGGAACTTCGTTTCCAGTTTATTATTGAGCGCGCCAAATTTGTGGACGATTTGGATATTTAATATTTAACCAAGAACAGGAGCCGGAAAATGATAAGAAAGTTTCAACCGCAGGATACGGATCAGGTTATGAAAATCTGGCTTGAAAGCAGTCTGGACAGCCATGATTTTATCCCGGCATCCTATTGGCAGAAAAATTTTGTTGCCGTGCGTGATAATTATCTTCCGGCTTCAACGACTTATGTTTGGGAAGAGGACGGCGAGATTAAAGCTTTTGCCAGTTTGATGAATGAAGACAAGCTGGGAGCGCTTTTTGTTGATGCTTCCGCCCGCGGAAAGGGAATCGGCAAGGCTTTGATGTTTGAACTGCAGAAGAACCACAACCGACTGAACCTTCAGGTTTATTCGCAAAACAAAAAAGCCGTCCACTTTTATCACCGCTGCGGTTTTCAGATTCTGCGTGAAGATATTGATACAGCCACCGGAACACCGGAACTTTTGATGAGCTGGAATAAAGGCAATGTTACCGGTGATTTGATTTATAACTATTCCCGCACTGCAAATTTTCAATCTTCAAACAAATAAAAGAATCCCGCGATTTTATAATCAGCGGGATTTTTTGAAAAGAACAGGCTAGTGAATATTGTCAATCAGACGGTCAAGATTGTCACGTTCTAATTTGTTATATCCTTCTTCGACCTGTTCATCGAGCTTTTTAACCTTTTCAACGTCTTTTTTGAACTTTTTGACCTGAGGCTGGGTCAGTTTGTCAAACAGGGCCTGAGCTTCTTTTTGCTTTTTTTCTTCTTTGGCGGCGGCTTCTTTCTTTTTGTCTTCTTCATCTTTGCCGTTCATTTCTTCGGCCTTTTTACGGATGCTTTCCAAAGTTTCTTCCGGGATCAGGTTTTCAATCGGTTTGGCAAAATTACCGGCAATGTTAAAATATTTTGATTCCTGCAGGACTTCCGGCTGCTTGTCATGCGGCATAATCCAGCTCAGCAGGATGTAAACCAGAACAATCAACAAAAAAGCTCTTGCTATGCCGAAAAACAGCCCAAGAATCCGGTCCAGAGAGCTCATTTTGGATATTCTGATATCATTGATAATCCCGCTGGTGGAAATATTCCAGATTATCATAAAAACAATCAGAATGCTTAAGGCGGTGATAATCCCGCCAATCATCCCTTCGGCAATATATTCTTCCGTCAGCGGATTTAAAATCGGAAGCAGATAAATAACAGCAATCGTGCCCAGAACCCAGCCGATAATTGACAAGACCTCTTTTACCAGACCACGGCTCAGCGCTATCAGTCCGGAAATTCCGACTACAAACAGAATTATGACGTCTACGTTATTCATCTTTTATCCTTTAATTTTAATTAAACCAATTAACCAGCCTTTGGACATTGCCGATTTCATACAACGACATTCCGTAGTCCCGTTTATTGCCGGAATTATCCTTTTTATGTTCCGGCGGCATAATTGCACTGGCAAAACCAAGCTTATGCGCTTCTTTCAGCCGCAAGTTCGGCTGGCTGACCGCACGAATCTCGCCCGAAAGACCGATTTCGCCAAAGATAACCATATCATGAGGCAAAGGTTTGTTGGTCAGCGAGGATATTACAGCCATGGCAACAGCCAAATCGGCCGCCGGTTCGGTTATTCTTAACCCGCCGGCAATGTTCAGATATACATCCTGAGAGCTCAGATTTATGCCGCAACGGGCTTCCAAAACCGCCAAAACCATTGATAAGCGGTTGCTGTCCCAGCCGACAACGGCGCGTTTGGGGCTGGCGTATCCGGTTTGGCTGACCAGCGCCTGGATTTCGACCAAAACCGGACGCGAACCTTCTATGCCTGCAAAAACGCAGGAACCGGAGATATTTCCCTGTCTTTCCGCCAAAAACAAAGCCGACGGATTGTCTACTTCTACCAAGCCCTGATCCTGCATTTCAAAAACGCCGATTTCGTCAGTAGCGCCGTAACGGTTTTTTACCGCCCGCAGAATCCGGAAATGGTGCCCTCTTTCGCCCTCAAAATACAAAACTGTATCAACCATATGTTCCAACACGCGCGGCCCGGCGATTGAGCCTTGTTTGGTAACATGGCCAACTAAAAACAGTGTAAAACCTTTCTTCTTGGCCAGTTTTATCAGTTCATAACTGCAGGCTCTGACCTGGGCGACGCTGCCCGGAGTTGACTCGACTTCTTCCAGATACATGGTTTGGATAGAATCGATAATCACCACAGCGGCATTTGACTTTTCCAATGTAGCGATAATGTCTTTAATATCGGTAGCACTGGCCAGTTTGACCGGCGCTTGTTCCAACCCTAAACGTTTGGCGCGAATCCGCACCTGGTCTATTGCCTCTTCGCCTGAGATATAATAGCACTCCGGATGTTCCGGCAGATTGGCGATTTTAGCGCAGGTTTGCAGCAGCAATGTCGATTTTCCGATACCCGGATCGCCGCCAACCAAAATAACCGATCCGGCGACCAAACCGCCGCCGCAAACACGATCCAATTCTTTGATTGAGGTTGACAGGCGGTTGAGTTTTTCCTGCGCGCCGCTCAAAGGCACAAAGTCGATGATTTTGCCTTTATGCTTGGGGGCAAGATTGGAAAAACCTTCTCCGCCGATTTTTTCTTCAACAATCGTATTCCATTCGCCGCAGGCGTCACATTTTCCCTGCCAGCGCGGATATACCGTGCCGCAGTTTTGACAAACAAACTCGCTGCCGCCCTTTTTTGCCATAGCTTAAACCTCTACTTTAATCGGGCCTTTGGAACTTCCGCGGATAAACTGGTTGACATACGGATTGTCGGTCTTGTCCATTTCTTTAACCGTTCCCTGCCAGATGATTTTTCCTTTGTAAAGCATGGCAATCCGGTCGGCAATTTTGCGGGCGGACGCCATATCGTGCGTGATGGTTAAGGCCGTTGCGCCCAGACCTTTTACCGATTCAATAATCAGATCATTAATCACGTCCGACATAATCGGGTCAAGCCCGGTTGTCGGCTCATCAAAAAAGATGATTTCCGGTTTGGTTGCGATAGCGCGTGCCAGACCGACACGTTTTTGCATACCGCCGGAAAGTTCGGACGGTGACAAATCGGCAACATCAGGCGCCAGTCCAACCTGCCGCAAGACGTTAATTGCCGCCAGTTTGGCTTCTTTTTTCGGCATTTTCTGATTTTCAATCAGGCCAAAAGCAACGTTTTCCCAAACGCTTAAGCTGTCAAACAAGGCACCGCCCTGAAACAACATGCCCATTTTGGCGTGCATTTCTTCTTTTTGCTTTTCGTTAACACCGACAATTTCATTGCCGTCAATCTTGATTGAACCGGTTTCCGGCACCAAAATTCCCTGAATGCATTTTATCAAAACGGATTTTCCGGTTCCGGAGCCGCCGATAACAACCAGGGACTCTCCTTTTTTGACTTCCAAATCTACGCCGTCGAGAACAACTTTGCGTCCGAAAGCTTTTTTCAAATTCGTAATTTTAATTTTTGTTTCTGACATTGTTTATTCCTCTGCTGCGGGTTATTTGGAAAAGAAGACTTCGGTAATGATATAGTTGAATATCAAAATTAAAATGGAAGCAGAAACAACGGCATTGGTTGTTGCTTCGCCCACGCCTTGTGCACCGCCTTTTGATTTGTACCCGTTATAACATCCCATTAAGGCAATGATAAAACCAAAAACGCAAGCTTTGACCACGCCGGTGGTGATATCAATAGCCTGCAGCTCCTGCAAGGTGGAATTGATGTAGTTTGCCGGGTTGAAACCGAGTTTGTAAACGCCGATGACATATCCGCCGAAAATGCCGATGACATCGCCGAACAAAACCAGCAGCGGCAAAACCAGAACGCCGGCAACAATCCGGGGCGTTACCAAATATTTAAACGGATTGGTCGACAAGGTTGTTAAAGCATCAATTTGTTCGGTAACACGCATTGTACCGATTTCTGCCGCCATTGCCGCACCGATACGGCCGGCAACCATGAGGGCTGACAAAACCGGCGCCAGCTCGCGGGTTACGGAGATAAGAACAACCGTAGCAACCGCACTTTCCGCTCCAAAACGGGCAAAACCGGAATAACTTTGCAAGGCAATAACCATACCGGCAAAGATCGTAGTCAGTCCGACGACCGGCAGAGAATAAAAGCCGATATCTATCATTTGTTTGCCTAACAGACGGAGGTAAAACGGTGGGGTAACACAGTTGTATAAAGCGCGGGCGATAAACATTGACAGTTCGCCGAGGCGCGAAATAAACGCAACAAGCGGTTTTCCTTGTTTTCTTAAAAATCTTTCAACATATTTTTTTGCCATGGTAATCTCTCTTTGAATTAACGCGTTGGGCATATATTATATGCAAAAACAGCAGAAATCAACAAACTAATCAAAGTCATCCCCTTAGTTCGTTTATCTTTTTGCAACAGAATCAAATGCGCGGAAAATTTAAAAAAGCAATGATTTTGGCGGCTATGGCGGAATCGTTTTCCTTAAAACGCAATAAAGGAATATTTATCTCTTCCAGATTACAGGTTTCCGGCTCCGGCAGACGCTCCAGCGAAACTGAGGCCGGTTCCAATTTGACAACAACATTTATTTTGCTTTTTTCTTTATAGGGCAGGCGCAATATTCCGACATTGCGCACCTCCAAAAGACCTTTGATGTTTTCCGGCGAAGAGGCATAAATTTCTTTTGCTTTCGGCTCAACTTCCACCCGGTCATCGGCTACCAGTTTGGCATTATAATTCAAAATCAATTCCAGGCACAGACCGGACTTTCCGCTGCCTGACGCCCCGAGAAGCAGTATTCCCTTGTTTTCATAATCGACGCAGGATGCATGAATATTGCTCATTTGATTTTTTCTAACTCCGCCAACCGCTGTTTTTTTTCTTCAGAATTGCCGGATATGGTTATCTTCCGCCCGTTTTCACAAGGCGTGATCTCAACCCGGAAACAATTGCGCGGCAGATATCCTCCCATCATTTCCGGCCATTCAATCAGGCAGACCCCCTGATACATGGCATCTTCCATACCGATTTCAAAAATTTCTTCCGGCGATTTAATCCGATATAAATCGTAATGAAAAATTTCAAAGTCAGGCGCATCGTAGCTTTGCACCAGTGTAAAAGTCGGGCTCGGAACCTCCTCTGCCCCGGACAGGCTTTGGATAAAAGCACGAGCCAGCACGCTTTTGCCCATTCCTAACGTGCCAAACAAGGCAAAAACATCACCGACTTTGGCAATTTGTGCCAATTTTTGCCCGAATGCTGCCGTTGAAGCCTCGTCTGTCGAGATATATTCAAAAGTTTCCGTCATATATTTACTCAAAAATATCGCCGATGTGTTTGCGCTTCGGCCGGGTTATTCTGATTTCCGGTCGCTGTTGCTGAATTTGCCGCCAATCCCAAGGTTTATAAAATTTTCCGTTCCACAGGCCGCGCCGGTTCATTTTGGCCTGTTGTTCATAAGGAACATAGATATCGGTATATTTTTCATAAGCAACAGCCCAGCCGGCATTGACGATTGCCGCGCCTAAATCGTAAGCTCCCAAAGCACAGTTGCCGACCATATTGCCTTTTTTATCCTGCTGCATTATCCGGCATTCCAAAGGATTGTCCATAATCCAATCCCGCAGCCAACGCGCCGCTATTTTGCCGCAGCTGTATGAGCGGCCGTTACCGTCGGCACAACGCTGATTCAGCTCCGGCGCATCAATTCCGTATAATTTGAAAAAACGCCCTTTAATTTTTAACGTATCGCCGCTGATTACACCGGCCGAGCCATAAATCGTCGGATAAACCGGTGCCTGACGTACAGGTTGTTGAACAGCACCGCCGCCGAAACCTTCTGACAAGCGGTTGACCAATTGTTCCATGCCGTTTTCTTGTTCTTCAGGGATTTGCCGGTTTTGGGAATTGTAAAATTCTTCATCCATTTCCTGAGGAATTTCTGCCGTACGGGAAAATTGCCGGGGAGCGGAATTCTGCCCGAGAAAGGATTTGACATTCGGAATAATTCCCCCTATTCCGTTATTAAACGCTCCGATGGCGTATAAAATAAAAGCAATAATGCCAAGGATAATTAACGCCGACGGCAGGCAACCCATTGCACGCCAGGCCATTCGGGCAAACAAATATAAAATAACCAGACCGATTAACAATCCGAAAAAACCGCCACCCTGCAAGACAGTGCTGGAACTCTGAGTTCCGGCACCTCCCGCTAAAATCAAGAACAGCGCTCCGCAGCCCAATATTATCTTTTTCAAAAATCCCATAAAATTTTCCCGCTTGTCTGATTTTTCTTATTTTTACCTTAGGTGATTTTAGTAAATATATGGTTACTTTTTTTGTTATCAATTGCCAAATTATACTGGTTTTATGCTTTTTATCCGAATATCATTATTGTTGTTTTTTACTTAAAACTTAAGGAAAATTTATGGTTAGAGTAATTGAACCCAGTTATGAGATCTGGACCCCGCTTGACGGTGATTATATTTTAAGATTTATAGAAAAATGCGCACGCAACTGTTATAAGTCCGAAGGTGCCATTACCGAAGGCAGTGCCGCAAAAATGGTGAAAAAGCTGATTGAGCTCGGGCATACTGCCATGTTGGAACATTACAACATTACGGTTAAAATTACCTGTGATCTCGGTTGTTATAAAGACTTAACGCGCCACCGCCATGTTTCTTTTGCAATAGAAAGTACTCGTTACTGCAATTATTTTAAAGATAAATTCGGATCAGAAATCACGGTTATCAAACCCTGTCATATTCAAGAAGGTACGGAAATGTACAAAACCTGGTATGACGGAATGTGCGATATGGAAAAACAATATATGAAAATGTGTGAACTCGGCGCAAAAGCTGACCAAGCAAGAATGCTGCTGCCGCATTCCGTTAAGGCTGATGTGGTTATGACAGCAAATTTGCGGGAATGGCGTCATGTTTTGACTTTAAGAACGGCAGCAGCAGCTCATCCGACAGTTCAGCAGATTATGAAAGCTGTTTTGAAAGACTTTAAGCAACATATTCCGGTTGTGTTTGATGATATCGGAGAAGATTTAAATACACCGTTACAAAATGTTTCATAATTCATAAAAGCGGAGAAAATCTCCGCTTTTATTTTTAGCCGGGAAATTCATGTGAACGGTGTAACAGAACAAAGGCTGTTACAATTTTTCAAAGATTTTTTGCATGAAAGCAGAAATTATAATTATGAGATTATATAAAAATATTGCCGGAACTATAGCCCGGCAATATATCTAAGAAAAGGCAAATTATGCTGTTTGTTCTTTTTTAACTTCAGCAGCTTTTTGGTAACAATTACAATGGCATACACCCTTTTCCTCAATATCTTTACGGCATTGTTCCGAAATGCAATAACGGGCCGCATTTTGTCCGTCACAAGGGCAACGCTGCCATTCGGCCTCGCCAAACATCATACTTTTGGCCTTAGCAATTTTTTCAATGTTTTTTGTCGGCGTATATCCGGCTTCTTTACATTTTTTAAGCATATTATCCAAAATTGTCATTTTTTATTCTCTCTTTAATCAACTACTTTTATGGTAAATTTTTCGGAATTACCGGCGGGTGCTGCAGCAGGAGCCTGTACAGAAGCCTGATTTTCCGAAGATAAGCTATTTTTGCGCTTATTTTCCAAGATGTCAACTATCATATCCAGTTCAGCCACAGAAGCATATTGCAGAACGACTTTTCCGCCGCCTTGTTTGCTCGGGGTGATTTTTATCCGTAAGCCCAAAGATTTTTTTAAATCTTTTTCTATTGCTTCCAAATCTTCATTCTTTTTGACCGATTTTTTTTCTTCCGGTTTATCCCCCTTAGTTTTAAGCCGATTAACCAGATCTTCAACCTGGCGGACACTCAAGTCTTTTTGAATGATTGTTTTTGCAAGTTCTTCAGCATTTTCTAATCCGATCAGGCAACGGGCATGTCCGGCGCTCAGTTTTCCTTCTTTTACCATCTCTTTTATTGAATCCGGCAGACTGAGCAAGCGAAGCGTGTTAGCAATGTGACTGCGCGATTTTCCGACAATTTGCGACAGGGCTTCCTGAGTGTGAGAAAACTCATCAATCAAACGCTGAAAGCCTTCAGCTTCTTCTATGGCTGATAAATTTTCACGCAGAAGATTTTCGACCAAAGCAACTTCCAAAACCTCTTTGTCGTCCAAATCTTTAATGATAACGGGAAGTTTTTCCAAACCGGCCTTCTGCGCTGCCCGCCAGCGACGTTCACCGGCAATGATTTCATATTTATCATCCTTTTTACGAACGAGCAGGGGTTGGAGAACGCCTTTTTCTTTGATTGATTCAGTCAGGGCATTTAAAGCTTCTTCATCAAACTCGGTTCTGGGTTGGTATTTTCCCGGAACAATGCTGCTAACGGAAATTTCGGTATCAGCAGGAACGGCGGCTGGCTGAGAATCGGAAGCAAGCAAAACATCCTCGGCTGTTAAATCATCATCCCCCAGCAGGGCTCCTAATCCACGTCCAAGACTTTTACGTTTGTGGTGATCCGTATTTTCAGCATGAGCGTTTTCATTCTCTCCGCTGTTTAGCAACTCATCCAATTCGTTATCTAACATGCAACTAATTCCTTTTCTCTTTTTAATACTTCGCCGGTCAGACTAATATAGGCCTGTGATCCTGGGCATTTGAAATCATACAGCAAAACGGGTTTGCCGTGCGAGGGTGCTTCAGATACTCTGACATTCCGCGGTATAACGGTGTTATAAACCTTTTTGCCAAAGAAATTGCGGACGTCTTCTTCTACCATCTGAGTCAAATTGTTTCGTTTGTCATACATTGTTAATACTACCCCCTGAAGCTCTAAAGAAGGGTTAAATCTTTTTTTAATCGTATTAATATTGCGGATGAGGTCCGTTATTCCTTCTAATGCCAAAAATTCACATTGCAAAGGAACAATGACCGCATTGGCGGCAACAAGTGCGTTTATAGTTACCAGACTTAATGACGGAGGGCAGTCAATCAGAACATAATCATAATTTACGGCATCTCGCTGGATGGCTTTTTTCAAAGCGTATTCCCGATTATCCATATCAACAAGTTCAATTTCGGCACCAGCCAAATCCGGTGAAGACGGAACAAGAGAAAAATTAGGAATTTCGGTCCAGACGATGGCTTCGCTTAATTTGCGCGTGCCAAGCAAAACCTCGTAAGAAGAAACCATACGTCCGCGCTTGTCAACCCCCATCGAAGTTGAGGCATTGCCTTGCGGATCCAAATCAATTACCAGAACCTTTTTACCGGTAGCGGCCATGGCCGTTGCAACGTTGACCGTGGTCGTGGTCTTGCCGACGCCGCCTTTGCGGTTGGCTATAGCAATAATTCTTGGCATATAATTATCTCCTTTTTTTAATATCCGTTACAATTAAGATGACGCCTTCATCACTTTCCTGGTTGGGCAGTACTTCGAGGTTAAATTTCCAAAGCTTTTTTGCTTCTTCAATCTCGTCACGATAAGATTTGCCTTTGAGAAAAATACATTTGGTTTTCGGGGTGCAAAATTTTTGCGCATATCCTAATAGACTGGTCAATGAAGCCATTGCCCGGGATGTTATGGCGGTTGCCGGTTCTGCCGGAATGTCTTCAATACGGTTATTGACTATTTCAACGTTTGAAAGACCTGAAATTTTCTTCACCTCATTTAAATACAGCGTTTTCTTTTTTATACTTTCCACCAGTTTAAATTTTAAATACGGTGTTTTTTCATTAGCCATGATAGCCAACACCATCCCTGGAAACCCAGCTCCAGAGCCAAAATCGTAAACAATTCCTTCTGAAGGAAGCAAAGAAAAAATCTGCATAGAATCTAAAAAATGGCGTTTCCAGGCATTTTCCAATGAATTTTTGCTAACTAAATTCATGCGATTTTGCCACTCATGAAGAGAAACTTCATACGCTTTTAAACGATTCATTGTTTCACGTGAAACAGTATATTTGCACTCTAAATTTTCCATAAAATATTTATATATTTTTTATAAAAAATTTAAAATACAAAAAGCATAGTTATAAACATCTATTTTGATAGTCTGTGGGCAATTTTAACAACAAACAAAAAGAAAAGAAACGAAATACAAAAAAGATTCTAAATTCAAAGCATTAGACACTGTCTTTTGAATCATTTTATTAAAATTTATTTAATTTCCAACGATTTTTATAGCCGAGGTTATGCAATAATTTTTCTGCATCACTGAAATTACGACACAATTCATCACATCTGTGAGCGTCATCACTGATTATTACAGGAATGTTCAGCACTAACATCTTTTGCAAAAGTATCGGGGCAGGATAACAACGGCCGTCTTTTCGAAGACCTTTTGTACTCAACTCTGCAGGAATATTATGTTTTGCCAAAGTTTGCAGCAGCAGTTCTTTTTCCGGCATAAAGTTCTCATCATTACAGCCCGGAACGCGTCGCATATAGTCAATATGAGCAATAAAATCAAATATACCGCTTTGAGCCGCCTTATTTATTGTTAAAAAATGCCGTTGGAGATACTCCTTTTGTTGTGACGGATTCGGAATATGTTTAGTCAG
The DNA here is from genome assembly GCA_944390885.1 of uncultured Alphaproteobacteria bacterium. Lineage (GTDB taxonomy): Bacteria > Pseudomonadota > Alphaproteobacteria > RF32 > CAG-239 > MGBC133411. The sequence continues at coordinate 85,455 of CALXRP010000001.1, forward strand.
TTCGTCAGCGTCAATCGGATATTCACAATCCTCGGAGAAAAGAAAATGATTGCCTGTTATATAATAATCCAGGTTCGTTTGTTTTTGGAAATTTTTAAATTCTTCCAACCAGCCGTCGTATGTAAAGAAGTCAACTTCAGCTCCAATGTAAATTTTCAGTGGATAAAGAGATTTGAGCCGATTTATTTCAGCCTTATAAACTTCAAAAGCTTTTATGGCTTCAGAAAAGTCTGTCCGATAAATATGAGCGCCATGATAGGCTTCAAGCTTTGGCCAGCTCGGGCTTTGTCTGAAATTTTTGTGAACAACAAGATGTTCGGAAAAACCAATTTCACTTAATCCGCATTTAACCGCTTGTTGAACCATTTCTTCTGCCGTATTCCGACCGTCAGAAAATATTGTATGCGTGTGATAACTGAAATTTTGCATAATCAGGCTTCATAATAGGGTAAAAGTTCAACTTCTTCGCCTTCAGAAGAGGTTTGAACGTCTATTCCGATATTTTGTAAATTATAAACAAGGTTCGGATAACCGCGCAAAGCATAGGCCGGCGTTTTTATTATGCTTTTTCCTTCTGCTATGGCCGCGCTTAAAATCAGACCGATTGTTCCGCGCAGATCCATACCGCTCGCATCAGCGGCATGATATTTTGACGGATGGATTTTGACAATCAGAGCTTCTTTATTGGCAATAACCTGACTGGTTACAATATCAATCTTTTCACTTTCGCAATTTAATCCGAATTTACGCATTTCTTTTAAATGTCCGTCACGTCCCGGCCAAATAGCATCGGTTATCATCGAATCATTTTCTGCCAGCCCCAATATCGGTGTCCAGATTTGCTGGATATCCGTTTCAGCTCCGGGAAAAGGTGTCATTTGCATAACGACGCCGTTAAACTTCGGACGATTGCAAAAATTAAAACTAAGCTGCGTTCTGTCAGGAGAATAAAAAATTCCGTTCGAAAACATTTTATTTAATTGCGAAAACCACGGACGGCAATGTTCAAAATTAATTCCATTGATCTGAATTTCTCCTTTTGTCCCCAATGCTAGCAAGGCATAAGTTGCGGCTTCAATTCGGTCGGGAATAACATAAAAATTTCCGCCTTTGAGCAGAGATTTATTTTTTCCGTCGTAAATTATGCCGGTGCTTTCACTGCCGGTAAGTCCTAATCCCATCTGCTGCAGCATATCAATTAGATTTGAAACTTCCGGTTCCAGAGAGGCATTGTAAATCATTTTAACATCCTGTGCGCCGGCAACAGCCAAAAGCCAGTGAAACGTTGCTCCGTGAGAAACTCTCAAGGTGGTATAAATCGGCCGCAAAGTTTCCGGATGTTTTTTAGGCAATGTAAAAATCAGATAATTGCCTTCAGATGTATTCTCAGCTTCAATTGATGCTCCTAAAACGGAGCGGATTAAATCTTCATGAAAATCTGTCGGACGTTTGCCGCCAAAAGAGCAACCGCCCGGAATGTAAACTTTTAAGCTATCAAATTCTTTGGTGTAACGGAACCGAGCAAGCAATGAGCCCCAAAGATAATAACTGGCGCGAATGTGAGAAGCTTTGTGTGATACAATATTATTAGTTATTTTTGCAGCATGCAGATATAAAATCTTTTGTCTGAAATTATAACGGACATCAACGCCCAATTCTATTAATATCTGTCCTAATTCCAACACATCACTGATATTCGGGACGTTATGCAAAATAACCGGTTCATTTGTCAGCAGAGATGCACACATCAACCCGAGAATCGAATTTTTTGCTCCGCTGATATCGACAGAACCGGCAACAGGATTTCCGCCGTTAATTATTAATTTCTCCGGAATAAAAAATCTTGATTTCAGCATACTGCACCTCGCTTTATTTTTATTGTTGTCAGTATAGCTTATAATAGTTAATTCCGGCTTAATATCTTTATTCTTTTATTTCTAACAAATCATAGACATTTGTCCCGCATAAATCATCAAAATGTCGTTTTAAGGGCAGGGCATCGCGAATTAAATTTTGTTTTTGAGCAGTTGACAGATGATAACGTCGGGTAATGCCTTCTGCTCGTTGTTCGATGGTTACAAAATTAAAATCTTCGGTCAGCATATCGCAAAACTGAATCAGACGGTCATAGTCATCATATTCAATGTTCAGGAGTTTTTCTTTTGCCCATATAAGCCAGGATTCCGGGTAATTATATTCATCGCTGGAGAAATTTTTAACATGAAAAGTATGAGTCAGACAAATGCGGGCGACATCATCATAGCCAAGCTTTAGCATTTCTTCATATCCCTCGCGTCCGTGAAAACGATTTTCTTCCCGCTCATTGATTCTTTTTCCATAGTCGTGCAAAAGCCCTAAAATATATGCTTTTTCCGGATTAAGACATGAAATGCGTTCAGCAATTATTTTGGCAAAACGGGCGACATTTCTAGTATGAAAGGCGTAAGCGTCCCGGTCTTTAAAAGGATACGGTTTAGACAAGCGGTTAAGAATTACCGCATGCCAAAGTTTCTCGGCCGTGACCAGATCCGGAAATTTGGAAATCATTATTTTTTACTCCTATTAAGTTGTAAATATCCCGGCCGCAGATTTCCTCAAAATATGTTTTGATTTGCTGTAATTGTTTCACGTGAATCAAAAGGTTCGGATTGTTATAGCGTCTGGCCAAACTGGCAAAACGATATTCTATGGTACAAGTTACGCCTTTATCATTCAAAACATCAGCCAATTGCAGTAAAAGGTCGTAGTCATTATAGGTCACGTTTTTGAGATACGCCTTGCATTTTAACAAATCTTCATGCGGCTGGGTAAAGGTATTAATATCAAAATCTTTATCATAAAAGCTATGCGTAATACATACACGGGCAACATCGTCATATCCCTCGGCAGACATCCATTCATAGCCGATATTGGCATGGAAACGGTGCTCGGCAAATTCATCAATACAACGGCCGCAATCATGAAGAAGTCCCAAAACATAAGCTTTTTCAGGATCAAGATGAGGGCAGAAACCGGCTATTTTTTCAGCAATTGAGGCAACAGCCCGGCAATGTTTGCGAAATTCACTTTCCCATTCCGGTTTGAAAGGATATTTTGTGGCATTGCGTTTTTGAATCACTGTTTCAAAAATTTCATCTGCCTGTCGGCGTGTTGGATATAACCGATTCATTTTTCTGTTTTTCTCTTTAAATACATTGTTTAAATTATACTGATATTTTTTGATCTATTTCTAACAGGTCATAAATATCACAATTACATTTCTCGTCAAAATAACTTTTTAACTCATTCAATCGGCGAACAGAAGCACTTACGATTTCATTATTTAAATTATGTCTTTTGGCAACGCTGTCAAACCTATATTCTATGGTGCATTGACGGCCGCAGTCATTTAATATATCGGCAAGTTGGACAAGATAATCATAATCATTAAAAGACATTGTTTTAAGGAGTTCTCTGCTGCGGACATAATCCTGCGGCTTCATCCGATACATTGAAAGGTTTAGTCGGGGCTCGTAAAAACAATGCGTAAAAGCAATACGCGCAGCGTCGGGCATATTATTTTTAATAAGATAATCAAAACCGGTCAAACCGTGAAAAGTTCCCTCATTTTTTTCGTCCTTTATTCGTCCGGCATCGTGAAGCAATCCTAAAATATATGATTTTTCCGGATTTAAATTCCGAGCCGCCGAGGCGATTTTTTCAGAAATATAGGCAACCGACAAACAGTGCCCGTAAAACATTTGTTCAAGTTCCGGAGAAAAAGGGCAAGAGGAATGCCGCCGGGTTTCCAAAACATTATTTAGCAGTGCTTTTGCTTTTTCTGTTTCCGACATTTGACTACCTGTTTACATAAGTTAAGATTGCCATAATTGCTGCCGGAGTGACGCCGGGAATTCGTGATGCTTCCCCGATTGTAGCCGGACGGACTTTACTGAGTTTGAAAACCATTTCACGTGACAAACCACCAATTTTGCCATAATCAATGTCTTCACGCAAACGAAGATTCTCATCTTTTTTAAAAACCTGGATATCAGCCAACTGGCGTTTTAAATATCCGGCATATTTGGCTTCTATTTCTATTTCATCATAAACATCTGCAGGAATATCTTTTAATTCCGGCCAAATTTTTGTAACTGTTTCACGTGAAACATCATCATAAGATATTACATTAAAGGCTGTTCTTTTGGTTCCGTCTTTTTTGGTTTTAATTCCATATTTTTCAAGCTCATTCGGCGTGATAAAAAGTTGATCCGCTAAATGACGATATTGATTTATTTTATCATTTTTAGCTTTAAATACACTGTATCTTAACTCTCCGACACAACCGATTTTATAGCCCTTTTCCGTTAAACGTGCATCAGCATTGTCCGCCCGCAGGTAAAGGCGATATTCAGACCGCGACGTAAACATACGATAGGGCTCATCCACACCTTTGGTTATCAAATCGTCTACCATTACGCCGATATAAGCTTCACTGCGGTCAATATCAAATCCCGGTTTTTCCAAAGCTTTCAAACCGGCATTCACGCCGGCCAGCAAACCTTGGGCGGCGGCTTCTTCATAGCCGGTTGTTCCGTTAATCTGTCCGGCCAAAAACAGTCCGGGAACTTTTTTACATTCCAAATGGTTGTTTAATTCCTGCGGATCTACAAAATCATATTCAATAGCGTAAGCCGGGCGCAGGATTTCAACATTTTCCAATCCCTTTATCGTATGGATAAATTCTTCCTGAACATCTGCCGGCAAAGAGGTCGAAATACCGTTTGGATAAACCACATCCGTATTCAGGCCTTCCGGTTCCAGAAAAATCTGATGACTGGTGCGATCGGCAAATTTAACAAGCTTATCTTCAATGCTCGGACAATAACGCGGACCGATGCCGGTAATCAATCCGGAGAAGAGGGCGCATTTATCAAAATTCGCACGAATGATTTCATGCGTTTTTTCATTGGTATGTGTTATATGACACTGAATTTGCGGATTGGTGATTTCTTTGGTCAAATAGGAAAAAGGAACCGGAGGATTGTCGCCGTCCTGTGTTTCCAATATATCCCAATTAATGGTTTTTCCGTTTAATCGCGCCGGTGTTCCTGTTTTTAACCGACCGACTTTTAATCCGACAGACTTTAAATACGGTGTTATACCTGTACAAGTTACATCATTAACCCGGCCGCCGATTGTTGTCTGGTGTCCGATAAACATTACACCGTTCAAAAAAGTGCCAGAAGTCAGAATCACTGTTTTAGATTTTATTTTACAGCCATCAGCCAAAACAACGCCGGCAATTTTATTTTCATCAAAAATCAGCCCTTCAACAGCGGCTTCCATAATTTCTAAATTTTTTTGTTCTCTCAGAGCTTCCTGCATATATTTTTTATACAAATCTCTGTCAGCCTGAGCGCGTGGGCCACGAACAGCCGGACCTTTGGAGGCGTTTAACATTCTAAACTGGATTCCGGCTTTATCGATGACCCTTGCCATCAAGCCGTCAAGAGCATCAATTTCCCTTACCAAATGACCTTTGCCCAGTCCGCCGATTGCCGGATTGCAGGACATTTCGCCAATTGTAGAAATTTTATGTGTTATTAAAGCCGTTTTTGCACCAATACGAGCCGCTGCCGCACAGGCTTCACACCCTGCATGTCCGCCGCCAACGACTATTACGTCATATTCATTATTATTCATTATTTCTGACCTAAGTTTCTTTTGTCTTGGGTATAATATAACTAACAAAAGTTTGCAAGAGATTAATAGGGTATAAATTGTCCCTCCCTCTGAATTCACTCTTTATTTATTTTTCTTTTTATAAAATTATTTTTTCATTGTTACTTTTTGAATGCCAAAAAGGCCGGAGGCCGGCAGCCACAAAAGCAAAAAGGCAGCCCTCTCTCGCTTTCTAGGCTTTCAAGAAAAAGTTAAGGTCGCTACGCTCTACGACATTGTACTTCAATTTTACCCCTTTTTCTTAAAAGCCAAGAAGTTGCTCGTGAAGGACAAATCAACTCTCCCCGTCCCTCTCTTTCAAGAGAGGGAGGTTAAACTTTTTGCTCCAAAACCTAAGCCATTCGCAAAGGGCACCCCAAATCGTGCCGGATGAGAGATTGCGCTTTGAAATACTGTCATTCTTGGACACTTTCTTTTTATGTCATTCTCGGGTTTGACCTGCACGGCAGGTGCGCGGCAAGTTGACAGCACTGTGCCGCAGAGGCCGCGTTGCTCCGACATTTTTTGTGAATGACTTTGCGTTTTGTTATTTAACTCTCTATCTCTTCTTTCCAAACCTCAGAATTGTCATAAATTGCTTCACTGAATTATTTCAGCTCGGCATTATTCTGTTCATTCAGATTTGGTGCTACCAAGCGCAGTTCTATTCTTCTGTTATAATACTTCAGCAATTTCTTTAACACGCTTATTTTACCACACTCCACCCAAGTGGAATTTTCAACGAGATGTTTGTTAGACACCACAGCCGGTCTCCCGGCTGCGGGTATTATATTGAAGGAATCTAAATCTTTTACAAGACTTTATTATTTTCCGATACAAAAATCACCAAATATCTTGTCAAGAATCTCATTGACTTCTATCCGGCCGGTGATTTTGCCCAGAGCTCTGGCTGCCAGGCGAATATCTTCCGCTGTTAGTTCAATTTCTTTATCAAAACTGAAATGTTGCAGATTTTCCATAACTTCCTGCAATGCTTCACGATAACGGCTACGAGTTATCAGCAAATTGGAATTTGAAGTAAAACGTTCACAAATAAATTCGTATATCCGGTCTAAAATTTGAGAAATTCCTTCCTTTTGTTTGGCGGAAATTAAAATGCAACCTTGCTTTTCTAGAACAGAACACTGTTCAGAAGTTAATTTATCACATTTATTAGCTACTAAGAACGTATTGTTTTTAAAAGATTTTCTTATGTTATCAAATATTTGAACACCATCTTTTGAGGCATCAAACAAACATATTATAAAATCTGCCGATTTTATTTTACTATAAGCTATTTCAATGCCTTTCTTTTCGATTTCTTCATTTGCTTCCCTTAATCCGGCCGTATCGGTAAACATAACAGGGTAGCCTTTGATGTCCAAATGGATATCTATCGCGTCACGGGTTGTTCCGGCAATATCAGAAACAATTACGGCCTCACGATTGGCAATTGCATTTAGTAAACTTGATTTTCCAGCATTGGGCGGTCCGACAATCACAACGCGAAAGCCTTCACGCAGACGTTCACCGATATTATCACTTTTTAAATGTTCATAAACACTGTTTTCAAGTTTAAATACATTGTTTTTCATTTCTGACATAACATTATTCGGAATATCTTCATCGGGAAAATCGATAAAAGCTTCCAAATGTGCAAGAATTTTCAGCAGCTGTTCCCGCCAGTCGTCATACAGTTTCTTCAGCCCGCCTTCCATTTGGCGCATGGCATATTTTTGCTGTTCGGAAGTTTCGGCATCAATCAGATCGGCCAGGCCTTCTGCCTCGGTCAAATCCATTTTTCCATTATAAAAAGCACGTTTGGAAAATTCGCCCGGTTCAGCCATACGAAAACCTTCTATCTGCGCCAAAGTCGAAAGGACTCCGGAAATTACGGCCTTGGAGCCGTGAGTCTGGATTTCGACAATATCTTCCCCGGTAAAAGAATTCGGTGCCTTAAAATACAAAATAAGGCATTTGTCCAATGTATTGCCTTCATTATTCTTCAGGCTGACAAAATAAGCATAGCGTGGTTTTATTTTTGTTGTATCCAAACTTGTCATTTTTTTCAGTGCCGCAAGAGCATTGTTTCCGGAAATCCGGATGACGGCAACGCCTGATTTGCCGTATACGGTGGAAAGAGCATAAATTGTCTGGTTATCCATTTTGGCCTCAAAAGTTAAAATAACATCTGTGTCTGTTATAAATTCAAGCTTAAAAATTGGCAAGTTTTAAAATCGGGCGATTTTTTGACCACTGAAAGCAATTTTACCTCTTGTTAACTAATCTATCATAGAATCGTTAAAATTCCTCTGTACGGGCTTTATACGGACTCGATTTTTTAATACTGAAAGTTTATAAAAATGATTATTAACAAACCAAAGCTTATAATCTGGGATTTTGACGGAGTTATTTCCGATACGGAATATCTGTGGCTTGAAAATTGGCAAATTTTGTTAAAAAAACGTTTGAACGTTGATTGGGATTTTGAAACCGTCAACCGGCACTTGGGCGGAATGAGCCCGAAAACAAAAATTGAGAATCTGGCAAAGCTCGGAATCATCATTGACAATGATTTCATTGACGAATTGAAAATTCTTGACTGGCAGGCAATGGAAAAAATGCTTCCGGTTGACGGTGTGGAAGAAATTTTTGAGATAGAAAATTTTGCACAATGCATTGCAACCGGCGGAAACAGAGATAAAACTGAGAAAAAGCTCGATGTTTTGGGTTTTAATGTTTATTTCCGGCCGGAATGTATTTTTACGGCTCAACAGGTGGAACATGGCAAGCCGGAGCCTGATTTGTTTTTATTTGCGGCCAAGCAGATGGGATATAAACCTAAAGACTGTATTGTGATTGAAGATTCCCTTGCCGGGCTGACGGCTTCTCAAAAAGCAGGAATGATAACTTTTGCCTATCTCGGCTGTCCGATGAATAATCATCCGGAATACATAGAAAAAGTTAAGAAATTGGGCATAAAGCATATCTTTTTTAATATGCGGGATGTAAAAAAAGCATTGGAAAATTTATAAAAGAAAAGCCTTACTTTTTGAGTAAGGCATTTTTCTTAAGAATTCATATTGTTGAAAAAGTCGTCGTTGTCTTTACTCAGACGAAGCTTGTCAAGCAGGAATTCCATGCCGTCGGTCATTCCCATTTGCATCAGGACACGGCGCAATACCCACATTTTGGCCAAGCGGTCTTTATCAACCAGCAATTCTTCTTTTCGCGTTCCGGAACGGGTAATATCGATAGTCGGGAACAGGCGTTTGTCGGTCAGTTTGCGATCCAAAATGATTTCGGAGTTGCCGGTTCCTTTGAATTCTTCAAAAATAACCTCGTCCATACGCGAGCCGGTATCAATCAAAGCGGTAGCGATAATTGTTAACGATCCGCCTTCTTCAACGTTACGAGCCGCACCGAGCAGGCGTTTTGGGCGCTGTAAGGCATTGGCATCAACACCGCCGGTCAAAACTTTACCGGATGAAGGGATTACCGTATTATAAGCCCGGCCCAGACGCGTGATGGAATCGAGCAGAATGACAACATCTTTTTTGGTTTCTACCAGTCTTTTAGCTTTTTCAATAACCATCTCGGCAACCTGAACATGGCGGGAAGCCGGTTCGTCAAACGTGGAGGAAATGACCTCGCCTTTAACCGAGCGGGTCATATCGGTTACTTCTTCCGGACGTTCATCAATCAGCAATACCATCAGGTAACATTCCGGGTGATTGGTGGCAATGGCATGAGCAATATTTTGCAGCATAACCGTTTTACCGGTACGCGGCGGTGCTACAATCAATCCGCGCTGACCTTTGCCTTGCGGTGCAATCAAATCGATAACACGGGTGGTATAATCTTTTTCACCGCAAATGATGTCAAAATTGAGTTTTTCTGTCGGATAAAGCGGTGTTAAATTGTCAAAATTGACCCGGAGTTTGGATTTCTCAGGGTCTTCAAAGTTAATACTGTTGATTTTGGTCAGGGCAAAATAACGCTCGTTATCTTTAGGCGCGCGAATTTCGCCTTCAACGGTATCACCGGTTCTTAATCCGAACTTTTTAACCTGGGACGGAGAAACATAAATATCGTCCGGCCCAGCCAGATAATTGGACTCTGCAGAACGTAAAAAACCGAAGCCGTCTTGCAGAACTTCGATTACACCATCTCCGTTAATAACATTGTCTTCGTCTGCCACTTTTTTCAAAATAGCAAACATTAAGTCTTGCACCCGCATGGAGGATGCATCGTCAATGCCTAAATCTTCGGCCTGAGTCAACAGCTCTTTCGGGGACTTTTGTTTGAGATCTTTTAAATTCATTGATTACCTTGAAATTTGGATAAGATTAAATATTTCTTTGGAAGGTAAGTTTTTTATAGTATGTTCTTTGTGAGATGTCAAATGTTTGTTAGAAAAAAATATTAACAGCCCCGCAGGGCAAACATTTAAATTTTTAAAAAAGTTTTTGTGGTTTGTATATTCCTGTGAGTTCTGTGGATTAAATTTTATCGGCAGAGTTATCCAGATGTTAATAATTTATTAATCGAATCGTTAAGACTTTTTTAACCTTGGTTAAGAATCGTTTAAGACTCTTGTAAAGGATTTTTTAACCATTTGAGCGAAAAAAAAAGTTATCCAGAGCTGTTTATTTCGCTGTCCCCCTGTATATAACTTTTAGATATAAATTCTTTTTACGGTGATAAAATTGTATAACAGTTTCAAAAGAGGCTGTTATCCACAGAAACGGCGCTTTTTGTGGATAAGACTCATAACCCTTTGTTTTGGGAGAAAGATATGAAATTGGCGGCAATTACCGGATCTATCGGCTGCGGAAAAACAACACTTGCCGGTTTGGCCAGAAAGCTTGGTTTTGTGGTGTTTGATGCAGATAAATGGAGCCGGCGTCTTTATTTTCAACAAGATTATATTCATAAAATCGCCGAAGTTTTTCCGGATGTGATGGATAACGGGATGGTTGATAAAAAAAAGCTGCGGGAGCTGGTTTTTAATGATAATACAAAGCTAAAACAGCTTGAAGCGATTTCTCATCCTTTTCTGAAGGAAAAATTGAAAAAAGTCATTAATAAAAACCGTTTTAGTGATGATATCTTTTTTTTGGACGCTGCTTTGCTTTTTGAAGCCGGATGGGATAAATACTGTGATCTTATTATTGTAGCCGATGTTGATTATGATATTCAGAAAGAAAGGGTTATGAAAAGGGACGGAATTTCGGCTGAAGCTTTTGACAAGATTAATTCCGTTCAGATGAAGAATGAAGATAAGATTGCTTTGGCCGATGTGGTTGTGGATACTGATAAGCCATTAAATTTGTTGAAAGCAGAGCTTCTTTGCATTATAGATGATTTGTCTGATGCTTTTTAAGGAAACGATATGGCAAGAGAGATTGTATTTGATACCGAAACGACGGGTTTTGATCCGGAAAACGGTGACCGGCTGGTTGAAATCGGTGCGGTGGAGCTGATTAATCATATTCCGACCGGTGTTACTTATCATCAATATATTAATCCGGAACGGGATGTGCCGGAAGAAGCTTATAAAATTCACGGTCTGTCTTATGAATATTTGAAGGATTTTCCGACTTTTGCCCAGGTGGCTGACGAATGGGTCGAGTTTGTCGGTGATGCGACTTTGGTGGCGCATAATGCAAAATTCGATATTAATTTTATTAATTATGAGCTTAATCAGCTCGGAAAAGAAGGGTATTCCTGGGATAGGGTGGTTGATACTCTGGAAATTGCCAAAATTCTTTTTCCGGGAGCTAGAAACAATTTGGATGCTTTGTGCCGGCGTTTTAACGTTGACAATACCGAACGTACATTGCACGGCGCTTTGCTTGATGCTCAGCTGCTGGCAGAAGTTTATCTTGAATTATTGGGCGGTCGGGAACCGAGCTTTTTGTTGGATAAAAACAAAAAACAGGCTGCCTCGGTTCAGGTTTCGGAATCCGATATTGTCAGAAAATTCCGGGAACCGCGGATTTTTGCTTTAAGCGAAGAAGATATGAAACTTCATAATGATTTTTTGAGTACGAAAATTAAAGGGGCTTTATGGACAGCTGTTCCTGAGACTGATGCTGAAGGTAAACATGAGGCATAAAAAAATCCCGATTTTCGGGATTTTTTTATTTAATTTTGTTCCGGCTGTGGTTGTTCGCTTGGTTTTTGCCTGCGATTTTGATACATTGCCACAAAGTCTATCGGATTTATCATCAAAGGCGGCAGGCCGGCAGCAATCAGCGAAGTTGTTATATAGCTGCGAGCATAAGGGAAAAGCATGCGCGGAATTTCTATCAGCAAAACAGGTTCAAGATGTTCTTCCGGTACGTTCAGAGCCGTGATGCCGCAATAGTCTATTTCCAATATGAACAAGGGCTGGGTACCAACAATGCCGTCAATGCGGATTTTTAACGAAACGTTGAAATAGTTGTCATGAAGATGGTCTGCATGGACGTCAACGTCAATGTTTACTTCAGGGGCCTGGCTTAAGTTGCGAAAGATTTCAGGCGCATGTGGAATTTCAAGTGAAAAATCTTTGATATATTGAGTGTTTATGATGATCGGAGGCTGGTGGTGCGTCGTGCCGGCGTTATCATTAGCTGTCGGTTGCTCCGGGTTTTGGTTTTCTTCAGACATTTACTTCTCCTAAATTAGTGTTTTGTTTATTGATAGCCTGAAAATTTTGAATCGTCAAATATAATAGTTGATAATCAATACAAATCGGCTATATATATTATATATAATAGTAATTTTTTTATTGGAGACGGATGTGCCCGGGTATTTTGATATTTTAGTCCTTTTTGTTGTGGTTTTAATTATTTTTAAGAGATTGCATTCTATATTGGGAACAAATGCTGACAACAAAAATAAGGCAAAAATCGCTGAAGAAAATGCTGCAAAGATTTTTGACATCATTATGAAAGAGGCCGAAAAGAATCAGATGGCGGAAATATCCAGAGAAGAAAAGAATCCTGAAGTTTCAGAGAATCTGACTGATACAGAGAAAGCTTTGCGTCAAATTCCGAATTTTGACGAGGGTAAGTTTTTGTTTGGAGCCAAAAAAGCTTTTGAGATGATTGTCGAATCTTTTTCAAAAGGTGATATAGAAACTTTGGAGATGTTGGTCAGCAAAAAAATTTTGAAAAAGTTTCAGGATATTATTGAACAAAGAAAAGCCGAAGGGATTGTTTCCGAGGCTGATTTTATCGGTTTTGACAAGGCTGAGATTGTTAAGGCAAAAATATCTGCCGATCAAATAGCAAAAATTACCGTTGAATTTATTTCTCAGCAGGTGAACCTTTTGAGAAATGCCAAAGGAGAGGTTATTGAAGGCGATGAGAATTTTATTCAGAGCATTTCAGATACCTGGACCTTTGAACGGGCTTTAACTTCAACTAATCCCAACTGGCTGTTGGTTTCTACGAGAAAGTAAGCGATGACCGGAACTAAAAATTTGAAATTATTTGTATTGCTGTTGGCCCTTTTTGCCTGCGGTAAAGAAGAACAACAACCTGCCGAACAACAAACTGAATTTTCTTCGGTGGCAGAGGAGAAAGCCGTTAAGGAAGATTTTGAACTAAAACCTGTTGATTTTAGTTCTTTGACAGGGTGGAAAAATGATGATTTAAAAACAGCTATGGCTGCATTGGCTTTATCTTGTCAGAAAATTGTTTCTTCAAGTGATGAATTTCTTTCTGATAAGGCTATTGTGAAAATTCCGACGGCCGCTTACAAAGATATTTGTCAAAAGCTCGAGACAACTGCACCGCTCGAATATCATAATTTTATTGAGCAGAATTTTACACCTTATCAGGTTTTATTTAAAGAAAGCGATATCGGGCAGTTTACGTCTTATTTTGAGCCTACAATCAGGGTTTCCGAAAAGCGAAGCTATGAGTATAATTATCCTATTTATGGCCGGCCGTATGATTTGTTTGAAATGAATCTGAGAGATTTTGATGAGTCTTATCCTAATAAAAAATTGATGGGACGCGTGGTCGGACAGAAATTTGTGCCTTATTATACCCGGGAAGAGATTTCAAAAATTATGATGAAAGCTCCGGTTATTTTGTGGGCAGCGAATCCCGTTGATTTGTTTATTGTTCAAATTCAAGGCTCGGCTGTTGCAGAAACGGAAGACGGGCGTCAGGTCAGAATTGCTTATGACAGCAATAACGGACATAAGTTTACGGGAATCGGCAAAATCCTTCTTGACAGAAAACTTATTCGCAGAGATAAGGCTTCGATGATGGAAATCAAGAAATGGATGCATGAAAATTATGATGTTGCCAAAGATTTGATGAATGAAAACAAACGTTATGTTTTCCATCGTTTGTCTTATGAAAATGGGCCGATAGGAGCAGAGGGTGTTGTTTTGACAGCAGGCAGAAGTCTGGCGGTTGATGAGAGTTATATTCCATACGGAAGTTTGTTGTGGCTGGAGACAACAATGCCCAAACAGGGTGAAACTTATAAAATGGTTGTTGCCCAAGATACCGGTGAGGCTATAAAGGGGGCTATCCGCGGTGATTATTTCTGGGGAACAGGTAGTGATGATATTTTGGAACTTGCCGGGAAAATGAATTCTACCGGACGTTATTATATTTTTATTCCCAAAGGCGTGGAGGTTAATCTTTAAAAATGGCCAGGAAGTCTCCTAATAAAGCTGATGCCCTGGTTTATAAGGCATTGCAAAAAGCCGTTGAGCAAGACAGGCTGCGCGTTTATTTGGATTATGCCAAAGTTAACCGTCCGCAGTCACCGGTTTATGATCCATGGGAATGTTTGCTGCCGGTTTTGATTCCGGTGATGATCGGTTTGCTGCTGATTGTCGGGGTCGGTGTTTTGTTCGGTTTGTTGTTTATTGTCATTATGATTTTGGTCTATAGCACATATGTCAAAAAAATTATGCATAAAAAGCTGATTGAAAGAACAAAGCGTTTTTTGACGGCGGATTATGACAATTGCTGCAAATTGTGGGAGTTTGGCGGAATCGTTTTGGTAAATACGCAAAATAAAAAGATCGGCTGCGTGGCTCCGGAAGGTGATTGGAAAGATTTTGTCGTGCTTAATTATGCCGATTTGATGGTTGATCATAATAATGAAAAATCTGAACAAAAACAAGAAGGCGATAACTCAAAATCAGCCTGAAGATGTTGATTTCTGGCAGGAAATTGTTAAAGGTGTACGGAAAATTCCGACACCGAACATTGACTTGTCTAAACCACAGACCGAGCTTCCGGAAATTCGTCAGAGTATTAATATTTTTGAATTTTATAAAGGCGAAAAACTGGATTATCTTTATCCGGGAAGTTTTAACAATATAGATGCCAATACCGTTAAAAAGTTTAAACGCGGTGAGTTTAAGATTGAAGCACGGTTAGATTTGCACGGTTGTTTGGTGGATGAGGCTTTCGGCAAAGTGGAAAGGTTTTTGCAAAATGCGGTTCAGCGCGGGTTGCGTTGTGTTCAGATTATAACCGGAAAAGGCCTGCATCGGGAAGATGAAGGTATTTTTTCTTCCCGCGGTATTTTGAAAGATCTGGTGCCGCAATGGCTGAACCAGGATCATTTACGACCGCTGTTGCTGGCTTTTGATTATGCGCCGATTGAGGAAGGCGGAGATGGTGCATTAATGTTGCTTTTGCGCCGAAAACCTTAATTTTTGATTTTTTTATCTGTGCTGTGGCAATAAGCAACGATCGGACAGTTGGTGCAATCCGGATTTTGGGCTTTGCAGATATACCTTCCGAACAAAACCAGCCAATGGTTGGCGTTTTTCTTGAAATTATCCGGAAGAACACTGTTCAAATCTTTTTCTACTTCCAGCGGATTTTTTCCTTTGCTGAGGTCTAAACGGTGAGAAATGCGGAAAACATGGGTATCGACGGCAATTGTCGGTTTGTTGAACCAAACGTTCAAGACCACATTGGCGGTTTTGCGTCCGACGCCGGCAAGGCTTTCCAAAGCCTCACGTTCGGCAGGGACTTCGCCGTTGTATTTTTCGACCAGTTCTTTGCTCATAGCCATAATATTTTTGGCTTTGTTATTATATAATCCGATAGTTTTGATATATTCTTTTAATTTATCAATGCCCAGATTCAGTATTTTTTGCGGCGTATCGGCGATTTTGAAGAGTTCTTTGGTGGCTTTGTTTACGCCTTTATCCGTGCTTTGTGCCGATAATATTACGGCGACAAGCAATGTGTAGGCATTGACGTAATCAAGTTCACAACGCGGATCAGGATCGCGTTGGTTGAAAATTTCCATTATCTCAAGGATTTCTTTTTTGTTTCTCATTAAGCTTTTACTCCTCCGGCGCCGGCTGCTTTCGGGGCGTTTTCATCCAGAGGCCAACGCGGACGCGGTTTGAAATCCAGATTGTTGGTATAACCGGCGCGGAATCGTTCCAATCCGGCCCAGGCGATCATAACGCCGTTGTCGGTGCAAAAACGTACCGGCGGTGCGGAGAAGATCATATTATTGGCAAAGGCCAAAAGTTCTAAGCGATTTCTTAAAAAAGTATTGGAAGCGACACCTCCTGATACGACAAGATCTTTGCCGGTAGGGTAATGTTCATGAAAATAACGGATTGCTTTTTCCAATTTATGGCAAAGACATTCGGTAACAGCAAACTGAAACCCGGCGCAGATATCTGCAATGTCTTGTTCCGGCAGTATGGCATGTTCAATTGAACCATCGGGTGAATAAGATTCAATTATTTTACGAACGGCAGTTTTTAATCCGGAAAAAGACAAATTACAATCCGCTGAGTTATAAAGCGGCCGAGGCAGAACAAAACGGCGGCTGTTTCCTAAGTCGGCCATCTTTTCAATCATTGGTCCGCCGGGATAGCCTAATCCCAACATTTTTGATACTTTGTCAAAGGCTTCGCCGGCTGCGTCGTCAATAGTTGTTCCCAGACGTTCATATTCTCCGACGTTTTTAACCACCAGAATCTGGCAATGGCCTCCCGAAACCAACAAAAGAAGATACGGATACTGAACATCACTGGTCAGGCGGGCGGCAAGAGCATGTCCTTCAAGATGATTGACAGCAATAAAAGGCTTGTTCAGAGCCAAGGCCATGGCTTTGGCTGCCATAACGCCGACAACGACACCGCCGATTAACCCCGGTCCGGAAGAAGCGGCAACAGCATCAACATCTGCCGGATTCATTTTGGCTTTGGCAAACGTATGTTCTATTATTTCATCTATATGTTCCAAATGAGAACGTGCGGCAATTTCCGGAACGACACCGCCGAAAGGTTTGTGCTCTTCCAGTTGGGTTAACAAACATTCTCCGAGAATTTGCCGTTTGTCATTGACAATAGCGGCGGCGGTTTCGTCACAGCTGCTCTCAATTCCTAAAACTATCATTGTTTATCTCTTTTTTATTGCAGTTTTTTTTTAATTATATACACTATAAATCAGTTATTGCAAAGGCAAAATTTCAGATGAAAGGCGAAAGACGGTGAGCAAAAGCGAAGAGAAAGAATCTGATGCAAAAAATGAGGAACAGTCAGCTAAGCAAGCTGCTAACGGCCATTTTCCGACAAAGATTTTGTGGCTGGTTTTGATTTTTGGTGCCGGTTGGTGGCTTTATAAGAATCCGCAGATTGCAGGACAGGGCAAGGCATGGGTGCAAGAGGCTTTTGAACAGCCGGAAAAACAAACGGAGAATCTGCGGCAGGTTTCTGATATTGACGTTAATGTCGAAAATTTGCAAAAGCAGATTGTTATGCTGCAAACGGAGCTTTTTAACCTGAAAAATTCCATGCCGGCGCCTCAGGAGCCGATAGATACCCAAAAACTTGATGAACTTTATAACAAGTTTGATACCATTGAAAAGACCAATATGAATATTATTGATTCCAAAGCAGATGCTTCGGCTGTTTTGGGAATGATGTCGCGGCTTGATGTGTTGGAGAAAAAAGTCGGGCTTATCAGTAAGACGACGGATGAAAGTGCTTTGATTTTGACAGCGGCAATGTTGGTTAAAGATGCTGCAGGACGAGGCGGGAGCTTTGTTTATGAGGCGGAAGTTTTACGACAACTGGCTCAAAATAATCCTCAGTTGGAAGACGCTTTGTCTGTTATTGAAAAAGCTGCCCAAGACGGCGTTGTTACCAATGCTCGTCTTATAAATGATTTTGATGATATTTATAAGACATTGTTAAAAAAGCAAAAAGAAGCAGCGGCTCAGACATGGAAAGACAGAGTTTTGGCCAAGTTAAGCGATTTTGTTAAAGTTCGCAAGGTTAATGAGGCCGAAAAAGAAGATATCAAAATTTTGCAGAATCTGAAGAATATCAGAAGCTTTGTTCAGGAGGAAAACTTTTCCCAGGCCGCTGAGGAACTGTCTTTGCCCGAAAATGCCGTTTTGGCGGAAGATGCCGGTTTGCAAAAGTGGTTGGGGCAGGTTTCTTCAAAGCTCGATTTTGAACGAGCTGTCAGCAAAATATCAACTTATTCTTTGGCAGTGATGAAAGTCAATGCAATTAAAAAGGAGGCAATGGAATGACCAGAAAGATATCTACATTTATATTCATCGGTCTGATTTTTACCGTTATTGTCTGGATGTTGGACAAGTCGAGCGTTGTAACGGTGGATTGGCGCAATTATCATGAGATTTTGTCCGTACCGGAACTTATGTTGCTGGTTTTGGTGTTGGTTTTGTTTATTGATATTTGCAACCGTATTTGCCGCAAGATTTTCAGGCTTCAGGTCAAAGAAGCATATAAGGCCTCTTATCTTGAAAATGAGATCAAAGAAAGCGCCGCCATTGATGTTTTGGCTGACAAGATCAGCGAAAAGATTGTTATTGACAGGAGAGATTTTGACAAGTCGCTGCTTTTGGTCCTCAGGGCGATGACGGCAATTACGGCCGGAGATATGGATGAGGCTCGTTTTCATTTGAAGAATTTGAAAAAAGTTATCGGCAATGATCCGATAATTGATGTTTTGAAGATGAAAATTTATAAAGGCGAGAAAAATTATGACAAGATGGAAGAGTTGTCTGAAAGAATTATGAAAAACAGCGATATCCGGATTGTCGGCATGAAAGCAGCCATTGAAGCCCAAATGGAAAAGAAAGAATTTAAAGAGGCTTTGGAAACGGCCAACAGGGCTTTTGAATTGCGGCAGGATTTGTATTGGATTATTGAAAGTGCTTTTGAATTGCGGGCAAAGGTTTGTGACTGGGACGGCGCTTTGCAAGTGCTTGATGCCGGTCGGAAAAAGAAAATAGTTCCGCTTGACAAGTATAAACGGATGAAAGCTATTGTTTTGTTTGAGAAAGCCAGAGATTTTCAAAAAGCCGGCGATGAGGTTAAATTCTTTAAGTTTTGTTCTCAGGCAGTTGAATCCGACGATACTTTGGTGCCGGCAGCGCTGGCGTTGGCTGAATATTATAAAAATACCGATAATCAAGTACGCAAGGCTGCTGATGTTTTGCTTAAGGTTTGGAAGAAGAATCCGACGGATGAGGTGGCTTATGCCTATTTGAATTTGTATCATAAAGACGATGTTAAAGCCAAAATCAAAGAGATGGAAGAGCTGGCGATGGATAATTCACGCAGACCGTCATTAAATAACCGGATTTTGGCAGAACTTTGTGCTCAGGCCGGAAGGTGGACAAAGGCAAAAGACGAATTGGAAGTCTTTTTGATTAATAATCCCTGTACCAAAAAGGTTTGTTCTTTGATTGCCGAATATGAAAATATTTTTAGCCATGATAAGAAAGAGGCAAAGTCTTGGAAGAGCAAATATAAAGATTGTGCCGAAGATTCCGGTTGGGTTTGCAGCGCATGCGGTGAGGTGACAAAAGAATGGCATTCTATTTGCCCGAAATGCAAGGCATTTGGTGCAGACAGATGGCATTTGTATGTAGAAAAGGAAAAACCCGTTGTTATGATCTCAGATGACGGCCATGATGAGGAAGAGGAATAATCCAAATGGATAATTTGCAGCTTAGAGAAATATGGGCAAAGAAATATGCCAATGTTGACAGAACTCTGGCCAGAATGAAGGAAGTTAAGGCTGCGGCAACGGCTTTTAATGCCAATATTGACGCTGTTGTTAAAATCAGCGGAAAAAGGCTTGGAGAACTGATTGAGAAAAACGGTTTAAGCTGGGAAGACTTAAATGATGCCGGTGAGTTGAAACTGCGTAAGGGGACAGATGTTCTTAGGGGCGTGTTCAAGTGCTTTTCCCGCGGTATTGCCGAAGAATGGCTGACTGAAGACAAGGCCGTTTATGACTGGATGGTTGAGAATATCGGTTATGATCGTTTGCAGATGGGCGGACAGGGCGGTATTGTTGCCAATGCGCTGGCAGCGGCCGGTGTTTCCAAGGTTTATGTCCATACCAATTCTTTGCCGAAACTGCAGGCCGGGCAATTTTTGAAATTGAAGAATCTGGTTTCTTTTGATGAAAAAGGCGAGGAAAAACAAGCTTGTCTGATTGATCGGAAGAAAGATGTGCCGTTGATTCACTGGATTTTGGAATTTGACAAAGGCGATAAGCTGATTATCGGCGGACATGAGGTGATTTGTCCGAAATCCAACCGTTTTATTGCCACTTATGATCCGTTAAACCTGAATTTGGTAAAAGATGACGCATTTGTCAGGTTTTCTGAGACTCATCCGATAGATTATATTATTCTTTCGGGTTTTCATGCCCTGACGTCCAATAACCGCGGCTGTGAACTGATAGAAGGTGTTTTGCCGCTGGTTAAATCTTGGAAAAAGCTAAATCCGCAGGGAATTGTGCATTTGGAGATTGCCTCAACGCAGGATATTGCCGTCAGGAGCGATATTGTCAACAAAATTGCGCCTTTGGTAGATTCAATCGGGTTGAACGAGCGGGAAACAATTGATGCGCTTCAGGTTATCGGAGAGGAAAAATTTGCTGTCGAATGTGAGGCGAATACTGACAGCGCTCATATGTTGGAAGCGATTTACCGGATAAAGAAAAAGACCGGCTGTCCGCGGGTTCAATTGCATATGTTCGGGTTGTATATGACTTTGCAGGATAAGGGATTTCGGATTAAGCCGCAGGAGAATTTGCGCGGTATGTGTCTGGCAGCCGTAGCCGCGGCCGGAAAGGCCAGTCTGGGCAAGGTTGAAAAACCGGAAGATTTTGTGGTTCGCAAAGATACGCCGGTGAATGATGAAGCTTTGAATGTTTTGAAAAAGGCGGCAGCTTATGCCGAAGATGAAAAGCTGGAAGAAGACGGTATTGCCGATTTCAGAGGGTATGATCTGATTGCGATACCGACGATTTTGGTTCCGAAGCCGGTAACTTTGGTCGGAATGGGGGATACTATTTCTTCTGTTTCTCTTGTCGCCTCCCGATAAAATAAAAAAACGCGCTCTGTGGTCACCTAATACAGAAAAAAGAATTTTAGCTAAGTCATGTATGTTTTTATACACTCCTGTCGCTAAAATTCTTTTTTCTTATTATCTGACTCACATATCGCGTTTTTTACAGCGGCTTGAAAGGGGCTTTGTATAAGCGGTTGTTTTTGCTTAGTGCTTCTGCCTCGTTTTTTACAGAGGTCTGAAAAGAGAAGAATCATCTCGAATAGTTTTTTTCATTTTCTTTTTGTATAGGATTGTCTTTTTGATAATTCAAAAAATTAGTGTGATGAAGTTCGTTAACTTTTTCCCGGCTGATTTTAATTGCGCCAAGTTGGGCTGTTTTCATGGGGTTTTCCGCTTGCAGCAGTCGTTTGCATACTTCGGCGGAAACAATGCCGCAGACGCCTTTCTCACGGCAAATCGGTTTGTCGTTCTGATAGGTGTTGACACTCATGCCCTGAGTCTCAAAAATTTTTTGCAAATGTGCCAGCGTCAGGTCTATTTCCTTGGAATAATCAAGTTTTCCGCCGTCTTTTAATGCATGTTGCTCCAAAATCATGATGTCGACATGCTTTTTATCTTTATTGGAATCAATGCACAGAGCCACGCCGTGCGATTCCTTGTTATTAGCGGCAATTGTCAATGGTGCGACCATTCGTCGCTGGCTGACGTCTTCAAGGCTCAATGTTTGTGCCGTAATGTTCATAATGCAGTCCAATAACAGAAAATTATTCTCTGAAGGATTGATGCCGATTTCTCCGGTAATCAGTTTCTCATTCATACAGGCATCAATTACCAGGTCGTCAGCCTTATCGCAGTCTTCTGTAGCCAGAGTACAATATTGTGTCGTGTCCAAAAAAGAGCATCTTTCGGTTTGTTCTGCTGTTTTTGAGGCGACATAGTTTGTTGCACGGAAATTATAGCCACTTTTAGGAATATCTAAAGTCAGATTGGGCTTGCGAGTAATGTTGTCAAGACTTTCCTGGTCGAGTGTGAAATAGTGCATCTTATTTCTCCAGCGTTATGTATTCCGGCGGGATAAATCCTTTGCTCAAAACCAGAATATAGTGGCGGAGCATATTATAGGGCGATCCGTAGGCTTCGCTGCACTGGTGCCAATTCAATGGTGAAGTATCAATTTCCGCCGGATTTTTTATCTTATAAACATTTTCAAAGTCAATATCGGTTTTTGCTGTCTCTGAATTGTCTTTGCAGTAAATCATCTCTACCAGCCCGTCTTTTAATAAATCGTTCAGTTCAAACGAAATTACTGCGGCGTGATGCACCAGATAGTCCAAATAAGGGTGTTCATAATTTTCTACCGGTGCTTTCTCGGTCAGGCAGCTGATTGATCTTGTTCGTCCCGGCAAAGTTTGTTCCAAATATTTTTTAATGTCTTCAAAATTTGTAGAGCCGGCTTTGCGGGCATACATTTCAAGCTGTTTCGGGTTTGGATTTGCCGCTACCGATAAATAGCCTTCTTGTAGAATCTTCTCGGCAAAATAAGTATAGCAGTATAATCTCATTATTTTTTCCTCTTTAGGTAAATTTTTATTTTTCCAGCGTTATGTATTCCGGTGGGATGATGCCGTTTTTGATGATAAGCAGGTAGTATCGGACATAGGCAAATCGGCGTCCGAGCTTATAGTCACAAATGCTCCAGTCAATTGGAGAATAATCAATTTCCTCTATGCCGGAGATTTTTTGCAAAACTTCGTCGCAACCATGAGAATATTTAAGTTCCGGCGTATCTAATACTGACGGACTGACATATATTGCTTCCAGCAGACCATCTCTTTTTAGTGCATCTATATTAATGGAGAACATATCTTTATTTTCAATAAATTCTTTCAAATGCGGACTATTTTCAGTCCATTTAATCGGCTCTGAAAAACAGCGAATGTCGCGGCTGCGTCCGGTAAAGCAGTTTTCAAACCACTGCACTATTTGTTGATGTGTTTTTAAACCGGAACGTTTGTAATATGATTTAAGGTCTGCATTCGGATTCATCGCAAAAGACAAAATTCCCTCGCTCAGTGCCGAATTTCCTTTGGTAATGTAGTGATAAAGTTTCATAGTTATGCCTTGATTAGCTATTGAATTTTATTAATTCTATCATCTTTTTGTAATCGGGGCAATGGCTATGTTTTGCAGTCGAGGCGGCTGATTATGGAAGCAGTGTATCTTTTGGTCGGAAGGTATTGTTGTTTTTTATCAAAACGGGTGTTGTTGGGTTCGGTTTTCGATTTTTCTTGCATTTCAGCAGATTAAAGGTATATATATCCTATAATTTTTTGTAGGAGAAAAGAAATGGCGGAAAAGGAGCCTTCACAGCGGCAGCTCAGAGTAGGGCAAGAGATTAAAAAGATTTTGGCCGGTTTTATTGACCGCGGGGAAATCAGAAATCTGGAAGGTATTCATACCATGGTAACGATTACCAAAGTCCGCGTTTCTCCGGATTTGAAATATGCTTCCGTTTATCTGATGACGACAAACGGCGAATATCTTAAAGAAGTTTTGGAAGGGTTGCAGCTGGCAGCAAATTATCTGCGTAAGCAAGTGGCCGGAAAATTGCAGCTGCGTTATGCGCCGGAATTGGTTTTTAAAGCCGATGACTCTTTTGAACAGGCTGATAAGATTGAAAAGCTGTTCAGAGATCCGAAAGTTCAGAGTGATTTGAACAAAATTTAGCATAAAGAACGGCAGAATCCTGTAGCGGGTCGTTAAAAGGAAACAAAGCGGAATGGCAAGGCATAAAAAAGGCGAAGATGTTAACGGCTGGCTGATTGTTGACAAGCCCCGTGATATGGGGTCGACCGATGTGGTTAATTTTACGCGCCGGCTGTTTAATGCCAGAAAAAACGGCCATGCCGGAACGCTTGATCCGTTTGCGACCGGTGTGCTGCCGGTGGCTTTCGGCGAGGCGACAAAGCTTTTGCCCATGGTAACGGACGGCCGCAAAGAATATGAATTTGTGCTTCAGTGGGGCGCGGAAACAAATACCGGTGACAGTGAGGGAGAGATTATCCGCCGTTGCGAAAAAATTCCGCACAGAGAAGAAATTTTGTCGGTCTTGCCTGATTTTATAGGTGAAAACGTGCAGGTTCCGCCGGCTTTTTCTGCCATAAAAATCAACGGGCAGCGGGCTTATGACTTGGCCAGAAAAGGGCAGAACGTTGAAATACCGGAAAGGCGGATTGAGATTTATGTCCTGGAGTTGTTGGAGGAATTGCCGGACAATCGGGCAAAATTTCGGGTAGAGTGTTCAAAAGGGACGTATGTCCGGTCTTTGGGGCGGGATTTGGCGCGAAAACTCGGCAGTTTGGGGTATTTGCAAGAGCTTCGGCGGACAAAATGCGGAAAATTTTCGCTTGAAGATACGATTTTACTGGAAAATTTAAAAAAAGTAGTGCATACTGAGGCTCTGAAAGAATTTCTGCTTCCGTTAATAACATCACTGCGCGACATCGCGGTTTTAGCTGTATCGGAAGCTGATGCCGCCAAGCTCAGGCTTGGACAAGGGGTGTCTCCCAAAAATTATGATATCAGTAATTTGACGGGCAAACAGGCTGTAGCCGTGTTTGACGGCAACCCGGCGGCAATAGTCCGAATCGATGAAAGAAAAATTTCTCCGGTTCGCGTGTTTAACTGTTAAAATATAAAGGAAAATTTGATGTCGATTACAAATGAAAAAAAACAAGAAATTATCAAATCTTTTGGCCTGAAACCGAATGACACCGGTTCTCCCGAAGTTCAAATTGCCATTTGGACGGCCAGAATCAACAGCCTGATTGAACATTTTAATGTTCATAAAAAAGATCTGCATTCCCGTCTGGGCTTGATGAAGATGGTCAGCCGCCGTCGGCACCTGCTTGACCACCTGAAAGCTACCAGCGAAGAAAGATATCAGGATTTGATTAAGAAATTGGATTTGCGTAAGTAATAAGAGTTAAGATTTTATGTTGTTTGAGGAACGGTTTTTTTATCCGGCACAAGTATATGGTTCTTTTTTCAGCCAGGTTTGCATAGCCCGGACAGAGTTGTTTCTGCAACGGCATAAGTTTTAATTTCGGGGTGCGGGGCATTGGGGCTCCGCATTCCTTTTAAATCCTGCCAGGGGGCAGGTGAGGTATGTAAGATAGATTATAGATAGAAAGGTAAAAGAAATATGATCGATTTTAATGTCGTCAAGAAAGAGATGGATTGGGGCGGAAGAAAGTTAGTTTTAGAAACGGGTAAAATAGCAAGACAGGCAACCGGCGCAGTTATTGCCACTTATGGTGAGACAGTCGTACAAGCGACCGTGGTTGCGGCAAAAGAGGCAAAGGCAGATCAGGATTTCTTTCCTTTAACCGTTAACTATCAGGAAAAATATTATGCAACCGGAAAAGTTCCGGGCGGTTTTATGAAACGCGAAGGAAAACCCAGCGAACGCGAGGTTTTGATTTCTCGTCTGATCGACCGTCCGATCCGTCCGCTGTTTCCGGATGCTTTTAAAAACGAAGTTCAGATTATCTGCACGGTTTTGAGCTATGACCAGGAAACGGATTCTGATATTGTTGCTATGGTTGCCGCTTCGGCCGCGCTGGCTGTTTCCGGTATTCCTTTCCTCGGGCCGATCGGCGCTGCCAAAGTCGGATATAAGAACGGACAGTTTATTTTGAATCCGACGATTGAGCAAATGAAAGATACCGAGCTGGAATTGACGGTTGCCGGCACGTCGGAAGGCGTTTTGATGGTGGAATCCGAGGCTCAGGAATTGTCGGAAGAGACAATGCTGAACGCCGTTATGTTCGGGTTTGACAATTTCCAGCCGGTTATCAAAATGATTAATGAACTCAAAGCAGAGGCCGGCAAAGAGGCTTGGGAAACTCCTATTTTTCCGCCGGAATTTGATGCTTTGTATGAAAGAATCGAAAAAGAATTTCGCGGTAAATTTGAAGAAGCTTTCAAAGAGACTGATAAATTGAAACGCGGTACTTTGGTCGGTCAGGCTTCGGAAGAGGTTAAAGCGACGATTGATCCGGAAAACGAGCTGGAAATGCGTTATGTCGGCGATGCCATTGAAAAACTGATGCACAGAGTTGTTCGTGAAAAGGTTTTGACAACCGGACACCGGATTGACGGCCGCGATACCAAGACCGTTCGTCCGATTCAGTGCGAAATTGATGTTTTGCCGAAAACGCATGGTTCTGCTTTGTTTACGCGCGGCGAAACTCAGGCTTTGGTTGTAACGACGTTGGGTACGGGCGAAGATGCTCAGATTGTTGACGGTCTGATGAACGAGTATAAAGAAGACTTTATGCTGAACTATAATTTCCCGCCGTTTTCTGTTGGCGAATGCGGTCGTCTGGGCAGCCCGGGACGTCGTGAAATCGGTCATGGCAAACTGGCTTGGCGCGCCATTCATCCGATGATGCCGAAAAACAAGGATACTTTCCCTTATACAATCCGCGTGGTTTCCGAGATTATGGAATCGAACGGTTCTTCTTCAATGGCGACGGTTTGCGGTTCAACGCTGTCTTTGATGGCGGCAGGCGTACCGATGACCAAACCGGTGGCCGGTATTGCCATGGGGCTGATTAAAGAAGATGATGGACGTTTTTGCGTTTTGACGGATATTCTCGGTGATGAAGACCATCTCGGCGATATGGACTTTAAGGTTGCCGGTACAAAAGACGGTGTAACCGCTTTGCAGATGGATATTAAAATTACATCCATTACCAAAGAGATTATGCAAACGGCTTTGGCTCAGGCTCATGAAGGCAGAATCCATATTCTGGGTGAGATGGCAAAAGCGATTGCCGAACCGCGTCCGAATGTTTCGCCGTTAGCGCCGGGAATTATTGCCATTAAGATTCCGGTTGATAAAATCCGTGAAGTTATCGGTTCCGGCGGTAAGGTTATTCGTGAAATTGTCGAGAAGACCAATACCAAGATTGATATCAGCGATGACGGTATCGTTAAAATTGCTTCTATGAAGAAAGAAGAGGGCGATGCGGCGCTGGAATGGATTATGGGTATTGTGGCCGAGCCGGAAGAAGGTATGATTTACAAAGGCGTTGTTACCAAAATTATGGATTTTGGCGCATTTGTTCGTTTCCTCGGCACGACGGAAGGTCTTGTTCACATTTCCGAGATTAAAAACGAGCGTATAGCATCTGTTTCCGACTTTTATAAGGAAGGCGACACGATGTGGGTTAAATGCCTTGGTATGGACAATCGCGGCAAGATTAAACTTTCTGCGAAGAGGGTGGATCAGGAGACTGGTGCCGACCTCGAAAAGTAAAAACTGCGCTCTGTGGTCACCTAATACAGAAAAAAGAATTTTAGCTAAGTCATGTACCACCACGTACACTCCTGTCGCTAAAATTCTTTTTTCTTATTATTTGACTCACATATCGCAGTTTTTAAGTGTTTTTGAAGGCCGGTCATGCTTGTTTCTTTTCTCCTCGTGTACTTTTTGTTGTACACGTTGTCGAAAAAAAACGGCACAGCACCGGCCTTTATCAAGCTTTTTAGTGCCTTATGGTCATCTAATACAGATTTAGCGGGTTGGAGAAATGCTCATGTACCTCTATGTACACTCCGCTTTCTCCACCCTAAAATCTTATTATTCGACTCATTCTCCGCGTTTTTATAGCGATCTGAGATAAGTGTGTTTAACAGTCTTTTCTCCTCGTGTACCTTTTGTTGTACACGTCGTCGAAAAAAAACAGTGCAGCACCGGCCTTTATCAAGCTTTTTAGTGCTCTGAAATTTTAAGCATTTTTTGTTGTACAAGTCATTTAAGAACAAATTTATTTTTTTAGCGTTTTCTTTTATAAAGAGAAAGCGCTTTTTATTTGACTTTTTTTGCTTTTTGTCTAAAATATCTTTGAAATTTTTATTATTAATTTTAAACAAATTACATATGGATACTTTGTTTTTGTTATTATTGTCGGGATTAACAATTTTGACGGCAGCTAATATCGTTGGCTGTGTTTTGTTGGTTAAGCGGTATTTTGTTATAAGCAGCAGTATGTTTGGCAAAATTTCTTTGTTAATGTTTGCTTTGGTGTTTTTGGTCCTTACCTGTTATATTTTTTTGTTAAGAGCCAAACCGGAAGCAAATTTTGTTCTTTTGTCTTTTTTGTTTCTGTTCTTTTTTACAACGGTTGTAAATTTTTTTATTTTGATGTTGAAAATGATCGACAGGGATAAAATTTATGATTTTGAACTAAAATATATTAAGAAAGGCTGGGCATGCGGTTTTATTTCTATTCCGGTCGGACCATTCAGGTTCTGGACGTTTGATGTGAAAATTTCCGAAAAGGAATATTTTCAGAAAGAGGGGCTTTATACCCGGGTAAAAATTAGAATGACAAACGTTTTTAACGGTTGTTCCGTCGCTGAAATTGTTTAATTTTTTAAATTGTTAGATCATGGAAAATAATTTTGATTGGTTATCAATTCTGATGTTGGCATTGCCGATTCTTATCTTTTTTATGATATCGGTTTTATGGGAAATTCGTTTTGTCATCAGTGAAGATGATTATACTTTATGGATGCCTGTAATTGGTTTGTTTTTAATCGTTCCTGTTTTTATAGATATCTATAAGTTTTTTATGTTTTCTGATGTCGGATTTTTGTTTGCCGGCTCTGCAATTTTGTTGGTTTTGGCATATGTATTGCTTTTAAGGATTTTCAAATTTAAGCTTTTGGATTGGGGAAAAGTTTATTTGTTTGAGCCTGACGGGTATGGTATAGATTGTCTTTCCGGTAATTTGGCAGAGGGAAATTTTAAGTTTCGAGCTATTTTGGAAAATGTTTCGCATCCGGAAAACGCTCGAGGAAAGCTTTTTTCCGTGAAAATAAAAAAAATAGATGTTTTTGGCTTTTTTCCGGTTGTACTGGAAACAGCTGTTTGAAAAAAATGCCCGATTCTAAATCGGGCATTTTTTGTGTCGATTCCAAATATATTTTTGGATTCGTAAAGTAATTTTTAATCAAAATGAATCTGAAAATCAGCGAATCGAAAAATTTTTTTTGTTTCTTTTTAATCTTATCTTTTGTGTTAAATCAAATAGTTATATCAAAATCGAATCG
This sequence comes from uncultured Alphaproteobacteria bacterium, assembly GCA_944390885.1. Taxonomy (GTDB): domain Bacteria; phylum Pseudomonadota; class Alphaproteobacteria; order RF32; family CAG-239; genus MGBC133411. The sequence continues at coordinate 114,628 of CALXRP010000001.1, forward strand.
AAAACGAATCCGGCTGTTAATAAAAATTTAAATCTTAATATTTAGGCTTGGCAAGTGAAAAGGTATCATTATTTAAATTAAAAACATATATTATGGAAGCATTATTAGGTGGAAAAAGATAGATAAGCCGGCAGGAATGTCAAGAATGGCTATCCGGCAAAGTATTGTTTTAAGGCAGGTTGATCCCCTGTTTTGAGACAAGGTGTGTAATATATAGAGAGAGTTTGTCTGCAATAGTTTTTTATTTCAGACTTGTGTCTTTCCTCTCGATAGGTTTGGAAAAAAGAATAAATACCGTGGGTTATTCAGTTTTTCCAAAGTGATGGATTCTATTTGGAATTCTGCTTAATTATTATGCTTTTATGTAATATGTTTTGTCAAACTGAGTCTCGTATTCTGTTGTTTACGAGCGATGGTACATTTATGAATTTTAGGCTTAAGATTGAGAAAAAAAGGTTCTTAAAGGCGCAGAAGAACCTTTTTTTATATTTAAATTCTTGACTTTACGGCATTTTGTTTTACACTTTGTTTTAGTTTAATAATTATTAATTTTTTAGCTTATGACAGGATTAATCTGGGGCGTTATTATTTTTTGCCTGGTTGTTTTTATTTTATTCGCTTATGCCGTTTATCGGACGGATGTTTGGCGGATATATGATGCAGAACATGGTTTGAATGAAGAAAAAGAAACTAAAAACACAGAAGACGTATGAAAGTGCTAGTTTTTTTGGTCGGCAGTGCTTTTGTTTTGCTGCTGATTGTCGGCGCTTACTCTTTTTATAGGGGGGTGCGTCGGATATTCGGAAGAAAGTCTGATGATTATTTCGATAAAAGTACGGAATATTGATTCAGTTTTTTGTAAGGCTGCAGATTTTTCTGCGGCCTTTTTTTTGAAAAAACTCCTTGAAAAATAAAAATAATTGTTGTACAAAAGGCTGTCTGTCGGGAGCACCCCTGGAGGCCCCGCAGAAGATATAATCAATTTTATTTTTTGAGGATTTTTGAAATGGAAATTACTTTTAATGCGCAAAAGCGTGAGAAAGCAGGTAAGGGGGCAGCTCGTGCATGTCGTCGTGAGGGCCGTATTCCTGCCGTTATTTATGGCGGAAAAAAAGAGCCGGTTATGATTAGTCTGCATCCGGTTGAGCTTGAAAAAGCTTTGAATACTGCCGGATTTTACAAGGCTGACATCAAAATCGTGCTTGACGGCAAAACAATTTCAGCCGTTTGCCAGGATGTTCAATTCCATCCGGTTTCCGATATGCCGATTCACGTTGATTTCCTTCGTAAATAGTTTTATTTTGAATTGATATTCAATTTATTGCTATTTTGAAGACGTTTTTATAAAATAAAGGGAGTTTGACTGACTCCCTTTTTTTGAAGGATGCTATAATGTTTCTGATTGTCGGTTTGGGAAATCCGGGAGCGGAATATGCGGAAACCCGTCACAACGTTGGGTTTGCCGCAGTTGATGTGCTTTGGAAAAAATATGGTTTTTCGCCTTTTAAATCTAAGTTTGACGGGTTGATTGCCGAAGGAAAAATTGCCGGAGAGAAAGTTTTTTTGCTTAAGCCGCAGACTTATATGAATCTTTCGGGAAATTCGGTAGTTAAGGCGGCAAATTTTTATAAAATTTTGCCGCAGAATATTGTTGTAATTCATGATGATATGGATTTGCAACCCGGGCAGATAAAGGTTAAAACCGGCGGCGGGGCCGGCGGACATAACGGTTTGAAGTCAATTGACGCTGCCATTACGCCGGAATATCATCGTATTCGTATCGGTGTCGGGCATCCGGCAGGGAAAGGCGAAGCTGTTGTGAACCATGTTTTGAGCCGTTTTTCAAAGACAGATGCCGAATTGGTCGGTGATGTAATTGCCTTGGCAGCCGATACTATTGATATATTGTTGAAAGAAGGTATGGCTGCTTATTCAAACAAAATTGGGATTTTGCGAAAAGCAAAATAAAATACTCCTTGAAAAAACTTTATTTTTCGGCTAAAACTCTCCTCAACTTTATAAATATATTTGAGGAGTTTTTTTATGGGATTTAATTGTGGTATCGTTGGTTTGCCGAATGTCGGAAAATCGACTTTGTTTAATGCTTTGACTCAGACGATTGCCGCGCAGGCCGCAAATTTTCCCTTTTGCACGATAGAGCCGAATACCGGCCGGGTTGCCGTTCCGGATGAGCGATTGGATGCTTTGTGCAAAATCGTGAACCCGAAAAACGTGGTGCCGACGCAGTTGGAGTTTGTTGATATTGCCGGTTTGGTTAAAGGTGCTTCCAAAGGCGAGGGGCTTGGAAACCAGTTTTTGGCCAATATTCGTGAGACCGATGCCATTATTCATGTTTTGCGGTGTTTTGATGATGACAATATTACCCATGTCGAGGGTTCGGTAGATCCGATCCGCGATGCGGAGATTGTGGAAACGGAGTTGATGATTGCCGATTTGGAATCTCTGGAAAAGCGTTTTGATCAGTTAGAAAAAAAGGCCAAAACCGGCGGAGACAAAGAAGCTCAGCTCAGGGTTTCGGTTATGAAACCGGTGATTGAGGCCTTGCGGCAGGGAAAACCGGCCAGGACAGCTGCGCCTGATCCGGCGGAGAAAGATGCTTATAAACAATATAAAATGCTGCAGCTTCTAACTTCCAAGCCGGTATTGTATGTTTGCAACGTGGATGAGGCTTCGGCAGCTTCCGGTAATAAATATTCTGATTTGGTTATGAAAAAAGCCGAAGCTGAAAAAGCTCAAGCGGTTATTATTTCGGCAGAAATTGAATCAGAAGTCGCTCAGCTGGAGACGGAAGAAGAGAAAAAAGAGTTTTTGGAGTCTTTAGGTTTGGAAGAATCAGGTTTGTCTAAGATTATCAAAGCCGGTTACAAACTTTTGGGGTTGGAAACTTATTTTACCGCGGGGCCGAAAGAGGTACGGGCCTGGACTTTTCTTAAAGGTTCAAAAGCGCCACAATGTGCCGGGATTATCCATTCCGATTTTGAACGCGGCTTCATTCGGGCAGAAACGATTTCTTATGATGATTTTATCAAATATAACGGTGAGCAAGGATGCAAAGAAGCCGGAAAAATGCGTTCCGAAGGCAAGGATTATGTGGTTCAGGACGGCGATTTGCTGAATTTTTTGTTTAATGTATAAAATATTTTGGAGAGAAAGCCCGGATTTTTTTATATTCCGGGCTTTTTGACATATTGACAAAATTTTTCATCCGATGTATATTGCCCGGTAGAGATTGTATTATTAGAATGTTAAATATTAAAAAAAATTATTATTGTATGAGAACAAAAGAACAGATTGAAGAATTGGTTGTTTCTGCTTTTGGAGAATTTGCTAGTAAAAAAGCGAATTTAACGACGGTAATAAGCTGGCAAAGAAGAGATTTTTTTGTTAAAAGGCTGCGAGTGATTTTTAATGATTTGCGGTTGCCTTATTCTTTGAGAGCCAATAATTTGAAAGAATTTTCGGAAGCTGTTTTTGCCGAACAGCTTAAGAAACAAGAATTTTTTGAGAAAGTTCGATGCAGAATTAACGAGATTGCCAAAAAAAATTATGCTTCAGATAGTGTAATTTTGGAAGGGGAAGAAGTAAATTCTTTGAATTTCTTCTTTGATTTTTCAAAGATTCTTAATCCGTTGATTAAGGAATTCAAGTATTCGACCGATTATTCGGTTATGCGCCAGTGTCGGACGCCGTATCAGTTGGCTGATATGTTTTATCGCCGCGGGCGTTTTTGAAAAAATTTTGCAAGAGAGCAGGCTGCTTTTATTGGCAGCTTGCTTTTTTTGTTGCCTTGCGGCGGCTTTTGTTGTAGCTAGGATTATGTTTATTTTAAGGAGGTTTGCTATGAGATTGGCGCTTTTTCAGCCGGATATTCCGCAAAATACCGGGACATTGCTGCGGCTCGGAGCCTGTTTGGATGTGGAATTGGATATTATTGAGCCCTGCGGTTTTGTTTTTTCGGAAAAGGCATTAAAACGGGCGGGTATGGATTATCTTAATTTGGTAAAATATCGTCGGCATGATTCCTGGGAAGATTTTTTGGCGTATCGTGCGGCTCATCCCGATGAATACGGACGGTTGGTTTTATTGACAACTCATGCAAGCAAACCATATACGGAATTTGAGTTTTTACCGAATGATATTATTCTAATGGGACGGGAAAGCGCCGGTGTGCCGCAATCCGTTCATAATATTGCCGATGCCCGGCTGCTGATTCCGATGAATGAAAAAGCGCGTTCAATTAATGTTGCGGTGTCGGCGGTTATGGTTATCGGCGAGGCTTTGCGCCAGACGGATTTGTTTCCGAAAGTGAGGGAATAATGGCCGGAGGATAGCGTCTGGTAATGTACCATAAGACCAACAGCCCCGGAACAGCCATTAACGTGGTTGAGATAAAAAACGAACTCCAGCCGATATGTTGAACCAGCCAGCCGGAAGAAGAGGCGAGAACATCGCGTGCCAGGCTCATCAGGGATGAGAGCAGAGCATATTGCGTGGCAGTATATTTGACATTGCACAAAGAAGAAATATATGCCACAAAGGCCGCTGTTCCCATTCCGCCGGTGATGTTTTCGACCGAAATTGTCAGCGTCAGCATATATAAGTTATTGCCGGCATAAGTTTGGGCGACATAAATCAGGTTAGACAATCCCTGCAGAATACCGCAGAGCAGCAGGCCGCGGGTCAGGCTCATTTTGTTGAGCAACATGCCTCCGACCAGCATTCCGACAATGGTGGCTATAGTGCCGTAAATTTTTGTAACGGTAGCGATTTGCGAATATCCGAACCCCATATCTTTGTAAAAAATATAGGCCATCGGGCTGATATAAGCGTCGCTCAGGCGGTATAGCAGAATAAACAACAGAATATAAGCCCAGCCCGGACGGGACATAAAATCTTTGAAAGGGCAGACAACGGCATTTTTGAAAAAGTCTTTGATTTTTTCCGGAGATGAACGTTTTTTCCGACTGGAGAAGCTTTTTCTTTTGTCTTTGGGTTCTTTGATGAGCAAAACTGCGGTCAGGCCGATTAAAATTCCGGAAGACATGACGGCGTAAACGCAATTCCAGCTTATAACGTCTGCCAGATATAATGCGCCGGCACCGGAGAAAATAAATCCCAGGCGATAGCCGAGAATGAATGTGGCAGAAGCGGCGGCTTGTTCGGACGTTTTGAAATTTTCCACGCGGTAAGCATCAAGAACAATATCCTGCGAGGCGGAGGATATACATAAAATCAGTGCCAGGGCAGCCATTAAAGACGGGTTTTCGGCCGGGTTGACCAGGGACATGGCAAAAATCGAGATACCAACCAGAAGCATGGTGAAGAAAGTCCAGCTGCGGCGCCGGCCCATAAAAGCCAGTCCCGGAAGCGGCAGGCGGTCAACCAGCGGCGACCAGGCCCATTTGAAACTGTATGGTGTTTTGAGCAGGGAAAAAGTTCCGATAACGGCAAGAGGCAGTCCGGCTTCTCCCAGCCACAGGCTTAAGGTGTTGAAAACCAAAGGAAAAGGAAAACCGCTGGAAAAGCCGAAAGCAATCATCACCAACATACGGCGGTCGAGATAAATTTTTCCGGCAGAGAGAATTTTGGTCAGCATATTTTTTTCCTTTGTGCCAAGTATATTCGCAATGTCTTAAAACTGTTTTAATACCGCTATTGCATAAATGAAAAAATTTAACTACATATTAGAACAGGTATTATTTCAAAATAAGGGAAAGATATGACAACAATTTTGTGCGCACGCAAGGGTGATGAGGTTGTTATGGGCGGCGACGGCCAGGCAACGTTGGGTGAGGCCATTATTTTTAAGGCCAATTCGGTAAAAGTCAGAAGAATTGGCAACGGGAAGATTATTGCCGGCTTTGCCGGCGCGGCCGCGGATGGTATAACTTTGATAGAACGTTTGGAAGCCAAACTGGAAAAACATGCCAATCAGTTAAAGCGTGCGGCAGTGGAACTGGCAAAAGACTGGCGGATGGACAAATATCTCCGGCAGTTGCAGGCTTTTATGATTGTGGCGGATAAAGATGTTTCGCTGGTGATTTCCGGTACCGGAGAGGTTATGGAGCCCGATGACGGGATTATCGGTATCGGTTCCGGCGGAAATTATGCCATGGCAGCGGCAAAAGCCCTTTATGACATTGACAATCTGTCGCTGGAGGATATTGTCCGCAAAGCTCTGAAAATTGCCGGTGATATAGATGTTTATACCAATCATAACGTTATTATTGAGAAGATAGAAAAATAGAAAGGTTTGAGGGAAATGACAGCAGCAACGTTCAGCCCGCGGGAAATTGTTTCAGAATTGGACAGGTTTATTATCGGACAGCAAGAGGCCAAAAAGGCTGTTGCCGTTGCTTTGCGCAACAGGTGGCGCCGAATGCAGCTGCCTGAAAAATTGCGGGAAGAGATTGTGCCGAAAAATATTTTGATGGTTGGTCCGACCGGCGTGGGCAAAACGGAAATTTCCCGCCGGTTGGCAAAACTGGCAAAGGCGCCGTTTATTAAGGTTGAGGCGACCAAGTTTACCGAAATCGGTTATGTCGGACGCGATGTGGAGAGCATTATTCGCGATTTGGTGGAGATTGCTCTGCATAACGAACGCGACAAACAGCGCAAGACTATGATTGTTAAGGCAGAAGCAGCTGCCGAAGAGCGGGTTTTGGACGTATTGGTCGGCGACGGGGCAAGTGAGGAAACCCGTCAGAAATTCCGCAAGCTGCTGCGGGAAAATCAGCTGAATGATCGTGAAATCGAGATAAAAGTTCTGGACAATTCCAATGCCAGTATGCCGACGATTGATATTCCGGGAATGCCGGGTGCCTCAATGGGTATGATAAGTTTGGGAGATTTGCTCGGCAAGCCTTTCGGCGACAAATATAAAATGAAAAAAATGAAAGTCGGTGACGCTTATAAAGTTTTGGTGGATGAGGAAAGCGACAAACTGATTGACTCCGAATCCATTACGCAGGCGGCAATCAAATCAGTGGAAAATGACGGTATTGTTTTTATTGACGAGATTGACAAGATTGCCGGTCAGGATGAACGCCGCGGCGGTGATGTATCGCGCGAGGGTGTACAGAGAGATCTTTTGCCGCTGATTGAAGGAACGACGGTTTCGACCAAATACGGTATGGTTAAAACCGATCATATTCTGTTTATCTGTTCCGGCGCTTTTCATTTATCAAAACCCTCCGATTTGCTGCCCGAGCTGCAGGGGCGTTTGCCGATAAGGGTTGAGCTGAAAGCCTTGACGCATGATGATTTTGTGCGAATTCTGATCGAGCCGGAAGCCAATCTGATTGAGCAGTATGTGGCTTTGATGGGGACGGAAAATCTGACTCTGGAGTTTGAAAAAAAAGCCATTGACAAGATTGCCGATGTTGCCGTTCAGATTAACGAAAACGTTGAAAATATCGGAGCCCGCCGGCTGCATACGGTTTTGGAGGTTTTGTTGGAAGACATCAGCTACGAGGCCTCGGAGAAAGCCGGAGAAAAAGTGGTTATTACGCCGGCGATGGTGGAGGAAAAACTTTCCAAATTTACCCAGGCGTCCGATTTGTCCCGCTTTATTTTGTAGCGGTTTGCAATGGGGTTCGGCGTTTATATTCACTGGCCTTTTTGCTTGTCAAAATGTCCGTATTGTGACTTCTATAAAGAAGTCAAAAAAAATGTGCCGCAAGAAGAAATTGTTGCGGAATATAAACGTGAGCTTGATTTTTATTATCAGTATACTTCCGAAAACATTGTCAGCAGCATTTTTTTCGGCGGTGGGACGCCTTCTTTGATGAAACCGGAGAATGTGGCGGCGCTGATTGATTATGTTGCCGGAAAGTGGAAAACGGCCCCTGAAATTGAGATTTCCTTGGAGGCGAATCCGAATTCTGATTATCCCGAGATGTTTGCCGATTTGCGGCGGGCAGGTATTAACAGGCTGTCTTTGGGGGTGCAGGCTCTGAATGATGCTGATTTGCGTTTTTTGGGACGAACGCATAATCTGAAGCAGGCTTATCAGGCGATTGACGGCGTTTTGCAGAATTTTGACAATCATTCGCTGGATTTGATTTATGCCCGGCCGCAGCAAAAACTTTCAGATTGGGAAAAAGAACTGGCGCAGGCGGCATCGTTCGGTATGAAACACCTGTCGTTGTATCAGTTGACAATAGAAGAAGGGACGGTTTTTGCCCGCAAAGGAATTAAGGCCATGGATGAAGATGCGGCCGGGGAAATGTATTTGTTTACCGAAGATTATTTGGCGGATAAAGGAATTTATAAATATGAGGTTTCCAACTATTCCCGTCCCGGTTATGCTTCCCGCCACAATCTTCTTTATTGGACAGGCCAAGACTATATAGGGGTTGGGATTTCGGCTCATGGGCGCTTTTGTTTTTCGGGTTTTAAGGGAAATCTTGAGCAGAAACAGCGAGATCAAAAAATTTCTCCCATTTATTATGCCTCGACATATAATTGTCAGCTGGAGGAGCTTTCTCAGGCAGAGAGAGCCGAAGAACTTTTGTTAATGGGACTGCGGCTGACGGATGGGATTGATAAGAGGCTTTTTGCCGAAAACTGCGGTTTGGATTTTGACGGTTTTATTGACCGGGAGCGGCTGAAATATCTCTGCGAAGCAGGGTTGTTGGTTGATACGCCACAGAATATCAGGGCAACCCGCGAAGGTTTTTTGGTTTTGAATGGGATAATCGAACAGCTTTGTCCTTAATCGATAACACCGAATTTGCCGTTGACCAGAATCATCATTGCTATTAAGAAAAAAATCATAAAAATACCGGCTTTTACCGAGGCGGTATCCTGAATTTTGTTATATTTGTTAAAAGCCATGACAAACAGCGGTGATGTCAGCAGTAAAGCCGTTACATATCCGGGGTTGGGTGCAATCCGCAGGGCCAGGTTTTTTGCCGTGATTAAAGCAGCGCTGAAACTTATGAGGTATAATCCGGCGCGGATGGCAACCGGCGAAAAAACGTTTTTGAAAAAATCTTTGGCTTTTACTTTTTCTCGGCGGATGTAAAAAAAAGTATTGTAACAGCCGCTGACAAAAGTTGAGACAGACAGATAATAAATCATGGCGGCCCAGGTGCTTGAGCCGTGGATGGATATGTCTTTGGTGATGATACTCATAAAAGCCAGAGCCAGAATTACTGGCGCCATATAGATTATGATTTCTTTATTGACCGGGCTTTTTAACATTTGCCAGTAGCTCAGCGTAAAACCGAAAAGGATTAAAATCAAGGTAATGAACACTGTTCCATTATCAAAAAGCTTTATAAATTCATGTGGTGTAATCAGCCACCATAAAACGGTTGTTATCAGTGTTGTCAATACCATTACCCTGGAAGTCGGGCCGGCGCCGTATTTGGCAGAAGCAAAAAAGAGGTGGGAATCGTAAAAACCGATGAGAAGCCCCTGTGTGATCAGTAAAGTCCAATAATACATGCTGTGCGGGACGGGAAATAATGGTATAAAAGGGATAAAGAAAACGGCAATGCCGAACCCGCGCCATATTCCCAAAAGGTAGCCGTTGAGTTTGTATTTTTGATTGACCAAAGTATATAAGGCCGTAAAAAAACCGTATAAGAGGCCGTTAATAATCCAGACCATTCTTCGTCCTTTTAACCTTTATTGCATTTATCGGCTATGTAATCTTTTTCTGCAGGTTTTAAAGCGACGGCGGTTTTTTTACTTGAAATTTTTTAGTGTGCCTATTACGCGGTCAACAGTCAGGTCTACGGGTTCTTCTTTGGTTTCAACAACGATATCCGCTTCGGAATAGTAGGGATATTCTTCCTGAATGTATTTTTCCAGTTTGCTTTTCAGTTCGGTATCGTTGCCTCTTAAAAACGGGCGGTGTTTTCGTCCGGTTGTTCTTTTATATAGGACGTTGATATCTGCTTTGAGCCAGACGGTAACGGCGTTGGTCTTGGCGAGGGCTCTGGTCTGGGCAGCAACAAAAGAACCGCCGCCGGAAGCCAAAACGCAGGGCTGGCCTTGCAAAAGGCGCTTCATTACCCGTTCTTCTCCGGCGCGGTATTCTTTTTCGCCAAAGCATTTTAAAACGTCTAAAAGCGGAATACCGGCAGCTTTTTCGACTTCTTGGTCACCGTCGACAAAAGGCAGGTTTAATTTGCGGGCAAGACGCTTGCCGACGCTGGTCTTTCCGCTTCCCATCAGCCCGACGAGCAATATTATTTTATCAATTTTGGTTATATCCATTTTTTTAATTATTCTTTCAATTATTTTTGATATAAACTAATCAGAGTTAAATGTTTATTTTATAAGGTTTATACATCATGAGACAGAAAAAATCAAAAACAATCTTTTATGTTATCGGATTAATTATTGTTTTGGCGGTGCTTTTTGTGCTTTCGCGTGAGGTTCCCATGCAGGTTGAACATGTTGAGCAGGTATTGCCGAATGATTTTGCTGCCGGCCAGGAGTGAAAATGATTTCTCCAAATCGGTTATCAGATGATTTTCTGGATATGATGCGCTCTGAAAAAGGGTGCTCGGAAAATACAGTTGTTTCATATGGTCAGGATTTGGAACAGTTTTTTAGTTGGTGTGGCAATAAACAAATTGAAATTTCCAAAGTCAGTCGGCAGGATCTGGCAGATTTTCTTCATGATATCAGTTGCAGGCATAAGTATGCCGCCAAGACGATTGCACGCAAAATTTCTACTTTGCGTGAATTTTTTAAATTTTTGTTTAGTGAAAAAGAAATTTCTGATAATCCGGCCGTGCGTTTGCGTTCGCCTAAGCTTGGAAAGCCGTTGCCCAAGTTTTTAACGGAAGAGGAGGTCAAGCTGTTAGCAGAAACGGCTTTTTCTCATCAAAATCATAATATGCAGCGTATCGGTGTTATGATAGAATTGATGTATGTTTCCGGTTTGCGGGTTTCGGAATTGGTGGGGCTTCCGTTAACGGCGGTTAATTTTGACCGAGAAATTGTTTTTGTCCGCGGTAAAGGTAGCAAAGAGCGGATTGTGCCGGTTTCTCGCAAAGTATTGGATGCATTGCATCAATATATTAAGTGTTTGCGTAAAGATTTTGTGCGTTCTCGGGGGCTGTCAAAGTGGCTTTTTCCGTCTTTGCGTTCTTTATCCGGACATTTGACACGGGATGCTTTTTTTAGGGATTTGAAAGTGTTGGCTGCTGAAGCCGGAATTTCTCCGGCCAGGGTTTCTCCGCATGTTTTGCGCCACTCTTTTGCAACATCGCTTTTGAAGCATGATGCAGATTTGCGTTCAGTTCAAAAGATGCTTGGACACGAGAGTATTGCTACGACAGAGATTTATACGCATATTCTTTCTGAAGATTTGATGAATAAGGTTTTGCAAAATCATCCGTTACAGCGTTTAAAAAAGTGATTTTATCTTCCATGTTGGAATTGCTCAAAAACGCAATTTATCATGTTTGATATTTTTTCCGGCGGCATTTTTTTTAATTTGTCGCTGGTGATCCGGATCATTTCTTTACTGGTTTTGCGTTCTTTCAAAGAGCCTTCTACCCATTTGGGATAGCTCCGGAAGATAAACAATTTGCTTTCATCCATTAGAAAAATTAATTTGAACGGTGTTTTTCCTGAGTTGTCAAAAACTGCCGATACGTCGCTCCTTTTAAGCATTTCGGGAAAGTTTTTGATGATGTTCGGGTAACGTCTTTCAATATCTTTGGGCGGAACGGCATGTCCGCCTTCGCGTACCCGTTGCTGAACCCGCAGATGTGACAGTTCGACATTTGCCAGGCCGATAAAAATCGTAGCAATTTTAAAACCGGCTTTTTTGGCTCTGTCCATATATTTTAAATGGGCTTTACCTGATGAAGTTGTTTCATATACAAAGCTTTTTTTGGATTTTAATTTTTTTTCAAGTTCGGCTATGACGATTTTTCCGGCATCAATCATATATTTGTTCGGGTCGTCGCCGTTGGCGATTTCTTTGGCAATGTTGTCCATGTTGATTGACGGGGCCTTTTTTAACAAAGGGTCCGTTTTTAGTATTTTTTCATAAAACGTTGATTTTCCGGCTCCGTTCGGACCGGCAATGATAACCATCCATTTTGTCATTCGGCTTCTCCGATAATGATTTCATGGTGATTTTTATCCAGTTTAACAATATATTTTTTTCCGTCGGCTTCTTCTTTGATCAGCCGTCCGTTTTCTTCATAATATTGCGGATAAGTGTCAATTTTTATTGTGCCGTCAAGACGGACAAATTTTCTTTTAAAATATTCAAACATTGCTATTTTCCTGAGTTACCGCTGAAGAATATCATAGAATCAGCTTTTTTTCAAGAAAAATTTGACAAAAAACTAAAGTAATTTGGCTAATTCAAAATATTGTTTCGGCGTCAGCTGTTCGGCACGATAGGTTTCCGGAATTTGGAGCTGCTCCAGTTTTTCTTTTATTCCGGGCAATGATTTTAAGCTTTGGCGAATCATCTTCCGTCGTTGTCCGAAGGCCAAAGCCGTTATTTTTTCTATTTTATTTAATTCAGTATTGTTAATACCGGCGTGAAGCGGTCTGAACAGCAGGACTGTCGACCATATTTTAGGAGCAGGAACAAAGCAGTTCGGATTGAGGTCAAAAAGGCGTTCTATGCTGCATTGAAGCTGTGCAAGAACGGAAATGCGGCCGTAATCTTTGCAGTTTATCGGAGCACATATTCGGTCGGCGACTTCTTTTTGGAACATCAAGGTCAGGCTGGAGAAGCTTTCAATTTGTTTTAGCCAGCCGGTGAGCAACGGAACGGAAATGTTATAGGGCAGGTTACTGACAATGTTGCGTGGCGGGATGTCTTGTTCGGCAAAGTTTATTTTTAAGGCGTCGCCGTTAATGATTTCCAGTTTTTCTCCGGCAAAACTTTTTAGCTCGTTCATTATTTCAATACAGCGTTCGTCCATTTCGACTACAGTCAATTTTTGCGGATTAGCATTAAGAACGGCTCGTGTCAGGCCTCCAGGGCCGGGGCCGACTTCGAAGACGTATTCGCCGGTAAAGTCTTTTTTGTTTTGTTTTTCCAGAGAAAGGCGAATTATTTTATCGGTAATATTGCGATCCAACAAAAAATTTTGTCCTAAAGCCTTTTTGGCCATCAGACCATGAGTTTCGACAGTTTCGCGCAAAGACGGCAAAGAATCTGGCAACAAAGTCATTTTAGTTCCTGATGTCAATAACGGCCTGAGTCCGCAGTTCTGCTAAATATTGTTGAGAAGTTTCTTCCATCCTTTGATTTTGCAGATAGTTGATGATTTCTTCTCTGGTCGGCATTTGCGGTTTATCTTTTTTGGGGTCAAAAACTTTGTCCAACTTAAATATGAAATAACCGTCGGCATAGGCGATCGGATCAGATATTTCTCCTTCTTTCAGGCTGTTTAAGGCTTTTTCAATCGGTACGTTGAGTTTTCCGTAATTTACCCATCCCAGTTTGCCGCCGTTTGAAGCAGTCGGGCTTTCTGAGAACTGCATGGCATAGAGCTCAAAGCGGGGATCTTTCCTCAGGTTGCTTACTAAATCCTGGATGTTTTTGGCATGTTCTTTTTTTATGAAGATTTCAGAAATAAAATATTTTGGTGTTGTCAGGTCTTTTTTGGCGTCTTCCATGGCCTTGTTGATTTCAGTCTGGGTTAGGGCGTTGCCCATCATCTTACGGCGAACCAATCGACCCCACGCAAGGTCAGCTTTAGCCTGGTTTCGGAAAGTTTCATAGCTGATTCCGGCTTCTCTTAAAATACTTTTCATTTGTCCGTTAGGAATTTTATTGTTTTTTTCAAACAAGCTTATGGAGCCGCTGATTTCTTTTTCGGTGACCTCAATGTCATTTTTTTCGGCAGATTGCAATTTTATTTTTTCATCAATCGCGCTGTTTAAAACTCTTTCCAAAATCATATTTCGGGTGTGTTCATTGAAAGGAATTTTGGTTGTGAGGAGAAATAATTTGAGCTGGTTTTGGAAATCTGCCGAACTGATGATTTCATCGTTTACCGTGGCAACAATTTTCAAAGACTGCTGCGGTTTTGCCTGAGGCTGGGAAATCAGGCTTAATGCTGCTATTAAGACGGTAAGGAAAATTTTGGATAGTTTCATCTGTGGTCTCCTTTTATTTTTGGGTTCCGGCTCCGCCCAGAGTTTTTAAGAAGAAATTGACGCTGATTTCAAAATCGCCGTCATAATCGGGGCTGTCAGCTTCGTTTCGGTCAGCAACAATCGATAAGGCAAAACATTCGTCTTCATAGGTGAGTATTCCGCCGTGTTCAAGAGAAATATCACCTTCTGACAAATCTTGCCGGTTATACAGGCTGAGTGACCAATCGCGAGTAAGGGCCATTCTTACACCGGTATATAATTCTTTTCTTTCTCCGTACAAGGAGGATGACGTGTTGTCATTGTCATAGCCTTTCAGGAAAATGTAAGATACATACATTCTTAGGGCTTCCGGCCCAAAGTCGGCTGATAATTCATTATATTTGAAATCAAGGGAATCTTTATCCAGTTTGAAACGATAGTTTAAATCCAAAAACGGACTCGGAGAGGCATTAATCCGGCCGACATAGTCACTGAAGCGTCCGCTTTGGTCGTCACTGGTACTGAAGCTGCTGTTTTTATCAAAATTGTAGCTTTGAGCGATAAATGCCGATGTTCGTCCGGTGCGATTTCCGTAAGCACTCCAGTTAAATCCGTAGCTGATGCGGCTGCCGGTATCGTTGCGGTCGTAGCCGGCATAACGATCAATGTCCAGAATATTGGTATCATCAAGTTCGACATCTTGGCTATCGTCATTAGGAATTTTATTTAATTTATTGCCACCGTTAGGGGCTGCGACGGCGACGATTGTCGGTTCGAGAATCTGACGGGAGCTTTCTGTGGCGCGGATAAACGGAAGCTTCCATTCCAATCCTAACTGCGGGAAGACTCGGGCAACGCCTCCGTCAAAAGTTTCGCCTTTATAGTTTTTGTAGTCATCAATGTTATACAGGTCTGATTTTACGGAAGCCATTAAACGGTATTTTTCGCCATATTCACTGGTATATGGCAGTACCCAGGAATTTATCATGGAAATGCGCTGGCTTGAATTTTCATCATCTCGACTGATGATGGCACCGTTAAATGTGTTTTTGTTGTAAGCGCCGTATGGGCCGATTTCTCCGATGTTTTCGTAATTAAACCATGGCATAATTAATGGTTTGTCAACTTCTTTTAAGTCATAGCTCAGAAGTTTGTAGCTATAGGCTTCAATAGCGGCATAATTACGGAAGTCGAATCCTTCAAGTTTGGCGCTGGAGGTTAGCCAGGCATCGTCTTTTTTGGGAAGGGACATGTCTTTCAGATAAACGCGGTCAGAGGCGTAATTGATATCAAGGTTTCCTACCCAGTAATCGTTAAACTCATAGCGGCCGGTCATGAACAAGCTGCCGCGCTGGCGGTCATCATCGTTGTCTTTCAGATAGGTTCCGGTAGCCTCAACTTGCCCATTGGTAAAATATTGACTATAGGTACCGCTTTGAACAATTCCGTGATCACTGCTCAGAATAGGCGAGTAGAGGAGATTTTGGTTGGGAGAAATGTCCCAAAAATATTTTGGTTGTAAGGCGGCGCCAAGATAAGAATTGCTGCGAAAGCTCGGCATTAAGAAACCACTGCGACTTTTTACCGTCGGGTCGGGATGCGAGAAAAACGGCGTATAAAATACCGGAACTCCTTTGAGTTCTATTGTGGCATTTTGGTAATTGACGTTTTTAGCCTCGGCATCATGTTGGACTTTTGTGGCTTTTATCTGCCAGAGAGGATCTTTTCCGGAACAAACATCACAAGGTGTGTAGACTGCGTTTGTCATCAACTTGTTGTCTTTGGCAAGCCGACGGAATTTGGTTGCGGCAATGCGGGCTTTGTTTTGCATAATGACTTTGATGTTGTCCATTGATCCCTGAGTCATCTGATCTGTTAATTCTACATAATCAGAGAAAACGACATTACCGTCTTTTTCAACCAAAATAACGTTGCCGGTGGCGGTTACGATATCTTCTTTTTGATTATAAATCACTTTGTCGGCAATAAGAGTCAGATTATTTCTGATAATATTGACATTGCCGGTGGCTGTGACAACTTGCATTTCCTGATTATTTTCAACTTCATCCGCGCTGAAATATATTTCTGTTTCCTGATCTTTTTCTTCTGCCGGTGTGCTTAATACAGAGGTTATGTTCATTTGCGGATTGATATTTGCCGCATAAGTCGGTTTTTCAGGCTTTTGCAGAACAGTTCCCGCTTCCTTTTTTATCGGGTCTTTTTCTATAGCTTCTGCTGCTTCTGTGTTGTTTGCCAAGCAAATCAAAATACTGAAACAACTTATCCAGAGAAGGCTTTTTTCAGACATCGGCAATCTCCGGCGGTTGTCGGCGTTTGACAAACATTCCCGGTGTATAAAACAGCAACAGGTAGATGCAGACAATAAACGGAAGAATGAGATTGATATACATTAGCGGCAGCAGACCGAGATTTTTGGCAGCAAGATTGCCGAAAGACAGATCCATTGCCTGAAGCAAAACCATAGCAATAATGCTGACTGAAATTATCCGGCTTTGTCCGCGGCGGTTAAAATTTCCTACCAGCAGACCGGTACAACCCAAAAGAGCAAAAACAATGTTGTAAAAAGGGTTGATGATCCGGCGGTGTCCTTCAACAACATAGCGACGTTGGTCTTTTGGGGATAAGGAAGGGTCGTTTTGAGCATTCAGGAGTTCAAAAAAGCCTTTTTCACGCGCACTGGTATCTTTGCTTTTTTTGTTTCCGCTTAATCCGAAATCAACGGAGTAGCGCTCAAATGCCAGGGAAGAAAACTGGTTGCCGTTTTTGCTGAGTTCCTGGCGGGAACCGTTGACCATGATAATTTTTGGGCCTTTGTCGGTATAAACAACACGGCCTTTTTCGGCAGAAATGGTTGTTCTGTTTTGCGGGTTGCGTTCGTCATTTACCAAAATGCCCGACATGGAGCCGTCTTTTTCATGTGTGGTGATAAATACGGTTAGGCCGTTTTGCAGTTCGGTAAATTCACCTTCACGGAACATCAGGTGCGAAACATCATTTTTTATTTGCCATTCCAGCTCGTTAAAAGCTTTTTCTGCAGCCGGAATTCCGTAATTGTAAGTATAAACGTTGATGACGTATAAAAATATTCCGATTATCAGCGCCGGTTTGGCTCCCTGCCAAGGACTGATGCCTGCGGATTTGATAACAACGAGTTCCCGGTCACTGAGCATTCTGTTGTATACAAACAGTACCGCGACAAAGGCACAAATCGGCGACAGTAAAACAAACAAACGCGGCATTAGCAAAGAAGTCAGCTTTACAAAAAGTCCGATCGGGATCCCTTTATTGGTAATCAAATCGACAAAGCGCAACGACTGCGTCAGCCATAAAATGGAGAGCAGTGAAAAAGTTACCAGCAGAAACCCGATAAAAATTTGTTTTACTATGTAGCGGTTTAGTTTTTTCATAAGCGGAATTATAAACAAAATTATTAATAAAAAAACAATTTTTTTATCTTTTTTGTGTCTTTTCAGGTTTTTTTGCTATTTCTTAGAAACTTTTTCCGGTAAACGGTTGTAAATCAGACTGCTGAGCCGTTCGGGAAGAATTGAAACCAGCCAGGCCCCGAATCTGAGCGGCCAGGGAAAAGATATGAGGCCGATGTTTTTTTCAATCCGTTCCGCAATAATGGCGGCAGCTTTTTCCGCCGGCATAAAAAACGGCATCGGGCAAGTGTTTTGATCGGTAATCCGGGATTTTACGAATCCGGGACAAATGACGCTGATATTTATGCCCAAGGGTTTTAGACGTCCACGTAATGCAGCCCCCCAAGCTTTGACACAGGCTTTTGAGGCAGAATAGGAAGGGCAGGCCGGCAAGCCGTGGTATCCGGCAATCGAACTGACAATTGCAATGGCTTTGCGGTCACTTTTGTATAATTCACAGCCGATGTCGCCGAGATATTTTTTGCTAAACATGTCGCGGAAAAAGGCTCTTTTTTTGGCTTTTGTTCGGGCAATAAATTGGTCCAGGGAAGAATTCGGGTTTTGTTTGGAGAGGCGTTCCCGGCGTTCTTGGTAAATCTTAACAGCCGGAAGCACCGTGTTGATAACGCCAAAGACGTTGGTGTTGAAAGTGTTATATATGTTTTCTTCCGTTTCGGTAACGGCTGCGACCCCGGCATTGGCGATAACCAGATTGATGTCGGCGATTTTTTCACATTGTTCCATCCAGGCCTTTATTTGTTGTCGGTCGGTAACATCTATGACGGAAGCGTGTACGACAGTTTCATATTTTTGGCAGAGGACGCGGGTTTCGTTAAGTCGTTCTTCATTACGACCGCAGATAAAGAGGTTTTTAGCACCGTTTTGGGCATAATAAATCGCCAAAGCCTGCCCAATTCCGCTGCTGGCGCCGGTAATCAGAATATTTTGGCCTTTTTTAATCATGTCTTCCTCAAAAAGTAAAAGCTTGTTAATGATTATCAGGTATATTACTAAAAAATTTTAGCAGGAGATTATATTTTGTATATATCCAGTATGACCGGTTTTGCAAGAAAAAACAGCAATTATTCCGCCGGTAAAATTATGTATTCCTGGGTTTGGGAGATCAAATCCGTTAACGGAAAATCGTTGGACGTGAAGGCTAAATTGCCGGCGAATCTTGAGAGTTTGACCCTGTTGCTGAAAAATGCCGCCGGAGATATTTTGAACCGCGGCAGTATTAATGCCTTTTTGGAATTTTCAACATCCGGGAGTGAGCAGAATATCCGGATTAATAAAGATCTGATGCGTGAGTTGGCGGCGGCAGCGGCGGATTTGTATGAAGAGAGCGAAGGTAGGCTTGAAAAACCTTCTGCTTCGGATATTCTCGGTATTAAAGGTGTGGTGGAAATTGAGGAATATCTGCCGGATGAAGAAGAGCAGGAGAAACTGCAACAGGCTTTGTTGCAATCTTTTACCGAGACTTGTCGGGAACTACAAACGAATCGGGAGGCTGAAGGAAACAGGATTAAGAATGTGTTGTCGGGGATTTTGAATCAGATCCGTGATGATGTCTTAAAAGCAGAAAAAATAGCTTTCTCTTTGCCGGATGTTTTGAAGCAAAAGTTAAAAGAACAGATTTCTTTGTTGCTGGAACCTTCGGAAGGAATCAGCGAAGACCGTCTGGCGCAGGAAATTGTTTTGCAGGTGAATCGCAGTGACGTGAGGGAAGAACTTGATCGTCTGAAAGCTCATATCCGGGCGGCGGAAGAAATGTTGGAGCAAGGTGGCGTTATCGGTCGGCGGTTGGATTTTTTATGTCAGGAACTTAACCGGGAAGCCAATACGTTGTGTTCAAAATCAGCGGATACCGGGCTGACGAATCTGGGAATGGATTTGAAAGTTCTGATCGAACAATTCAGGGAACAAGTACAAAATATCGAGTGAGGTTAATATGTCTGAAGTTATAGAGAGATTGAAACAAGTCCGCAAAGGGGCAATGTTTATTATTGAAGGTCCTTCGGGAATCGGCAAGGGAACGGTTGTCAAAGAGTTGTTAAAGCGTGACAGCAACATCAAGTTTTCCGTTTCGGTTACGACCCGGGAAAAACGGGTCGGAGAGCAAGACGGCGTGGATTATTATTTTATCAATGATCAGCAGTATGATGAGTTTTTGGCGCAAGATGCTTTTTATGAATATGTTAATTCGGAATACGGGCCGCGTTACGGGACATTGCGTTCCGAAGTTGACAGTTTTATCAATGTTGGGCAGGATGTGTTGTTTGACATGGATTGGCTCGGCGCCCGCCAGATGCGCGAAAAAGCCAAAGACGATGTGGTAACGATTTATCTTCTGCCGCCATCAATTAAGGTTTTGCGCGAGCGGCTGGAAAAGCGCGGGACAGATTCAAAGGAGACAATAGAAAAGAGGATGAGCGTTCTTTTGGACAAGATGAGCCATTGGAACGAGTTTGATTATGTGATTGTAAACGAGAATCTGGAAGATACAGTGTTTAAAATCCAAAAAATTATTTCCGGAGAAAGAATGAAGAGAGTCCGTCAGATCGGGCTGCCCGGTTTTGTTAAAGAACTGGTGGAAGAGGCCAAAGGCGGAAAATAGCGTTTATTGTTCTGTTTCTTCTTCCGGCGGAATGTATGCTTTTATCTGCTGTCGTTGTTCGGGTTTCATAACCTTATAAACAGCGGCGGCATTTTTTTCGGCTTCCGGGACTTTCAGAAAAATGGCTTGTTGATATAGATTAAATGCGTGAACCAAATCTTGAGGAATTCCGATGCCGCGGGCGTTCATCCAGGCATAAATCTCAACGGCGTGCGGGTCATTGTCGGCTACACGCATTAGAATCTCATCCAGTTCAGCCGGCGTGACACGGTTTTCTTTGACGGCGCGAATTGCTTTGTCCCATTTACGCTGGCGGGCAATTCTGGCTTCTTCTTCAATTTTATATTTGTCTGTCAACGGGATTTGATAAGGTGAAATAGCCGGTTCTTCGGCTTTAATGACAAGAGGTGCTTCCTTAATGCCGTCTTCAATTAAGACATCGGGAATTTTGCGATTTTTTACATAAAGCGGCAGATAACCTTCGTTATCGGATTTTACCAAGTCGCGGTAAATCTCGTCCAGACTGGTACTATGCGCCGGTTTGACGAACAAAAAGGCGAGAAGTGTAAAAAATGCCAGCTTTTTCATTTTCCTTGTGTCTTTTTCCTTAATTTTATTGTAATACTACTCAAGACTTGCTACATATTAAAGCAATATTTATGGCTTATAAACAAGGCGCAATATGATTTTTATCAGGCCGCCGGGAGGTAAAAATGAAAAAAATTTATAATTCGATTACGGAAATGGTCGGGCATACCCCGTTGCTCAAACTTTCCCGTTTGGCAAAAAAATATAAGCTGAAAGCTCGTCTTTTGGGAAAATGTGAGGCTTATAACCCGGTATTTTCAATTAAAGACCGGGTGGCTAAACAAATGCTTGAAACGGCCGAAAAATCTGGAAAAATTAATGAAGAAACCGTTTTTGTGGAGGCAACATCCGGCAATACAGGGATTGCTTTGGCGGCCATGTGTGCGGCAAAAGGGTATAAGCTGGTGATTACCATGCCGGAAAATATGTCAAAAGAGCGGATTATGCTGATGCGTCTGTTTGGAACGGAAGTGATATTGACACCGGCAGAAGACGGAATGGCCGGAGCTATTGCCAAAGCCGATATGCTGGCGGAAAAGAATCGAAACGTTATTTTGTTGAGGCAATTTGAGAATCAGGCTAATCCGGATGCGCACAAGTTTGGGACCGGTATTGAGATTTTTGAGGATACCGGCGGCGAGGTGGATGCGGTTGTCATTGCAGTCGGTACGGCCGGGACTTTGAACGGTGTGGCTTCGACTTTGAAAAGTTATAATCCGGAGCTTTTTGTGGCTGCCGTCGAGCCGAAAAGCAGTGCGGTATTGAATGGCGGAGAAAAAGGTGCGCATAAAATTCCGGGTATCGGCGCCGGTTTTGTTCCAAAGTTTTATGATGCGGGACTGGTTGATGAAGTTTTTGATATTTCTGATGAGGCTGCGGCTGAAACGGCCAAAGAATGTGCCCGAACGGAAGGTCTTCCGGTCGGTATTTCTGCCGGTGCGGCACTGGCGGCTGCTCTTGAACTCGGACAGCGCGACGAGATGAAAGGCAAAGTAATTGCTGTCATTTTGCCTGATTCTGCCGAAAGATATCTTTCAACCGGATTTTTGGATTAGGAAGCAGAATATGTTATTTCACAGGGTTGCAATTGTCGGTATCGGGCTAATCGGCTCGTCTTTGGCAAGAGTTCTTAAGCATAATCGTTTGGCAGAAACAATAGTTGTTTACGACAAGAATCCGGAATATGGAAAAAAAGCCGTGGAAATCGGTATTGCGGATGAAAATGCCGGGAGTGCGGCTGCCGCTGCTGCCGGGGCTGATCTTGTCGTTCTTTCGACCCCGGTCGGTGCTTATGGTGAAATCAGCAAAGAGATTATGCCGGTTTTGAAAAAAGGAACAATTGTTACCGATGTCGGTTCGGTTAAAAAATATGCCATTGCAGAAATAGAAAAGTATATTCCGGCTGACAGCGGCATTGTTTATGTTCCCGGGCATCCGGTGGCCGGTACGGAAAAATCCGGTCCGGAAGCCGGTTTTTTGGAATTGTTTGAAGGGCGCTGGTGTATTTTGACGCCCGGAAAATTTGCAACACCGGAGGCGGTAGAAAAGATTTCTGAAATGTGGCGGGCTGCCAAGATGAAGATTGATACCATGACGCCAGAGCACCATGACAAGGTGATGGCGGCGGTTTCGCATCTTCCGCACCTGATTGCTTTTTCTATTGTCGGGACGGTAGCTGATTTGGAGGGGTATGAACAGCAGGAAATTATTAAGTATTCTGCTTCCGGTTTTCGGGATTTTACTCGTATTGCCGGTTCTGATCCGACAATGTGGCGGGATATTCTGCTGAACAATAAAGAAACAATTTTGGAGCTTATTCAACGCTTTGTTGAGGATTTGATCGCTTTGGAGCGCAATATCCGCTGGGATGAAGGAAACAAACTGTTTGAGCTTTTTTCCCGTACGCAGAAAATCCGCAAAGAGGTTATTGAGGCCAAGCAAGATCAGCCGGAAATCGAGAAGAAGATTTTGGCTGAAATTAACCGCGAATAATAGTCTTGATAAATAAAAGATTATTTTATATTCTGAACAGAAACGAACTAACGATTGGATAACAATGAACCCGCAGTCTATTCTTGGAAGATATCTGACCAAACAGATTATTTACAATTTTCTTGCCGTTTTGCTGATGGTGATGGGAATCGTTATGCTGTTTGAAGTTGTTGAGCTGCTGCGTCGGGCTTCCGGCCGGGATGATGCTTCTTTCGGCCTGATTATGGAGATGGCTTTTACCAAACTGCCAAAAACCGTGGAAATGGTTTTTCCGTTTGTGATGATGATTGCGGCCATGATTACGTTTTGGAAACTCAGCAAAAGCAATGAGTTTGTGATAATCCGGAGTGCGGGCGTGTCTATCTGGGGGTTTTTGACACCGGTTCTTTTGGCAACGTTTTTGATCGGTGTGGCTAATGTTACGGTGGTTAATCCGATTTCTGCCCGGATGAACGAATTATATGAAACACTGAATTATCGTTTTAAAACGCACAATCCGAAGGCTGTTCTGTTTTCTGAGAAGGGGTTGTGGCTGCGGGAGGCAATCAGCGCCGATAAGTTTCTTTATTTGCAGGCAAAATCTGTTCGGCAAGAGAATAATAGTTTATTTTTGCGTGGTGTAACGATTTTGGAGATGAATAGGGAATCTCAGAATTTGCGCCGGGTTGAGGCTTATGCCGCCAATTTGAAAGGTAATGCGTTTGAGTTGATTAACGTTAAGATTTATGAGCCCGGAAAGCCCACCGTGTCGCAAGATAAGCTTATGTATAAAACAACATTGACGATAGAACGGATAAAAGAAAATTTTGTTGAGCCGGAATCGATTTCTTTTTGGGATTTGCCGGATACAATTCATTTTTATGAGATGTCGGGTTTTTCGGCGCAAAAGCACAGGCTGCGTTATTTGTCCCTGCTGGCCTCACCTTTTTTGCTTTGTTCCATGGTTTTGGTGGCAGCAGTTTTTGCCTTGCGGCCGAATAACCGGCGCGGCGGTGTAATGTATCTGATTGTCGGCGGGCTTTCTACCGGTTTTATTGTCTATTTTATGTCGCAAGTTATTTATGCTTTCGGAATCAATAATATTATCCCCGGTTTTTTGGCGGTTTGGACGCCGGCGCTGATTGTGATGATGATTAGCGTGTCGGTTCTTCTCCATCTCGAGGACGGGTAAAAAACGCGCTCTGTGGTCATCTAATACAGAAAAAAGAATTTTAGCTAAGTCATGTACCTCTATGTACACTCCTGTCGCTAAAATTCTTTTTTCTTATTATCTGACTTAGGTATCTAGGCGCGCTGCGGTTGCTAACGCTTTCCTAGCTTGCCAAGATGTTCCAAAGAGCTTGCAGACAAAAACAACCGGAGCAGCGGTTGTTTTTGCTTAGCGCTTATATCGCGTTTTTTACAGCGGCTTGAAGAGACGTTAGTTATGGAAAGTTTAAAGCTAAGTTACGTATGTTTATGTACGTGCCTGTCGCCTTAAAGTTTTTTTTATTACCAGCCTAATTTTCTTCGTTTTTTATAGTGGCTTGAAAGGAGTTTGTTAACTTTCCAAAATGTTTAAGCTCTGGCTGGTTTTGGCAATGTCGGTAGTTATTTTGCGGGTTTCTTCAATATTATCAGCGTTTTCAAAGATATAAAGAGCATCATGGAAATATTCCAAAGCTTCTTCCAACAATGCTTTGTCTCCGGCGTTTTTGCCCAGGCGGTAATAGATTTCACCGATATGTTCCTGGCTTTTGGCCCATTCTATCGGGGCTCTCCGTTCGGTTATGACTTTTTGCTGGTTTTTATAGCTGGCAATGGCGAGCTCTGAGATTTCTTCACTTTTGGTAAAGTTGCCGAGAAGACCGAGCATATAGCCCAATTCGCTTTGAATTTGTGCCCAAAATTCCGGAAACAAGGCAAGAGTATAAATTTTTTCTGTTTCTCGCAGTTGGAAGACAGCATCGCGCAAGGCCTGAATATCTTCTTTATACAGCCAGTAATTTAAGAACAGATGGGACAATTTGTAAGAAATATAACCGTAATCATACGGGTAGTTATATTTGCTTAAGTATTTTTGTGCCTGACGGTAATAGTTGATTGCTTCACGGAAATGGCGGGCCGATTGTTTTGGAATGTATTTTGTTGAGCAGTCGTAAAGCTGTCCGAGATGGTTATATATACAACCAAGGTGGATTGGCGCGGTTATCAAATCCTGATGTTTCAGCGCCGTATCAAAAAGGTTTTTTACGATTTTGAAGTCTTTTCCCTGACCGCGGTCAAAACAATAGCTGAGGTAAATTATGCCCAGAAAGTTCATTATATAAGGCATATATTCAATGGAAAGTTTTTTAGCGGAATCATCTTTTGAAAGAGAATTGATTATCCTTTTTAACAAATATCTTTTTTGGATTTTCTTTTCTTTTGAAAAAGTATTGAGAGAGCTGACGACGGCGCCATAAATCAAATTTCCGACAGCCGGCGGGATAGTATTTCCCGAAGTTAACAGATCGGCCGGAATGTATAAACTGTCCAAAAGGGAAACAAAGGCACAGTCTTCATTTTCATATTGTTTTTCAGTTTGAAAGTTCAAGCGAATTTTGCTGCCTTCGCGATATCCCCAGATCAAGACGTCGGCTTGAGTCTTGTCCAAAATGGTTTGTCCTCGGTCAATCAGGTCAAACAGCGTCCGACTTTCCAGATTGAGAAATGTTTTAGAAAAAGGTTCATCAAAATAAGAAACAGCCAAGCCGTCTTTACCGCTTAACAGACGTGCTATGACTTCGCCGCTGTTGCTTTCAATATTTTCGGAAAATTCAACGACCACAACTTTGAATTTTATCAGGTCAACGGCGTTAATGGCCAAATTCAGGTTGTCCGTCCGGGGATGAAAAATTTTATGAAGAAAATCTGCCAGCCACATTAGTTTCTTTTGTCCTTGTTTATGTTGCCTTTCATATCTTCAAAATTATTTTTGATTTCGTTTATGACATTTCTGTTGATTTCACGAAAACTTTGATTGGCTGTTTGCCAGTTTTTTATTTTATTCAGATACCAAGCCGTGATTACGGCGCTTAATATCGGAATAGAGTAGATATTCGGAGAATAGGCTTCGAAATATCCAAGAACAATCATTACAATTTCCAACCGCAGGATATTGTTGGCAATGTTGTCGGGCGAAAGTCCGGAAATGTTTGCCTGAAAATAAGTGGTATTGGCCGTTATATCAGCGTATTGTTCTCGCGGAAGCAAGGCTTGCAGCAAAGCCCAGGAGATTTCGATGATGAAAAACATGTTGAATATGATCATACACGGAGCGGCACCTTCCGAGGCGGAACGGAATATCAATCCTCCGAGCAAAAAACCCAATGCCGTGCAGTCGGCATTAGAAAACTGCAGACGGGCAGGATACCAATTGAACATCAGAAATGCGGTAATAATTATTGCAAAAATTAAAGCCAAAGCTCCCAACATGTGCGGAAGAGCAGAAGCTAAAGCTAACAAAAATATACCGGCCGCCGCCGTAATGGCATGTAGGCCCGCAACGGCTTCCACCCCGTTTAAAAACCGGTATAGAAAACTAAAGGCAAACCACAGAAAAATAAATAACAGAATGTTTAAAAATTCCGGAATTTGCGGGATAACAGATATGTTTTGGGGCATAAAAATCGTTAAGACCGCGGTTCCCGCCAAAACGCTTAATGCGGAATATTTGGCGGAAAAACGGGAGGAAATATAAAAAATCAGAGCAGCGGCAATGAGCAAAACCGGAAGTTCAAATATTGAATATCCGCTTATGAAGTCGTTATCCTGATAAAAGGTAAAAGTTAAGATAAGGCCGCAGATGCTAAAAACGGCAAAAATGATTATGAAAGGCGAAATTTGTGTGGGGGTTTGAGAAACTTTTTGCCGGTTTAAGGCATAAAAACCGGCAAAGCTTAAGAAAAAGCTTGCAATTGAGCAAATTATCAAAAAAACATTATCAAAATTCATTGCCTGTTTTTCTCCGGTTTTCCGAACTATTGTAACCGATTAATTTATTTGTTCAATAAGCAATGTGTTTTTATGCGGAGATATCTTTCGGAAGAATCTTTTTTAGAGCCGTGATTGTGATGTTATGCCGGCGGGCGATGTCTGAAATCGTCATATGAATATTGTTTAGTTCCTGTCGGGTTGCATCTCCGGGGGTCTGAGTATCGTAAACGTAGTTTATCGGCGTATTGTATATTTTTTTTAAGGTTTCAGCGCTGTCCAGAGGAATATTGTCTTCGGCTGCCAGAGAGCAGATTTCGTTAACGGCTGCTTCGATTTCTTTTTGTTTTTCTTTGTTTTTTAATATGTTGAATATACTTTGGCGATAAAATCCCGATGCCAGGGCAGAAACGGAGTAAACCGAGAAAGTCTGCCAGAAGACCTGATTTTTGTCTTCGCAGGTTTGACACAAAATTTCAGCACTGTGAAAATAACTTAGGGCTTTTAAAGAATATTCCAAAGTGTTGAACGGTTTGGACAGTGTGATCTGCGGTTCTCCGCCGAGGATGAATATCTGGTTGTCTTTTGCCAATAACCAGCCGTCAAAATGAGCTCTGATTGTGCTGTGCTTCAACAAGCTTTCAATGATTTTGAAGTCAGGAAGGGTGGAAAAAACGACAACCGGCGCATTAGAAAAACAAGAAGCGGAAAGCAGCATCAGATCTGATTTTAGGTTGCGGTTTTGCGAAGTGATTATAAGCATTTTGGCTTTTTCTGAAGAATAATGCCGGCAAGGAATGTTTATTTTTTGTTTTTTCAGACTATGTTCTTCTCTCAGGCTGATTTCGATTTCTGAGGCAGCACATTGTTGTTTGGAGGCTATTATAACGGCATTTTCTCCTTTTGAGATAAATTTTGCGGCAAGATATTGTCCGAGGGGTGTGTTGCCGAGAATATATATCGGGAGTTTGGATGCTGTTGTTTTTTCAGTTTGTGCGGCCATGGCTTATTTTGTCCTTTGCAGTTTGGCAATAAAAAAAGAATCGGCTCCTCCCAATGATGATAAATGATACGGGAGTGTTCGAATAAAGCCTTCCGGTGTGAAGATGCTGTTTGGCATTGTGTCGGAAAAATCTTGGGCAGACAGCGGAATTAACCGGAATTCAGGATTGTTTTGCAGAAAAGCGGTTATCTGCCGCTCTCCTTCCTCTTTGGCAACGGAGCAGGTGCAATAAATCAATTCGCCGCCGATTTTTATGGCTTTTGCCGCTTTTTTAAGAATTTGTTTTTGCAGTTTGGCCATTTTTTCTATATCTGAGGCTTTTTTTATGTGAACGAGTTCCGGATGACGGCGCAATGTTCCGGTTGCCGAGCAAGGAGCGTCAAGCAGGACGGCGTCATAGTTGTCGGATATTTTTTCCAGATAATCCAAAGCATCGGCACAGATTATCTGCGGCATGGGCAATTTCAGACGGCGGATGTTTTCTGTCAGAGTTTTAAGACGGTCTTCGGAGATGTCAAGCGACGTAACCTTTGCGCCGGCAGATAATAACTGGGCGGTTTTTCCGCCTGGAGCGGCACAAAGATCCAGAATCTTTTTTCCTGCCGGGGTGCTTATGGTTTTTGCAGCGAGAGAGGCCGAGAAATCCTGAACCCACCATTCGCCTTCCTTATAACCGGGAAGTTTTTCTATTTTTCCATTGTTTTCCAGGCGAACGGAACCGTTTGGCAATAGTGTTCCTTTTAGCTTTTCAGCCCACTCTGCGGGGTTTGCTTTGATTGTCAGGTCAAGCGGAGGTTCGTTTAGCGAAGCGGCTTCGATTAAGGCTGTTTGGTTTTTGCCATAATCTTTTTCCAGGAGTTTTCTGAAGTTTTCGGGGAAAAATATGCCGTTATCTGCTTTTAGCAGCTCTTCTTTTGCTGCCGCAATTTTGCGCAAAACGGCATTGGCAAAGCCGGCAACGTATTTGTCATTTTGTTTTTTTATCAGGTTGACATAACTGTTAAGCACGGCATAGTCAGGCGTATCAAGAAAAAGGAGTTCTGCGCTTGCCAGAATTAGTGCATAACGGGCAAAGGCGTGTTTGTCGGGCAATTTTTTTGCGGCAAAAACGGAAATGACCTTTTGCAAAAAGACCAGCCGGCGCAAAGCCGTGAGAATTACCATGTTTAAAAAAGCCAGGTCCTTGTGCCCGGAAAAAGAGCCTTCATTTTTTATTTCGCTGAAAAAACGTTGGTTTTCCAATATGTTTTGCAGCGTTTCGACAGCTTGTTGACGCGGATCGTTCATCCTTTTTTCCAATTTGTTTTGTTTTGCCGGTATTTTAACGGATTGCCACGGAAATACAAGTGTGAAATTTTTATTTTGGACTCTTGTTTTTTGGATGATTTTATTATAACCTGAGCAAAGCTTTGTTTTTTTAAGGAATGTGATAAATGAAAAAAACGCTTTTGACTTTGTTTGCGGTTGCTGTTATGACCAGCGGCTGCTCGTATTTTTCATGGATGAATCCCTGGGCTGATGATAAGAAGCCGGAAGCTGTCAAAGAACTGCCGGTAAACGAGTTTTTGTGGCAGGCAGCTTTGGATAGAATGAGTTTTACGCCGTTGAAAACCAAAAATCCGGAAAAAGGACTGATTGTAACAGACTGGTTCAGAATGGAAGGGTATCCGCGGGAGTTGTTTATGGTCAAAGTTCAAGTGCTGACCAAAGAGTTGCGCAGCGACGGCATTAAAGTCAGCGTTGAGAAAAGAGTACTGCGGGCCGGGAAATGGTATGATGAGGAAGCCGGAAGTCGACTGCAAAGCGGTATGGAAAACAGAATCCTCTTGAAGGCAAGGGAATTGTACAGTGCAAGTTTATATAGATAATTAGTTTAAGAATAATAGAATTGAGAATGAAAAATGACTGACAGATATAATGGAAAAGGCTCATTTGAGGAATGGGCAAAAGAATGGGAAACTGAAGATCGTTATAATTTTAAAAAAATTGAGAAAAAGTGGCAAAGCATTTGGGATGAAAACAAGGCTTATAAGGTAGAAATCGACAAGAATAAGGAAAAGTATTATGTTTTGGTCGAATTTCCTTATCCGTCCGGTGCCGGGCTGCATGTGGGACATCCTCGCTCTTATACGGCATTGGATGTTGTTGCGCGCAAAAAGAGAATGCAGGGTTTTAACGTTTTGTATCCGATGGGCTTTGATGCCTTTGGTCTGCCGGCGGAAAATTATGCGATTAAGACCGGGGTTCATCCGGCGGTTTCTACTAAAGCCAATATTGAAAACTTTACCCGTCAGCTGAAGTCAATCGGATTCAGTTTTGACTGGGACAGAGCTTTTAATACCTGTGATCCGGAGTATTACAAGTGGACGCAGTGGATGTTTATCAAACTCTTTGAAAAGGGTTTGGCATATAAAGACAAAATGGCAATCAACTGGTGTCCGTCCTGCAAAGTCGGTCTGGCTAACGAAGAAGTTGTCAACGGCTGCTGTGAACGTTGCGGTGCGCAGGTTGTTCGTAAGGACAAAGAGCAGTGGATGGTGGCAATTACAAAATATGCCGACCGTTTGATTAACGATTTGGATGATTTGGATTTTATTGATCGTGTTAAATCGCAGCAAATTAATTGGATCGGGCGTTCGGAAGGTGCCGAGCTGGATTTTGATTTGGTAGACGTTCATGGCAATTCTTTAGGCGGAAGAAAGCTCAAAGTCTTTACAACGCGTCCGGATACGGCCTTTGGCGTAACTTATATGGTTATGGCGCCGGAGCATGCTTTTGTATCCGAGCTGATGCCGCAATTTGAGAATCCGGAAGAGATTAGGGCTTATGTTGAAGAAACAGCCAAGAAGTCTGATTTGCAGAGAACAATGGATGACAGCAAAACAGGTGTTGAACTGAAAGGAATTAAGGCAAAGAATCCGTTTAACGGAACGTTGATTCCGGTGTTTATTTCCGATTATGTTCTGACCGGTTACGGTACCGGCGCAATTATGGCGGTGCCGGCGCATGATCAACGCGATTATGACTTTGCCAAAGCTTTTAATCTGCCGATCATTCAGGTTCTGGCCGGCGGCGATATTGCCGAAAAGGCCTGGGAAGAAGACGGTGCACATATTAATTCCGGCTTTATGGACGGCATGAATAAAGATGAGGCGATGAAGGCTGCAATTGTTTTTGCCGAAAAGAACGGTTTTGGCAAATCGAAGGTTAATTTCAAATTGCGTGACTGGGTATTTTCACGTCAGCGTTATTGGGGTGAGCCTATTCCGATGGTTTATTGCGAACATTGCGGTTGGCAGCCGGTTCCGGAAGATCAGCTTCCTCTGACTTTGCCGGAAGTTCCCGATTATCTGCCGAATGATAATGGCGACTCTCCTTTGGCAAAGGCCACCGACTGGGTTAATACAACTTGTCCGAAATGTGGAGCTCCGGCACGCAGAGAAACAGACGTTATGCCAAACTGGGCGGGTTCGTCATGGTATTTTCTGAGATATTGCGATCCGCACAATGACAAAGAGTTTGCCTCTAAAGAAGCATTGGATTACTGGATGAATGTCGATTGGTATAATGGTGGTATGGAGCATACGACTTTACACCTGCTTTATTCGCGTTTTTGGCATAAGTTTTTGTATGACTGCGGTTATGTGCCGACCAAAGAACCCTATCAACGTCGGACGTCGCATGGTATGATTTTGGCCGAGAACGGTGAGAAAATGTCAAAATCACGCGGTAACGTGATTAATCCCGATGACATTGTTAATAATTACGGGGCAGACAGCTTCCGTCTGTATGAAATGTTTATCGGGCCGTTTGACCAGGTGGCAATGTGGTCCGATGACAGTCTGAACGGTGTATACCGTTTTGTCGGCAAGGTTTATAACTTGTTTAAGAAGGTTAATAAAAATGCCAAGCCCTCGGCTAAAGATGTTCAGATGATGCACAAGACCATTCTTGAAGTTACCGAAAGAATTGATCAGATGAAGTTTAATACGGCGGTTTCTTCTTTGATGACTTATGTAAACCATTTGTCTTCTTTGGATGAGATTGCTCCGGAACTTTATGAAAATCTGCTGCTTTTGATGTGTCCGTTTACACCGCATCTGGCAGAGGAAATGTGGGCAAGAATGGGGCATACGTCATTGATTATTACAGAGCCCTGGCCGAAAGGTGATGCCAAACTGGCTGAGGAAAATACCGTTACTTATGCCGTTCAGATTTGCGGCAAAATGCGCGGTACAATCGATTTGCCGAAAGATGCACCGCGCGAAGAGGTTGAAAAAGCCGCATTATCGCTTGAAAATGTTAAGCGGCAGTTGGAAGGCAAAGAGGTTAAAAAGGTTATTGTGGTGCCGAATAAAATCATCAACCTTGTTGCGTAAAAAACGCGTATAATGGTCTATTAATACAGAAAAAAACTTTAAGGCTAAGTTACGTACGTCTATGTACGTGCCAGTCGCCTTAAAGTTTTTTTCTTATTACTAGCCTCATTCTCCGCGTTTTTTACAGCGGCTTGAAAGGACGCATAGTATGGGAATGTTTAGAGCTAAGTCATGTATGTCTTTATACCTTAGGTATCTAGGCGCGCTGCGGTTGCTAACACTTTCCTAGCTTGCCAAGATGTTCCAAAGAGCTTGCAGACAAAAACAACCGGAGCAGCGGTTGTTTTTACTTAGCGCTTCTATCGCAGTTTTTACAGCGGCCTGAAGGGGCTTTGTTATTGCAGATGTTTTTCTTATTTGTGGGCTTTTCCGCAAAAAATTATGGACTTGTGGCGGAAATGCGGTTAAATTTGCTGTAAGTGAGTTTTTTATAAAAGGACAAATATGAGAAAAGTAATCGGTGGATTTTTGGCGTTATTTTGTATATCGGCCTGTGGTTTTGAGCCTTTATATGCACAGCGAGAGGATACTTCAGGATGGTATTTCAGCGGAAATTTTGATACTTCCGTCGCTTCTGAAATGGCAAAAGTTAAAGTAGAACCGATTGCTGACCGTTTTGGACAAGAAGTTCGCAATGAACTTTTGGATTTGATTACGCCGAGAGGAATGCCGAAAGATCCACGGTATCGTTTGTTTGTGACGCTTCAGAATAAAGAAGTTGTTCAGCAGGCACTGCGTCGTGATATTACAGCGACCCGTGAACGTGTTCGTTATTCCGTGGTATATGAGTTGGTTTCAACAGCCAGCAATGAGACATTAGTGAGGGGCGACAGTGTGTCTTTTGTGAGCTATGATATTTTAGCGAATCCTTATTCAACAACCATGGCTCAAAAGAAAACACAGTCCGATGCGGCAAAAATTATTGCAAATGACATTGCTTTGCGTCTGGGCGCTTATTTTCACCGTGAGATGGGAATGCGGGGGAACTATTAGTGATTTATAAACAGGTGCAAATTGAGAAATTCTGCAAAAAACCCGATGAACAGATAAAATGTTTTCTGGTCTATGGCAGTAATGAAGGTTTGCAGGCTGAATATGTAAAGAATCTGACCAAGAGCATTAGTCCGGATATTTATGATCCTTTTCAGGTGGTATATTTTAATTGTTCTGACATCCTTTCTGACATTGGTGCATTGTCGGCGGAATATTCCAGCCAATCGTTGATGGGCGGCCGTCGGGTGATTGTTATTAAAGACGCTGATAATAATTTGACCAAACATTTGAAAGTTCTTTTGGATAATTCGGTGTCGAACACGTTGATTATTATTTCTTCCGGCAGTTTGAACAAAAAATCTTCTTTGGTTGCTTTGGGAGAAGCTCGGGAAGATATGGGCGTGATTGCCTGTTATGATGACCGGGACGAAGACGTGTTTTCTACCGTACGCGGAAAATTGAGCGAGAACGGCTACAGTATTAACAATGAGGCTTTGCAGCTTTTATGTTCCCGTCTTTCCAATGACCGCAAAACAAATCTCGGCGAGATTGAAAAGCTGATAACTTATATGGGAGATAAAAAAACTGTCGGCAGTGATGATGTTCGGGCGGTTATTTCTGACGCATCTGCTTCCAGCAGCGACGATGTTTGCTATTTTACGGCCGGTGGGGATAAGGAAAAGGCGCTGCGGGCTTATCAGAAGATGATTAATGAAGGGAATGAGCCGATTTCGATTGTGCGAACGCTGACTTATCATTTTAATAAAATTCTGACGGTGTTATCTTATATGGAAAACGGCGATAGTATTGAACGGGCAATGGGTCGGCTGATTCCGCGAATTATTTTCTTTCGCGAAGGAAGCTTCAAGCGCCAGCTGAATATTTGGAATAAAAATAATGTTCTTGGTGTTATTGAGCTTTTGTATAAATGCGAACGGGATTGTAAAACGACAAATATGCCGGTTGAGGAGATTGTCAGTTATACGTTGATGCAGATATCTTCCAAAGCGGCAAGATTAATCCGTTAGGCTTTTAGTTCCGAATATGTGTAACATATTATGAATGTTTTGTTTTTCGCTTATTTTCGGTTTGATATCCGAATAAAAAAGCCCGCCGGGAAAATTCTCGGCGGTTTGTATTATTCTCCTATTTTTTCCCGAAAATAAGGCAAGTCCAGGATTGCAATAACGGCCGAAATTCCGACCAGCATATAAATAATCTGAGTCAGAATACCTGCCTCTCCGAAGATGAAAGAAACAAGATTAAATCCAAAGAACCCGATCAGTCCCCAGTTGATCCCTCCGATGATGGTTAAAATTAGGGCAATTTGACGTACAATGTTCATTTTGCTTCTCCTGTAAATAAAAGTTGGCAATTTTTACCAGTATGATATATATGCTGTGAGCATTTTTTCAACGGAGAGGGCCATGTACAGCGAAAAGTTTGCCAAAGCGATTGAAATGTTGCAAAAAGATTTTGCTTTGGAAAGATCTATTGATGAAAAAATTTGTGCCGATCGGGACGGAAGGCCAATTCCCTGGTATACATTTCCGGCGATTGAGTATTTATCGCAAT
Source organism: uncultured Alphaproteobacteria bacterium (assembly GCA_944390885.1). Lineage (GTDB taxonomy): Bacteria > Pseudomonadota > Alphaproteobacteria > RF32 > CAG-239 > MGBC133411. Next base: position 149,275 of record CALXRP010000001.1, read on the forward strand.
TTGATTATCGGAACAGGAAAATTTTTGAATACGGCTGCGGTTCTTCCTCGCATTTTTGGGCGGCGAGAGCTGAAAAGGTCATTAGTATTGAAGATAATCCGAAATGGTTTGATAAATGGCAGGCAGAAATGACGGAATCTAATCTGGAGGTTCGCTGGCGGGATGAAGGCGAGATTTATGAAAATGCCATTTTTGAACAGGAAGATTTGTTTGATGTTATTGTGATTGACGGCAAAAGACGGGCGGAATGTTGTGCGGCAGCGGTGCAAAAACTGGCTAAAGGCGGAATGATTATTCTTGATGACAGTGACAGGGTTAATACCAGCCAGGAGTATCGGAAGGCGATTGCAGTTCTTCAAAAAGCCGGTTTGATTCAGGTGGATTTTTATGGTTTTTGCCCAATGAACTGTTATACCAAAACAACCAGTTTGTTTTTGAGCCGGGATTTTGATTTTGAATCAAAATATGAGGTTCAGCCGATAAACGGGTTGGGAAATTTGTGGTCGATGAGCCGAAGGGAAAGAAAAGATTTTTATAAGAAAATGGCATAAAAAACAGGATTGCGGTTTTTAAGCCGGAATCCTGTTTTCTTTTAGTCCTCGTATCTGTTTATATGTCGATACTTATAAATGTCGTAAGCCATTAATGTATAAGTAACGACAACAAAAGCGGCCCAAATTAATCCTGCAATCTGCCAGCCGTTTAATGAAGTTAAAAAGTTCATCATAGTATTTTTATTTTATTTACGGTTATAAACTGGGAAGCATAAAGCATTCCGATTAATTAATGTGTACGAGTATTTTTGTTTCATAGGCAATATAATTTAAATAATAATTCATTTTGTAGTGGTTAATATATCTTGAAACGGCAGTTTAGTCAATATGCTTTATTCTGCAAGCCCGGCAATCTCGGCCCGAAGTTCTTCCAGTCCCAGCTTCTTTTCGGAGCTGGTTGTCAAAAGGCGGATGTGGGCGGCACCGTGCTTTTTGATGTTTTCCTGAGTGTCGAAAATAACTTTTTGCAGCTCTTTGGCGGAAATTTTATCTGTTTTGGTTAAGACAATCTGATAAGTAACGGCAGCGGTATCAAGCATTTTCATAATTTCTTCATCAACTTTTTTGATCCCGTGGCGTGAATCTATCAGCAGAAAAACGCGTTTCAGGTTTACTCGTCCCTGCAGATAGGCAAAAATCATTTTCTGCCATTGTTTTACCAGATTTTCAGGTGCCTGAGCAAAGCCGTAGCCCGGCAAATCTACCATCAGCAGTTTGTTACCGAGATTAAAGTAGTTCAGCTGTTGGGTGCGGCCGGGCGTGTTGGAAGCTTTAGCCAGATTTTTTTGTCCGGTCAGGGCATTAATCAGGCTTGATTTTCCAACGTTTGAACGTCCGGCAAAGGCAATTTCGCCGAGTTCGGAAACCGGAAGTTGGTCTAAGCGGGCAGCTCCGAGCATAAAGGTACAAGGACCGTAGAGGAGCTTTTTTCCGGCTTCTATTTGTTCGGGGCTAAAATCTTCCGGTTTTGTTTCCATAAATCAAACTCCGATTTTGCGCATAATGGCCTTTTGCTGGATGATGGAGAGCAGGTTGCTCAATGTCCAATATATGATTAGACCAGAAGCAAAATGTCCGAGCATGAATGTAAAGATTAATGGCAGCAAAGCAAAAACGCGTGCCTGATCTTTATTTGTCGGCGCCGGGTTTAGTTTTTGCTGAATATACATGCTGATTCCCATCAGAATCGGCCAGATTCCGATATCTAAAATGCCGGGGATCGGGAGGTGTGACCAAACCGAAATAGTCAGCGGATCCGGCGCGGAAAGGTCTTTAATCCAGCCGATAAACGGCGCGTGGCGAATCTCAATAGAGATATTCAGTACTTTATACAGAGAGAAGAATACCGGAATTTGGATCAGAACCGGCAGGCATCCGGCGGCAGGATTGATTTTTTCTTTGCGGTACAAGTTCATAATTTCCTGCTGCATTTTTACTTTGTCGTCTTTGTATCTTTCCTGAATTTCCAACATTTTAGGCTGAACTTTTTTCATTTTTGACATGCTTTCGTAAGATTTATTGGCAATCGGATACATTGCCAGCCGGAGCAGGGCGGCAAAGAGCAGAATCGCCCATCCCATATTGCCGATAATATGATATAAAAAGTCCAGAATGTAAAAGAACGGTTTGGTTAAGAAGTAGTACCAGCCAAAATCAACTGCCAGATCAAATTTGTCGATATTATATGTTTTTGTGTAGTTATCCAGCAGTTTGATTTCTTTGGCGCCGGAATAAAAACGGATGTTCTGGGTTCCAATAGAGCCCGGAGCGACGTTTGTCTCTGCGCCGAGATAGTCAATCTGGTAAGTGTTTTCGGCTGTTTTGCTGAATTTGACTTTGGCATTTTGGTTGTTGCCAAGTACCAATGAACTAAACCAGTAACGGTCTCCAAATCCTACCCAGCCGCCGTTGGTTTTAAATTCTTCTCTTTCTCCTTGTTTTTTTAAGGATGAGTATTTGATTTCTTTCAATGAAGAATCGATGACACCGAGCATTCCTTCATGAACAACGGCATTTTGAGAGTTTTTGTTTTGGTCAATTGTCCGGCTGATCAGCCCGTAAGGATAAAGGGAGATTTCTTTTCCGGTATTATTTTCAACAGACTGCTCAATGTTGAACATATAGTTTTTATCAAGGCTGATTTTGCGGATAAAACGCAGACCTTGGCCATTGTTATATTCCAATACAAGCGGGGTTTCCGGCGTCAGTTCTTTGGTTTTGGCGTGCCATTCGGTTGAGTTATCCGGTAATTTTAAATTCCGGTCATTAGAAAGCCATCCGAACTCTGCATAATAGGGTTCGATTGTCCGGGCCGGAGACAGAAGTTCAACATCCGGGCTGTCTTTTTCCAGGCCGGTTTTGTATTTTGAAAGATAAAGTTCGTCAAAGCGGGCGCCTTTCAGACGGATACTGCCGTAAACAGAGTCATTGGAAAATTTTATGCGTTTTTCAGAAGCAACGGCTTCAGCCGTGGTCAGGGGCTTTTCATCGATTATGATTTTATCTTCGTTTTGTGAAGCTGTTGGGCTTTCGTTTGCGGTAATGATTTCCGGTTCTGCTTTGTTTTGCGGGGCTGCAGGCGTTGTCGGAAACAGATAGTTGGTAACGAAAATGGCAATAACGGATAGTATAACGGCGAGAAACAAGCCTCTGGTTTCTTCTTTCATAATGTGCAACAGCTCCTTTTGATTTTATTTTTCAGTTTTTTTGCAATAAAAAAGATTTTATAACATATTTAATCTATATTCCGCTGTAAAGCAAGCAATTATCAATGATTATGCGGTTTTTCTTTTGGCGGAACAGGGTCGTATCCGCTGCCGCCCCAGGGGTGGCAGCGCAGTATTCTTTTTGTTCCGAGCCACAGGCCCTTGAAAATGCCGTGAATCCGAAGTGCCTCAATCATATATTGCGAGCAGGTCGGACGATAGCGGCAAACTCCGGGAAAAAGCGGAGAAATGAGGAATTGGTAAAGCTTAATCAGCAGAATCAGCGGCAGGGTCAGGAGTTTTTTCATTGGCCGATTTCTCTTTTTTTAATATTTTATTGATGCGTTTCAGTGCAATAATCATTTCTTCTTTAAGCTTGGCAAAGTTGCAGGAGGCCGTATTATGACGTCCGATCAGAACATAAGAAACGCCGGGCAGGGAATGGCGGGGAAAAATCTCCCGGGCAGCGGCGCGCAAACGGCGTTTGGTCCGGTTGCGGACATGGGCTTTGCCGATTTTTTTTGTTACGGTATATCCCAAACCGGTGCCGCCGGGAATTGATTTTACGGCAGGAATATGAAAAGCCGCCTGCAGAATCAAAGAAGATGATACCATTTTTTGACCTTGCGAAGCGACTTTTACAAAATCTTTGCGTTTTTTTAAGATAAAAACTTCAGTCATAGTTTGCTTTCAAAGAAAACTAAGCAGAAAGTCTTTTACGTCCTTTCAAACGACGGGCAGCCAGAACTTTGCGGCCGCCGACAGTTGCCATACGGGTACGAAAGCCGTGACGGCGTGCTCTTACCAGCTTGCTGGGTTGATATGTACGTTTCATTTTGTTTCTCCGGTTTTTTAGTTATTTATTTAAAATTTTCAAAGCAAAACGCAGTGAAAATTCTCGGGTTACAGCCTCTTATAGACAGTTTTTTCCGGCAAGTCAATGATTTTTTGAAAGAATTTGTTCTTGGCCTGGATATGCGAAAGGTTTATGTATTTTGTTTGTTGAGAAAATGATTTACATTTTTTTATTTTCTGTTATCTGAAAATATTATGAGTAAAGGTTATCTGCAAAAATTTATAAAAGTTGATGAAATTCATACGGTTGCTTACAGAGAATATGGCAGACCTGATGGAATTCCGGTTCTTATGCTGCATGGCGGGCCAGGCGGCAAGATTGATTTTCGTATTTTGGATTTGATTGATTTAAATTTCTTTCGGGTCTTTACGATTGATCAGAGAGGTTGCGGGTTAAGTACTCCTAAAGGTGAGTTGCGCGCCAATACATTATTTCATCTCATATCTGATATAGAGAATATCCGGCAAAAGGAAAAACTAGGAAAATGTATTATTTTTGGACGTTCTTGGGGAACGGTGCTGGGATTAATGTATGCGTTAAAATATCCTCAAAATTGTTTACATTTAATATTGCGCGGAATTTTTTTAGGACGAAATACGGATGAATTGTGGACGTTTGAACAATCAAAAGTTAAGTTTCCGCAACAATGGGCTGAATTCAGTGATGGTTTGACTTCTTTTAGGCCTTTGAATGAACAATTTTATGAAAAGGTTTTTTCGGAAAATAAAAAAATTGCATTATTTTATAGCTCTAAAATGACGCATTATTTTGATATTTTGGCGACTAATAATGTTGATATTCCGGTAGAACCTGAATCTGAAGAGAATTTAATTGCTAATAAAATTTTTCTTCATTATAGTGTGCATCATTATTTTTTTGACGATGTTTTTTGGGAACAACATCTTGGAGAGCTTGATGTTAATGGTATTCATGGCGTTATTCTTCACGGTGGTAAAGACAATGATTGTTTGGTGGAGCAGGCTTATTATTTGCATAGCAAATGGAAAAAATCTACTTTGATTGTTGAACCTGATGTTTCCCATTGTGATAATCAGCCAGAAATTAGAAAACAAATTCAGAATATTTTTACGACATTAAAAATTTATTTTAGCCATCGTCTATAAATACTTTTCAAAAAGAATCAGTCTCTTGGGATTTTTTTATCCGGTGGGAGACTGATTTTTTTATCTTCATTAAAATGCTTGATGCAAATTATTTTCTGTCGCCGATAAGCTGCAACAGGTGAATAAAGATGTTGATGAAATCAAGATACAAAGACAAAGCACCGGCAACAGCTTTTTTAGAGGCTGTTTCGCTGTCTTCGTAATCAGCATACATGGCTTTGATGTTTTGAATGTCATAAGCCGTCAGTCCGGTAAAGACCAAGACGCTTATGAAAGAGATGGCATAGGACATTCCGCTGCTTTTCAAGAAGAAAGCATTTACCAGTGAGGCAATGATTATGCCGATCAAGCCCATGAACAAAAAGCTTCCCATTCCGCTCAAGTCGCGTTTGGTTGTGTAGCCGTACAGGCTCATGGCGCCAAAAGTTGCAGCCGTAATCAGGAAAACGCGGGTGATGCTTTCTCCGGTATACAACAGCAGAATCGGGCAAAGAGATACGCCCATCAGTGCGGAATAAAGCCAAAATACCCCTTTAACCTGGGCGGCAGTTCCGCGGTTGATGACCCAGCCAAAGGCAAAGACGATAACCAGCGGTGCCAGAAAAGCAAGCCATCCGAATCCGGAAAGGCTGGCGCCTTGCGGCGTGATGTTATAAAAAATGCGCAAGATTGAAGGATTGCTGACCATCAGCCAAGAGACCAGAGCCGTAATGCAGAGGCCGCCGGCCATATAATTGAATACCTTCATCAGGTATTGGCGCAGACCTTCATTGACAACTGTCGTTTCGACAGGGGCAGTGTAAATTTTGTTTTCCATTAAGATATTTCTCCATGTTAAGTTATATCTGTTTTTAAATATAGAAATTCTTTACGGATTAATCAAGCTTGGCGGGAGAGTTATTCGTATATATACAATTCTTTGCCGTGTTCTTTCAGCCAGGCGCGGCCTTTCTCGCAACGGGGATTTAAAAAAGCGACGCAGTTCCAGAATTCTTCAGAGTGATCCGGGTGGCGCAAATGGGCGACTTCGTGCGCAATCAGATATCTGATGACATAATCGGGAGCCAGGGAAATCCGCCAGTTGTAGTTGATGTTATTGCGGTTTGAGCAGCTGCCCCAGCGGCTTTTGGTGTCTTTAATGCACACGTCGTTGACCCGGCAGCCGATTTTTGCCGCTAGGCGCTGGGAGGCCTGATAGAATTTTTTTTGAGCCTGTTCTTTGATAAAATCGCGCAAGCGGCGGTGTAAAAACTCCTTTCCGCCGGAAACGCAGACAGAATCGCCGTCAAAGAAAACGCCAGCGCGGGCTTTGGGCATGTGTCTGATTGTGTAGGTTTTGCCGAAAAGGGAGATTTGCTCGCCGTTTTGAAATTTTCTTATCTGCGGAAGCTTTTCTAAACAGGAATCTATCCATCCCTGATTGCTGCGGACAAATTCCAATGCGCGTTTGCTTGAACAATAGCGCGGAATGGTTAAAACAGGAATCCGTTCTTTGTTGTCTATTTTTAATATTAATTTGCTGGCGCGGGGCGATTTGACGACTTTGATGTCGTAGCCCAGAGCTTCGGCATAATTAAAGGTCCGGCCAGTCAACAATGTAATTTTCATAATCTTCTATTCCTGTTTCGGAGACGGTTTCTTTATCTTTTAATGACATTTTGGCCTGATGGACGCTGTCAGCGCGGCCGGTTTTCAGCGGATGCCAGTCCGGCAAATCAAAACCGTTGTCCAACAGCCAGTAAGCGCAGGTTTTGGGCAGCCAGCGGGGTTTTTCTCGAATGGCAGCGAGGTCAATGTCGCGGCAGTCGGGGACTTTTTCAAAGCGGTGATAATAAATTTGGCACAAACAGCTTTGACTATCCAAAAAGCGGCAGCGGGTGTTGGTAAACTTTATTTTTCCCTTTATTTCCAGTTTGTTCAGGCAGCATTTTCCGCAACCGTCGCACAGAAGCTCCCATTCTTCTTTGCTCATTTCCGATAGTTTTTTCTTTTTCCAGAACTCCGGTTCGAATCGGGAAAGGTCTTTGTATCGGGATTGGGGATCATAAGCTTCTTCCAAAAGATAATCTTTATTGTTCATTTTCATCCCCGATTATATGGTCTTCAAGCTCATCTTCTTTGACTTCGGTTTCTGGAACGCAGTAATTTTTGATTGTGTATTCATCGGGAATCCTTCCGTTGTTCAGTAACGGATGCCAGGCCGGCAGTCCTTTGCCTTCTGCCAGATAACGATAGGCGCAGGTTTGCGGCATCCAGCTGATTTTATCGACATTTTCTTTGGTCAGTTTCAGGCAGGTCGGAACCAGTGTGCAGCGCTCCCGATAGCAGGTGCAGCGGCAGTTATTTCGGTCAAAATAACGGCAGACGACGTTTGTATAAAAAATTTCTCCGCTGTCTTCGTCTTCCAGTTTGAGCAGACAGCATTTTCCGCAGTTCATGCAAACGGCTTCCCATTCGTCTTCCGTAAAGTCGGCGAGTTTTTTATGTTCCCAAAAGCGTTCCTGCAAATCTTTTTCCTCTTTTTTAATGAATTGACGCTATAATACAATAAATGATTTTAAGGAGAAAGTAAAATGTTCGGATGGCTGGCAAAAATGTTAATCTCTACCCCGATCCAAAGCTCGGGTTGCGCCTGTTGTGAAGGAAAAAAGAAAAAGCTCGAAAAAATGCAAAAGGCAATTGTTGAAGGGCGGATTTTGGATGAAGATACTTCCGAATCGGGAAAATTGAGCTTTAGTTCCGGTAGTTTTTCGGCGCATTTTAATCCGGACGGCAGTGGCGAGTTTGAATATTATGCTAAGACTCAGGCCGAAGATTCCTGTTGTTGCGGCGGCGGAGACGGGTGTTCGTGCGGTGGAAACTGCGGAGATGATGATGTTTGCCATTGCGGGCGCGGCGATGACTGTTGCAAGAAAACCGGCAAAAAACATGCCGGCTGCAAATGCGGAAAGCATTGATGACAAATTGAGGGCGAATTTTTAATCTCGTGCCTGTTCAGGCAGGTATTCGTCTTTGGCAAGGTTGCCGAACTGAGCAAATTCGCCGTTCCAGAAAAGCTGGACGGTTCCGGTTGAACCGTGACGCTGTTTGCCGATGATGACTTCACCGATATTTTTGGTGCGGCGGACGCGTTCTTCCCATTCTTCCTGGCGTTTTTGGAAATGTTCCGGCGTTTCTCCGGCTTTTTGTTTGGGTTCCTCATTTTGAATGTAATAATTTTCGCGGTAGACAAACATAACGATATCGGCGTCTTGTTCAATAGACCCGGATTCACGCAGGTCGGACATGACGGGGCGTTTGTCGTCACGCTGCTCGACTCCGCGGTTTAACTGCGAAAGGGCGATAACCGGCACATTTAATTCTTTGGCGAGAATTTTTAATCCGCGGGAGATTTCTGAAAGTTCCTGAACGCGGTTGCCTTCGTTCTTTTTGCTGCCGGAACCGGTAATCAGCTGGATGTAGTCTATGACGATTGCTCCGAGTCCTTTGTTACGGCGCAGCCGGCGTGCACGCGTCCGAATGGTGTTGATGTTTAACCCCGGAGTGTCATCAATATAAAGCGGAATTTGTTCCAGTTCCTGCACGGCGGCGGCAATCCGCATGAATTCGGCTTTGTCGAGTTCGCCGTTGCGCATTTTTTTGCCGTTGGTCTGGGTAACGGTGGAAAGAATACGGCTGGCCAGCTGGTCAGCGGACATTTCCAGCGAGAAGAAGGCGACTCCGCGCATTTTGGGATCCAGGTTTTTATTATTGGCCATATATTCGGCAACATTATAAGCGATATTGGTAGCCAGAGCGGTTTTTCCCATGGCCGGACGGCCGGCGATGATTATCAGGTCTGACTTATTCAAACCGCCGATCATATAGTCAAGAGCATCCAGAGAAGTCGGGAGCCCAGAAATTTTTCCTTCTTTTTCATAGGCTTCGGCGATCAGGTGCAGAGAGTTGTTCAGAGCCTCGGAAAAGTCAATGAAGCCGCCGCGGGTGTCACCCTGGTTGGAAAGTTCGAACAGTTTTTTCTCCGCATTTTCTATTTGTTCAAACGCGTTGGTGTCAAGGTCTTCTTTGGAAGCCTCGTTTACAATTTCAAATCCGGTATTGATGAGTTCGCGCCGCAGATATTTGTCATAAATAAACTGAGCATAATATTCGGCATTGGTCAGCGGAGAGGAGCTGTCGGCAAGTTGCACCAAATATTTGTAGCCGCCAACCTCGTCCAGCAGGCCTTCTTGCTCAAAATAGTTTTTCAGCGTAATAACGTCGGCGATGTGGCCCTTGCTGATGAGTTTGGAAATAATGTCATAAATTTTGGCATGGACAGGGTCGGCAAAATGTTCCGGTCTTAAGAATTCGGAGATTTTTTCAAAAGCTTTGTTGTTGGCAAGCAGGGCGCCGAGCAGGGCTTGTTCGGCTTCAATATTCTGCGGCAGTTTTGAGGTATCGATGTTTTCCATAATTTATGACAGTCCTGATGTTTTTTAATCTGACTTTTTATAGCGGAGATTTTTGTAAAATACAAAGAATTTTGGCGGAGATTTTGCACAGCCTGTTAATTATGGGGATAAAAAAAGAACCTCCTGAGAGGTTCTTGTCTGAAATCTTCTGAAAGAAGCGTTTATTCGGCAGCAGCTGCCTTGCTTTTTGCAATTGATTTTTTGATTTTGATTGCTTCTTCCGTCAGTTTTGTATTAGAAGTAGCTTCCAAGTAAGCATCCAAACCGCCGTTGTGCTCAATGGAGCGCAGCGTTTTGGAACAAACTTTAAGTTTGAAGATTTTGCCCAATGTTTCACTCAACAGGGAAACATTCTGCAAATTCGGCAAAAAGCGGCGGCGGGTTTTGTTGTTAGCGTGGCTAACGTTGTTTCCGCTCATAGCGCCGGTTCCTGCGATATCACATTTTTTAGCCATTGTTATAATCCTTTGTCTTAACCATAAAATAAACCTGTTGGCTTGTTAATAACTACAAATTTGCTAGAAGTCAAGAAAAAATTGAGATAAATGACTTTTTTTGTAGAATTATTGAAAATTTTGTTGTAATACTATTTGCGACAATTTGTGTACCCGTAGCTCAGTTGGATAGAGTATCGGCCTCCGACGCCGAGGGTCGTGGGTTCGAATCCCTCCGGGTACGCCATAAATAAAAGCCACTCCTTTAGCGAGTGGCTTTTATTTATGTTGGGTGTCGGTGGATTTGAACCCACGGAGAAGTGGGTTTGACTACCAGCGAAAGGCGGGCGGGAGAACGTCGGTACGCGGAAGCGTATGAGCGCCTGTGCAACTCAAGCTATAGCGCAGAGTAATCCCTCCGGGTACGCCATTCTTAAGTTGTTTTGTCCGGGCAATTTCAGAAAAGTATGTCCTGGCTATGCAGTGCCTGATGCAGATATGCGGCGGCCAAGATGACGGCGGCCCGGCTCGGCGGTGTTTCGGCCAGGGGATTTAACATCATAAAGTCATGAATCGTTCCGGCAAATCTTAGAGAAACGACATCAACGCCGGCTTTATTTAATTTTTGGGCAAAGGCTTCTCCTTCATCGCGCAAAACATCGTTTTCATCCGTTATAATCAAAGCCGGAGGCAGTCCTTTCAACTCATCAGGCTTTGCCTGCAGAGGGCTTGCCAGAATATTCTGTCGGTCTTTTTCATTCGGGGCATATTGCATCCAAAACCATTCCATGGCCTTTTTTGTCAGCCAGGGACCGTCAGCGTATGTTTGGTAGGAGGAATTGTCAAAGGCGGCATTGGTTACCGGATAAAACAACGCCTGACATGTGATTGGGGGATTATTTTCGTTTTTCTTTGCCAACAGACACAGGGCTATGGCCATGTTGCCGCCGACACTGTCTCCGGCTACGGCCAGACGAGTCGTATCAATATTGTATTTGTCGGCTGAAGCGGAAATATGCTGCAAAGCGATAAACAAGTCGTCCGTTATTTCAGGAAACTGCGCTTCCGGGGACGGGGTATAAATCGGAAAAACGACAACGGCCTGTGTTTTTACGGCCAATTCTGCCGTTAGGCGGGCATGGGTGCGATCATTGCCCATAACCCATCCGCCGCCGTGGATATAAAATATTACGGGCAGTCGTTTTTTGTTTTTTTGCGGCCGTATAATTTTTATTGACATTTTTCGTTTGTTTGTGGTGTTAATTTCAATGGTATCACTTTGAATATCAGGTATTTTAACTTTGGTGTTCTGAACGTTGAGCAAGACTTTTCGAGCCTCTTCCGGAGTGAGTTCGTAGAGCGGTTTTCCTCCTGCTGTTTCCAATTGGTTGATGAAATGTCGGATGCCATTTGTTAAAAATATTTTTTCCATATTATCCTCCTTGCAACAATCAAGATATAAAACCTGATTTTGGGGTTTCAAGTCGTGTTGACTTGTTTGGCGCCTTATGTTACTTTTGGCAGGTTAGAGAAAGATTATGTCAAATTAAATATTTTTATGTCATGAAACATTTTATTATTACAAAAGCTGCCGGCCTGAATATTTTATGGCTATGGGACAGTAAATTGGAAAAGTTTGAAAAGCTGGACGAGGGTATTACTGTTACGGTTGATCAATCTTTGACGGAGGCAAAAGCGGGAGATTCAGAGAAAGATTTTTGCTTTTTCTGGATAGAGAATGATGAATTGCATCGAACACCGAAGCATTGTTCCGATGTTAAAAGTTATGCTAAGTGTCTGATATATCAGAAAGACGGGCTTTGGTATCTGAGAAAAAATAAATTCTTGGATAAGGATGAATGCTTGGGAAAAGCAGACAGTTATAATGCTTTTGCTGCAAGAAAGAATTTCTATCTGAAAGATTTTCCGGGAGAAAATTATACCATGTTCTTTTTGACTCCGGAGCCTTTTAATCTGGTTCAGAAGCAATATGGTAAACCGTATTTTGTCTGTGATGAAAAGATTGTTGTTGAAAGAAGTGACGGATATTTTGATATTTATCGTTACGGCAGTCCTGCTAAAGCAGAGTTGATAACCGTTGATGATTGTAATAACAAGATGAAAATTTACGGTTTTGTTCCCAAAGTCGGGGCTTATAAATTTTTTGCAGAAGGAAAAAACATTATTACTTTTGACAATGCTTATCTTCTTTTGGATGAAAGCGGCAATGCCAAGCTTTATGCTGTATCCAAGGGATGTGCTGACCTGGTTGACGAAGGAAAATATAAACTGAAAAATTATCATTGTGTTTTTCAGATCAATGACAAGCTCTATCCGGTTCTTTATTCGTTTGTCCAATGGGAGAAAGCAAGGTTGACATTTAGGGGAAAGATTAAACATCTTTTTAAGAGGTTATTTTAAAAGTAAAAAGGCCGGAAAAACTTCCGGCTTTTTTTTACAATAGGGACATGTAATCTTTAAAGGACATATATTCCCTGCAATAAGGCTTTTCTTTGCTGTCAAGAAGCTCGGCCCCGACGCAGATGTTCGCAATATACAACGGAACAACTTTCCTTCCGGCAAAAATCTTGTCCGGATATTGTTTTACCCGTGCCGCGGCAAAATAAGCATTGTATGGCTTGGCATATTTTACCAGATGCTTCCATGAGATCTTTGCACAAAATTCTTCCGGTGTAACCAGATAATTCTCAGTTTTCTTTTTTTGAAAATTTTCATCAAGTTCCGTTCGAAAATATATGCCGCCGATACAATATCCGGTTTGGTTTTGAAACGGCGGGAGCATTAATGCGTTAAAACAGCTGTAGAAGTTATTGCCGGTAGTTGCACCGTAGCCGACCGGATCTTGATAAAAGGTTTCATACACCAGAGAAGCTTCCGGAAAATCGCTTTCAGAAACCGGCTCATTTTCCATAACCAGTTTGAAAAAAGGATGACCGGTAAAAATTTCGTTTTCAATCGTTGCGAAAGAGTGTAGGGATATCCGCATCTGCTTATCCATAAAAAAGAACCATTGTCTTTCCTGCCACATGGTTTTTGAACCAAATTCCAATGCCAAAATTTTATACATCAAAGAACATTTGATGTTAATTTTTACGAAGCGTCCGTCCCACCAACAAGGCGATAAATATTCCTTATAAATTTCCATAATGATAATTTTTATTAATTAATAATTTTCTGAACGTTTCAAAATTTATCGTTCTTTGATTAAAAGTCAAGGAGGAAGCATTATAAAATTAAATCTTGACAATTATAATATATAGTTTATAATCTATATATTATAATTGATATATTACAAAAGAGGCAATTATGAAAAATCTTATATTATCCTTATTGACTTTTATTCTTTATCCGGTACAGGCCTTTGCTAATCCGGCCTGTGCCGTTTGTACCGTTGCCATTGGCGCTTCCATCGGCATTGCCCGGAGGCTCGGCATTGAAGACTCTGTTGTCGGCTTGTGGGCAGGGGCTTTGCTGACTCTTCTCGGCTATTGGTGCATTAAATTTTTTGATAGTAAAAACTGGCATTTTTGGGGGCGGGATTTTCTTTTAATGTTGCTTTCCGTAGGAATGATCGGTTTTATTTATATCAGCGAAGTTATTTATCAGCCTCATGTTATCTGGTATGTTTTTTATCTTGATCCGATTTTGTTCAGCGCTCTGCTTGGGATGCTTATTTATATTTATTCGCAAAAATTTTATCAGTGGATGAAGGCCAGAAACGGCGGGTATGCTCATTTTCCGTTTGAAAAAGTTGTTTTGCCACTTGGCCTTCTGCTCCTTGCCAGTTTTTATCTGAACAATTTTCCGCTTTAGTCGCAGGAGTTATGAGTAATGAATACCGTCTGATATCAGGCGGTATTATGATGTTTATCAAAGGTTTCTAGGTGAATTTTTTATAAATAAAATCTGAAATTAATTAATTGACTTTTCTGCTTTGGCGATAATTTCTTTTAAGTCGACGCCGACAGATGAAGCAACCATCATTAACGTGCGCAATGTCGGGCTGTTTCTTTTGCTAACCATCAAAGTAATGGCTGTACGGCTGATTCCTGTTTCTTGGGATATTTGCAATTTTGTAATTTTGCGTTCAATCCGTTTTTGTTCAAGAAGCTCAACCACTCTCTGTGATATTTTTTCTGCTTTTTCTCTATTCATGTTTCTAGATTAGGGGTTGACATCTTAGTTTTAAATGTAATTATAATTACATTTTGTGAAAGTTTACGGGATACGGAATTTATGTTGAGGCTAAGTAAGTTTATCGGGAAAGGGGCGACCAGGATATGTTTTGAGCATCCCGAAGATCCTAATAAATGTATTAAAGTTGCCGTGCGCCCCAAAGATAATGCCGTGCTTGAAAAAGAGTTAAAAACATATTTTTTGGTTCGGTTGTATATAGAAGAGTACCTTATTACTTATGATCAGAAACCGGTTGATACGAATCTGGGAAAAGGACTTGTTTGTGAGCTGCTTCGTGATGATGACGGAAGTTATTCAAAATCGTTGGATTATTACTTGTCCAAAGGCCCGCTTGATGATGAGATTGTAAGTCAAATATGGCATTTCAGCTATAGTTTGGTTGAGCATGATGTGTTTTTTTATGATTTTAATTTGAAAAATTTTATTGTTCAGATTAAGGGCGGTCATAAGTTTTTGCATTATACTGATCTTAAAAGTTTTGAAAATTATAAGTCTTGGACTTTTTTAAAGTTGGAGAAAATTATTATGCCTCTGGCGAGATATTTGATGATTAAGCGATTAAAACGTTTGTTTGATATTTTGGAAATCCCGATAGTTAAAAGTTAAGCTTAAAAATGCCCCGTTGCAAAAACGGGGCATTTTGCGGTTAGTGCAACGTAATTATTTTTGCGGCAATTTGGCGGGCCATTTCTGCCAAAAGCAGGCTTTGAGCAGAGACAAATTCTTCATAGTTGTCTCCGGCCGGTCGAGACAGGCTTGTCTGTCCTCGGTAGATGATTTGTCCGTTACGATTTAGAATATACCACCAGGCTTCCAGTGTGGCATTTTTATCAAATTCGCCGTCCAGTCGGTTGATTTCCAGTGATATGGTGTGATTGTAATTATCACTTATGATGCTGCTTGGTTTTATGAACGATTTTGGCAGCAGATAAGCCATATCGGATGCCAGCGTGCGACGAATAATGCCGGATAAGGACGAGCTCCAGCGGTTGAATTCTGATATATTATATTCAACCGTGTTTTCAATTGTTACGATTTGCGGACGCTTGATATATTCGGGAATCTGGACTTCTTGAATGCCGATGTTTAGTCGTACTTGGCTTATCGGGTCGGCCGGGACGGTTTTGAGCATGTAAAACTGGGACGGCGGGCTTTCTGTGAACCCGATACAGCCGCAAAGAAGAAAGAATGCACACAGGCTTATTAATCTTTTCATTTCTCTTTTCCTTTCAAAAGGGCTTCCGGATGGCGTTCCAGGTAGTCTGTCAGGTTGCGGAAAGAGTCGGAAGCCTCGCGAATGCTGGTCATGGTTTGGTTTAGGTTATACAAAGTTCCGGTTACGGCGCGCGGGTTGTTGCCCATTAAGGAATCAATTTTATCAATGATGCTTTCAACCTGCGGCATTTGATTGTTCAGGTTTGTAAAGAATTTGTTGAAGCTGTCAATGCTTTGTTTGACCGGCAGACTTTGCAGGTCTCTGGACAGTTCAGCCAGCGATGATAAGGTTGTCGGTACGACCAGGTAACCCTGGCGGTTGGTTTGGGCAAAAGCCGAAGCATTTGGTAAAATGGTAAATTCAATCATTAGCTGGCCGGTTACATAACTTTTGGTGGTTAAACGGGCACGGAGACCTTTTTCTATCATTTTTTCAAGAAGTTTTTTCTTGTCGCGATATTCTGCAATGGCTCTGATGTTCTGGTTGTTCAGTTCTGCATAGACGGCAATGCTGAAATCCATTGAATCCGGATTGGCGAAAATGCCGATTTTGGTAACGTTTCCGATTTCTACCCCTTTAAATATAACTGCAGAACCGACGTTTAGGCCTTTGATTGATTCTTCAAAATACATTACAACGGTGTTTTGTTTATTGCCTGACAGGCGCGTTTTGATATATATGCCGGCCGTGATGACAATGATGGCAATACCGGCGGCAATAAAAAGTCCGATCAGGGTTTTGTTGGGTTGTTTAGGCATTTTTTTCTCCTCCACGCGTTAAAAATTCGCGAAGTTTGGGGTTTTGGGTGTTTTTTAATAGTTCTTTGGGATTGCCGCGGCCGGAAATGCCTTTGGTGTCGGCATCCAGAAAGATCGAGTTGCTGCCGATGGCAAATATCGAATCGAGTTCGTGGGTTACAACAACAATGGTTGTGCCCAAGCTTTGGTTTAGGTCCAAGATCAGATCGTCAAGCAATTTTGAACTTATCGGATCAAGTCCGGCGGAAGGTTCGTCGAAGTAAACAATTTTCGGATCAAGAGCCAGAGCACGGGCAAGCCCGGCGCGTTTTTTCATTCCGCCGCTGATTTCTGAAGGGTAGTAATCTTCAAATCCGGTCAGTCCGACGAGTGCCAGTTTCAAAGACACAAGTTCGCTGATTAATTTTGGCGAATAAGAGGTGTATCTTTGCAACGGCAGAGCAATGTTTTCTGCCAAAGTCATTGAGCTGAACAAGGCGCCGCTCTGGTATAATATGCCGCAACGTTGCATAATTTGGTTACGTTGCTGTGGCGAAGCTTTGGTAAAATCCGTGCCGCCGATGCAGATTTGTCCGCTAAACGGCTCTAATAATCCGGTCAGGGCCTTCAGCAGTGTGCTTTTGCCGCCGCCGCTGGCTCCCATAATGATGAATATGTCGCCTTTGTTGACTTGGAAACTGATGTCTTTCATCAGAGTAAAGTTTCCGTATCCCAAGGTCAGATTGTTTACTTCTATTTCCGGTTGCTGCTTATTCATATTCCCAAAACCTTGAAGATAAATGTAAGTATGCCGGTTACGACAATCATCCAGACGATTGCCGAGACAACGGATTTGGTAGCTGCCATACCGACGCTATCGGCATTGCGTCCACAGTTGACGCCGTAGTAGCACCCACAAAGAGAAATGATCATCCCATATAAGAAACCGTGAAAGACACCGACCAAAAAATTGTCTAATTCAAAAGTGTCAACCGAGAATTTGATATATTCCTGCAGGGATATATCCAGCATGACCGTTCCGACAAAAGTTCCTCCGAATATGCCCATAAAATCAGCCAGAACCGTTAGTACCGGCATGGTGATGAGAAGGCTTAAAGTGCGGGGCAAAACCAGAAAATCGGTAACCGGGATGCCCATGGTTTTTAGAGCGTCTATTTCTTCGTTGACCTGCATTGTGCCGATGGCCGCGGCGTAAGAAGCGCCGGTGCGGCCGGCCATGATGATTCCGGCCATGATGGCGCCCATGATTCTGGTCATGCCGATGGTTACCAGGCTGGCAACATAAATCTGCGCACCGAAAGTTTGCAGTTGGATGGCACCGACAAAGGCCAGAATCAATCCGACCATAAAACTGACCAGAGAAACAATTGCAACGGCGCGGTAACCGCAGTCTTCCAGGGCGAATAAAAAGTCTACCGGGCGCATAACGGCTTTTCCGGTCAGAAAACGTCCGATTGAGGTTAGGAGGCGTCCGAGGAATTTTAAGCCGCTGATAAAACCCGTATATATGTTCAGTCCCCAGCCGCCCAAGGCTTCCAGCCACGGTGTTGTGCGGCTTGGCGGCGAAGGCGGGTTGCGGTCGACTTCCAAAGCCAGGGAGACCAAACGGTGCAAGTTTTCGGGGAGAGAGGAAAAATCATAAGATGTTTTTTGTTTGTCGGCACGTTTGGCCAGTTCATATAAGACCACGACCAATGTGGAGTCCCAGCGTTCCAGACCAGAAGTCTTTACCAAAATGTTTCTGGCTTTGGCAGCAGCATTGAACAGAGCAGTTTTTTCAGTTTCATTGTCATAGCTCGAAAAATTTCCGCTGAGTTCCATTTCCAAAGTTTGTTTTGTTAAATTAAATGTTAACGGCATTTTGTTCTCTGAAAAAATTTTTTATTAGTATAAGATAATTCTTGGCAGGAATTTATCAAGACAGTATAATTTCTGGGGATAAAAAGGTATGAAAGCATATAAAGAAAAAATCAGGGAAAATTTGGAGCAGTTGGCAGAGGACGGGTATCGGAAATTTTCGGCGGCGCTGCTTCCGGGGGTTGAAAATGTATTGGGTGTCAGACTTCCCAAATTGCGGAAACTGGCGCAGAAAATTGCGGCTGACGATTGGCAAGGCTATTTGGCTGATCCGGATGAGACTTATATGGAAAGCCTTATGCTGCAGGGGATGGTTATGGGATATGCCAAAGCGGAATGGGAGATTGTTTGTCCGTATATTGAAAATTTTGTGCCCAAGATTAACAGCTGGTCTGTGTGTGATTGTTGTTGCTCAAGTTTTAAAGTTTTGAAGAAAAATCAAGAAGTCGGATGGATATGGCTGCAAAAATATCTTCTTTCTGACAAGGAATTTGAAATCCGTTTCGGTCTGGTGGCGTTGCTTTGGTTTTTTATTGAAGAAAAATATCTCGGGCAGATATTTGAGATATTGGATAAATCTGAACCTGCGGGGTATTATGTGAAAATGGCAAAGGCCTGGTTGGCGGCGGAATGTTTTATTAAATTTCCGGTACAAACGGCAGATTATTTGGAGAAATCAGGCCTGGATGACTAGAGTTTTAACAAAACTCTGCAGAAAATTTGCGAATCTTTCCGTGTTTCGCCGGAGGTTAAAGAACGAATCCGCAAAATGCGTCGAAAATAATCCGGATGAAACCCTGCTGCTTTAGGAGAGAGAGGTTAGTATACCGGTGAGGACGGTTATAATTTGAGGCAGTTATTTATGTTTATACCTTTGCTGCGGCAGATGGTTTCCCGGTCGCTGTCGGGCAGGTCTTCAAAGTCACCGTAATTGAGCATATCTTTTTCAAACTCTTCTTCATCATCGAGGCCGGCGGCTGTATCAATCAGTTTTTCTTCGGCAATGGTTTTTATAAAAAAGTTTTTTTCGTCGTCTTCCTGAAACGGACGGTTGGAAAAATCTTTGATTTCTACTTTGTCTCCCGGAGCCGGTGTGTACATTTTATCCTCCTTTGTTATGATACTTGTCAGATAAACCCGCGCCAGAAAATATCAACCTGTCTTTCCGGCCAGTATGGAGAGTTAAAGGCGTTATTTGCTTAAATCGAATAGCAAAATATTGCTTTGCCGGTCAATACCTCGGATTTGAATTTCCGTGTCTTCATCCCATATTGCATAACCGTCGCCGGCAACCAGCGGTGTGTTATTCAGGGAGGCGGAACCGGCGGCAATTTGAAGCCAGACGGCGCGGTCTGCGGAGATTTTATATTTTACCGTTTGTCCGGCGTCGAGCAGGCATTGATAAATTTTGGTATTTTGATGAATTTGAACGGAATCGCCGATGCCATCAGGCGAAACAATCAGATACAGCCGGTTTTTCAGTTCTTTTTCTGGAAATTTCTTTTGCAGATAATCAGGATGCAGATCTCTTAAATCCGGCATGATCCAGATTTGCAAAAAATGTACTTGTTCTTTAACCGAGGGATTGAATTCACTATGCAAAATACCGCTGCCGGCTGTCATTTTCTGGATTTCTCCCGAGCGGATAACCGAGCCGGAGTCCAAGCTGTCTTTGTGCTCCAAGGCACCGCTCAGTACGACCGTGATGATTTCCATATTATTATGCGGGTGCATTTCAAAGCCCCGTCCGGGTTCTACAATATCATCATTGATGACGCGGAGGTCGCTGAAACCCATGAATTGCGGATCATAATAGTTTCCAAAAGAAAAACTGTGATAACTGTCGAGCCATTCAGTCTGGGTGTGGCCACGTTCGTCGGCCGGTCTTAAAAAATGCATTTTTTTCTCCTTTGTTTTTGACGGATATAAGATGAGGTTGAGTTTTTTCAAGTTTGTAATCGTAAAGACTATTGACTTTTATACCATGCCGGGGTATATTGTAATTGTACCCTGTGGGGGTATATTGTTAAAATAAGGAGAATAAGATGAGAAACTGTAATAATCCGAAATGTAAAAATCCAAACTGTACCTGCGGTGATAACTGCACTTGTGATGAAACACATCAGTGCGGAGAAGGTTGCGGATGCAACGAACATTGCACCTGCGGCGACGATTGTCATTGCAATGAAGAGCATAAATGCAGCGAGAAATGCTCTTGTCATAAGGCGTAAGGAAATGTCTGAAGAACAAGATTTTTCAGGGCATCCGAATCATGAAGCAGAATTGCCGAGGCTGAACCGGATTCTCGGCCAGCTGGAAGGTGTGAAAAAGATGATTGCGGAGAATCGGTATTGTCCGGAGATTTTGATCCAGTTAAAAGCAATCCGATCGGCAATCCGCGCCGTGGAGAGTAATATTTTAAACCGGCATTTACAGGCTTGTGTGGCACAATCGTTTGATAACGAGGAGGCTAAAGCCGAAAAAATAGCAGAATTAAAAATGCTTTTTGATCGGTTTGAAGAATAATGAGGGGCCGTTTTTGCGGCCCTTTTTTATTGATTCCCGACGCAGGCTTTGCTATAATATCTCTAATATAAGCATATGGCGGAGAAAGATTTTATGAGCAAGAATGCGCAAAAGGTTCCAGATGATGCCGTATCCCGGTTTTTGAAGCAGGAATATGCCCGGTATAATATGATGCCGCAGGTTATGAGAATTGATAACCAGGCGGTGGTTATTCCGTGTTTTTATATCAGAAGTTCTTTAAGTGTTCCCGAGGCAAAGGAGAAATTTATCAAGGATTATTTCAGTCGGCAGTATCGGGATATTAAACGGTATAAAGAAGCAGGTCTTGTGCCGCGGAAGATTTTGTTTAACGGCGGAACTTTTGTTGTGCCTTTTGATGATCGGGACAGCGATAAAAGGGACAGCCAAATGGCCGGCGAGATTATGCAGGCGGCTTATCGCGATTATCGGCGGGCGGCGGCTTATACCCAAAAGATAAATGAATGCGGAATCGGAAACGGGCAGCTAACCGAACTCGGGTTGGACAATATTGAGGCTATGTCAGAAGCGTATAATCGTTATCTTTTGGAAAAAGCCAAAGAAAAAGCGGCAGAGTTTACTGCATTTTTGGCCAAAGGTGCCAAATCGGCGTTTAATGAAACAAAAATTTTGTTAGAAAGTTCCGATAAAGTTCAAAAAATTAAAATCGGGGCAGAGCGTTTTTGTAATCTGGCAAAAAAGACGGTTATCGGTGCTGCTTTAACGACATTAACACTGGGCGGCGGAATGTATGCAGGCCAGCAGTTGCTGAATAAGCAAAAAGAAAAAGATAAAACCGAAAAACTTATGCCGGCAGAGAGCAGTGCAGAAGAAGAGGATATTTTTGCCGATGTTGAAACTGAGGCGTTTCTGACAGATGCAGAGAAGCAGCCTTCCGAGAAAAATGAACAAGTTAAGTCTGATAAAAAAAGCAAAGAAAGTAAAAAAACGGTAGCAGAAGTTTCAAAAACAGGCAAACTTCCGAAAGAAATCAGAAAAAAATACGGTTTGGATGATGAGAAATTTCAGCGCTTTATGGGGATTATTTTTAAGCATGAAGGCGGTTATCGTAATGTGGCATGGGATTATCCGACGCAAATGGGAATTACCAGCGTGACATTAAACAGCTTTTGGCGGAATAATAAAGAATTGGCGCAGAAACTTGATTTTCCGACTGCAAAAAATATTAAAAAACTGAATAAGGAGCAATGCGAGCTGATTTATAAACGTGATTTTTATGATCATTATCGAATCGGCGATTTTAAGAATGAAAGCATTGCATTATTGTTGTTTGACATCAGGGTTAACCATTCGTCGAAAACGGCATCCGATATTATTGCCAACGGGATTTATGAAGCGCGCGGGCGCAAAAATGTTCGTAATACGGATAAGATTTTGGAGCTGGCCAACGGTATTTCCGATAAGGCTTTGAATGAGCAATATTTTTATGATCATATGGTTAAAGCCCGGGTTGATTTTATCAATAAGAATCATAAAAAGAACGGCAAAAAAAGCAGCGATTATAACGGGCTGATGAATCGTGCCAATAAGTTTAAGGGCAAGTTTACGGCAACGAATCGTCAGAACGGAAATACTCTGCAGTTGGCAATGAATAATGTACGCGGCAGATAAAATAAAATCCCGTTTTAACGGGATTTTATTTTTTTGATTACTGCGGATGTTTGGGTTCTTGTTTTAAGAAAACACTTTGGCTGCTGTCTTGCCGGCCTTCGATTTCCAGTTTCGGGTTAACGAAAGAGGTTGAGCCTTTTTCATAAAAGTAAAAATCACGGCGGATGGCAGCTTTATCTTTAATGGAAAGCTGATTCCACTCTTTTTCATTCATGCCGTAGGGGTAGGTTTCTTTTATTTTGGGTTCAGAAGCAGCGCAGGCGCCGACAGCAAGCAACAATCCCAACATTAATAATTTTCTCATCTTTTTTCTCCTCAAAATCGTACATAATTATATTAACACGGCAAAGAATTGATTCCAAAATAAATCTTTTTCTTTTCCAACAATAATTTTGAGGTTGGGGCGGAAAGATTATATTTGTCGATTCTTAACCTATTGTTTAGAAAGAAATAATAAGATAACGGGCAGAACCACGGCGGGAATCCGTTAGGGTTTTCGTTGGTTTGTTGGTATCAATCTATAAGGAAAATCATATGTTTGGTTTGAAAAAATTTAAGACTTTTGCCGGTGCCTTGATGCTGGCACTGGTCGGGGTGGTTCAAGGGGCGTATGCTTCAGAAATCGACCTCAAAATTCCGTCTTTGGACGTGGAATACAATATCTTCGGTTATTCCGTCCTGGGATCGCAGATTTTGTTTTACGGCATGAGTATCTGTGTTCTCGGTATGCTTTTTGGTTTGTATGAATTTCTTAAAATCAAAAAAATGCCGGCTCACGAAGCCATGCTGAAAGTATCGGAACTGATTTATGCGACCTGCAAAACCTATATGAAACAACAGGCTAAACTGCTTTTGCTTCTGGAATTGTTTATTGCGGTTTGTATTTTCTACTATTTCTATTATCTCAACGCAACGCCGATGCCGAAAGTGCTGACGATCCTTTCCTGGTCGGTTCTCGGTATTCTCGGGTCTTATTCAGTGGCCTGGTTCGGTATGCGCATTAACAATTACGCCAATGCCCGCACGGCCTTTTCTTCTTTGGAAGCCAAGGCTTATAAGGTTATGAGCCTGCCGCTGCGTTCCGGCATGTCTATCGGCGTTTTGCTGATTTGCGTTGAGCTGATTATGATGATTGCCATTCTTTTGTTTGTGCCGAAAGAAAGCGCCGGTGCCTGCTTTATCGGATTTGCCATCGGCGAATCTTTAGGTGCGGCGGCTTTGCGTATTTGCGGCGGTATCTTTACCAAGATTGCCGATATCGGTGCAGATTTGATGAAGATTATTTTCAAAATCGGTGAAGATGATGCCCGCAATCCGGGTGTGATTGCTGACTGTACCGGTGATAATGCCGGCGATTCCGTCGGTCCGACCGCCGATGGTTTTGAGACTTACGGCGTTACCGGTGTGGCTCTTATCAGTTTTATCGTTCTGGGTGCCGGTATGATGTATGCTCCGAACGGTGATTTGACCCTGATGCCGAACGGTGTTGATTTTCAGGCTCGTCTGATTGTCTGGATTTTTGCAATGAGACTCCTGATGATTATTACTTCGCTGGTTTCTTACTGGATTAATAACAAAGTTTCTTCCGCCCTTTACGGCAAAAAGGAATTTTTTGATTTTGAAAAGCCGTTGACCAGCCTGATTTGGTTTACTTCCATTATCTCGATTGCCGTTACTTTCGGTGTTTCTTATGTGATGATTGGTGATCTCAGCCCGGATTTGTGGTGGAGACTTTCTCTGATTATCAGCTGCGGTACTTTGGCTGCGGCTTTGATTCCGGAATTTACCAAAATCTTTACTTCGTCAAAATCCCAACATGTTCAGGAAATTGTCAAATCCAGTCGTGAGGCCGGTGCTTCTCTGAACATTATTTCCGGTATCGTTGCCGGTAATTTCTCGGCTTTTTGGCAGGGTATCGTTATGGTCGGTTTGATGGTGGTTGCGTTCTTTACCGCCCAATCCGGTTTGGACAGCTTTATGGTTTATCCGACAGTGTTTGCTTTCGGTCTGGTAGCTTTCGGTATGCTCGGCATGGGGCCGGTTACGATTGCCGTAGACAGCTATGGCCCGGTAACCGACAATGCCCAATCTGTTTTTGAGCTTTCTCAGATTGAAGGTATTAAGAACGTTGACAAAGATATTGAGAAAAAATACGGCTTTAAACCGAATTTTGAGCAGGGCAAACATTTGCTCGAGGCCAATGACGGTGCCGGAAATACCTTTAAAGCAACGGCTAAGCCGGTGCTTATCGGTACGGCCGTTATCGGTGCTACAACGATGATTTTCTCAATTATCCTGTTGCTTAACCTGAAACTGAATCTGCTGGATCCGCAAGTTCTGTTCGGCCTTATTCTCGGCGGTGCAGTGATTTACTGGTTCTCCGGCGCTTCAATGCAGGCGGTTTCAACCGGTGCTTATCGTGCAGTTGATTTTATTAAAAAACATATCAAACTGAGCGGTAAGAAAGCGGCTTCGCAGAAAGACTCTCAGGAAGTGGTCAAGATTTGCACAATTTATGCGCAAAAGGGTATGTTTAACATCTTTATCGTAATCTTTTCTTTTACGATTGCTTTTGCCTGCTTTGATGCAAATCTGTTTGCAAGCTATCTGATTTCAATTGCCGTATTTGGTTTGTTCCAAGCGCTGTTTATGGCAAATGCCGGCGGTGCATGGGATAACGCCAAGAAAGTGGTTGAAGTTGATTTGAACGAGAAAGGCACGCCGCTGCATGACGCTACCGT
Organism: uncultured Alphaproteobacteria bacterium; assembly: GCA_944390885.1. Taxonomy (GTDB): domain Bacteria; phylum Pseudomonadota; class Alphaproteobacteria; order RF32; family CAG-239; genus MGBC133411. The sequence continues at coordinate 174,368 of CALXRP010000001.1, forward strand.
TGTCGGCGATACGGTCGGCGATCCGTTCAAAGATACGTCTTCCGTTGCTCTCAACCCGATTATCAAATTTACGACGTTGTTCGGTTTGTTGGCGGTTGAGATGGCCGTAGCGGCTCCGAGATGTGTATCTCTGGGCTTAGGTATTTTCTTCTTATTGTTGGGATTGGTGTTTGTATATCGGTCTTTCTACAAGATGAAAATATAGGGTAAAACCGCGCTCTGCGGTCACCTAATACAGAAAAAAGAATTTTAGCTAAGTCATGTATGTCTTTATACACTCCTGTCGCTAAAATTCTTTTTTCTTATTATCTGACTCACATACCGCAGTTTTACAGCGGCTTGAAAGGAGATTTAGTATGGAAATTTTTTAGGTTAAGTCATGTATCACTACGTACACTCCTGTCGCCTTAAAGGTTTTTTCTTATTACTAGCCTCATTCTCCGTAATTTTTGGTAAAAACAGCGCTCTGCGGTCACCTAATACAGAAAAAAGAATTTTAGCTAAGTCATGTATGTCTTTATACACTCCTGTCGCTAAA
>CALXRP010000002.1 GCA_944390885.1 uncultured Alphaproteobacteria bacterium
CCAGCTCTTCGCTGCCTCCCGTCCGCTCGGTGATTGACCTTATAGCCTCACCTTTCTTCATTGTCAATAACTTTTTTAAATTTTTTTTAACAATCATGTTGAAAAAAGGCTAACTGATTGACAATTCGCAATATTAAATAAAAAAATTTTTAAAGTCAAACAATAATTTGGCCACAAAACTGAAGTTATAATATTTTATAGAAAGAAAAAATTGTTCTTTTCCGCAGAAAATCTTGCAGAGTCGACAATATTTTCTTGATATTCATCTTAACTTTTGTATTATATATAAGACATGTTAACAACAACTTTGGGAGGCTACAATAGCTAGAGAAAACACCAATGCGCCAGTACGTGAAGATGACGGGCCACGCATTAATGAAGAGATTCGAGCAAAAGAAGTACGTTTAATTGATGAAACCGGTACCAACAGAGGAGTCGTTTCTGTCCGCGAAGCATTGCAGATTGCTGCCGATGCCGGATTGGACTTGATAGAAATTTCTCCGCAAGCCGCACCGCCGGTTTGTAAGATATTAGATTTCGGCAAATATAAATATGAAATGCAAAAACGCAAAGCCGAAGCAAAAAAGAACCAAAAAGTCATTGAAATTAAAGAGTTAAAACTCAGACCAATGATTGATACGCATGATTATGAAGTCAAACTCAAACAGGCAAAAAAATTTTTGGGTGAAGGCAACAAAGTAAAATTTACCATGCGGTATAAAGGACGCGAGATGAGCGCCAGCAATTTGGGACAAGATGTTCTGCACCGGATTCTTGATGATTTGGAAGGCTTATATAAACTTGATGCCGAACCCAAATTGGAGGGAAAGCAAATGACGATGATGATTTCTCCGGCATAACATATATCTTCACCAATTTTCAAAAGGGAGCCTCCGATTCGGCTTCCTTTTTTTATTTTGCCACAATTTTCTTTACTTTCACTCTTGCTTTATTAATATAAAGACATACATATCACCAACAAGGACAAATAAAATGAACAAAATTCTCAACTACATATCTGCCGGCACCGGATTCGGCTTAAAAATAATTATCCTGATTTCCTTCATCGCCTCTGCCATCACCGCAATTTACCTCCGAAATGCCTCGGAGCAATTCATTCCGGGTGCTCAAAATATTGCTGATAAATTACTGCCTATAAAAATAAGCAATTATACCATAACAGAACCCTCAAATATTATTCGTGACGCCTCTATAGACCTGGGCACGACTTCGACCGGACCGCAGAGGTTCCCGATTATTCTGGACACGACAACCGATTCTCTGAACACGTCAAACCTTCCGTCCGGCATTTACCTGACCCGCAAATACATTTACACCGTCAGTGATAAAGAAGTTCGGACGGTTGAATACGCCGAGTCGCTGGACTTGCCCAAAACCGATTATACCGAGCAGTTTTCTTCTTTCTTAACTTATAGCGCTGTTGCTCTGGCTGTTGCTATGCTAATTGGTATGTTTCTGGCTTATTTCCTGGCCGCTCTTTTTTACAGCTTTATGGCCTGGCTGCTTTCCGTAATTCTCCGCAAACCGGTTGCTTTCGATTCCCGGATGAGATTAAGCGTCTTGTGCCTGTTCACGATCTATCTGCTGACATTTTTGATAAAATATGCCGGCATAAACTTATCCGGCTGGACAATATTTATTCTGATACTGGCCATGCAGGCTGTCGTCATCAAACTTCTGCCTTCGGAAAAATAATAATACCCCTCAAGCCCGGCACTCAAACCGGGCTTTTTTTATTGTGAAAAAAATTTTTTACGGATGTCTTTTCCTGCCGATTTTATTATATTAAAACAAAAAATGAGGTAAAAAATGAAAAACGTAAAAGATCTGACTCCGGAAGAAGCCGCGGAAGAACTCAAATACATTGCCGGTGAAATGGCAAAATCCGATATTGCCTATTATCAAAACGATGCACCTTATCTAACCGATGCGGAATATGACCGCTTAAAAATCCGCAATGCTCAAATTGAAGAGCGTTTCCCCACCCTGATTCGTCCGGACAGCCCGTCTAAAAAAGTCGGCGCACCGATTCGCTCCGACTTTGGCAAAGTTCGGCACCGTTTTCCGATGCTTTCCCTCGGCGACATATTTTCCATAGCAGAACTAGATGACTTTATTATGTCCGTCAAACGTTTTTTAAACACCTCGGAAGACATTGCTTTTATGGCCGAACCCAAAATTGACGGCCTGTCTTTTGCCGCCCGGTATGAGAACGGACGATTCGTCCAAGGAGCTACCCGTGGCGATGGTACAACCGGCGAAGACATCACGGAAAATTTAAAAACGATTCGCAGCCTGCCCAAACAATTAACCGGCAAGGTTCCCGAAGTTTTGGAAGTCCGCGGTGAAGTTTATATGTCCAAAGCAGACTTTTTCGCCCTCAACCAAAAATACGAGTCCGAAGGCAAAAAAACTTTTGCCAACCCGCGCAATGCTGCCGCCGGATCATTAAGACAGTTGGATGCCCGCATCACAGCCGAACGCAACTTAAGCATTTTTGCCTATACCTGGGGAGAAGTTTCCGAACGAATGTGGGACACCCAGGCTGATTTCTTCAACCATTTGCAAGCTTGGGGATTTCCGGTCAATCCCAATAATAAGCTTTGCCATACCACCAAAGAAATTGAAGACAGTTTCACCCGGTTGGGTGAAATCCGCGCCTCTCTTCCCTATGACATTGACGGAATGGTCTACAAGGTCAACTCAATCGCCTTGCAGGAACGTTTAGGCTTTCTGACCAGAACGCCGAGATGGGCAATTGCTCACAAATTTCCGGCCGAACAGGCGGTAACAAAAATCAATAACATTCGCATTCAGGTCGGACGAACGGGAGCCTTAACACCGGTCGCCGATCTGGAACCGATCAATGTCGGCGGTGTCATTGTTTCCCATGCCACCCTGCATAATGAAGATGAAATCAAACGCAAAGACATCCGCATCGGCGATTCTGTCATTATCCAAAGAGCCGGCGACGTCATTCCGCAGGTCGTTGAAGTTATAAAAGAAAAGCGCCCGGCAGAAGCTAAAGAATTTGAGTTTCCGCACACCTGCCCGCAATGCGGCGCCCATGCCATTCGGGAAGAAGACGAAGCCGTTCGCCGCTGTACCGGAGGTCTAACCTGCCCGGCACAAGCGATTGAACGAATTATCCACTTTGTTTCGCGCGAGGCTTTTGACATTGAAGGACTTGGAAGAAAAATCGTCGAAGAATTTTATCATGAAGGCATTGTTACTTCACCGGTAGATATTTTTTCGCTGGAACAAAGAAACGGCGACGGAGATCTATTCGCCCATCAAAGCAGTGCACCGCTGCACTTGGAAATGCGCGACGGCTGGGGTAAAAAGTCCGTCGAAAACTTGTTCAAGGCAATCAATGCCAAACGCCGGATCAGCCTGCCTCGTTTCATTTATGCTCTGGGGATTCGCCAGGTCGGCACGGCAACGGCCCTACTGATTGCCAAAAACTACGGCAGTTTTAAACATTTTATGGAAGATATGGTTGCCAAAGAAACATTAAAATTGGTAGAAATTGACGGCATCGGCGGCGCAATGGCTAAAGACATTGTCGAATTTTTTGCTGAAGAACATAACCGGAAGACCATTCATAAACTGCTGGCAGAAATCACTGTCGAAGACTTTATCGACGACACCGACTACTCCTCGCCGATTGCCGGAAAAACCGTTGTCTTTACCGGCACGCTGGAAAAAATGACACGCTCGGAAGCCAAAGCAAAAGCCTTGAGCCTGGGTGCAAAAGTTTCCGGTTCCGTTTCCAAAAACACCGACTATGTCATAATGGGAGCCGATGCCGGATCAAAAGCAACCAAGGCAAAAGAATTAGACATCAAAATCCTGACCGAAGACGAATTTTTGGAATTGATAAAATGAAAAAACTACCCGAAGAATATATCGAAATCAGCGGAGAACCGTTCATTATTGCAATGATGTATGCAACGCCGCAAAATATGACTCAAACCGCCGTTTATGAAAAAATCGGATTCGGCAATCGCGCCATCGTCCATAAAGATATGTGGGAAAAAATTTCAAAATTGATTCCCGTCTTAAAACAAGAAAATTTAAAGCTAAAAATCTTTGACGCCTATCGCCCGCCGCTGGCTCATAAAATGCTAAAAGAAATCATCCCGATGGAGGGATTTTTTGCCGCAAACCCGGAACGTTCGCAACACTGCCGCGCAACTGCCGTTGACATATGCCTTTGTGATGAAAACGGTAAAGAACTGGCCTATCCGACCAAAGTTGACGCTTATACGCCATACTTTGCTGAACAGATTCGGCAAGGAAAAACCGATGAATTTTTTATTCACCTTCAAAAGGCGCGCCATGATTATTTTGCTCCGGAGATGGAAACAGAAATCAAAAACCGCGAATATCTCAAACAGCTGATGTTAAACATCGGTCTCGAACCCATCCCGCACGAATGGTGGCACTATAATCTGCCCGGCGGCAACGCTTATCCGATGCCGGAAATCTAAAATATCAGACCTTGACTTTTTTATGTGGCTTTGCTATCACAAAGCCGTAAATTTTATTATTAATCATATAATTCCATAATGTTATGAATAAAAATTTGAGCATTGCATTTGGCAAAGAAGCTTGGCAAAAAGTAGAAAATACATTAAGCTTCAACAAAATGGTTTTTGGCAGCAATGGAACTTTATATACTTGGGACATCTTCTACGGCGGACTTTTGTGCAAAAAAATTGCGCCTGTTTTTCAAAATGATAATATCAGCTATTATCTTTCTCCCAAGAAGAACTTCCATTTGATAGTCGACCGAAAACAATCAGAAATCATTTGCTCATTTCCGTCTGATATCCCGGAATTAGAATGTTATTTTCACCCTCACGGACATGATTTTATCATCGAATTGTCCAACAGCCGTTATCTGTTTTTATATTACCGCGACGGGCAATATAAAATTGAAACAGCCGGAACATTTCCTCAAAAAAATCAAATCCGACAAGAAATGGAAAATACCTACACTCCGGAAGCTTTTGCCAGCTGGCAGCCTGCAAACTTCTGGAAAGATGAAACTTTATCCGAGAAATTAGACGGTTTTGAAGATTATTAAAATAAAAGCACTTCTCATGAAGTGCTTTTTTCAATTTTAATCCTCCAAATAGAAAAATTCATAAATACGGGCAATAACAAGATTGTAATACACCAACAACAAAGAAGACACCAACAGACAAAGCGCCTCCCATACCCAGGAGATCTCCGCAACATAATTTACAACAATCAAAGGAATATTCATAAGCAAAGCCATCAACACAAACTGCCAATAGTTTCCTTTTGTCTTTGACCAAGCCACCCGCAAAGATCCTCTGCGTCCCATCAGTGCTGCCACCCAGGCCAACAATGGTCGATACAAAATCAACGGCATAATCAAAACCAATGCCAGATTTAAGACAATGTCCAAAAGATGAGAATCCTGCATATATTTTTGCAGAAAAAACAAATATTCATCAACATAACTTTGCATTTCCGTTTCAGAAATAACCCCAAGCAATAACGGAATATACGGCAAAAGCAAAACGCCAAAAACAACAACAACCGTAGCAAAAATCACTTTAACGGAAGGCACCAGAGAACGCACAAACGGTTTTAACAACAAATAAGGCTTTTTATCAAAATAAAACCTGAAAAAAGCTCCCCAAAAAATATACATCACAACCAAAAGCAATAAAAACAGAGGATGTTCTGTCCCGCCCAAAACATAAACCCCTGTTATCATAAGAATATAATTTGCTAAAGCAAACAATCCCATAATTCGCCAATTGCTCTTTAAATATTCCCAAGAAGCAAAGAAAACCTTTTTTAATGAAATCTTTTTAACAGCGTCAGACATAACAATCCATAATATAGTTCTATAATCAAAGTAAATCTTAAATAAACACATTCTCATTAAATGTCAATATTTCATTTTTTTCAAGATGTTAACGAATATTCCGGATACTATCCGAATACCGGCATAAAAAACTGCCCGGTATTGTACCGGACAGTCAAAAAATTTTTCAATTCATTTACATCCCGCCGTCTTTCAGGCAATAGTCTTCTTTTTTCAGATTATATTTTTTATGAACTTCGCATTTTTCACAAATACAACCGCGGTCTTCATGAATACAGCGGCTATGGTCAAAAGCGCAATACATCCCCTCAAAATGCTCGATATCATCAATCGGCTCCAGCATTTTTAAAAGGTTCTCTGGCATATTCTTCATTTTGCAGACCGTTGTATAAGACGGACAATGCAAGCACAAACACTCCCGAAGATTTTCACGAGTTTTCTCTACGCGCATTCATTTTCTCCTTATCTGATATTGCGATAACTCAAAAATAAGCGCTGAATTATTCTTTCCAATCTGAACTTATGACTACATCAAAAGCTGCGCACAAACTTTCCTTCTTCAATCGGGGGCAACCAGCTGCTGATTCTCCCGACAATAAAAGAAACCCTGTCAACTCTGGCCAAAGACGGTCCTTCATGACAGGCCAGAATCATCGCATCAATTTTTTCATCTTCACCGCGCATCAAAATCTCAACCGACCCGTCAGCCGCATTTCTCACCCAGCCGGAAATTCCGCTGATCTCCTCGGCTTTATGTATGGCCCACCAGCGAAAACCAATCCCCTGAACCCGGCCTTCAATTTTTATATAAACTTCCTTTTCCATCTGCTGCATTCCGAAAAAGGAGCCCTCAGGCTCCTTTAACTCATTTCAGAAAATCCGCAACTTCATGAAGCTCTTTCTTCAATTCGCCGCGGCGTTTTTCTGCTTCTTCTTCCACGCCCCAGCTTTCGGCCTGCCACAATTCGTCAAGATAGGCCGCCTGAAAAGCCTCATCGGCATTAATCTTCTTTTTCACCAGCGCAATCGCCAACAAAACCGACTTCATATTCAGAGCAGCCACATAAAAAGCAGCAAGCTCTTTATCAGAAAAACTGTTCAGATAATCCCGCAGTTTTTCTCCCGAGGCTTTGTTTTCAGGAACATCAAGGCTTTGCGTTTTAACAAATTTAACGTTCACCTCTTCGTTTACCCATTTCAAAATCGGTCCCCAGACTTTTTCCTGCCGTTCAATCAGGCCCTTTTCATGTCCCCAGAACAGCAGCATATCCGTCTGTGAAAAGACCACCAGCCGGTCAATCACATCTTTCCGACATTTGCCGATTTCGGCCGCTGTTTTCTCTAAATAAGTATTCATAATCTCAGTCCCTTATTTCTTACCTTTCAGAATCCCCAAAATATCTTTGGCAGCACCTTTAATATCCTTAACGCTATCATTAATAACTTTCTGGGTATCCTGATAAACATCCTGTGTTGCCTGAGAAGCCTTGGACGGTGCAGGGAAGCGGCTCTGATACGGCGTTCCGGCCAATGCCGTATAACACGGCGAACTGTCGGCATCCAAAACCAGTTTAGACCCCAGATAAGCCGTTCCGCCGGTAGCTGCTACGCCGATAAGCGCCTGAACGGCTTGAGCATCATCTAATGTAATTTTAGGATCGGTAAGCGTTCCTTTAATCTTAATAAAAGAAGACAAAGCCTGCGCCAGATTCGCATCAACAACTTTGCCGGAAAACGGCCGGAGGCTGAAGTCAATATTATCATTTACCAAATTAATACTGCCGTCGCTGACCAGATTCAACTGCTCGGCATTCAGAGCAATCCCTTTCGGGAACACAGCCTTGCCGCCGCTGAGATCAGCCCGAACAACCGCACAATTCATATTGATATTCCGAACTTTATCCGACGACAACTTTAACGTATTCAAGAGTTGCGTAATAAAATTACCGCTCAGAAAATCAAGTTTTCCGGTCTGGATAACGCTCTCTCCGGCAATGGCAATAACCCTTCCGTTCAGGTTATTGACCAGCTGGCGATACGTTTTTCCGGCTCCTGATAAATTAATGTCCAAATCCAGATTTCCGCCGGAAACAATACCAAAGTCCTTGCTGTCTTTAACCATAAAATCCTGATGCAGATTTTGCAGTTTCATATTATTACTTGTCAGCGTTACCGATACATTATCGTTAGCCGCATTGGCACTGAATGCCGCCTCAATTTTGCCGCCGCCGAAATCAAGCGTCAGCGGATTCACATTCAGCAAACCGTTCTGCAAACGAGCCGTAACAAAAACATTGTCCGCCTGCATGGCCTGATCGATAATCAACTGTCCGACACTCAATTTGGCCTCGGCATTAACGGTTTTTAACAACTCGAACGGAATAGCCTCATTCGGCACCAGCTCACTGGCATGCGCCGATGCAATCAGAGCCGGCATTTGCCAAGCCATATTGCTGTTCTGGGAAAAACTCATCAAATTGATTTTATCACTTTTCAAATCTGCCCAAATCATCGGAACTGTTCCGGCAATATTTGCCTTAACCTGACCGGCAATCACATTGTTCACCACATTCAGGCTGGAAATATCGGCCGTAATCTCTTTCAAATCTCCGGAAACAGCCGCAATCAGCGTTGTCTCGGGCGCATTAAAATTTCCGGCCGGATTATACAAATTAACATTCAGCCCAAAACTCAGATTCTTCAGCACATTCTGCAAAGCGCCGTCAATTTTCAAATCAACGCCATAAGCCTGAACAGCCACTTTAACCGGAAAATCCCCTTCGCCTTTCAACAGCGAATTGACCGAACCGACGGTCATTTCCCCGGTAATATTCTGCTGATTATAAACCACATCAAAAGTCAGATTAATGTCGCTGTCCATACTGGCGGCATTCATCGTAATCTTATTCACAGTTACATCAATATTTTGGTTGTTTTTCAAATTGCTGTATTTCACAACCGCATTTTCAATTACCACGTCTTTTGCAGCAAAACCGGCCAAGACCGCCGCACCGCTGTTAACTTCGGTTCCGCTTTTTGCCGGTTTGGCATTCTCAGCCGATGCATTTTCCGCCGGTTTGTCTGCCGTTTTCACCGCACTGTCTCCGGCAGGCAGCTCCAACATCCAGTTTTGTTTTCCCTCGGCATTTTCCGTCAGAAAAATTTCGGTATTCAACAACGCAATCTTGTCAATAACAACTTGTTTTTTCAAAAGCGGCAGAATAGAAAGCTTAACCTCCAGCTCCCCGATTTTCACCATCTCCGGCTCGGTCGCCCAGGCCGCATTTGCCATCGTAACATCGTTCAAAATCAATGTCGGCGTCAAAGAAATCCCGAGCGACGCATTTCCGATCGTCACTTCACGCCCGGTTTCTTTCAAAACCAGTTCGGTAACATAAGGCTTATACTTGTTCAAATCGAAGGTCTTAATAAAAATAAACCCGCCGACCAGAACGATAATCACCAATGTGAGCACAACGCCCAGCAAAATTTTTAATAACTTGACCATTACGTTACTCCTTGAAATTTATACCCAAATTGTTGAGACTTTTGCAAAAATGTTCCGGCAGGGGCGCCGAAACGACCATTTTTTTATTATATAGGCACGATAAATCAATTTTGTATGCATGTAAATGAAGTTTATCGCCGATATTGGATAACCGTACCCGTTCTTTGCCGAAATATTTGTCGTCCCCGGCAATCGGCGTTCCCAGATATTCCAAATGCGCGCGGATTTGGTGCGTTCTTCCGGTCAATGGGCGTGCCTCAACCAGCGCAAATTTATCACCCAGCGTATCCAAAACCTGATATTCCGTCACCGCCGGCTTACCGCTTTCCGTAACCATAACCTTTTCACCGATTTTCTCAAGCGGAGCTTTAATCACACCGCTCAACTGCTTCGGACAGCCGCGCACCAACGCAAGATAAGTCTTCTGCAAACTGTGCTCACGAAAAGCTTTTGTCAGCAAATCGGCATATTTGCGGTTTCTGGCCAATACCAGAATTCCGCTGGTATTCTTGTCAATCCGATGCACCAGTTTTGGCTTCTCGTCCTTTTCAAATTTCAACGCATCCAGCATCCCGTCAATATGAAAACCGGTATTTGTTCCGCCCTGCACCGCAATTCCGGACGGTTTGTTCAAAACCAGAATATTATCATCTTTATAAATAACCATACCCAAAACAAAATCTGCATCTTTTTTGCTGATTCGGTTTTGTTTCGGAGCCTCAGATTCGTCCAGATGCAGCGGCGGAATTCTGACTTCGGAACCGGCCGCAAGTTTCAATGATGTTTCAGCTTTTTTACCGTCAACCTTAATCTGCTTTGTCCGCAAAAGTTTTTGCAGATGCCCGAGGCTGAGTTTAGGATAATATTTCATAAACCAACGGTTCAGACGCATTCCGTCATCACTTTCTTTAACTTTTATAATTTCCACACCGGACATATTGCTTCCTTTCCAAAACTATTCGGAGTTTAACGGAACAACACCAAAAACACAAGGAATTTAAACCAAAAAAAACGCGAACTTTCATCCGCGTTTTTTACATTTCTTTTTCTTCTCCTGACGAGCCTGCTCTCTTCTCTCCCGCCTGGAAATCTTTTTTGGCAAAACCATGTTTTCATCCGGTTTACGTTCAAAAAGCCTGTCTCCGGATGGAAAAATCCCATACTCATCTTTCAAAACACGGAGCAAATCCGCGGCTTCCGGTGTTGGTTGCACAAGCAACTCTTCAACAAAATTTTTTAGATTCGTCATAAAAATATTTTTATACTAATAATTTGTTTTCAGCCAAAACCTAACATCTCAAATCTCCGCTGTCAAATCAAAAAGCCCAAAAGCTTAACCAACGCCGGCTAAAAACCCCCGCTTAAGCATCCTCAATCCCTTTTTTCTTTTGCTTTTCGCGGCGCAAATTATCAAAATAATCTACCCGGCGCTTGATTTCGCGCTCAAATCCGCGTTCTACCGGATGATACAGCTTAACCCGTTTGACCCCGTCCGGAAAATAATTGGCACCGGAAAATCCGTCTTCCGTATCGGGATCATATTCATACCCCTCGCTATACCCGAGCTGTTTCATAAGCTTTGTCGGAGCATTCAAAATATTTTTCGGCGGCATCAGCGAACCGGTCTTGCGCGCCAAATCTTTGGCGGCATACATTGCCTTATACACGCCGACCGACTTGGGCGCCGTCGCCAGATAAGCCGTCAGCTGAAACACGGCCAAATCCCCTTCCGGCGATCCCAGGCGGTCATAGGTTTCCCAACAGGCAATCGCCTGTGTAACCGCATTCGGATCCGCCAGTGAAACGTCCTCCACCGCAAAGCGGGTCAACCGCCGCAGAATATACTTCGGATCTTCGCCGGCCTCAATCATCCGTGCCACCCAGTACAACGCCGCATCCACATCCGTACCGCGCAAAGACTTATGCACGGCGGAGATCAGATTATAATGCCCGTCGCGCCCTTTGTCATAAACCGGCGCCCGCGAGCGAATAATCTTAACAATGCTGTCCTTGTCAAATATCTCACCCGGCTGGGCATAAGCCCAAACGCTTTCCGCCAAATTTAAAATATAACGCCCGTCACCGTCGGCGGTTTCTTTCATAAAACTGCGTGCCTCATCATCCACCGGCAATTTTTTACCCAGTTCGCGTTCGGCTCGCTGCAAAAGCTCTTCAAAATTTTCTTCATTCAGCCGGTTCAGCACAAAAACCTGACACCGCGACAAAAGCGCCGCATTCAGTTCAAAAGACGGATTCTCCGTCGTCGCACCGACCAAAATAATCGTTCCGTCTTCTACATAAGGCAGAAAACCATCCTGCTGCGACTTGTTAAACCTGTGAATTTCATCAACAAACAAAAGTGTGCCTTTACCCTGATTCGCCCGTCTTTCCTGTGCATAGGTAAACACCCGTTTCAAATCGGCCACACCGGAAAAAACGGCTGAAATCTGCTCAAAATAAAGATTGGTATGCTCGGCAATCAGGCGCGCAATTGTCGTTTTGCCGCAGCCCGGCGGCCCCCAGAGAATAAAAGACGTAATCTTACCGGATTTGATCATCCGTCCGAGCGGGGCATTATCACCGACAATATGATCCTGTCCCACGACTTCTTTCAAAGTCCGTGGACGCAAACGATCAGCCAACGGCCGCTTCACTTGTGACGAAAACAGCGTATCTTCCATTTCCCCAATCGATTCTTAAAGTTCAAACTGCGCTTATCATAAACGAATATTCAAAAATTAACAGCACAAATTTTACCGCACGGAGTCTTTTTTTTGCAGCATATCTGTATAAAAAATAATTTTTTATCGAGCTCTCCCCCGATATAAATTTCTTTTTTGCAAAAAAGATATCATCTGTTTGGCCTTTTTCCATATATTTTCAGGTTTCAAAAACATTTCCGTTCGTTTAAGCATTGCATAATACCGTCCCCGTTTGTTATACCGTAAATACAGCTGACGAAACTCTTTTACATCTTCTCCGCAATACAAATAATCATCTTCAAAAACAGCGGCCTTTTCTTGTTCCGATCTGGCCTTCTGTAACCTCAGCAAAATATTTTCCAGTTCGGCTTTTTTATCATAAACCCGTTTTTCCCTGGCTTCCGTACAATCTTTATACCATCTTGTTTTTTCATAAGAAAAAGGATACACCCTGGCATACCTTTCTTCAAATTTGGCATATCTCTCAAAATCAAGCGGCAAATAGGCATATCTGTCCACCATTCTCTGTGCAAAAATTGCCGTTTTGACCATATCAATCCTGCCGCCGATTTTTTCAAAACTTTGCCTATCCATCTTTCTCAACTCCGGAATAAGATTCTTAACCACGGCATAAGAATTATATTTCACATCAACATTTCCGGAAAAATCGGCATTATTCACGGCTTTTTCCATTACAAAAGCCTCCGCATCCCGGCGTTCTCTTTCAGTCTTGGCATTCAAGATCATCATGGCAGAAGCAAAAACTTCGGCATGGACTTCACACCTATACAAAGAATACTCATCTTTTCCCCGCCAAAATTTCATCTTCAGCAGATCTTGCAGATTATGTCCTGCTTCATGATAAAAATTCATCACCGAATGAGCCGGACTTCTTGCCGCATAATAAAACAATACCGAGGCACTGCCACTGCCGACATAACATCCCGAAACATCTTTACCCAGCATTTCCATATTTTTTATATACATTCCCCGGCCGCGAAAACTCTTGTCTTTCGGATTCAAAACACCGGCTTCATGCAAATATTTCAAGCTGCGGCTTCCCCAGGCTGCAAAAGCCTGACGAATAAGCGAAGCATTATAATACCGCCGGTTAAGTCCGGAATAGCGCCGGGCAACAATTTTATCATAATCCACACACAAAAACGGACGGCCATTTGCCTTATTAATCCCCTCCAAATCAAAAATAGCATAAGCAAGCTCCCGATCCACTTTATCGGCAAACGCTGCCCGCCGGCAGAAAGGATAACACCCGCTTCGGATATAATCGGCAATTTCCTGCCTCAATTTTGCTTCACTGTATTGATACATAAAAAAACTCCCTTGTTTCAAATTACAACAAGAGAGCTTGATTATCAACTTTTTTCCAATTTTTTACGAACGTGTATTGCCCATTGACGATTTTATTCTCCCGAGCGTTGCCGCATCAAATTCCTGCCCTTTGATACGCACTTTCTTTTTTTCTTTCACTTCTTTTTCCTGCGGCCGAATTTCTTTTTCAATTGTTTTTTCTTCCGGCACCCGCACGGCATTTTCTTTTTTCTTCTCCTTTTCCTGTTTCATTTGCTCAAGGGCCTCGCGTTTTCTGGCCTCAATAACCCCCCGCAACTCGGCATTATGCGATTTTTCTTTATCCGCTTTTTCTTTTTGTATCTCCGCCACAATCTCGGCATCCGTCGGCTCGGGAGCCTGACCGTAACCCATTTTTTGCATGAGTTTTTGCCCCATCTTCATCATATCTGAAATTTTAGTACCTTTCATCTTGGTCGTATCAATTACGCCAAACTCTTTCCGATTATTGAAAAAGTCTTCAAAATCAATATTCCAGCCTTTTCTTTTAGCCTTGTTTTTGGGTGCCAGCAGCATTTTCATCTCGGCCGGCGTCGGAACCCGCCCTAAAGCCTGAGCAATCTGCTCCGGTGTAATAATACATTGACTAAGGTCAAGCCCCCACAAATCTACTCCCGTTAAGTTACACCCCGTAAAATCCACACCGCGCAAATCAACCTTGCTTAAATCGATTCTGGACAAATCCAAAAGCGTCAGGTTCAAAAGCGTCAGCTTGAGTTTATGCGGATAATACTTTGCCAAAAACTCAATCAGCGTCTGAAAATCTTCCAACGCCCAATCATCGATTTTAATATCCAGCAAAATGGCATCTTCAATATCAATATCTTCAAATTTGATACCTGAAAGATTAGCACCGGTAAAATTAGTATTTTTAAGAACGGCGCCTGACAAAACGGCTCCGGTCAGATCTGCCCCGGAAAGATTGGCCCCGCTGAGATTAGACCCCGAAAAATCAACACCGCGCAAATTGGCTCCCGACAAATCCGTTCCGCTCAAATCCGCACAGGAGAAATTAGCATTTTCCAAATTCTCTCCGGCAAAATTTCCGTCTTCCAGTTTTTTTCCGGAAAATTCAATTTTTGAAAGCGGCTGATACAGCCTTTCCTCCGCTTTGCGAGCACCGGGATTAGGTTTCGTTGCCGAAACGGCACTCCATTCAAACACCGTTCCGCCATCACTCGATGTATCTGAAGCCGAGCGCTCATAAGCAATCTTTGAACTCTGAATTTTTTGTTTCAGAGCTTCTAAGTCTTTCTTGTCTGTTTCCTCGTCGCTACTCATTGCCTCAGCCTGTTTTTCCTAAATAGACATTTTTGTCATCATACCCTGAATTTCAGCCTTTTGCAAGATTAAACTATCTAAGGATACAACCTCTGCCGGCCTGACGCAGTTTATTGCAAATACCGACGAAACCGCCCTTTTCCGACTGAACGATCAAACGATGGATTTCCTTACCGTCGACCGTAACCGTCTCGACCTGTCCTTGCATCTTTGCCAGCTCCGGATAATTCCGCTGCAAATCTTTCCAGGCCTTCTCGGCGTTATCACATTCAGAAAACGCCCCAAGCTGCATAACTTTCCGGCTGTTAGCCTCCGGACCATACAGGCTGAATACTCCTGCAGAAGCGGACAATGCCGCCGGCCGGCTCACATTTTTCTTCGGCGGAATAACAACCTTTCCGCCTTCAACCACTTCTTCAAGCCAGTTTTCGTCTTTATTCCAATTTGCATCCTCCGCCGGTTTCTTTTTTTCCGGTTCCGGAGAATTAGCCAGCATTTGAACCAGATCTTGTTTAAACGCCGCTTTCAACGCCGTAACAATCTGTTTAATATCCTTTTTCATCAATTTTTGATCAAACGGCGAAAAACCGGCATAAAAATACAAAGCTCTGAGCGCAACGGCTCTCTCGGCCAACACTTGGCTTTCTTTGCTTTCAGCCTCCAAAAGCTTGAGCTTCAAATTCAAAACTTCCAGTTTTTCGTCCGGCAGCAGATTATAGTTTTTCTCTTTCTCTCGGATCTCCTGTTTCAGCCCTTTCACTTTTTCTGCCACAACCTCATAATCCCCGGAAGCCGATTTAACCATATTATACGCAATCTCATTCTGAACAAAAATAGCGATTCCCATTTCATTCAGCACCTTGCGGCGGACAAATTCTTTCTCCTGAACTTTCTGGCTGTCCACCCGGGCATATCCCAAAGTCGCACTCACCAAATTCTCAGCCGTATTTTTAGCCCGGGCAATCAGACCGTTGATATAAATCGGATCCTTGGCATCATAACCGTTAATCTGCAAACGCTCCACCTCCGGATAAGCCTTAAAAATATTCGCCCGGATACCGTCATAAGTTGCAGGCACGTTATCCAACCTGAATTCTTCCCGATTCTTAGCCGCCGACTTCTGAAAAACATCCAAAACATAATTACGGTCAAAATCCTCAAGCTCATAAAAACGACGTCCTTCAAGCTCAAGTTTTTTGCCGTCAAACTTCACCAGTTTTTCATACTCGTCAACATTCTGCTGCAGTTGTTTTTTGAAATTGACCAATTCATAAACAACCACTTCCAACCCTTTTTTATATTCCTTGTCTTCAACACTCAAAACACCGTTCTTTTCCTGCTTTGCCTCCAAATCGGCCAGGATTTTCTGCTGTTTTTTCAAAAGCCTGTCTATCTCAGCAATCTTTTTGGCCGAGAATAAAGCGCTCTGGTGCGACCGAATAGCCGCCAATGCCAGATACTGAGAGGCTTTTGCATAAATTCCCTCGTTTCTGATCGCATCGCTGTCCTCCAGATTCGCAACGGCAAACATAACCGAAAAATCCAACAGACGGATGGAATTATACAATGGATTCTCCTCGCCCGAAACGGCGCCGCTGACATTATTCAACAATTCTCTGGCTGTAAGTTTGCTTGGATTCTTAAGTTTTTTTCCCATATTTTGCGCCGTAAAATCCACATTATATTTCACGGCTCTTGCCATCGACTGATACACATCCAGCCGTCCGGTAACCTTTTCCGGCTCCATGGCAAACGGGATCTCCTCAACCTCGATTTTCTCGCTCCCCCATTTTGTTTCATCACTGGCACATCCCGCCAAAAACAAAGAAAACACAGTCAAAAAAGACAAACAGGAACGATAATTTTTCATGAGCAAGGCATCCTTTGCAAAAAAATTGTAACAATATGTAACAAGAATTTAAAAGCTTTTTATCAAATTTATTGGTATATGTAAACTAAAATTAATCCAAAAACAAAATAGAGGCAAATTTAATGACTGATAAAATTAGAGTGGCAGTAATTGGCGCTGGCATGATGGGCAAAAACCATCTTAAGACTTATAAAACGTTAAACAACGTAGAACTCGTCGGCGTATATGACATTTTCCCCGACGCAGCCAAAGCGGCAGCCGAAACTTTCGGAATCAAAGCCTTTTCCTCAATGGAAGAAGTCGCTGCCAACGTTGACGCGGTAAGTGTTGTAACCACTTCTGTCACCCATGCCGATGTCGGCGAATTTTTCTTAACCCGCAAAATTCATTGTATGATGGAAAAACCGCTGGCCACCACGGAAGAAGAGTGCAACCGGCTGATAAAAGCGGCAAAAGACAACAATGTTGTTTTGCTGGTCGGCCATATTGAACAGTTCAACCCGGCGGTAGAACAAATGCATCGCCTGCTTTCCGACACGTCAAAGATTCGTTCTTTAACGGCACAGCGCATGTCTGCTGCTTCCGGCCGGATCACCGATGTCGATGTTGCCATGGATTTGATGATTCACGATGCGGAAATCATTCTTTCCCTCGTCAAATCTCCGGTCAAAAGCATCAATGCCTCTGCGGTAAAAACGCCTGACCACGCCTCCGGCAAAGACTACATTACGGCGCTGATCGAGTTTGAAAACGGTGTTACCGCCAACGTAACTGCCAGCCGCATCACGCAGGCTCGCGTCCGGACTTTGGCCGTTACGACCGATACCAACTACATTGATATGGACTTCATCAACCAGAGCATCAATGTCCACACTCAGGGACGTATGCCTTATGTCAATCAGGAAGAAATTCCGGAATGGATGCATTACGGTTTAAAAGGCAGCGTCGAACAGCTGTTTATTCCGACCAACCAACCGCTGCAGGCAGAATTGAATCACTTTATCAATTGCGTCAACGGCCTGGAAACACCGCGCATCACCGGCGAAGCCGCGCTTGAAGCTCTGCGTGTTATTTGGGGGGTTCAGCAAAAGCTCGGTTTTTTTATGCAGGACAATAATGCAAATTTGAAAGTCGCCGCGGAATAATGCGTTATAAAATCACCGTAGAATACGACGGCACAAATTTGCTGGGCTGGCAAAGGCAGTTAGACGGCCCGAGTGTACAAGAGCATTTGGAAAATGCTCTTTTCGCTTTTACCGGCACCAAAACCGAAGTCGCCGGCGCAGGCCGAACCGATGCCGGCGTTCATGCCCTCAAGCAGGTTGCCCATTTTGATGTAGAAAAAGAATGGGATGTTTTTCGGATGAGAGAAGCCTACAATGCTCATCTGCGCTTAATGGAAGCGCCGGTCTCCGTATTGGAGATTGAAAAAGTTCCTTCAGATTTTCACGCTCGTTTTTCTGCCAAAGGCCGCGGCTATATTTACCGGATATTAAACCGCAAGGCGCCGCCCGCCATTGAAAAAAACCGCGTTTGGTGGGTTCCTGTTCCGCTGGATATTGAAAAAATGCGCCAAGGCGCGCAATATCTGCTCGGCAAACACGATTTCACATCTTTCCGCGCCGCCGCCTGCCAGGCCAAATCCCCGGTTAAAACGCTCGACCGGCTGGATATTGAACAACGCGGCGAAGAAATCGTCTTTATTGTCGAAGCCCGCTCCTTTTTGCACCACCAGGTTCGCAATATGGTCGGCACCCTGCGCGAAGTCGGCGACGGCAGCCGGCAGCCGGAAGACATTAAAACGATTCTGGAAGCCTGCGATCGGCGGGTTGCCGGCCCTAACGCTCCTGCCTGCGGGCTATACCTGAATCGCGTTGAATATTAAAGGTTATCAACAACTTATCTTGAGTCCTATTGACATCGGTGACACCGGAATGTAACATATTCTGTATGGTGGATAATTGTATCAGCCATACAATAGACTGAACGTTTTTTTCGTTCAGTCTTTTTTTATTTTAAATTTCGGACAGGGAGCTTCGGCTCTTTTTTTTGTTAATATTAAGGAGATTATAAAATGAAAGAGCATGAACAATATTTGCTGGACGTCATTCAGGGAAGACGTCCGTTCAAAAACCCCAACCCCAAATTGGGAGAAGGGAAATACTACTATCTTGACCCCAACCAGGAATACGACGATATGGCACCGGCCCGCCCCGATCAAAAAACCTATGTCCCCAGTGAAGATTCGCCCAACCCTTATTTACAGCCCCGACCACAGGCACAACAATCTCAACAACAACCGTAGTTTCAGGGCTATGCATCAGTTTCCGGCTCAATCCCCAACGCTGCTGCCCGCATGCACTCTTCTGCTTCGGATAACAAAAAATACGCCGAACATAATCTAAAAAAACCCAGTGCCGAAATGGCTAAAATAAAACCTTTTTTAAGAGGAGCAGAAGGGCTAGAAGAACATCCGTACCGCGATATCTATGGAAAAGTCACTGTTTGCGAGGGACACATGGTACCTAATCCTAACAAGAATATGATTGAATTTCCTTGATTGGATAAAACAACGAATATGTTGGCCAGCAACGAAAAAATCAATACCGATTCCAGTAAACTCACAAACCTTCCTTATGGACCGAATTATACGGCCGATTTTTATAAAGATAAAACCGATTTAAAACTGCCACCGGAATATTGCAAGAAATTACTTGACCACGACTTAGCCGTTCGGGAAAAAGAATTAAGCAGAGGCTTTCCGAACTATAACCGCATGAGTCCTGATATGCAACGCGCCTTAATGGACGTACATTATCAGTCTAACGCTTTTAACAAAAAAAGACCTCAAATCCGGAAATTGCATGATGCGGCAAGACAATTTGACAAAGAAAATTTCTGCAAAGCCTTAATGCGGGATGATTCCAAACGTCCTGACCTCAAACCAAGAAATGAATGGGTATACGAACAATGTCAAAACTGATGACAAATTTATTATACTTGTATATTATTATGTTAAATTATTAAAAATAGTGAGAATATCCATGAAAAAATGCTTTTACTACTTCATCACTTTATTAATTTTATTACCAATAAAATCACACGCCAAAATAGCTTCTAATGAATTTATTTATAATCCACAAACTCTCCGTATCTCTACTACTGAAGAATTTGTTGATTATAGATTCTACTACACCTTAAATCCTCTGTGCAGACATTGCTGGCGGCTGATTATTACACCAAACCTAATTATCCAAGATAATTTCTTAGGCACGGTAGAGTTACAAAATTGTAAACTACTAACAAACCAAAAAAATTTCATCAAATATAAATGCACAAATATTTATACACCCGGAATAACAGACATAATTGAATTCAAAATTGGAGACTGGGATCCCACCTTCAAGGCCTATATTGTAACACGAAATAATTTCGAAATAGATGGTCGCCATGTAAGTAGACAAACTTACCTCATTGACAGTTCCAAACAAGAGAAAGACTAATTATGAAAAAAATTTACAATATACTTTTCCTTTGTTTATTTCTTTATCCGGCAACAGTATTAAGCTCGCCCTCTCATCTTCCTGAAAAAAAAGATGTTCCCTGCCCGCAATTCTGACAACCCATAAACAGAGAAAGACAAAAGAACGTTAAAAACCGCCAACGCCTTGCCAATCACGCCGATCATTTAATCGCTCCTTACTGCGCCAGGCATCTTCTAAATCCACGCCGGTTACCGTTGCCAAAACATTCAACAAAATAAACACATCCGCTATTTCATGTTTCAAACAACTTTTATTATCCTCCGGCAACGGATCCCGTCCGGCCACATATTGCCGACGCACCTGCCCTAACATTTCTCCGACTTCTTCCGCCAACAATAATGAAACATGCATCAGATTATCACTAAAACCACGTTCTTTTTGCAAACGCATAATTTCCTGTTGAATATCCTTTAAAGTCGCGTCAGGTTTCAGTTCCAACATTTGTTCTTTTCTCCTCATAAATTGCCAACCGAAGTCTATACGGTAATTTAGCCTTTAAATACTTCGGATTTTTAGCCGCAAATTCTTCCCAGCTTTGACGGCTCAAAACCTTTCCGCCGACTTTTTCACGAACAATCCAAATTTTCCGCCCGAAACTGATAATCTCACACTTACTCAACGTCCGATTTTTAAAATTACGTTGCATAAGTGCTGCTTCCAAGCGTTCAGTCTCTTCCAAACGGGGCGGATAAACATTACCGCCGATTCTCTTCAACAGCAAGAGCAAAACCCGCAGACGCATTTCCTGGTGAAGCTTCTGCCACTCTGCCGGCAAAAAAGAACATCCACTGTTTTCCCAAAAAGTAACATGACTTCTGACAAAACAATCTGTCTGCTGTTCCAAATAATCCCGCACCCGGTTCATTCGCGCTGCCGTAGCCGCCAGACGCTTAACGCTGATACCGGCATCTTCTTCCAAAGCCGGCAGCATTTTACGGATTCTCACACGCAAATATTCATCATCGCGGTTTGATGGATCTTCCACCCATTGCACCCCCTGCTCCCGCAAATAAGCTCGCAGTGTTTCAGGCGCAACATCCAACAGCGGCCGTAAAATTTCTATACCGTTGCGCATTATTCTTTCCTGCATGGCTGCCAAACCGTCAACCCCGCTGCCGCGCTGCAAACGCATTAAAAACGTCTCAGCCTGATCCCGTTGATTATGAGCAATCAAAAGCAGCGGAACACCGTTTTCCGCACACCACTTCTGCAATAACCCATACCTGGCTTCTCGGGCAGCTTCTTCAATCCCGCTTTCAGGTTTAACACCGAGCCATTGCAAAATATGGTGTTCAACCCCGATTTTTTTCATAAGCTGCGCAGTATATTCCGCCTCCGCATCAGCTTCCGGACGAAGCTGATGGTTCACCGTCAGGGCAACTACCCGAACAAAATGCTCATCGCTCCAGTTTTTCAGCAAATAAGCTAAAGCCAAAGAATCTGCGCCGCCGGAAACCCCGACCGCCCAAACCTTTGGCTGTATCTGATATTTATCAATTATTCTTTTCAAACTTGCGGCAAAAGCTTCCCGCAGATCTTCACTCACCGGCACCTGTCAGCACCCCAGCTTTTTGGCCTCTTCCTCAGCCCGTTTTAAGATAGAAGCTTCAGCTTTCGGAAACTCTGTTTTCAAACTGCTGAAAGATTGGCAGGCCTCTGTCTTTTTTCCAAGTTCTTTCATGGACATACCCAGTTTTAACAAACTATCCGGCCCTTTTGTGCCGTTTTTATATTTTTCAATCCCCTTGGCAAAAGCAATTGCAGCACGCTGCCAGTCCTTTTTGGCATAATAGACCTCACCGAGCCAATACTGGGCATTTCCGGCCAGTTTATCATTGGGATATCTTTTCAAAATAGAGTTAAAATTCTGATCAGCCGTTGCATAATCAGAGGTCTTCAAAGCCTCAAGTCCGGCCTGATAAAGCTCTTCTGCACTTTTTGTCTTAACCGGAGCTAAATCTTCTCCCTTGGCAACACTCTCCCCGGTAACGGATTTAGGAGCATCGGCAGCGACTTTCGGAGCAAATTTTTTGCTTTTTGCTGCCTCTGAAATTGAAACGGCACCGGCATCAGACGCCGTCGGAGCAATAGGTTTGCCTTCCAACATCTTAATTCTGACATCAATATCTTTGTTAATAAGATCAATCTTATCTTCCAATCCCTTGATCTTAAACTCAAGCTCGTCAATACGGCCTGTCATTTTACGGATTTCCTCATCAAATTCACCGATTTTAACGGCAAAATCCGCCGCCGAGGTAGGATTCACCTCATTATTGGCCCGATACATCTGCCGTTGCAGAATTTTCAGATCCTCTCTCAAAATGGCAATTTCATCCATTGCCGCACTGGCGCTTTGTGCATAACCGTCCGCCGCAGCCATGGAAAAGATAACACTGCTTGTCAACAAACACATCAGAACACGAGTTTTCTTCATCATTTTTTCCTCAAATAACAAACCTGTATCAACTGTAAATTATCCTAAAATAATTCTCCGCCAAGTACAAGCCAAAACTTATATCTGCCCACATCTGAACAGCAAACAAAAAGGAACGTATCCTTTGCGGGATACGTTCCTCATAACTCAGATACTGTTCAGAATTAGCGCAGTTTAACAACAGTAACTGCACGACGGTTCTGAGCCCAGGCAGCTTCATTCTGACCTTCTACAGCAGGATGATCTTTACCGTAAGAAATGACAGAAATTCTGTCTGCGGCAATGCCTTTAGATACCAAATAAGCTTTTACGGCATTGGCACGACGTTCACCCAGAGCCAAGTTGTATTCTCTTGTACCTCTGTCATCGCAGTAGCCTTGAATAACGGCATCAACGTTGCTGTGGTCTTCCAGCCAACGAGCTTGGCTGTCCAAAGCTTCTCTTGCATTCAAAGACAAAGCAGAGCTGTCAAACGCAAAGTAAACTCTGTCCTCAGCATTTTCCATAAAATCGCGAGCTGCTTTGCTTTCGCATTCGCTGCCGCCAAACAGACCGCCGTCAGAGCCTACGGAAGAACAGCCGGACAAGACAACAATCGCACAAAACAAACTTAAAAGTTTTTTCATATTATTTTCTCCATATGGGTTTATTACTTAATTGCTAAACAACTAATACAGAAATAACTTAAGCAATTAATTTTTATTTTTCAACAACAAAAACATTCTGCTGACAAAAAAAATTAAAAAAACGCAAAATTTGCTGATAAAAACATCTTCTGACCAAAAATTCAATATATAAATAGTCATAGTTCAAATTGTTTTTAACAACCGGGGCAAACCGATTCTGAACACCAAAAATTTTTCTTGCACAAAAAAGAAAATTCTTATACTGTCGGACAGAAAAAACAAAGGAAAAATCAATGACTATGAAAATTGCCTATCAGGGTGTTGCCGGTGCCTATTCGCATATTGCGGCCCGCAAACTTTTTCCGGACCAGGAATACATCGCCTGCGACACTTTTGAAAAAGCCATGAGTTTGGTACATGAAAAACAAATCGACCTGGCCGTAATTCCGGTAGAAAATTCCAATGCCGGCCGTGTCGCAGACGTACATTTTCTGCTGCCCAAATCCGGACTATATATTGTCGGCGAATATTTTCTGCGTATTGAACATCAGCTGTGGGGATTACCGGGCAGCCGTTTGGAAAACATAGAAACCGCTTATTCCCATCCGCAGGCTCTGGCACAATGCTCCGAATTTCTGAAAAAAAACTGCATTATGCCTGTTGCTCGCATAGACACGGCCAAATCCTGCTCCGATATCATTCGGGAAAATGACGTCAAACAAGCCGCCATAGCTTCACAATTGGCCGGAGAAATTTATGGACTGCAAAAACTGGCTTCCAATATTGAAAACGCCGCCAACAACACCACCCGTTTCTTGATTATGTCACCGCAAAAAGAAATCCCGGAATACGATGGCGGCAAATACATCACCTCTTTTATTTTTCACGCCAAAAACATCCCTGCATCTTTGTATAAAGCTCTGGGCGGATTTGCCACCAACGGCATCAACATTACCAAATTGGAAAGCTACCTGCTCGACGGCAAATTTGTTTCAGCACAGTTTTATGTTGAGATAGAAGCTCACCCGGCACAACAGGCATATAAAAATGCATTTGAGGAACTGACGTTTTTCTCCCAGGAAGTCAACATTCTGGGAACATATCAGGCCAACCCGTACCGAGATTTATAAAAAAAACTTGATTTTTTTCAATAAAGGGAGGATTATAAACTCCCTTTTTTAATTATTATAAAATTATTTGTTATGGATAACACGACTGATTTCAATCTTGAAAACGCCGTAAAAAACGGTTCATTGACAACTTGTCATCTATACAAGTTGGGAGAGGTATATCAAAAAAAGATTAAAATCTTCAGAGAACCGGTTATCGCCAACGGCCCTTACGGTTCCCGCTTGGTCAAATTAAAAATCCGACAACCGCATTGCCTGGAAACCGGAAAAACTTACAATCTGACCTTCCGGGTAACATTCCTGCGGGAATATTCGGTAGAAATTGAAGTGCTTTCAGCACAAGAAGCAAAAGACTGAACAGGTCCAAAATTCCCAAAAAACACCCCCTATATGCCAATTTTAAAAACAGATTGCATAAGGGGGCGTTTTTTATTTAGCTTTT
Source organism: uncultured Alphaproteobacteria bacterium (assembly GCA_944390885.1). Classification (GTDB taxonomy): domain Bacteria; phylum Pseudomonadota; class Alphaproteobacteria; order RF32; family CAG-239; genus MGBC133411. The sequence continues at coordinate 24,797 of CALXRP010000002.1, forward strand.
TTCAAAAGCCCTATTGACTGATCAATCAAATAATCTTGCGTCTGATCATCGAGTTTTTCAGCCAAAACTTTTTTAACGGCACCGATACTCAACACAGAACCAAGCTCTCTGATCTCTTGTACGGCTGCCCGTTCGGCCGTAACAATCCTGTTTTGCGTATCATTCTCACGGATTTTAATCTCCTCTTCCAACTTCCGAATACGTTCGTTTTTCAGCAGCTCCATTTCATTTTCGGATTTTTTCAAAATCTCATAAGCCTCATTAGGAGCATTCAAAAACTTCTTCTCATACTCCACCCACAGCCTTTGAGCATCATCTTTCAGCTTTTGAGCATCATTAATCCGTTGGGCAATACCGTCAATTCTCTTGACCAACATCCCCTTAACCATTCTGCCGACCGGACGTGCCAACAAAACAACCACCAGAATAAAAGCAACGCCGACCCAAAACTCGGGATTTTCATAAAAAGCTCCGTAATGGTGCGCTGCATTTTCCACAGCGGCAACCGCCGCATCGGCTGTATCAGCCAGCGTATTTTGAATCATATCAAGCTCTTCGCTGTTTACCACCGCTTCTGACGTCATTTTTTAAATCCTTTAGTCTTCTGCTGCCGCATTAACGGCATTTTTAATATCTTTGCGGGAAATATCCTTAACCCCTATTTTCTTCACAATTTCCCAAGCCAAACTTTCCGACATTTCATGCACCTGAGCTAAAGCCTCATCTCTGCTCTGGCTGATTTTAGCTTCACTGTCCTGAATTTGCTTGGTCAGCTTCCGATTCAGCTCCTCCTGCCGTTTGGCCACAAGTTCGTCCAGCTCTTTTTGCATCGCCTCCAAAGAAGCCTGCGCCTGAGCCGTTGCCTCAGAAATAGCCTTTTGATAATTTTCCAGTGACTGCTCGGCCAAAGCCTTATTTTCTCTGGCTTTTTCCAAATAATCATCAATCTTTCGCTGGCGTTTATCCATAATATCGGCGATTCTGGGCAGAATGAACTTTGACATGATGAACAACATCACAAAGAAACAGACGACCAGCCAAAACATCTGCGAAACATACCATGTCGGATCTAACTGAGGCATTTCAACTCCTGACTGTAAACATATTCAAAGGGCGGTGCGGCTGCCGTATCCGCACCGTTTTTTGCCGGCTTAATTACCGGTCAGCATAATCAAAGCCACAACCAAAGCATACAAGGCAATAGCTTCAACCGCGGCAAAACCAACCCATCCGTAAATATCAACTTCTTTTTTGACTTGCGGATTGCGGCCGACAGCCGAAATAATCGCGGTCCAAACCTGAGACACACCCCAAGCAGAAGCCATCATACTCAAAGCGCACATACCGGCGCCGATATAAGCCATAGGTTCCATTTTTTTTCCTTTCTGTTACGTTTTACCAGTTATAAAAACACAATGATAATATCAGTGCTCGTGCAAGGCCTCGCTAAGATAAATACAGCTTAAAACCGTATAAATAAAAGCCTGCAAAAGCCCGATAAAAATTTCAAACACCACAATTCCGGCATCAAACACAAACGGAATGACACCCAGCACGCCGGCTGCCATAATAAAGCCGGCAATAATCTTGAGCATAATATGCCCGACGGTCATATTTGCCACCAAACGTACTGTCAGGCTGAACGGCTTGCTCAAATAAGAAATCATTTCAATCGGAATAATCAGCGGGGCTAAAACCATTGGAATACCGCGAGGCAAAAAAGTCCTAAGATACCCAAGTTTTTTCTTCTTAATACCGATTCCGATATTAAACAGCAAAGAAATTACCGAAAGTGTTCCGACTGCGGCTAAATGTGACGTAAAAGTAAAAGCATAGGGAAAAAGCCCCAATACATTGCCAAAAGCCACAAACATAAAAATCGTAAAAATAAACGGAAAATATTTCAGACCTTCCACCCCGACATTTTCACGCAGCAACCCGGCCACAAAATCATACAAACTTTCCGGCACGGACTGAGAAATCGAAGGGATAATTGTCCGCCGGCGCAAACAAAACGCCATCAGTAGTGTTGCAAGAACCACCGCCAAAACCATAAACAGGGACGAATTTGTAAAAGAAATATCATATCCGCCGACCTGAATCGGAATAATCGGTTCGATTTTAAATTGCTCCATCGGACTAGACACGGCACTTACTCCTTATCTTTGCCATTATTTTTTACAAACCTGTAAACATTGAGAAAACCCGCCGCTCCGCCAAAAAACAAAAAAACGATCAAAAGCCACGGTCTGGTACCCAAATATCTGTCAGCCAAATATCCGATCGCCGCACCGACCAAAACACCCGAGAGCAATTCCGTTCCCACCCGAAATCCGTTTTTGCTGGCAAGAACAAAAGCTGATTCCTTTTTGGGTTTTCTGGCTTCAGCCTCCTGTTTTTGAAGGCTTTTTATTCGTTCATCCATCTGTTTAATGTCGTCAGGAACTTTTCTCATTTGCCTAATACCTTACAACAACAAATATTACCGACTTATTAAAATAGCTTATTTTTTTTCTTTCAAACCCAGTTTTTCGTTTAACAGGGCAGCAAACTTGCCATAGCTCGGCAGGCCATGCAAAACCTCGCGTTCATTTCCTTTAACAATCAGAAAAGACGGTGTCCCTTGCAAATCTAAAAATTCAACGGCATTACCTCTGTTGGCCATAATCTCATTGCTAAACTTTTCTTCATTTTTCATACAATTTTTTAGCTCATTATTGCCCAAACCGCTGAGCAACGCATATTGGTTGATAATTTTTTCATATTTTGAAGAAAGAGCCCAGTCACGCTGTTTTTTAAAAAGCAGCGTAACAAAGTCATGATATTTATCGGGTTTCACACAACGCGAAACCAAAGAACCATGCATAGATTTTTTATCCAGCGGAAAATCGACAAACACCAGCTTAACCAACCCCTTGTCAATAAAATTTTCTTTAAGTTTGGGGAGCATATAAAGATGAAATTCCGAACAATGTGTACAAGCAAAAGACGAATACTCATATATGGTCACCGGAGCGCTTGCCTTCCCCAGAATATGCCCGCGCGGCAAAGCCATTGCTTTAATTTTCGCATCACGTTCCGCTTTATCGGCAGGCGTTGCGGCCTGCACATCTTTCATCAGAACAAAACCGCCTTTACCATCTGGCACAAAGCCTTTCAGATTCAAATATCCTCCGGCCGCAAATACAAATACGGCCGCTCCTGCAATCCAAGTGCTGACTGTTTTAATAATTTCCTCAAATTTCATTTTTATTATCCGTAAAATTATGCTTTTTTATTTTCGCTAAACACACTGTAGCCCAACTTTATTAATATTTCTTTTAATTCCTTATTTTTAATATCTTCTGCTGTTTCACGAATATAATCTGCTTCTTCGCTGCTTACAACCGGGGGTCTCGCAACATAATTTTTCTTTGCCGGCTTTTCAAACGGCTGCATTTCACTGGTTTGGACGATTCTCAGAGAAGCCACCGCAGCATAACCAAAAAATGTATTTATTTTTTCCAGCACATATTTTTCTCTGTGTTTCAACTCCAGGGCAAAAGCACCGGCCGGAACGCTCAACAGCAAAACCCCATTGCTGCGTTGATTATTTTTAAACTCAATTTTCTCCGGAAAACAATAGCTTGCCAGTTCCGGCCCGACAATTTTCTCCCAGTTGACCAAAATATCAAAACCAACCATTCCCTTGCGGCCGAGAACTTTTTTAACCAGCGGTAAAATATTTTGAGAAACCGCCGTCAAGTCAAAATTCGTTCTGTTATTTTTACGTTGCTCTTCTGTCATACTTTCACATTTAACAAACAAATCGCCAACTTGCAAGAGTATTAACAAGCCGGTGCGATACTGTTGACGAACCGCACAAAAAATGCCTATACTAAAACGCAAATCATCCTGACAGGACATAAGTTTTATGGAATTGATATTGGTTTTCAAAACATTGCTGGCGCTGATATTTGTCATCGGCCTGCTTTTTCTCACGCTCTGGCTGTTCAAGACCTGCCGGCTGCACGGTTCGCAATGCCGTTTTTTCCAAAAACTGCAAGAAAACAAACGCATAAAAATCATTGAAAATCATAAACTGGATATGAAAAATTCATTATTAATTTTTCAAAAAGACGATTCTGAATTTTTACTCCTGCTCGGAAGCACACAAAATTTGCTGTTGGAAACAAAAAAAATCTCTGCCCGGAAAAATGCCCATGACTAAAAAACTGTTCTTTTTCTCTCTTATTTTTGCATTTTCGCTGTTTGCCGGTGCAGATATGGCTTTTGCCCAGTCTATCACGCTGGATGTTGCCGGACAACCAACCGGCTCGGCCACGGCTCGGATATTCAACCTTCTGGCCGTCATAACGATTCTGTCTTTGGCGCCGTCCATCCTGATTATGATGACGTCTTTTACAAGAATAGCCGTTGTTTTTTCCATCACTCGCAGCGCTCTGGCCACCAACTCCACCCCACCCAACATGGTACTGATCTCTTTAGCCTTGTTCCTGACAATGTTTGTTATGGCCCCGACTTTTGAAAAATCTTGGGAACAGGGAATAAAACCGATGATTGATGAAAAAGTCGAACTCATGGAAGGCTTGGAAAAAGCTGCTGTTCCGCTCAAAGAATTTATGGTCAATAACACAAGAGAAAAAGACCTCTTGCTGTTTTCAGATCTTTCTCAAAGTCCTAAAGCAGAAAAAGTTGCCGACGCTCCGCTCAAAGTTGTTGTTCCTGCTTTTATGATCAGCGAACTCCGTCGGGCTTTTGAAATCGGTTTTCTGATATTCATTCCGTTTCTGATTATCGATATGGTGATTGCCTCCGTCTTAATGTCAATGGGTATGATGATGTTGCCGCCAACCGTTTTGGCCATGCCGTTTAAAATAATCTTTTTTGTTTTGGTCGACGGATGGTATCTGCTGGCCGGCTCTCTCGTTCAAAGCTTTAAGTAAAATTATTTTCACATGCAAAAAACATAGATTCGTTTAATATAACACCCGCAGCCGGGAGATTGGCTGTGGTGTCGAAAACATCTTACTAGATTAATTCCACGCTGGGTAGAGTTTGGGAAATAAGCCGCTTCGCGGACGAATAACCATGACTGTACCTAAACAGTTTTTCAGCTCCATCCGCCTGTTTTTAGGCGGATTTTGTTTTAACAAATTTAAGGAGCGAGAAATGTTATCAAGAAAATACAGAAAAGAATGGTTTAAGACTTTCCGAAGTTATTGCAATGCGGAATTAGACCGGATAATGACGGAAAGAGGGCTGACCAGCAGTGAATTATCCGACCATATAAACTTTATGGAAGGTCGGATAGAAAAACTGAGAAGAAACACCTGCCATGTGAGAATGGAAGAATATGTATATCTGTTTTCATTCCTGGATAAAGTCTTGGAAATAAAACTCATCGATGCCAAAGACTATCCTTGGCAGTAACTTCAAAGCATTATGTCATTCACAAATCCCGTTATAGCAACGCGGCCTCTGTGGCACAGTGCTGTCAACTTGCCGCGCGCCTGCCGTGCAGGTCATCCCCGGGCGCATTATTTTTTTTATCGTCATCCCCGGGCTTGACCCGGGGATCCACCCTTCAAAGCACAATCTTAACCGTGGAAAACAATGGAGCAACGCGATCCTCAGGGCACAATTCCGACAACTGACCGTTCAGGCCGTCGCCTGTGGATTGCCGGATCAAGTCCGGCAATGACACAAGAAAAGAAAGCCCGAGAATGACAAAACTTTAATGCACAATCTCTCGTCCGGCACTTTTAACTGCCCTTTGCGAATGGCTTCGGTTTTGGAACAAAAACCGAAAGAAGCACTTAAGTTCCCCCTCTTTGCTAAGAGGGGGATTGGGGGCGTTAGAAATGCCCTTTAACGAGTACTTCTTAGTCTTTGTGAAAAAGAGGAAATTAAAAACACTATATGCTTTCTTGCCGTCTTAGCCTTGCGCTTAGACGGCCTGAACTTTTTCACGAAGACTTAGAAAACGAGTTCAGGGCTAGTATTTTTGGTTACTTTTGTTACATGACAAAAGTAACATAAGAAATATCTCAGAGAAAAAACAAGAATCTCCCCCGGGGGATATGAAAAAGGGGGAAACAAGTTCCCCCTTTCTCTTTCACACATACAATAGCTTAGAATGTATAGCGAATACCGCCATAGATTTCATGGGCATTGATATTGGCATGCTCAAGTTCACCCATATCAACATAACGGTAACCACCATCAATATTAATACACTTATTAATTCTGATTGTCAAACCGGCACCGAGGCTCCACGTAAAGTTAGTTTCCTCAAAGCTTTGCGTCGGCTGAATCAAACCATCGGAATGGCTGGTTTCTTCCATTTCCAAATACGTCCAACCAATACCGGCACTCAAATACGGGCTGATAACATAATTCGGCATAAAGTCAAAATAAGCATTAGCCATAACAGTTTTAGACTTCAGAACCATATGGCTGAAATATTTGCCGGCCAAAATCGGATTAGTTGCCGTATCGACCATATCATCAAAATCATTACGATAGGTATATTCCAACTCAGCCCGAATATAGTTCCAACGATAACCGACAGCTCCGCTGATAAACCAAACATAATCAAAATCCAAACGATTATCATCAAACGCACTATCATCATCTGAATTCATATTTTCATTAACGGTACCGCCACGGATTGCAAGATAAGCTCCGTCACGGGCACTGGCTGTCGCGCTCATTACGCTGCAGAATAAAGCGGCTGACAAAGCCATGAAAAAAAACTTTTTCATCAAATTAAGTCTCCAAGCTATTTTTATGCAAAATTTCTAATTTTGTCCATTTTATACTATATTTCTAAAAATTAATCAAGAATAAAATGCATAAAAATAATTATTTTTGCTCTTTGGAGGCAAAATAACACGATTTTTCTTATTAAATTATTAATTGAGAGCAAAAAAATCCTTTTTTTTGGCAAAAAATAAAAACGAATCGAGAATTTTTATGTCATTTTTTTGATTTTCGATAATTATTATGACAAATAGCAATAGCCAAAGCATCGGAAGCATCATTATTTTTAGGCTTACACCCGGGCAAAAGCACTTTAACCATCATCTCCACCTGATTTTTTTCGGCATGCCCGACGCCGACAACCGCTTTTTTTACCTTATTCGGCTCATATTCGCTGACCGGAATATGATACCGAGCCGGCGCCAAAAGCACAACACCGCGCGCCTGTCCCAGTTTTATGGAAGAAAAAGGATTATTATTGACAAAAGTTTCTTCTATTGCAGCTTCATCGGGTTTATACAAATCAATCACATCACAAATTCCCTGATGTAGCACAGCCAAACGCTCCGGCAGAGGCATCTGCGCCGTCGTCGTTACAATACCGTCAGCCACATAGCGTAACCGGTTGTTCTCAACTTCAATAATCCCCCACCCGGTAGAAGACAAGCTCGGGTCCAGCCCCAAAATCCGTATCATACTTATTTCCTAAAAAATAAAAGGCAGAAACTTGTCTACGCCCCTGCCTTTTCTTCCCTTGTATATCTCCGCAATCCTATTCTTCGGCCATAGCGGCTAAAATATCTTCGGCAATTTCGGCATTATGATAAACTTGTTGAACATCATCATCATCTTCCAAAGCCTCAACAAATGCCAAAAACTTCTCGGCCGTTTCTTTATCAGAAATACCAGTCTTTACCATCGGCTTCCAATCCAGACGAGAAGCGGAAGGTGTACCGAATTGTTTTTCCAAAGCCTCGGTAACGGCACCCAAATCATCCGGCAAAGTCTCAATTTCATGATGTTCATCATCAGAAACCACATCATTAGCACCTGCCTCCAATGCTGCTTCAAAAATTTTATCGGCATCGGCAACAGAAGCCGGATATTGTACAAACCCGATACGCTCAAAATTAAAAGTAACTGAGCCGGTTTCACCCATAACACCGCCGCGTTTTCCAAAGATTGTACGAACATTTCCTGCCGTACGGTTCTTATTATCCGTCAATCCTTCAACAATAATGGCAACTTTACCGGGGCCAAATCCCTCATAGCGGACAGATACATAATCATCACCGCCGGCAACCTGGTTAGCTTTAGAAATTGCCCGTTCAATATTGTCTTTCGGCATACTCTCTGCCCGGGCAGCCTGAATAGCCAGGCGGAGGCGTGGATTTTTGTCAGGATCAGGCAAACCGCTCTTGGCAGCAACGGTAATTTCACGGGCCAGTTTAGCAAAAACCTTAGCTTTCTTGGCATCCTGAGCCCCTTTACGATACATAATATTTTTAAACTGGGAGTGTCCAGACATTGTTTCCTCCAAAAAATAACGTCAATTCTTTGCGTTTTTACTCCAAAAAAAACACTGAATCAAGAAAAAATCTCACCAACCGGCACAAAAACCGGCAGCAGTTTTATTTCAGCACCATATATTCGATCTTTTGTTCATCCGCGCTCAAAATTTTTATCTGGTTTCCGGCAATATTAATCACGGCACCGTCACGTTTCGGAAAAGCCACATTCTGAAAACTGCCGCCATTTTCACCCGTTTGGCTATAATCCAAAACCATAAACCACATTTTGCCGTCACGAATACCGTCATATTTAATATCAATACCGCTTATCGGTTTAGTCTGCTCTGTTTTTGAGTTTTTAACCGGAAACATTCTGAGCTCGTCAGGCGTCGGAACAAACGTAGCATCAAGAACAGCCAGTCGTCCGTTGCGGATCTGACCAATCTCGTTATATAATTGCCCATCCGGCTTAACCATAAACACAAACTTGTCAGAAAGGCTTGGAAAGAGCCGATATTCCACCCCATCAACCACCGCCGTTCCGATAACCCGATATGTTTTGTTGGCCAGAATAAGATCCGGTACGGAAGCACTGTTCATAATTCCGTCCATATTGGAACGAAGCAAATTTTCGCGATACTTATTAACTTGATAAACTTTGCTGCTCAAAACCGTATTACCGACATAAGTGCTCTGCGGTTCATTATATTTTACACTTTTTTCATCAACATACTCGCTGCTGACAAGTTCGGGTTCCGCCCCGGTAAAATTAACCGGATAAGTGCTGAAAGATTCCACCCAGACATTCCGTTCCGGCCACAAGTTCAAATCGGAATACTGAAAAGAACATCCGGCTACAAGCCCCGCAGCCAAAACCATTGCTATTTTTTTCATCGCTTTATCCATTATATTTAAGCAGTTTGTTAATGAAATAATAATCTAATTACTATACCATATTTACAAGATAGTAAACAACAAATTGAGAGTGTGGAATAAGATGAACAATGCCGGAAGCTGCTGGCAGGTAATATTTGCCCCGCAGGAAAATACTTCTCCGCTTTTGGAAGAATTTTTGGAAGAATATTTTGAGGTTGTCGCCTGCGACTATAACGATAACGGACAAGAAGTCCCGATGGGATACACCAGCCGCGATTTTAACGCTAAAGATCTGGAAAAACAAGCCGCCGCCCGCGGCATTGAACTTCCGTACTTTACCGTCAGCCTGCTGTCCAGCGAAAACTGGCTGAAAGACAACGTCATTGAATTTGCCCCGGTTGAAGTGGAAGACTTTCTGATTTACGGCATTCATGAAAAACAAGCCCCCAAAACGGCCAAACTGCCGATCCGGATTTATGCGGCCACGGCTTTCGGTTCTGAACACCAGACCACCAAATCCTGCTTAAAAGCCATTTGCGAGCTCAACCGGATGAATGCGCCGCACGCCAATATTTTGGATGTCGGCTGCGGCTCAGGCATTTTGTCTCTGGGAGCAGCCAAACTCTGGCAGCCGGAAACCCGCATTACGGCCGTAGACATTGATCAGGAGGCCGTTTGGGTAACCCGTCAAAACGCTGCGGACAACGATCTGGCCGAATTTATCACCGCTGAAGTCAGTAACGGTTACGAGGCCGAAATTGTGCAAAAAAATGCGCCTTATGACATTATATTTGCCAATATCCTCGCCCGCCCGCTGATTGAAATGGCACCGGATCTGGCTGCACATTTAAAACCGGGCGGATACGCCGTTCTCTCCGGCTTTATCACAGACCAGGAAGAATGGGTAATCAATGCCCATACCAATCAGGGGCTGAACCTTATTAAAATATATGAGCTTGACAACTGGCGTGCTGCTTTAATGGAGAAACCGGAATGACGCTTTCAGAATTTCAGAATTTAATCAAAGAAAAAGGCTATGACGCCTATATTGTAACCCGCAACAACATGTTTCTCGGCCAAGATATTCTGCCGGAAGAAAACCGCTTGCGTGAGCTCTCCGGCTTTAGCGGTTCCGCCGGCAATTTGCTTGTTTTTCCGGATCGGGCCGTCTTATTTGTCGACGGCCGTTACGAGCTCCAGGCCGCCCGCGAAGTTGACGCAGAAAAAATACAAGTCGTCGTTACCCGGGAAACCATTGCCACTTGGCTGCAAAACAATATTTTTGACAATCTGAAAATCGGATACAACGCTTGGTGCCATTCCGTCAGCGAAACCGATTATTGGAACCGGGTATTAAAACGCTTTAATTTTATTGAAGATAAAGAAAACCTGCTCAACATCCGCCCGAGCGATAAAAAATGCGAAATTTTTGAACACGACGTCAAATACGCCGGCGTTTCAATGGATGAGAAAATATCAATGCTCGTGCCGTATATTCAAAAAAACAAATGCGATGCCTATTTTCTGGCGGCCTGCGACAGCGTTTCCTGGCTGTTAAACCTACGCTCCGACTGCTTGCCCGATACACCGATTCTCCGTGCCTTTGCCTTAATCTCCGCAGACGGCGAAGTCAGCCTGTTTGCCAATGACTTCTCCAAACTCGGCGAAGAACTGGCCAAATACAACGGAAAAAACATCGGCATGGCTTATAACAATACGCCGCGGGCGGTTTTCAGCCTGATGAAAGAACAAAATATCTGGATAGAAAACCTTGCCAACCCGATTCTTTTGTGGAAAGCGGTTAAAAATCCGGTCGAGCTGGACAATCTCCGAAAAGCCCACCGCCGCGATGCCGTTGCTCTATGCCGTTTCTTACACTGGCTTGATCACAACTGGCAAAACAAAACCGAACTGGATGTTGTTGAAAAACTGCACGACTTCCGCCGCCGCGGCGAGAATTTCTTCTCCAACAGTTTTGAGACGATTGCCGGCTTTGCTCAAAACGGCGCCGTAGTCCATTACCAGCCGTCTCAGGCCACAAACCTGCCTTTAAGCGAAGGCTCGCTGCTCTTGCTCGACAGCGGCGCCCAATATTATGACGGCACAACGGATATCACCCGCACCATTGCCATCGGCACGCCGACACAAGATATGATTGACGACTTCACCCTCGTCTTAAAAGCTCATATTGCTTTGGCTTCTGCCGTTTTTCCGGAGGGCACGTCCGGCCAGGCACTTGATATTCTGGCTCGCAGCCAACTCTGGCAACGGGGAAAAGACTACAATCACGGCACCGGCCACGGAGTCGGATTTTTCCTAAACGTTCACGAAGGCCCGCAAAATATTTCAAGCCGTAGTTCCCAAACGCCGTTTCAGCCGGGAATGGTTACCTCCGTTGAACCGGGATATTATAAAGAAAACTGCTACGGCATCCGGATTGAAAACCTTGTTGAGACCATTGACGCCGGTTTTGAAACCCCGATGTTTTGTTTCCGGCCTTTAACGCTCGTCCCCCTTGATAAACGCCTGATGAATAAATATCTCCTTACCGAACAGGAAATCGAGTGGGTCAACGGCTATCACCGCCGGGTCTGGACAGAGATCTCGCCGCTGCTGGAAAATGCCGAACTGCAATCCTGGCTAAAGAAGGCTTGCGCCCCGCTCTGACAACAGGGGAGAAACACGCATGAAAAAAATCTTGCCGGCTCTTTGCGCCGGAATAGCCGCTTTGTCCGTTGCTCCGGTTCGGGCGGCTTTGGTCTATGACGGAGAATACAATCCGGATCAGACAATGCAGGAATACTTTGACGCGGCTTATTATAATTACAGCAAACCGATAATCTTTGTCTTCTTCAACAACGAGCCTTGTTATGATTGCGCTGAAACGGTCGCACTGATAGAACAGGTTTATAATCAGAATTATAAAAACCTCTACAGTTTTTTCATCATAAATTATCAAAACGACCAAGAATACAATTTCATCGGCAATTATAACCTTTCCCGTCCGCTGGAAGTTGTTTTGCAAAACGTTGAAGACGGACAGGCGCTCGGTTATCGCAAACTTGAAAATCTGCAAAATATGATATCGGACCCCTTAAGCTTTTCCGATTATCTGACTGAAGAAATAAACAGCTTTTTCGCTAATTAAGCTTTATCCCGGAGATGAACGAGTTTTTGCTTTTTCTCTTTCATATACTCCAGCAGCCGCCGGCTTTTAATATAACGCAAATACCCTTCATAAGTCAGCAAAAGCACGCCGGAAATAACCAGCGGGAAAAGATAATAAATAACCCGATAAGCCACCAGCGCACCAAACAACAGCACCTGGTTATGCTCACCGGGAATAATATACATAAACAAGCCTTCAAACACGCCCAAACCGCCGGGCACCTGGCTGAAAACGCCCAAAACCTGCGCAATGATAAACACGCCGATAAAAACGTCAAACGGAATTTGTACAAACGGCACCAATGAAAAATACAGCACCAGAGAAGCCATCAAAATATCCGCTCCGCCGATAAAAACCTGCGCCAAAGCCATTTTAAAAGACGGTATTTCAAAAGCCACGTCTTTTATCATAATCGGCTTTTTATAAAACAAGCTCGCGCCAAAGTATAATACCAGCCCGGCCACCGAAACGATTGTGATAATCAGCGTCGTCATATGAGAAATGGAACCTTCACCGAAAGCATGGTCAGGCGTTAGAAAATAGCCGAGAATAATCAAAAAGAAGCAGGCAACAAGATAGGTAAAGCCGGAAAAAGTCACCATTTTGACAATATCCGAGGCATGAAAACGCCAACGCGTATACAAACGATACCGGATAGCCCCGCCGGAAACAACGGCATGCCCGGCATTATTGCTGACCGAAAAGCCGATAAACCCGGCAAAAATCCATTTAAGCGGAGAAAGTTTGCGCCCGATATACCTGATTGCCAGAAAATCATAAGATGACAAAGCAACATAGCCCAAAAAAGACGCTGCGGCCGCCATCAGCAGATTCTTTCCCGGAATACTGAGCACCGCATTTTGAATGTCGGCAAAATCATATTTTGACAATTGATGATACAACATATAGGCCGCCAGCCCGAAAAAAAACAAACCGGACCAGGATACAATCTTCTTTATCAGTCTCTTGGCTTTCACCGACATCGGCATTCTCATCTTTCAAAAAAAAATCCGTTATTTTGCATTATAATATATGAATAAATAAATTAAATTACAATTAAATTCGCAAATTCTGGGATATTATTAAATGTAAACTGAGCAAAAACAATTTTCTGTTGACAACAACGGAAAGGACGTATATAAACACAAACAGTCAAAGCCGACATAGCTCAGTTGGTAGAGCTACTGATTTGTAATCAGTGGGTCGGGAGTTCGAGTCTCTCTGTCGGCACCATCATAAAATCACATATCTAAAATCAATACTAGAGATACTGTAACTGTTTATTTTCCTTTCAGCTTAAAAAAAGAAGACAAGAAAAATAAATAAAACTTAGAATAAACAATGAAAAAAACTGAGTAAAAAGAAACTGCATTTTAAGCTTTATTAAACAATGTTATAAAATTAAAAATCAGACCACAATTATCTAATATTCATTATTCACTTTCTGATTTTTTGCACAATAATAGGATTAATTTTCTATTTATAAAAAACATTAAAAAAAACATTCCGATGAGCACTGTTTTCTACTCCAATTAGCTCAAAGCTATTAAAATATAGTTTTGATTTAACAAAATAATCATAAATTTTCAGTCCGTATTTCAATACTTCAAAAATAAAATTTAGCTCAATCGTTGTTTCCTTATAATTAAATAAATCAGGACATATATCATATAATTCCATTGCATTTTGCACTTTAGGCAAATCATCTGAAGGATGAGATAAAATAAAAGAAACACGTTGTTTGCACAAAATTTCTCGCGAATTCATATATTCCATAGAAATATTTTTAAGAGATATTTTTTTTGCAAAAGCTACATCTGTAATATTATAATTCCACTTATTTCTAATTACAATTTCTGGATTAATTCTACCTTTAGATAAATCCGTTGCATCAAAACCCTTCCCTAATATTTCTATTATGAAATTACCATATTTATCAACTAAAACAATAAATGATTTATTATAAGAAAGTCTATCCCCTGGAGAATCAACAAGAATTATATTATAATTTTTTGTTATCAATTTAAGAATTAAATTAGATGTATCATAAAAATTAAGTTGTACACCATTTATTTTATTCTCACACAAACTGTCTTCTTTTTCAACTCTTACAAGAACTTTTTTACTTGGATCAAGGTTATGTAACTGAAAAAAATTTTTTACAGCCTGAAGAGCTTGGACAAATGACGTACCTTTTCTTATCAAACACATATCATTTATAGGGATATTAAGACTTGCTAAAAGCAATGCAGTATCCCATTTTTTTAAATTAAAAAAATATTCCGATAAATTTTGTTTTTCTTTCTCTAAAGAGCTTACAATATAATGCATAATATTATTGAAATCTTATATTTTTTATTATAAAGTATGTACAAATTTTTTATATAGAGGATATTATATGAAAAAAATAACTGATGCAACTATTTTTTACGACAAAATAAAAGATCAATACTCTTTCAAACTACATTCTCCATTATCAGTATGCTGGCAGATAACGACAAAGTGTAATTTGACATGCAAATACTGCTTATCATCTTCTGGACCTCAAAACACTTATGGACTATCTACAAATAAAGCAAAAGAGGTCATAGATATGTTATCAGAAATTAATGTCAATCGTTTAGACTTTACGGGTGGAGAACCTTTTTTAAGAAAAGATTTAAAAGAGCTCATTGCATATAGCATTGAAAAAAATATTAGTCCTTTAGTTACAACTAATACTCTGCTTTTATGCGAAGACGACATGAAATTCTTAGCTGAAAAAAATGTCCTGGTTCAAGTTAGCATTGATGGAACTCAAACGACACATAATCATATAAGAGGTGGGGATGTTTATAATACAACACTTAATAATATAAAAAAACTTATAGCATTTGGATGTAAAGTTAGGTTAAATAGTTTCATTTGTCGCTCAAATATTCAAGATATAAATAGCGTATTAAAGCTTGGAGAAAATTTAAATATTTTTTCTCATTTAATAATATTATTTACTCCTCAAGGTCGAGGTATCAATTTTGAAAATGAAATTTTAAAAGACGAAGAAAAAGAAAATTTAAAAGATTATTTGATGAATTATATGACTCAAACAGGACGTTATATTAGACTCTATGATTATGATGAATATGAACACTCCTGTGTATTAATAACACCGGAAGGAGATGTTATTTCTCAAGCCTTACATGAAAAAGATTGTTTGAAAGTAGGTAATTTATTCGAAACCCCATTGAACACATTATTTCAAAATGACGCTTTTGATCATTTTAAACATTTAGCACATTATATACAAAGAAGGATAAAAAAATGAAAATAACTGATAACACAGAAATTTCAGGAGGAATTATATGGAATGGTTCTTTTTATCCAAAAAAAAATCTTGCTTCTGGAACAATTAGATTAGTTTTATCTTCTAAATGTAATTTTAAATGTAAATTCTGTTTTGCCGAAGGAGAAGATAAAAAAGACAGAACTCTGGACATAGATTATATAAAAAAGATTCTAAAAATATCAAAAGAATTTGGGATAAAAAATGTTAAACTTACAGGAGGAGAACCTTTATTATACCCTAATCTAGAAGAATTACTTAGATTTATAAAAGATGAAGACTTCAAATATCTAGATATAACGACAAATGTCTCACTTTTAGATGACAAAATGATAGATCTTTTAAACCAATATTCCGTTTATGCTTTAACTTTAAGCTTAAGTGCATTTGACGCAAATAAATATGCAAAAATAACTGGTTTTAAAGGATTTGAAAAAATTATTAAAAATATTACAAATGCTAAAAATAAGTTTAACGGAAACCTTAGAATAAACAGTGTGGTTTTTGATGAAGGTTTTAATTTAGATGAATACAAAAATATTATAAAATTTTGTATAGAAAATTCGCTTGGTTTAAGAATTGTTGAACCCACAACAGTAAAAAATTTAGATATTACCTATAATCACACCGCATTCAATGAAGTTAAAACATATTTAAAAAATACATATAAATTTTTAAAGTCGCAATGCGAATCTGTAGAATATTATTTTTATGACAAGCAAAAATATATAACAGTAATGAAGAGTTTATGCGACAATAAGCTTTGTAATGTTTGTAGGGATTATATGTATATTAGACTATCTTCTGATGGAAAATTAAAGCCATGTTTGTCCCGAAAAGATACAGAAATTGATATACCTTTAAATGCATCAGAAAATTTAATTAGAAATGCATTTATAATGGCGATACACAATGTTGGAAATGGCTTACCGGATCACCCCTTCGATGGCTTGAATAATCCTTATACGTCAAGTTAAAATAAATATTTTCAAAAACATTGAGATTACAATTAGTTATAAAGCATACAATTTAAGCGCAATCATTTTTATAGAGTTGCATAATTTCATGATTTGGATATTTTTATTCACTAATAAACTTTAAAATTAACCATTTCTATATAAAACAATAAACTAACAAATAGATATTTAGAAAAATTTAGTCAAAAATTATTGACAAAATATTTTTCTTCAATTATCATCTCATGACAATTAAAAATGATCTTAAAATTTTTAGAAAAAGGATAACAGATATGAAAATGAGTCATATGCTGGGACGTCGTACGAAGCAAGATCCTAGCGACGCTAAATTAAAAAGTCATAAATTACTTATTAGAGGTGGATATATACGCCCTGTTTCAAATGGTATTTATTCAATTTTGTTTCCTGGACAAAAGGTTCTAAAAAATATAGAACGAATTGTCAGAGAAGAAATGAATGATATTGAAGGTCAAGAAGTTGAAATGCCATTGGTTCAACCTAAAGAGTTGTGGGAAGAATCCGGCCGCTATCAAAGTATTAATGATGAACTTGTTCGCTTAAAAGACCGCAACGATCACGATATGGTTCTTGCTATGACTCATGAAGAAGCAGCCGTCGCTTTAGCTCGCACCGAAGCTGTTAGCTATAAAGATTATCCATTTATGATATATCAATTTGCGAAAAAATTCCGCGATGAAGCTCGTCCTCGTGGCGGATTAATTCGAGTCAGAGAATTCACTATGAAAGATGCTTATTCTTTCCATACCAACCAGAAAGACCTTGAAGACTACTATGCTAAATGTGCCAAAGCATACAGCAGAATTTTTGCAAAAGCCGGAGTTCCAGAAGTAGTCGCTATTAAATCAGATAGTGGTATGATGGGAGGAAATGTATCTCACGAATACATGCTTTTAACCGAAGGCGGTGAAGACACAATCATAACTTGTCCTGATTGCGATTATAAAGCAAATAAAGAAGTTGCTGTATCTGAAATTCCTGTAGAAAATGGACAAGATATAGATAAACCTTTACAGAAAATTCATACTCCAAACGCTCAAAGCATTGAAGAACTTTCAGAAATGCTAAATCTACCCAAATCTCGCTTTTTGAAAACAATATTCTATAAACCTATAAGTGAAGACGGAAAACCCATTGCTGTAATGATTCGAGGGGATATTGAAGTAAATGAAAATAAATTAGCAAAAATATTAGGAGTATCTCCTGAATTTGCTAATGATGAAATGATAGAAAATTCAGGGGCTGTAGTTGGATTTGCGTCAGGTTTTGGAATTGAAGACAAATGCCACGTCATCGTAGATAAATCTGTTCAAAACGAAAAGAACTTAATTACTGGAGCAAATGAAAAAGATTATCATATTGCAAATTTCAATCTTAACAGAGATATGCCTAACGCAAACATCTTTGATGTTGCATCAGTAAAAGAAGGTGACAGATGCGTAAATTGCGGAAGCGAATTAAAAATTAATCGCGGTATTGAAGTGGGAAATATTTTCCAATTAGGAGAAAAATACACCAGCAAAATGAATATGCGCTATATTGACGAAAATGGAAAACAACAGACACCTATTATGGGATGCTATGGTATTGGTATTGGTCGTCTAATGGCTAGCGTTGCAGAAGTAAGAAATGATGAAAAAGGTATTATATGGCCTGTTTCTCTTGCTCCATGGAAGATGAGCATAATTTCTCTTTCTCCGAAAAACGGAAACGATACATCCATAGATGATAATGCCAAGAAAATATATACATCACTTCGCGCTAATGGACTTGATGTGATTTGGGATGACAGAAAAGCAAGTGCCGGAGAAAAATTTGCTGATGCTGATTTACTTGGTATTCCTATGCAATTTGTCGTAAGCCCAAGAAATCTTGAAAAAGGATTAATTGAGTGGAAAGAACGCGCCACAGGAAATAAAGGTTTTGTATCTATTGATGAAGTAACGCAATTTGCAACTCAATGGTTTTCTACAGAAATGGATAAATTAAATGCCAATGCAGATAATGTAAAACCATTGCCACAAGCTGAAATATCAAATGCTCCTAAAGCAGATAACAAAATTGGTATTTTCAGACAAATTTTAAATTCTAAAAGACAAAACTTTTAACTAAAAACAACTATGAAAAAAGCCTAGAGTAATATCTAGGCTTTTTTCATATCTAATTTCTTAAATAAATCTACAAAGTCTTTTTTGTTTTTCACAATAAAGAAATTATTTTTATTTTTAAGATAACTGTTTATTTCTTTTTGAATTATCCCGTTACTCGTATCCCACTCCATTATCTTTTTTAAAGTAGGTTTTCTATAATGATATGCTTGAACAGGCAAATCACTATCAATCTGTTTCCCTATCAACTTTTTGGCTTTAAAAAAGCGCAATGTAAACCTCCAAGCTGCCACCAAACGAGAAACTTTTATATATACCACCAAATCAGGAACAACCTTTTCATAGAGATATTTTTGGCTACCTTCCATAACCCATACAGCATTATCTTTTTCAAATTGCTTTAGTTTTTCTAACTGCTGCTCTTTTGTATAATACTCTCCGGTATCTTTATTTCTACAAACTTCATCAATATTCAAGCGAGCAATTCCATATCTTTTTTGTATATTATACGCCAGAGTTGATTTTCCAGCACCCATTAATCCTAAAATCAAAATTTTCATAACATTTCCTTTTTATATAACACTTATTTCATATAATTATCCTATTAGCAAAAAAAATACAACAAATTTTCTATAATTTCAGAAATAAATTGTTACTCTAAAAACAGTCTAAATCATTGAAAAACAGTAATATTTTTCTAAAAAGTACTTGCGTTTCTCCGTGGATATGTCAGTATAGAATATGTAAAGATAATTTAATAAAATCAAGGAGTTAGGAAAATGGAAAATGTTTTAGAAGATGAATATGATGATAGCTTTTTATCCCCTAATCATCAAAAAATCGCTGAGTTAAATGACCAATTCAGAAAGAGCTTCTGCGGTGGTAAAGTCCTTATGACTTGCGGAATTGACGCTTTGGATTGGGCTACAAAAGCAAAAATTATAAGCAAGGTACAAAAATTTAATGAGTTTAATTTCAAAAATGACCCTCACGGAGAGCATGACTTTGGAATTGTCCAAGAAGGTGATGTAGAGGCTTATTGGAAAATTGATTATTATGACAAAACTTTGACTTATGGCTCTGAAAATCCAGCAGATGAATCAATAACCACCAGAGTTTTAACAATTTTATTACCGATTGAATATTAATAAAGGAGAGCAAAAATGACTTTTGATGTAAAAAAATACCCCGGATATACAGAGATGTTATTCCGCAATCGTAAACCAACATTAACCAGAAAGAAATCTCTTGAAACCTTTTATACCGGCGACAATAAAGAAGTTTATTTATATGACTTTTATAATAAATACTATTTCTTTATGAAATTTGAAGGTTTTGAGCCATATATTAATGTCCACACCGACAACAAATACCAAGTCAACCAGTTTGATAAAATGATTGAAGAATATCAAGAAAAGTTCAAAAGCATTAAAATTGATGACGTGGAAGAACAATTTGTAAATGTTGTAACCAAAAAGCAACCCGATGATATAAACCCCGAATATTTAGATTTTTGCCAAAAATACATTAAGCGAAAAGGTTTAGATGTTCCAGAAGAACCGGTAGTCGTAACCGAGTGCCATAAAATAGGTTATGATGAAAACGGAAGAATGACCTTTGAAAAAGTTGAAATGGAAGACGACACGGAGATACAAGAGGAGCCTCAAGAAAACGCTCCTCTTTCTTTTAGCGAAAATGCGCTGGAAGAAGTCCAAGAAAACGAAGATGACGAATGGAAAGGATTTCCACCGGAAACCATTGTTCCAATTCCGACAGATGAGATTGACGAAGAAATTTGCAACGTAAAATCTGATAAAGTCAAAAAATCTAAAAAAAAATCGAGCAAAAAGAAGTCGAAAAAATAAATGAAGACAGCATAATCCGGAGATTGGAAGCAATCTCCGGATTAAGTTAGCTTATCGGGAGAAATCTTTTCCACTTGGGATTCCCCCAATTTACAAATGGCAAACCTCGCGGGGTATTTTAATTAAAATCAGATTTTTAAATTGACAAAAAATTGATTTTTTGGTATAAAAATAATACTTATTTTTTATTATTCACTTTAATAATTCTAGTTTATGAAAACAACTTTCAACAAAGAAGGCAATACTTATGAAGTATGGCTGAATGTTAAGAAAATTTTTATCGAATTTATCGGTGGCGGAGAAGATTGCTTTTTCTGTAGTATCATAACACGAGATGGACAGTATTTTCAATGTGCTGTCAGTTTCCAAAATCTGGCTCCCTTTGTATTAGTCAGAGAAAATGAACGGCTCCACATTACTTTGGAGATGATATCCTCTCAGACCTCAATGATGCGCGTATTGCAGTGCCAAAATCTTTCTCAAAAATGGACTGGCATTGCTAAGATTGAACCTCATCAGTTCATCAACCAATGTTACACATTGAAAATCGACGTTGATAAAGTATTCTTCGTTTCAATGCCATTCCATAAGTTAGGTGAAGACATCGTTTCAAGGCAACATTACTATTGCTTAATTACAGCTCCAAATTTTGGTTATGCTGTTCTTGATTG
Source organism: uncultured Alphaproteobacteria bacterium (assembly GCA_944390885.1). Lineage (GTDB taxonomy): Bacteria > Pseudomonadota > Alphaproteobacteria > RF32 > CAG-239 > MGBC133411. The sequence continues at coordinate 46,079 of CALXRP010000002.1, forward strand.
TGGCGGTGGTTTCTTTAAAAAGATTTTCAATCTTAAGTCCGGCGACAAGGCAGAGATAACAGTTGCCAAAAAGCAATGTGCTGATTATTTGGTTATTGTAAACTACCAACAAGCTCCGGCTCCACAGAAATCACTTAACCATACATTGTTTATGTTGCCATAGAGGCTTACGCTGTTAAATTCTAAAGTCCGTTATAAAAAAACGGACTTTTTTTTATGTATTTTATTTCAATAGCAAGATTCCGCTTAGACCATATTTATTTAAACCTTCAAAACGACCATTTTCATCTGTTATAAAAATTCCTTTTTCTGAAAAATCAACTTGCTGATTTTTTGGCATTTGTTTCAACATTCTATTTTTAAAATAATGGATAGTTCCTTTTTGGTCTTTCCAAAAGCCTGCAGTACACAACGTATTCTCTCCAGCGACATATTTTATTATTCATATTTTTAATAAATATTAAAAATATATGTTTAATATCTTCTTTATAAATCTATAACAATGGACATATTAATGATTAAAAATTTAAGAATTTTTCCAATTTTTGAAATATTTTACAGATTTACCCCTCATTTTTTAATTGCTCCTTTGTATTATCAAGAGATTTTAGGTTCATATACCTTAGCTATGGCTGTATTTTCTACAACTCTTATAAGTTGTTCTATTTCTGAAATTCCAATGGGAATCATTTCAGATTTTATTGGCAGAAAAAGAACTATTATTTTTGCCTCATTTTGTAATTTTTTTAGTTTTCTGTTATTTATTCTTGCTGGAATATTTGAACAATACTCTAATGTTTTGTGCTTTTCTGCTGCTATCGTTTTAGGATTATCTCAGGCATTATATAGCGGTACACTTGATGCTTTTATTTACGAAAGTATTAAAGCCAGCAATCAACTTGAAGATTATAATAGACTTTACAGCCGCATAAAAGGTCTTGGAGCTATGTCATCAGCGATTTCTGCTTTATTATCGGGAATTTTAAGTTATTACTATCCCTACATTATTTGTTTTTATCTATCTGGTTTTGCCGCTGTTATGACAATGATAATTGGCTTATTTTATTATAATATAGATTATTCTTCTGCATATTTTTCATATAAAAATTTAAAAGAACACCTTAAAAACATTTATCTTTTTTATAAAAACAATACAAAACTTCGTTGGATAAGTTTGGCTAAAATTATGGGAGATAATGTTAGTTATCGAATTGATATAATTTATTTTAAGATGTTAATTCCTGAATATTTATTAGGAACTCCTAGGATGCTGAAGAAATTTTGCGAATGTATCAGTTATATCTATGCTTCATATTTAATTGAAAAATTTAAGCCAATCGGCGTTTTGATTATCTCAAATTCATATATGATTGCCATTCGAAGCTTGGCTATTGGATTAAACAACTTCTTATCCCCATTTATAATATCTTTGGTTGATTTATTAGACGGGACATCTTCAACATCTTTCTCTAATTTATTACAGCATGAATATAGCGACAAACAACGAGCAACAATGGAATCTATTATAAGTATGGTATCAACAATTTGGACATCAATATTGTTGCTATTAATTGGTATTGTAATTGATTATACAGGTGTTCGTTTTGCTTTATTCGTATTAATCATATATAGATTTATTCGTTATTTTATTTATTATAAAGTTTTGAGATAAAAACTACAATTAAACCATATCTTAACTTTTTGGAGCCATAAAAAAGCTCAACAGATAACTTTTGATACTTGTAACAGGCTGGTGGGAGCTTGTTTTAGCGTGGTAGCTCGATGATAGCCCAGCAAAAAAATAGCTAAATTTTCAAGATTAACACATTGATTTACAAAGATAATATCTTGCAAACGCAGTCGATTTGTAATCAGTGGGTCGGGAGTTCGAGTCTCTCTGTCGGCACCAGTTTTCAAGCCCCTGAAATTCAAGGGCTTTTTCTTTTATTTAATTCATTTTAACAGATTTTTCCAAACAAAAAGCCAGCCCTCCGTTCAAAAACAAAGGGCTAGCAATCACAAAGCACAATCCGATCACTGCCTCAAAACATTTTAAGCAGTCCATACAATCGCCTCTGTCCAAATTCTGCTTGGCCAAACCGACATCGGCAAAAATATCAGACATTTCCGTTTTTCAAAAATTTCTATACCTCAAAAGTCTTTGCAACTTCTTTCATCCACTTGCTGATTTCAATATGCTGCGGACAATGTTGTTGACAAAGCTTGCATCCGATACAGGCTGAAGCCTTACCATGTTCTTTAGCCAGATTGGCATATTGCTCTCTGCGAGCACGAACCGGTTTCTTTGACCATCCCTGCTTTTCAGCATTATATAAAGCAAAATATTCCGGTATGGCTATTTTCATCGGACAATACTCAACACAATACCGACAGGCCGTACAGGGAACAGATACTGTTTTATGCAAAGTCTTAATAGCATTCTCAACAACTTGCATTTCTTTCTTGTTCAATGGCTTAAAATTCTGCATATAAGAAGTATTGTCTTCCAATTGTTCCATATTGGACATACCGCTCAGCACCATCATCACGCCGTCAAGGCTGGCCGCATAACGGATTGCCCATGAAGCCACAGACATCTCCGGCTCGGCATCTTTAAAGATTTTCTCAACCGGATCCGGCACCTCCGCCAGACTTCCGCCTTTAACCGGCTCCATAACAATTACGGGTTTATTATATTTCTGAGCAATTTCATAACATTTCCGCGCCTGAATATCCTCACTGTCCCAATCTATATAGTTAATTTGCAGTTGAACAAAATCAACCTCAGGATGTTCCTTAAGCACCTCTTCCAACATTTCGGCTTTATCATGAAAAGAAAATCCCATTTGCTTGACTTTTCCTTCTTTTTTCTTATCTGCCACAAATTTAAAACTGTCATACTTGCGCACATTGCCAATTGTATTAGCATTAATATTATGAACAAGATAATAATCAAAATAATCCAGACCGGTCTTTTCAAGCTGCTTATTAAAAATTTCTTCCTGCTCTGCCTTGTTTTTAATTGAGCCGACCGGCAATTTGCTGGCAACGGTAAATTTATTGCGCGGATGCCGTTCTACCAAAGATTTTCTGATAGCTACTTCGCTTTCATACCCCATATACATCCAAGCCGTATCAAAATATGTAAATCCGCGTTCAAGAAAAGTATCAACCATTTTGTTCAGAACATCATAATCAATAGCCGTCTGATCGTCCGGATTCTTCAATGGCAGGCGCATAAAACCGAAACCAAGTTTGTTTTTCGGATCAATTTTGGCTTTAACGGCATCCGAAACCGCAACGGCTTCCGCCAAAGTGAGTTTTGGCAAAGCTGACAAAGCAAAAACCGCCAAAGTGCTCATTAAAAATTCCCGTCTGTTCATGGTCTAAGTCTCCGTAAAAAATTCCACTCCATTTCTGTAGTTTAATTTTTAAAGTATGGTCTAAGTCAAGATTTTTTTTAATTTTTTTAATAAATTTCTTATAAAAAAATAAAGCAAAATTGATTCCCTGATTACCGGCCGGCAACAAATACTCCAAATAAAAAAAATGCCCAAAGCACAAAGCAACAGGCATTTTTCTCTCTACGGAAAATTTATGAGTAGTAAAAATTTTTGACTATAAATCAAGCTTAAAAAATACCGCTACTCGGCCTTTTTAACAGTATCTATAATCTTTGCAATTCCGTCTTCGCGGCCGCTTTGCTCTTCTGCTTCAATCTGGGCATGAACATGGTCGGCAATATGCTTAATTTTATGCCAAAACCCGTTTTCCCAAGCCACAACCGTACCCCAAATAGCCATTACCGATACAATAATCGTGCAAATGGCCTCCATAATTTCCATCTTGTCTTTAAAACTGAGCTTATCCATATCTGCCTCCTCTGCAGATATACGCCGCCCGGGCTGTAATTCAATCAGATTTATACCAATTATCTAAAATCATTATAGATTTTTTCACCTTTTCAAACTATCTTAAAAACATATAACAAAGGACGCCAAATGACTGATAAACAAAAAATGCCGATTGCCGGTCTGCACTGCCACCAATGCGGAAAAGTTGAAGAAATCTTGCCTGATATGCCGGATTCCCTGACGTTTGAAAAAGCTTCCGAAACTTTTCAGCTCATCAGCGATCCTGCCCGCCTGCGCATTCTCTGGCTGCTGTGCCACCGTGAAGTCTGCGTCAATAACATTGCCCTCTGCGTTAATATGAGCGCACCTGCCGTTTCCCACCACCTGCGGCTGCTCAAACAGGCCGGATTGCTGACCAGCCGGCGCGAAGGCAAAGAAATGTATTACAAACTGGCACAAACACCGGAAGCCTCCCTTGTTCACAAAGCCGTAGATGACATCCTCGACATCAAATGCCCCGCTTAAATAAAAAACCTTCTTGACATTTATCAAAATCGATTATATAATTAAACATATATTTAATCGTTTAAGCGAGGATGCTATGAAAAAAACTTACAAATTGGAGAACTTGGACTGCGCCAACTGTGCTGCCAAAATTGAAAATGCCGTTAAGGAAATCGAGGGCGTTATCAATGCTTCCGTCAGTTTCATGACCCAAAGACTGACAATCGAAACCGAAGCCGACCTTGATGAAATTATGACAAAGGTAAAAAAGATTGTCCGCACGATTGAACCGGATTGTGAAATTATTTTTTAAAAAGAGGTCAATATGAATAAAAGCCTGAAAAAATTGCTCAAAAAAATCATCATCGCGGCCCTGCTGTTCCTGGCCGGCTTTTTTCCGTTGCCGCAAACATGGCAGCTGCTTTTATTCATTGCCTCATACCTGCTGGTCGGCAGCGACATTATCCTTAAAGCTTTTCGCAATCTTTTCAAAGGACAGATTTTTGATGAAAACTTTCTGATGTCGCTGGCCACTTTCGGCGCTTTTGTCCTTGGGGAATATTCCGAGGCCGTTGCCGTTATGCTGTTTTTCCAAATCGGAGAATTTTTTCAAAGCTACGCCGTCAATCAATCGCGCAAATCCATTGCGGCTCTGATGGACATCCGCCCGGATTATGCCAATGTCCGCCGCGGTAAAAAAATTGTTACGGTCAGCCCGGAAGAAGTCAAAATCGGAGAAACCATCGTCATCCGTCCGGGAGAACGGATTCCTTTGGACGGCACGATCATCAAAGGCTCATCAACGCTTGACACAGCAGCATTAACCGGAGAATCCCTGCCCCGGGACGTTGCCGTCAATGACGAGGTCTTGAGCGGCTGCATCAACTTGACCGGCGTTCTGGAAGTGCAAACCGCCAAAGAATTTTCAGCCTCAACCGTTTCGCAAATCCTTGACCTGGTTGAAAACGCCTCCTCGCAAAAAGCCGGCATAGAAAATTTCATCACTCGTTTTGCCCGTTACTACACGCCGGCCGTTGTAATCATCGCGGCATTACTGGCTCTCGTTCCGCCCCTTGCCCTTGGGACTTTTGACTTTCGCGATTGGGGCTACCGCGCTATCACTTTTCTGGTCATCTCCTGCCCCTGCGCTTTGGTTATCTCAATTCCGCTCAGTTTTTTCGGTGGACTGGGTGCAGCCTCGCGCTGTGGAATCCTGATAAAAGGAAGCAACTATCTTGAAGCGCTTGCAAACGCACATACCGTCGTGTTTGACAAGACCGGAACCTTGACCAAAGGCTTGTTCAAAGTCTCAAAAATCTGTCCGGAAAACATTTCAAAGGCAGAGCTTTTGAGCCTGGCTGCCCATATTGAAGCCCTCTCAAAACACCCGATTGCTCTGTCCATCCGCGAGGCATACGGACAAGAACCGGATATGGCAGTCATATCATCAGTCAATGAACTGCCAGGCAAAGGAATAACCGCCGTCATCGGCGCTGACAATGTCGCCGCCGGCAATCTGAAATTCATTCAAGGCCTGGGCATTGCCGTCAAAGAAAATCATACCCCCGGCACGGCTGTTTATTTTGCCGTCAATCAAAAATACGCCGGCTGCATCATAATCGAAGATGAGATTCGAGAAGATGCTGCTGCCGCCATTACCGCCCTAAAGACCGAAGGTGTCTCCCAAACCGTCATGCTGACCGGAGACCGCAGTGACATTGGCAAAAAGATTGCTTCCGCCGCCGGAATTGATAAATATTTTGCCAATCTCCTTCCGGCAGGAAAAGTCCAAAAAATTGAGGAACTGCTGAAACAAAACGCCGATCTGGGAAAAGTTATTTTTGTCGGCGATGGCATAAATGACGCCCCTGTTCTTGCCCGCTCCGATATTGGTATTGCCATGGGAGGCATCGGCTCTGACGCTGCCATTGAAGCCGCGGACATTGTTATTATGACGGATGAACCGTCCAAAATCCCTTCCGCCATCCGCATTGCCCGCAAAACCTTAAGGATAGCCAAAGAAAATATTATCTTTGCCTTAGGCGTCAAATTTTTGGTTCTGGGTTTGGGAGCCGCCGGCTATGCCTCGATTTGGGCAGCGGTTTTTGCCGATGTCGGCGTCTCGGTCATTGCAATTTTGAATGCCGCCCGAGCACTCCGTCTGCATAAAAATTGCTAAAACGGCCATTCTCAAATATCCCCATTTCTTGGCAATCCGACTTGCAATCCCGTCAGAACGGCATAAAATAAACAAAAATATTGCCAAAGGAAGCCTATGAAAATAAATTGCCGCTCAATTTTGTTCAAACTGGGATTAAGCCTCATCGCCGTTTCTCTGCTGGCTTCGACTATTCGTTATTATGCCATTGAAACTTTCCGCGAAGGAAGCAGCCGCAGTTTACTCGTACCGGCCGGACAAATGCTGGAACCGGAAAAAAGCAAATTCACTTTCTCCGCCGTCAGCGACACCGGAGCACACAATGCTCCGATAGAAAGAATATTAAGACAAATCCGCCACTCAAAATCAGAATTTGTATTATATTTGGGCGACCTGGTTCGTTATCGCAACGAAAGTCACTTTCGCTGGATAACCTCAGAACTTTCCGAAAAATTAAAACGGCTTCATTTCTATGCCGTTCCGGGAAATCATGAGATCACGCGCAAAGACGGAAAGGTAGACCGTTCATTATATAACGCCGTCTTTGGACCGTCTTATTACTGGTTCAGCTACGGCAACACACTTTTCATCGCTCTTGATTCGTCCGAAAGCAAAATCGACAACAAACAATTTGAATGGCTTGGCAATACGCTGAAACACATCCGTCCGCTGTACAAACACTGTATTGTCTTCACCCACGTTCCGCCAATCAATCCGGAACGCCCGGGTTATAAAGTTTTGGATGACTATTCTCGCAACCGATTGGCAAAACTTCTGCCGCAGGGAAATGTCACCCTCTTGCTGGCCGGACATGTCCATAATTTCCAGGAAAGCACCTTTGCCGGCATACCTTTTTACACATTGCCGTCTTCCGGACAGGAAATCCGCTCCGAAATTCAGAAATTCGGCTATGTCGATGTCAAAATCAACAATGACAAAATTGAAAAAGTAAAACCCCGCTACGTCCACGGGAACGACGATGTCGAGTTTTTTGAAAGCTTTGCCAGCAGCATTTTAGTCAAAGAAAGCATCCACACTTTTGCCGTCTGGACACTTTGTGCCGGACTGCTGTTCCTGCTCGCAGCCGCCGTGTTGAAATTGAAGAAAAAAGGCTAAAGCGGCAAAAGCGCAGCTGCTGCACTATCCCAGTCGGCATAATTTCCGTTAAGCGCCATATCATTTTTATCCCGCAGCTGGTACAAAACCGCCTCGCTGTCATAAACAAGATAGTCAAAATCATTATACCCCAGAATGAGCGCGCCGGTATCAGCCATGGCATTTTTCAAATTTTCATGAATAAGATCAGAAAACGGACCATCCGGATTAACGGCAAAAATTTCACAGCCGCTTCCGCGCACACCGTTGCATTCTTTAAGGAAATTGGCAAAATCATCCGGCAGTTCCGCCAGTCTGCTCCGTTTCATTTCGATTTTGTAAATCAAAACTTTTCGCGCATCAATCCCTTCGCCGCACCAAAGTTCATCGCTGTCTGCAATCATTTCCGCCAGTTCCGACATGTTTAATACCTCTGTCTTTCACGTTTTACAAAATTACTTTGTTCTTTCATCTGCCCGATCTTATTCTCATAATCTTTAGCATCTTTCTCATTCAGGCTAAAACTCATCCCTTTGCTCAAACCGCCGACACAACAGACATCTTTTTTAAAACGCAAACGCCTGATTGTTTCCTCATGCATAACAACTTCTTTAATTTTTCGAGGCTTCCACTCCTCCGAAGCATTGCGCTTTTCGGCCTCTTTTCTGCGGCAATAAGCCTTCCCGAGCGGCTCATCCATCCGGTGCAACAAATCATGGATTCGGGGAATCCGCCGCGGCGGAAAATCATTTTCGGTTTCACAAGCGTCTCTGGTCCAAGAGGCAATTTTTTGTCGTGATTTTTTATCATCCACTCTGTCAAAAATCGTCACAAAATTATCAATTGCATTAGCTGCGGCATAATCATTGGCATCTTTAATGTTTTCTTTATGATGAACGCTGGCTTCGATCCAACCTCCGTCAACCGTTCTGATCAACGGCGGAAACTGGCTTTTTTCACGCATAAATTTTGCCACATTTTCAAATTCTTCTTCATCCACCCCCATCTTGCCGAGCAACAGCTTCAAATCTTTTTCATGATTATTGATCAGAATCTCGCAAAAAACATTTTTTGCCCCGTTAAAAACATGCGCTTTACGTTTAAACTGGTTGCCCCGGCTAAAATCATCAAACACAATCTGCTCAATATCCGACACCGGCATCTTAACGGCCAATTCCGGCGGAACATTCATCTTTACAAAAGCTTTCTTCATGGCTTTGTCAAAATTTTTAAATGCAGGCTGTTGTTTCATCAACTGCCACGCCGCCGACTTCTCCAAATCATAGTCCTCTATCCGATAGCGCTTGGAAACATCACGCGTATTTAAATATTCGGCATAAACTTCAGAAATCCTGCTGCCGTTTTGCCGTTCGACAAAACCGTTAAAAGCCATACGCATGGTCCTCCGAGCCTCCGTCGGGGGCGGAACAATAGTTTTTTCCTCTCGCTCTATCATACCCGACATAGCCTTGTCTAAAGCTTTTCGAGCATCTTCCGGATTTTTAATGCGGAAGATTGTATACTTCAAATCCGCCGTCAGATTGTCATGTAAGCAAAACCCGTCAAGTTCTTCTTTCAAAGCATTATAAAAATCTTTCTGTTCCCATCCAGGCTTATAATCCCCGTTTAACAAAGAAAAAATATCTTCCGGGGTTTTAATATCTTCAGGAACCTCTTCCATAGCCTGAACCACCGTAACCAGAATATCCAGTTCGTTATAAATTCGGGCTTCGTCACGCAAAAGTTTTTCATAAGAAGAAATTTCCGGCACGGCCTGCCGCTGACCCAAAGGCGCCTTACCGGTACGCGGAATAGTCTTACCGGGCAGAGGAGGCATATTTTGCTTAAGTAGTTTCATTTCTTATTCCTCTCACGCCTTTTTGTCTATATTAACACAAAAAAGACGCCTATACAATAGAATAAAGCAAAATATTTAAGAAAAGATTGCCAAAAATAAAGAATGGAAACAGTATATTCGCCATTTTTTGAAGCAGCTTCGCTCGCCGTCAAGCACACCATATTACACCCGGCTTGGTGCCCGAACCATACATCTCATAAAAAAGCCATAAAAAAACCCGCTTTTCAGCGGGCTCTTGTAATGGCTCCCCCTCATGGATTCGAACCACGATACCAACAACCAGAATGTCGTGTCCTACCGTTAGACGAAGGGGGAATAATCATTTAACGCTATATCTTCTACGCCGCTTTCTTTTCAGAGTCAATATTTTTTCGCATTTATTAAAAAAATTTTTCTCCCCCTCTTGCCAAACCGGCCAAAAAATGGCAAATTATAAAAAGAGGCAGACAGAATCTGTCTTCAATAATTATAGAAACAGGAATTTTATCATGAATAACCGAACTTCCAAAGCTAGTTTAATTAGCGGCGAAGCTCATCCGGCTCACAGTGAGCCTCCGCTTTTTAAAATCATCGACTTTTCTTCTCCAATTCACCCGAAGGCGTGGGTTAATAAATTACGCAATGATGAGGGCTGTACGGTTCTGAAAGGAGTGTAACGATGCTCACTTTCAGAGATCACATTATCCCGGAAGACATCGAAGCCGTCCGCCGAATTTCGTCTTCTACCGGCGTTTTTGACAGCGCCGATACGGAAATCACCGTCGAACTGGCACGCGATGCCTTGGCACAACAACAAAACGGCGACGATGAAATTGCCCATGATATCCGCTTTTTGTTCGCCGAACAAAACGGACAAACCTGTGCCTACGCTTGCTACGGACATATTGCCGATTCCGATTCGACTTACGAATTGTATTGGCTATCAACGCACAATGATTTCCGGGGGCAAGGTATCGGCAAAAAACTGATAACCAGACTGATTGAAAAAATCCAGGAGCTCGGCGGCTCAAAACTCTACATAAAAACCGACGGCAAAGACCTATACAAACCGACCCGCTGTTTCTATGACTCCTGCGGTTTTACGGTTGAGGCACGCCTCAAGCAATACTATGATAAAAACGACGATTGCTATATCTATTCAATGTGTCTGTAACAAAAAGCCGGGAATTTCCCGGCTTTTTATTTATTTCTTGTCCTCTGTCGGAACCACTTTAATATGCAGTTCATCAAGCTGTTGCTGCGTCACATAGTTCGGCGCCTGCATCATCAAATCTTGCGCCTTACCGTTCAGCGGGAACAATATCACATCGCGGATAATCGGCTCGTCCAAAAGCAGCATAACCGTGCGGTCAATTCCCGGGGCACATCCGGCGTGAGGCGGAGCACCATACTTAAAGGCATTAATCATCCCGCCGAATTTATTGTCAACAACACTGTGATCATAACCGGCAATTTCAAAGGCTTTATACATAATCTCCGGTTTATGGTTTCGAACCGCACCGGAAGCCAGTTCCACCCCGTTGCATACCATATCATACTGATAAGCATAAATATCCAACGGATTTTTCGTCATCAAAGCTTCCATTCCGCCCTGCGGCATAGAAAAAGGATTATGCGAAAATTCAATAGCACCGGTCTCCTCATTTTCCTCATAAAACGGAAAATCAACCACCCAACAAATACGAAAGACATTTTCTTCGTTAATGCCAAGCTCTTCACCGAGACGCAAACGAACCCGACCGGTAAACTTGGCAAATTTCATACCCTTACCGACCATAAAGATAACGGCATCACCGTCTTTAAGACCCAGCGCGGTCTTAATTTCCTCCAATTTTTCCGCACTCAACAATTTGGCAATTCCTTTGGCTCCGGCCGGTGCAAATGCAATATAGGCAATCCCGCCCATTCCTTCTTCTTTGGCATAAGCATCAAGCTTATCAAAGAAAGAACGCGGCTTTTCAGCCTGCCCCGGCAGCACAATCGCCCGCACGCTGTCTCCCTCGGCAACACGACTGTCATAAACGCCGAAACCTGAATTTCCGAACAAAGCCGTTGCCTCCTGAATAATCAACGGATTACGCAAATCCGGCTTATCCGAACCATATTTCAACATAGCTTCACGGAACGGAATACGCATAAACGGAGCCTGATCAACCTTTTTGCCGTTGGCAAACTTATTAAACACGCCACCCATAACGTATTCGATTGCCTTAAAAACATCTTCCTGCGTCACAAAAGACATCTCCATATCGAGCTGATAAAATTCCCCCGGAGAACGATCAGCCCGCGGGTCTTCATCACGAAAACACGGAGCAATCTGAAAATAACGATCAAAACCCGATACCATCAACAGCTGCTTAAACTGTTGTGGAGCCTGCGGCAAAGCATAAAATTTGCCCGGATTAATACGAGAAGGCACCAAAAAGTCGCGTGCCCCTTCCGGAGAAGAAGCCGTCAAAATCGGGGTCTGATACTCCGTGAATCCCTGTTCCGTCATCAAACGGCGCATTTCCGCAATCACCTGTGAACGCAGAATGATATTTTTATGAATCCTGTCTTTGCGCAAATCCAAAAAACGATATTTCAAACGCAGCTCTTCCGGCGCATCATCTTCAACAGCCACCTGAATAGGCAAAACATCAGCCTCGGAATAAACCTCCAGCTCGGAAACTTTAATCTCAACTTCGCCGGTCGGCATATTTTTATTAATATTTTCCCGGATAACAACCGTCCCGTCAATTCCGATAACCGATTCGGGACGCAAAGCCTGGATTTTTGCAAACAAATCTGAATCGCTGTCGAAAACACATTGGGTAATGCCGTAATGATCTCGCAAATCCACAAAACAAAGACTGCCCAAATTTCTCTTCCGATGAATCCATCCGGCAAGTTTAACCTGTTTTCCGGCATCTTCTCGACGAAGCTGGCCGCAGGTATGTGTACGATAGCTATTCATGTAAACCTCTTTAATTTTTAGTTATAATTAGATTTTTATTAGTAGAACCGATTTCACACAAAATCAAGCCCATTCTATACCGATACGCAGAAAATCGACATAAAAAAAGAGGGAACCGTCTGGCCCCTCTTTAATTAACAAACGCAAATACGGTTATAAATGCATGGCAACTGCCCGGATATCCCAAGACAATGCAAAAGCACTGCATTTTCCCAGTCCCGAATATCTTCTCTGCCCAGCTCCGCAGCACCGCAAATCCGGCACCCTTCTCCCGGCACGTCAAACATAAAGGCAGGAACGTCAACACCTCTTGAAGCACTCGACTGATTTGCAAAAACCAGCCAATCTTCAGCTGTTTCAGCCGCTGTTTTGTCATCTGCAGCCCAAGAGTCAAACACTCTCAACGAAACCGGATACCCCAGGCTCTGACAACCATTCAGCAAATGTCTCCTGAACAAACCATGCAAACGTAAAGCATCTTCCTTTTCCCACTCCGAAAGGCAAATAACCACCCCCGGAATTTTACCGGCACAAACATTTTTGTTAACGGCCGCCGCCGGATAAACCAGAGCTTCCAAACCGGCCGCAATAATCTGTTCCGCTACCTGTTCAGTAGCTTCTTGCACTGTCCCGGCATTTTTCATCCTGACAAAAATTAAAATATCTTTCATAACATAAAGATTTAAAATTTTCCCATTGCATAAACCCGGGAAAGCACCGGCTGCCCTACGGCAAATTGTTTTTTGGCAGTTTGATGAACCTGATGGCAACAATCCAGCCAATACGCCAAATCATCATAATCTCTCCTGCTACCGACCGCACGCAAAGTCAGATTTCTCCCTTCTTTGACAATAAACGCCCGCAAAATAACATTATGTTGTTTGTAAAAGTCATAAAGCAAATTGCAATATAACGCAACCGCTGTTTTATCACTTTCGTTTTCCGGCGGCAAAGATACGCCGACGGCACATGACGCACGGCGCCAGCCAAAATCGGCTGTTGCCCAAAAATCACTCTCGGGAAAACGTTTTTTGATCTGCATTGACAAAGCCTTAATATGCCTGAAACTCTCTGCCGACAATTCGGCAATCATCCCATAAGTCGGCAACTCGGCACCATTCAGATAAGCCCCGCAATAAATGCCTTTCAAACATCCGCAGCACTCTTCTTCAATAATTTCGCGCAAAATATGCTTTTTACCGACAGGAAAACCACCTTGGCAGGAAAAAACGCCCAAAGAAGCACTTCGGTAACCTAAAAATAACTTTACCGTACTCATAATCGTTTATTTTTTAGTTAATAATTCTGTAAATAATCTCTAATTGAAAGCTACAAATAACATAAAACAAAACAAAAAGCAAGCAACTCCGATTAAAAAAATATTAAACATATGCTGCTAAATTAAAACAAAAATAGAAAATTAAGGCTTAAATTATGATAAAATTAATTGAAGACACCGCCTCTTTGGAGGCTTTTTGTGCCCAATTGCAAAATCAAAAATTCATAACCATTGATCTGGAATTTATCCGCGAGAAAACCTATTATGCCGAACTTGCCCTGATCCAAGTCGGTTCTGAGGCCGAATGCGCCATTATTGACCCTCTGGCTCCGGATCTGAACATGCACAGTTTTTTTCTGTTGTTGGAGAACCCGAAAATAGAAAAGGTCTTTCACGCCGGACATCAGGATATAGAAATTCTGTATATGCTGACGCACAAAATCCCCTATCCTGTTTTTGATACTCAGATCGTTGCCCAAGTCTGCGGTTTTGGAGAAAATGTCAGTTATGAAAATCTGGTCAAATCAATTTGCGGCATAGAACTCGACAAATCATACCGTGTCAGCAACTGGCTGCAACGCCCGCTTTCGGAGCGGCAGCTGGAATATGCCCTTGCCGACGTAACCCACCTGATAAAAATTTACCGGCACTTAAAATCCGAAGCCGAAAAAAATAACCGGATGGAATGGCTGAAAGAAGAAATGGAAAACGTCTATAATCCGGATACTTATATTATCAAACCGGAAGATGCCTGGATGCGTCTGCGCGCCCGTTCCCACCACCCGTTTTTTCTGACGGTTTTAAGAGAACTTTGCGCCTGGCGGGAAAGACGGGCCCAATCCCGCAACATCACACGGCAGGTCATTATCAAAGATGACTGCCTGGCCAACATTGCCTCTCTTTGCCCGCATAATCATGAAGAACTCGCTCAGATCCGCGGCATGAGAAAAGACATTGCCGACGGCAAACTGGCTGCTGAAATCATCGACATCATCTGCAAATGTGATAAAATCCCGCCCGAGGATTATGTCGTTCCGCCCAAAGAAAAGAAAATCCCCGGCTATTCCACGGCATTATACGAGTTGTTAAAACTGCTGTTAAAACTCAAAGCGCAGGAACATCAGGTCGTTGCCCGGCTCATCGCCCATGATGATGACTTAAAAGAGTTCGCCTCGGCCAAAAACGATGCCCGCAACCCCATTCTGAAAGGCTGGCGAAAAGAAGTTTTCGGAGAAGCCGCTTTAGCACTTCGCAGCGGAAAAATAAGCATCAGCTACAATCCGAAATCACACAAAATAGAAATCAAATAGATATTTATCAAAAAACCCCACTCCCGGGGTTTTTTGATATCCGTTTCACAAAATTTCTGTTTTCTCAGACAAGAAGGCAGAAAACCAGCAAAATTTTTCAATCATTTCAAATTGGTTTTGAAAAATTTCTCAATTTTATCAAACGGAATTTTGTCTTTTTGATCATACAAATCCACATGATTCGCCCCCGGAATAATCATCAGCTCTTTATTGTCTCCCTTCAGTTTTTTATAGGCATCTTCGCTAAAATAACGGCTGTGCGCCTTTTCACCATGCAGCATAAGCACAGCGCTTCTGATTTCACCGCTGTAAGCCAAAATCGGCATATTCATAAAAGATAAGACAGAAGTCATATTCCAGTTGCCGTTTGAATTGATGGAACGTTTATGAAAACCGCGCGGCGTCTTATAATAGCCGTAATAATCCTGCACAAATTGCGGCTCTTCGCCTGTCAGTTTTTCCGGCAGCCCCGGCGCTTTGGCAAAAGTACCGTTTTTAAAATCTTCCGTTCTCTGTTCATTAAGTTTCTGCCGCAGCTCATAACGCTCTTTCTCACCCATCGCGTCAAAATAACCATTGGCATTTACCCGGCTCATATCATACATCGTCGATGTAACGGTTGCCTTAATGCGTGGATCATTTGCCGCCGCATTCAAAGCAAACCCGCCAAACCCGCAAATACCGATGATTCCGATTTTATCGGCGTCAATTTCCGGCTGAACACTCAAAAAATCAACTGCCGCGCTAAAATCCTCAGTATTAATATCCGGAGAGGCCACATTACGGGGCTCTCCGCCGCTCTCGCCGGTATAAGACGGATCAAAAGCCAATGCGGCAAAACCGCGCTCAGCCATTGTTTGTGCATACAAACCCGAGGCCTGCTCTTTTACCGCCCCGAACGGACCGCTGACGGCAATCGCCGGCAACTTGCCTGTCTTCCTGTCTTTTGGCAGATACAAATCTCCGGTTAGCTCAATACCGTATCTGTTCTTAAACTTAACCTTTTTCACGTCAACAGCTTCACTCCGGGCAAAAACCTTATCCCCCCCGTTGTTTTTCTCTCCATTCATAATTTCTGCTCCTCTTGCATTTGACATTAAAACAAATACCAGGGTCAAACCCCATAAAACTGAATTAAAAATTCTTTTGTTAAAAACAATATTCATCTTTTGCTCCCGATTTATTGCAAAACTCTTTATACCTAATCATAAATTCTTCTTTACAAAATAGCAAATACTCATATCCTATATCATATTATGCCTTTAAAGCATATCACTCAAAAAGGAGACAGAATATGGAACTCAGGGTATTGCGCTATTTTCTGGCCGTCGCTGACCAGGGCAGCATAACCAAAGCAGCCGATTTTTTGCATATCACCCAACCCACCCTTTCCAGACAGTTAAAAGATCTGGAAGAAGAACTCGGCCTGCCGCTTTTCGTCCGCAGCAGTCATAATGTCATCCTCACCCCCGAAGGAGCCATCCTGCGCCAGCGTGCCGAAGAAATACTGGATATGGTTCAAAAAACCAAAAACGAATTTAACACCACTCCCACAGACATCTCCGGAGACATTTACATCGGCGGCGGCGAAACCGGCAGCATGCGTCTGATTGCCGGAATAATAAAAGAACTGCAGCAAAAATATCCAAACATTTGTTACCATTTATATAGCGGCAATGCCGAAAATGTTACCGAGCGTTTAGACAAGGGGCTGCTTGATTTCGGCGTATTGATTCAGCCGACGGATCTGTCAAAATACTGCAGCATATCCCTGCCGGAAAAAGACGTCTGGGGCGTTATTATGCCCAAAGACTGCAGCCTCGCAAAAAAAGCAAGCATTACCAAAGCAGACTTGACTAACCTTCCTTTGATATGCTCCCAACAGGCAATCCGGCAAACACCTGCCCGCAATGATTTCAAAAACTGGTTTGGCAAAGATTTTAATAAACTAAACATCGTCGCCACCTACAATCTGGTCTTCAACGCCGCCTTACTGGCCGAGCAGAAAATCGGTTATGTCCTGAGCCTTGACCGGCTTATTGATTCTATGGACAGTAACGTTTGTTTCCGCCCTTTCAGCCCGAGACTGGAATCCGGTTTGGATATTGTTTGGAAAAAGAACCGGATATTTTCTCCCGCCGCTCAAATATTCCTCGAGACACTCCGGCAAAAATTCGGCCCCGGATCATCACCGGAGCCGTAAAAATAGTTTGAAAATTATTTTTATTTATCGCGCTCGACAATATATTGTGCCAAATCTTTCAGAACTTGAGCTTTATCGCCGAAAATCTCCAATGCAGATTTTGCATCTTCCACCAGTTTGGCGGCAATACCCCTCGCCTCATCCAAACCGCACAAGCCAACAAAAGTAAGCTTGTCCTGCTCTGCGTCTTTATGCAGTTTCTTGCCGACCAGCTCCTGGTTTCCGACCACGTCAAGAATATCATCAGCAATTTGAAAAGCCATACCGACATTCCGGGCATAAATCATCAAGGCATTATGTTCTTCGGTAGAAGCATGTCCCAAAACAGAACCTGCTTCACAGGCAAACCGCAGCAAGCGGCCGGTTTTCATCGCCTCAATATTTTTAATCAAATCATATTGATCATTTTGCGGCTTCTCACGTTCGGCGTACAAATCCAGCATCTGACCGGCGACCATACCGTTAAAAGCACCGGCCGCCTGAGCCAAAAGCTGAATCAGCTGGCAGCGGATTCGGGCATCGTCAGATGTTTTCTTATGGCTGAGGATCTCAAAAGCATAAGTCAGCAGCCCGTCACCGGCCAAAATTGCCGTAGCCTCGTCAAATTGTTTATGACAGGTCGGCTTGCCGCGCCGCAAATCATCATTGTCCATTGCCGGCAAATCATCATGAATCAGTGAATAAGAATGCAAACATTCCAAAGCCGCACCAACCCGCATATATTGCTCCGGCTTAACGTCAAAAAGCTTGGAAGTCTCTGCAACCAAAAACGGACGCAGTCTTTTGCCGCCGTTCGTCACCGAATAAGCCATCGCTTCCGCCACTCTCTTTTCCGGTCCTTCCGGCAAAGCAAAATAATCGGCAATATAAGTATTAAACTCTTCGGCAAATTTTTTAATTCTCTGCTGAATTCCCAACATTTATTCCTCCCCTGCCGGATCCAGCGGAGCAGTTTTAAGTTCTCCGTCCGGCCCAAGCTCAATTTTTTCAATTTTAAGCTGAGCTGCCTTAAGTTTGTTTTCACACAGCTGTTTCAACGCAACGGCCTTTTCATAAGCGGCAATCGCATCATCAAGTTTAATCCGTCCGCTTTCCAACTCCCGGACAATATTCTCAAGCTGTGCCAATGCCTCTTCAAAACTCAAATTTTGCAAATCTTCATCATTCATCAAATTCACTCCTGAAATTTTTAAGCCATAATATTACAATATATTTTTAATATCAAGACGATGGATACATATTACCCCATACTTTCGGGCGAAGGCGATAAGCTATATAGCAATTGGCTTTATTAGACCTGTTTCCGGCTCTCAAAACATGATATGTTAGTAATGTATTGTAGGAGAAAGAACATGGATAATTTGGCAATTAGTTTCGGAGCAAAGCTGTTAAAAGCCATGGGAAATGCCAAGCGTTTGGAAATATTATATCATCTGCTCGGCAAAGAACTAAAAGTCGGAGAACTGGAACAACTGGTCGGCTTGTCACAATCTGCTCTTTCCCAGCATTTGGCAGTACTCAGAACCGAAGATCTGGTAAAAACCCGCCGCAAGGCACAAACCATTTTTTATTCGATAAAAAGCGAAAAAGTCATAAAAATATTAAACCTGCTTGATATACTGTATAACAAACCGTACAAAACAGCAGCCATTGAAAAATAATCAAACCCCGGTATTTTGAAAATATCGGGGTCTGATCTTTCTTAATAAGTACAAGCATGCGATCCGTCACTGTCACATGATCCTACTGTATGTTCTCCGGATGCAACCGTCAAGCCTCCGAGTTTAGACTGGCACTCAGCCTTTGTAGCTGTTTTTGCAGAAAAGATACCAAAACCAGCTTTTCTGCAAATCTTTTTATATGTTCCTGTTGAAGTATTTTTACAATACATCGTACAAGCATAAGTCGGAGCAAATCCTTTCTGATACAAATCACCACAATATTGTTTATTTAAACAATCCCAACATACCAAACTACTTTGCTCACAATCCTTATACACATACTTCCACGGATTGGAAGGCTTAGAAGGAGTTGTCGTCCCAGTATTTCCAGTATTATTACCGGTATTGGTATTTTTGGTGCATTTATAACAAGTACCAGAAGTTGCCCCGCAAGAACAAGATCTAGATCTTGTGCTGGAAGTTGTGTAACCTGATCCGCAGGAACTGGACTTATACCCGCTCGGGCAGGAGTAGGAGTGAGTATGTTTGCGGCAGGAGTAACAGGAGCTTCCGCATTCTGTCGAACCGCTGCGGTAAGATTCATATCCGCTTCTGCAACTAGAACTTTTTGATCCGGAAGAACAGGTATCACTGCATCTGTAACAAGACCCACATTCGGAAGTCGTAGAAAATGTTCCGTGATATGATGTGCTTGTTCCGGACGGACAGCCTTTACAGCGTTTGCAGGCTGTTCCACATTCGGTATAAGACGCTGTTGTTCCTGAATAGTTTTTAGAAGTCCCTGACGGGCAGGTATCATCACAGCAACGATAACAGGTATAGCCGCAGGTATCCCTTCCTGATGATCCGCGTGACGGGTCACAGGTGACTTTATAATCGGTCGGACATCCGGCGGAAGGAGAAGCGGTACAACATTTGCCGTAAGAACTATCCCACGGACAACGGTTTGAGGTGGCATAAAGCCGTCCCGGAGAACAAGAGTTGACATATCCTTGTTCACGGCAGGCTCTCGGCCGGTCTTCTTTACATCCTTTGTAATAAGGTTTTCCGTTCGGACATTGATCATTTACAAAGGAAGGTAAAGAACAGGTCTGCGTATTATAACCATTATTTTTACACCAGGTTACGGCATCACATTTCAAGTAATGGTCGTCACGGGAACAAGTACCGACTTTAGCCTGATATTGTGGGCATTCACCGGAGGAGTAATAAGTATATCCTTCTTTCTCACAATACTCAGTATCGGAGTTGATATTCATGTTAATATCACCCTGAACAACATCTTCGTCCATACAGTCCGGCAGAAAGCAAACGCCTGCAAGAGCATTGGAAGGAGGGAGAAAAACCGCAAAAGCGGCGGCGACAGCAAAGACTGATACCGCAGAATCAAGTTTCATGTGTAGCATATTTCTGTTAACGTTTTTCATCGGCTTTCTCCCATAATAGTTTCCTTACTGAAAATATATATTATCATAAAAAGAGGCTATTGTCAATAGTAGCTGAGGGAGCATAAGATGTTTTTGGCTAACACACTAAAAAACCTTCAAAATTTTAGCATTTTGAAGGTTCATTTTTTTTCTAATATAATGCTTTTGTAACAACGGATTATCACCACGGAACACCCTCAATACACCGATCCGGATGCTCTTGACAAAATCCTTCCTGTCTCTCGCCGCCATTGTACAACCTTTGCCGTTCTTCAGGAAAATCTCCGACCTCCAAAGTACAACCACTAATAAGCAATATTGCAAATAAAATAAATTTTCTCATTTATACCACCTAAAAAACTATTACAACTGCATAAACTGCCAAAACAATCGTAAGCAAACGAGCTATTCCGCTCAGCCAAAGGCTTCGTTCATAAGCTGCTGCCGCCCGCCAAATACCGACTATTACATTCAGTAAATAAAAAATCCAAACCAAAATAATCGTAATATAACATAACGTCCACAAAATCGCCATTGTATCCGGTGTCAGCAGGCTAAAGTTTTTTGTATAATAAGCCAGCAAATCCGTTGTTTTGGTCTGACGAACCAAAAGTCTTTCAAAAATTTTAACCGCAAATGTAAGCAGTGCACCATATAACACGCCGAATTTCCATAATGTCACACTGAGTGACAATTCACCGGCACGCATTTTTTTAAACATTCTATCATCCTTTTTCAGTTCAAGATATTTTATTGTGACTGCCAAGGTAAAAATTGACAAGCATTTTATTACAGTTATACGCAAATCGGCTGGCTGCAATACAAAAAAACGGGAGAAATTCTCCCGTTTCTCAACAGTTAGCGTGGTTCACGGCCAAACCACCCAAAGATGTTTCTTTATATTTATTGTTCATATCCCTGCCGGTATCAAACATTGTCTTAATCACGCTGTCCAGCGACACAATATGGTGCCCGTCGCCTTTCATAGCCAAACGAGCCGCATTAACGGCTTTAACCGCCCCCATGGCATTACGCTCAATACACGGCACCTGAACCAAACCGCCGATTGGATCACAAGTCAGCCCAAGATTATGCTCCATGGCAATTTCGGCAGCATTTTCAACCTGCTTGTTGGTCCCGCCCATTGCTGCCGCCAAACCGGCCGCCGCCATTGAACAAGCAACACCGACCTCGCCCTGGCAGCCGACTTCCGCACCGGAAATCGAGGCATTTGTCCGATACAGACTGCAAATGGCCGACGCCGTCAGCAAAAATTTGATAGTCCCCTCTTCCACGCTGTTTTCCGACTTTTTGCAGGCAATTCGTTCAAAATAGCGCATCACGGCAGGAATAATCCCGGCCGACCCCATTGTCGGCGCCGTCACAATCTGCCCGCCGGAAGCGTTTTCTTCTGCCACGGCAAAGCCCCAAAGATTAAGCCAATCTACAATCATCAATGGATCATAATCATTATTCAAAAATTTTTCCTGCAAACGTTTGGCAATTTCCGGAGCTTTTCTCGGCAGGTTCAATCCCCCCGGCAAAATTCCTTCCGTCCGCATGCCCCGATCCAATGAAGCCTGCATAACCCTGTCTATTTTTTTGATTTGCGCCAAAACCTTTTCCCTGCCGAACAAAGCCGTTTCATTGGCCATCACCAGTTCGTCAATAGTCAGATGATGTTCATTGCATAAGGCAATCAGCTCCGCACAGGTATCAAAATTATAGGGCACATTATACGGTTCGCGTTCGATTCGCCGCTTAACCTCGTCTTTTCGGGCAACCGTACCGCCACCGACTGAAAAATACGTTTCTTCCAAAAGCAGACGCCCGTCTTTGTCAAAAGCCCTAAACGTCATACCGTTGGAATGTTCCGGCAAAAAAGTCTGCTTATCAAAAATCACATCCCTGTCCAGATCAAAATTTATCGCTTTTTCCTGTGCCAGGTGTAAAATTTTATCCCGCTGCACCGCCACAACATACGGTTTTTCCGGATCAATCGCTTCGGCCTCCAGCGCCATCAGACCATAAACAATGGCCTTAACCGTTCCGTGTCCTTCCCCGGTCAGTGCCAAAGAGCCATACAGTGTCGTTTCCACCCGGCTAACCTTGCCAAAGACCTCATTGGCTTTCAGATTCTCAACATATCTTTTGGCAGCACGCATTGGGCCGACGGTATGTGAACTCGACGGGCCGACTCCGATCGAGAAAATCTCAAAAAAGCTGTAATACATTCAGTCCTCTAAAAAAACATTTTGATATCTTTATATGGTTTTACCCCGAGCTCGGCGTGAACCGCGGCAATTTTCTGCGAGACCTCGCTCCAGTTGCTGTAACGCTCAATAAAGTCTTTGGCCTTTTGCGGAGACATGGAAAGCTGAACCGCCACCGTATCCTCAAGCAATTGGTTCATCACCACGGGAAAACGTTCAAAATTTATATGCAGTTTCATATCTTCGTCAAATGAAATCGCCTTATTTTCCAACAGATAATTCAGCTCAATCAGCTCTGCCACCCGATGCGGCAGGGAAAGTTGGGGTTTTGCTTTGCCAAACAGGCGATAAACCACATGCGTTACATAAATCTTCTTCAGCGTTTCGTCATCAATCACGCCGGATTTAACGTATTCCGGCATAAAAGCAATGGAAACCACATCGGCTTTATGCTCCTCAATAATATGCTTATACTGCCCCAAAGCGGTTTGATACCGACTGTCCGGCCCCAGTGAATGTCCGTTTTCATGTCCGATAACAAACAGATGATCCATTTCGGGATCAAAATACTTATGCAGCTCCGGAGCAACCAGTTTTTCCAGCAATTTCTTATTTTTTTCTTTATCCACGCTCATCCTGACCTGGCGATGATATACGTTCCGCCGCCCGCCGCCGGTTTTAATTGCCAACTTGTCATTATTCGGCAGATTTTGCGCCGTCGTAATCCCGCCGCGGCATTGGGCATAATCCCCGGTCAGCGCGGCCAAATCCACGTCTACCATTGTCTGCTTAAGGTCGTCGCTTTTATTGATATTTTGCTCATAACGATCGGCAAAAGGCATCTTTTTTGCCAACGCTTTCATCTGATCTTTGAACTTCAGCAAAAGTTCCGTCCCCGCCTTATTAACGATTCCGACGCGGATTCCGAGCATATCTTTAGAATTGACCTCAATATTATGCTTATTGATAAGTGCCATTAACTCTTCATTCTCAAACACGCTCGGTGTAATGGCATCATCATAGCACTCCCGCCCCAAGGTAAACTCCAAAACACTGTCCTGCAAAACCGCCCAATGCTTGTCGGCCAGCATATCCATATCTTCGTTATTTTGAATCAGCGCCTGAGCCTGCCAACCGAGAAAATCCTTAAAAGCCTCATCTGTTGTATAATGTGCCGCCACTTCCAGTTCGTTAGCAATGGCCGAAAACGCTTTGGCAAAATATTCCGTATAATCTATTGCTTTCAGCTCGGAACCGTCCCTGCGCACCATCGTCCGCGCACTCAAAATCTTCCGAACCTCATCAACTTTTCCCTCTTCCAACATTTTTTTGATAATTGTATGAAATTCCGCCGCCATCAGATCTGTCGGATAAAAATTGCGCCCCGGCAAACCGGAAATTCCTTTAAATATCTCCACCGGTTTGGCATCAATACCGTTCAGCCCTTCCACACCGTTTAACGAACGAAACAGCCGGAGAGCCTTTGCAGCATAAGAACTGTTTTTAGCCGCCTCTTCCAAAGCCTTCCGCTGAGCAATATTCATATGGTGATCTTGCTCCTGAGAAACCTCATTCATAATCTTTGCCGCCGCAACCAAATGCCTCAGAGCCTTCTGGTCGCCCTCCGGCAAAGCTTTGTAGCCTTCAAAATTTTCATCAATCAAAACAACCGGCAGCATCTGCTCATTCAACATCTTGTCCAGTTCGGCTTCGCTATAAGCAATTTCATAACCGTTAATTTCCATTTTTCTTAATCTCCACTGTTCTAAAACGATAAGCCTTCAATTTATCTGACCAATAAGTCGGGCTCATTCCCGCCTTCAATTTAAGCTGCGTTAAAAACTCTTTCTTATCGGGAAATTCCTGCCACATTGATGGCAAAAACACCCCTTGACGATTACCGTCACGCAGAACAATCCCGTCAATACCGGGTTTCATAACGGCAAGCAGATCTTTTTCATTTTTAAAATTCAGACGTTCATAATCTGTTAAAAATGTAATTCCAATCTCCAATGCATTCTGTTCTTCTGGTTTAACACCGTCAAAGCGCACATCTTCCGAAGCTGCCGCCCGAACATGCTGCGCCACCTCAAGAGCCACAGCCTGTTTGGCGCGCAGACTTCCGGATTCCCCCCTCATTGTACCATGATTATAAAGTGTCACAAACACGGCGGCTTTATCAAACATCTTTTCCGGATACTCACTGCGTGAAGGTTTGTATTTTTTATGATTATGCAGCCACTCCGCCAAACTTCTATCAGCTATTTCCAGTAACGCAGCACCATATTTCTCCGCATAAAGACTGATACTCTGAGCCTCCAATTCAATAAGTGTCGGAAGCTCGTCTTTTTCCTCTTCTTTCTTCTCGCTGAGCCAATTATCATATTTCCAGGCTGCTCTGATTTCATCTTCCAACCCGTCATTGGCATAACCGTCAATCAATTGGGAAGCCATCCGCATTTCCTTGGCATAATGCAAAGCTGTTTCAATACCGGCATCACCGCAAGGCTGATCACTGGCGGCCGGCAGCCCTTCAAAACGCTTTTCGTTAATATTCTTTTTTTGTCGGTCATAATAAGTCGATAAATCGGCAAAGAAAATCAAAAGTGTTTCATCGTCATACAAATATTGCCCCAGTCCGGCTTCCAGTTCATTCGGCGTCACACTGCCGTAAATAACCGGAACGACTGTAAAATGCGGATTAATTTTTTGCAAAAAGGGCAGATGCTTCTTCCAATATTCCCGTCCGGAAAAGGCGGCTTTTCCCGTTTTCCAACCGTTAGAAAGCATCCCTTGAGCTATATTTTCATTAACCGTAAAACGACCTCCGGAAAATTCTGCCGTTTCAAAAGGAGGCAGCCAAATCCCGGCCGTTTTTTCATCACAAGCAGGAATCAGCATAATCACATTTTTAAATTTCTTCCCCGATTGGGCAAGCTCCCAATAAGCTTTTGCCGTAACAGCCGCCGAATATTTATACCCTTCCTGCGGCACAATCAAAATTTTCGGAAACTTATTCTGTCTTTTATATCCGGAACCAAAATAGTAACCGGTATCCTGTCCCGCCTCCTGTGCTTTTTCCAAATAAAACCAACTGGCAACTGCCGGAAGCTCATATTTCTCAAGCTCATCATACTGCGGCACATAATTATTCACTTTCTCGGCATTAGACGACAAATGGGCATATAAAAAATCATAATTCAACCACAAGAGCGCTGCCGCGGCAACACTCCAAAAAATATAATAGAATGCCCCGTGTTTTTTTACGTCTTCGTCATTGTCAATATTCATCTGCGCAAATTTCCCGCCATAAACTCATCTTGCCGGATATTAAAGCATATCGGGCTTAAAATTTTGCTAATTTTTACCAGTCAAAGCCGCATAAAAGTGCATAAAATCATCAAAATATCTGATTTCGTCCGGATACAAGGTTTCCGTCTGCCAAATGTCTTCACCAATTCTGACCGGCAGAGCATGAGCAGCCCGGGCACAATCGCTGTCTTGCGGACTATCACCAACCATCCAAACCAACTCAGGAGAAATCTCCTGCGGAGCAAGATATCCGTCAAGAACATAATAAAGATGTTCCGGATAAGGCTTGTCATGCTTTGCTTCATGTCCGCACACAACCTTTTCAAACATCTTCGGCTCAAACAAAAGCGGTAATTCATAATCCAGCAACCGACGGTCTTTGTTGCTCATAATCATAAGCTTAACCTGCCGGGACAACAGATAATCCAACACCTCCCGCACCCCGTCAAAAGTCGAAATCATCCCGGCAACGTTTTGCAAATAAACTTCGGCATAACGGGCATAAATTTCTTCTGCCCGGACACCGAAAAAATTGGGAAAATTATCCCGAAAAGAAAGGCTGTTGTCTCTTTTCTTACAAACTTCTTCCCAACAGGGCAGTCCTTTTTCCGCCAGCACCTGCCGAATGGCATAAAGCAGCACGGGACGGCTTTGGGCCAGCGTATTATCCCAGTCAAAAACCACAAAACGAACTTTTCCGAGTGGCAGCGGTTTATTTCTCATCTCAAAAATTTCCATATACTATTTCTCTTTCAGAGGTAATTGGCCTTTACATTTTTTCAAGATAGCAATAATGCCCGTTTCCGGGCATTATCAAAAAAAGCACAACAAAAGTTTATCTCTTCTTCATCACTTTCATTCCGCCCATATAAGGCTGCAATTTTGCCGGAATATTGACCGAACCGTCGGCATTCTGATGATTTTCCAGCAGCGGAACCAAAATACGCGGCGTGGCAACACCGGTATTGTTCAGTGTATGCACAAACTTGACCTTACCGTCGGCATTGTCGCGATAACGCAAATTCGTCCGGCGGGCTTGCCAGTCGGTAATATTCGAACAGCTGTGTGTTTCACGATAGCAATTTTGCGTCGGAACCCAGGCCTCCAAATCATATTGGCGATACTTCGGCGCCCCCATATCCCCGGTGCAAACCTCAAGAACCTGATACGGCAGTTCCAAATCCTGCAAAACCTCTTCCGAAATGGCCAGCAGCTTCTGGTGCCATTTTTCGCTCTCGTTAATATCGTTTTTACAAATAACAAACTGCTCGGTCTTCATAAACTGGTGAACTCTGGTCAGCCCGCGGGTATCTTTTCCGGCAGCCCCGGCCTCGCGACGGAAACAGGGAGAAAAGCCGGCATACAAAATCGGCAGCTCGTTTTCAGTCAAAATCTCATCCGCCCGCAGCGAGTTCAAAATCAACTCGGCCGTTCCGGACAAATAAATATCATCTGCCGGCATATAATAAATCTCATCACGCGAAAAAGGCAGATAACCTTGCCCGTAAAGCGGACGCTCTTTGGAAATCGAAGGAACGGTAATAACGGTAAAACCATTGGCCGAAAGTTTGTCAAGAACCATCATATGAATTGCCAGTTCCATCTTAGCCAAATCGTTCTTAATCGCATAAGTGCGCGCACCGGAAACTTTTGCGATTCGCTCCATCTCGCTCCAGTCGTTAAGCTCCATCAGCTCAACATGGTCACGAGGCTTAAAGTCAAACTTTCTCGGTTCACCGACTTTACGGCGGACGACATTGCCTGAATCATCCGGGCCGACCGGGCTTTGCGGACTCGGCATATTCGGCATTCTGAGCATAATCTCGTCAAATTTGGCTTTAACGGTATCAAGCTCTTCCAACTCTTTTTTAAGCTCATCACCAATCTCGCGACTTCTGGCAATAATAGCCGGACGCTCTTCGGCTGATGCGGATTTAATGGCATTACTGAGTTTGTTTTTCTCTTCTGATTTTGCCTGAGAAGATGTCTTGAGCTTGTTCATCTCAAGATACAGCTTTTCCAGCTCGTCCAGGCTGATGGTCTTGCCATAGCCCTTTTTATCAAGCCCCTCCTGAATAAGCGGCTTGTTCTCAATAATGTATTTTATATCCAACATCTTTAAAACGTCCTAATTTTTTAATTGATTTTATCCGTGTGGTAGAGTATCAATTTTACAAATAAATACAACATAAAAATTCAGGATATATACGAAAATGTTTGAAAACAAAACGATTCTCACCGGCGTCAAACCGACCGGAACCCCTCACCTCGGCAATTATGTCGGCGCCATCCGCCCGGCCATCCGCCTTGGGCATGAAGCTTTGGCCCATGGTGGCCGGCATTATATGTTTATTGCCGACTATCACGCTATCAATGCCGAAAAAGACCCGGAAGTCTTAAACCAGAAGATTAAAGAGATTGCGTGCATTTACCTGGCCGGCGGACTCGATCCGTCAAAATCGGTCTTTTACCGCCAGTCCGACATTCCGGAAATCCACGAAATCACCACGATTTTATATGCCTACACGCCCAAAGGGCTGATGAACAAATCCCACGCCTACAAAGCCAGCGTTGATAAGAACCGCGAAGCCGGCAAGCCGGACGATGACGGGATAAATATGGGACTGTACACCTACCCGACCCTTATGGCTGCTGACATTTTGACGTTCAACACCGATATTGTGCCGGTCGGACGCGATCAGGTTCAACATGTTGAGATCGCTCGCGACATTGCCGGCGCATTCAATGCCCACTACCAAAAAGAGCTTCTAAAACTTCCAACCTATTATCTGGAAGAAAACGTTGCCGTTGTTCCGGGCATTGACGGACGCAAGATGAGCAAATCTTATGGCAATGTTATTCCGGTTTTTGCTGACGATTCGGTAATAAAAAAAGCCGTATTTTCGGTCAAAACGGATTCCCGCCCGATGGAAGAACCCAAAAACCCGGATGAAATCTTGGTTTATGAAATTTACAAATCTGTCGCTGCCCCGGAAAAAGCTAAAGAAATGGCCGACGGGCTTTCTCAGGGCAAACTCGGCTACGGACATATCAAAAATATGTTGTTGGATGCCATCTTGTCCGAAATCAAAGATGCGCGCGAAAAATACAACTACTATATGGCACATTACAATGAAGTCGAAGAAATGCTGGCTGCCGGCGCCGCCAAAGCCCGGCCGACTGCACAGGAAACACTAAAACGCCTGAAAGATACCGTCTTCGGACGTTAAAATTTCCTCCGCACTTATCTTCATTGTGTTTTTTTATTGTCATCCCCGGGCTTCGACCCGGGGATCCACCCTTCAAAGCACAATCTCGACCATAAAAAACAACGGAGCAACGCGGCCTCTGTGGTACAATGTTGTCAACCTGCCACGCGCCTGCCGTGCAGGTCATCCCCGGGCACTTTATTTTTTTATCGTCATCCCCGGGCACTTTATTTTTTTATCGTCATCCCCGGGCTATGTTTTTTTATTGTCATCCCCGGGCTTCGACCCGGGGATCCACCCTTCAAAGCACAATCTTGACCATGGAAAACAATGGAGCAACGCGGCCTCTGTGGTACAATGTTGTCAACCTGCCGCGCGCCTGCCGTGCAGGTCATCCCCAGCGTCTTTTCTTTTTCTAGTCATCCCCGGGCTGCAACCCGGGGATCCACCCTTCAAAGCACAATCTTGACCATGGAAAACAATGGAGCAACGCGGCCTCTGTGGTACAATGTTGTCAACCTGCCGCGCGCCTGCCGTGCAGGTCATCCCCGGGCACTTTATTTTTTTATCGTCATCCCCGGGCTGCGACCCGGGGATCCACATTTCAAAGCACAATCTTTCATCCGGCACAACTAGGTGCCCTTTGCGAATGGCTTAGGTTTTGGAGCCAAACCCGAAATTGAAACACATATTCCCCCCTCTTTGCTAAGAGGGGGCCGGGGGAGTTAGAAACGCCCTTTAACGAGTACTTCTTAGTCTTTGTGAAAAAGAAGAAATTAAAAACACTATATGCCTTCTTGCCGTCTTAGCCTTGTGCTTAGACGGCCTGAACTTTTTCACGAAGACTTAGAAAACGAGTTCAGGGCTAGCTTTTTGCTTTTGTGGCTGCCGGCCTCCGGCCTTTTGTAGCATGACAAAAGTAGCGAAAAGAAATATTTCAGTAAAAAAAACAAGAAAATAGAAAAATCCCCCGGAGGATATGAAAAAGGGGGAACAAGTTCCCCCTTTATTATTTTCCAAAATTAAGATTAACTTTGTTCCAACCACTGGTCTTTTTATCTTCTTCCTGAGTTTTTCCTTCTTCCCAACCGCGGATTGGCTCTTTCCGTTTATTAACCAAAGCTTTTTGTTCTTCGTTTTGTATCACACCAACCGGCAAAAGTTGGCTCAACAGCGCCGGAGAAATAAACTCCTGATGTTTTTTCAACATCGGATTAACAATACTGTCTACTTTATCGGCAGAAGGTTTCAGATTAAACGTTTTGATCACACCGCCATAAAAAACAGAAAAAGAATGACATGGCGAAGACAAAAGCACATCGGTATTATCCACGCCGCGCACAAAACGCAGCATAATCTTCGGCTGAATAATACAATTTTCAGTCTTTGCAAACTCAACGTTAGCCGGCGTCTTAAAAAAACTGTCAATAATATCTTTTTGTTGCTCTTTGCTCAAAATGCCGCAAAATCCTTTCAGCGCCATTCCATCCAGATTGTACCCCGAATAAGTGCTGCTTCGGGTTGCCACTTCATAACAAAAAACCTGCTCGGCATCAATGATATTCGTCAAAGCCGGCTGGCTGATTCCTTCCACGATCTGCGGCAAAACCTCACCTTGTACCGTATTTTGCAAAACGGCCGGTTCGGCACTATTTTTTTCGCCGTCCCGACGCCAGGCGTCTTTATCTCCCTGAAAAGATTGCACACCTTCAGGTTCCAGCCCGGACAGCTCATCCGCTAACCCGCCGGAAAAAGCATCGGCAGCCTGCGCCTGTTGAACAAAACACAACATACCGGCAATCATCAGCACAAACAATCTGCTCATCTTCAACCCCTCCAATGATTTCGCCTTATATAACTTAATCAGTATAAAACAAAATTCCATCCAAAATCTTAACATACCTAAAAATACCCAAAAAAAAGCCTCTGCATTTCTGCAAAGGCCTTTTACCGCTTTAGAACGGATCATCATATTTCAGTGTCGGATCATTCAAGCGGTTAACATATCCGCTGTCTTTGCTGTCATACCCGACTCTGACTTTAGTCAACTGGTCATACCGGTCAACCAGATTATCATTAAGAAAGTCATTTTTTTCTTTCCGACGATTAAAATAACAATAAACGTTAGAAATTCCCACAATCTGCCTATTCCAAACTTCAAACAGATTCCAAATAACATCATCGTCTGACCAACTAGACCCCAGACCGATTTCATTAGCATAGGTCTGATAATCTTTTGCCGGATACAAGAAGCCGATAGCAGCATTCCAACCATAAGAAGTTCCTCCGGTGTCCTTAACCGAAACAAAAGACGTATTCAGCCAGGTGCTCTTCTGGAAAGTCAAAGCCTTTTTATAGCCATCATAAGTATCCCATGCATCAGATTCCGGCCATAACAACGAGTTCGGATCTCGGTTAATCTGCAATTCGATCTCATTGTGTGCCCCGCTGGTTTTCTCAACCGGGTGACCGGCCTGAGCCATAGACCAGCTGATCGGGCTCAGTGTTGCCACCTTCAAATATCCCGGCGGACAAGTCGGCGCCGGCACAAAGCCGAGCCAAGGGCTTGTTTCGCACTTAAATGTTGTCGACGGACAGCTTTTTACAAAGCTTTGTGTCGCAATCACGCCTGACCCGAAAAGTGACGAGGTATTTAACGGGAAAGAACCGCTGTTATCCGGTTTGCCGTCACCGTTCATCAGCCAGTTCAACGATTCGCCGCCGGCAGTACAGTTTTTGGTCGCACAATATGTACCATCCAAAACATAAATTCCTTTATTAATAAAGTCCGGCAAAATATCGCTCAGACGAGCACCACCACGCGTGATAAGCTTAATATCGTGCATAACGGACGTATACGCCGGGTTGACTTGATAAACATCATACAATTCTTTACCGGAACTTGTAATATAAGCCGCCTGATAAGCATTATCATCTACCTCAACATTACTAATCAGCCTGTCCACCTTAATATAACTGTTCGGATCAGAATGATCAGAACTTTCATCCGTATTGCGCCCGATTTCAATAACACCCTTACGCACATAAATACTGGCATCAGGTTTGGTTCCGTCGGTATAATTGGTATCTATGGCAAAGATATTGTCCCCGGCCGCCGAAGATGCAATAAAGTTGGCATCATTCATGACCTTGACTTCTTTGGCTTCGGGATCAACTTCAAAAATAGACGTATCCAAATTGTCTTTCACGGTCAATAAACCATTATTAACCGTCATATCGGCATCATTCACTTCAACCGTCGGCGAAAGTCCGTCCAAACCGCTGTCCACAATCAAAGTGCCTGTCCCGTCACCAACGGCAAAATGCGTTGTGTCGGCATAAACCTCATCGGCTTTCATCTTGATCAACTCATCGGAAACATAAAAGCCACCCGTATCGTCCGGTTTTCCGACCGTAAAGTTATTAACCAAAACACTTACTTCATCAGGATCAACCAAAAGGTTATAATCACCGACACAGTTTCCCTGTGCATCTCTCTGCTGGCAGCCCACCCGCAGCTGGTTCTTAACATCAAGGTCTTCCATATCAACCGGCTCGTCAAAACGAACTTCATCCCGAAACCGCGCCGGACCGTTCACATCCAATTTATAATACGGATCATAATCAGCCGGCATCGGCCCAACGACCAATTGCTTCAAATTAGACGTTCCCTCAACCGTCAAATTTGCATTAATCGTCGTATTTCCGGTATCATCAACTTTAAAATTCCCGCCGCCGGCAGTCAGACTTCCTTTAATTTCTGCACTTCCCGCTGTCAACAAATTGGTTATTGTTGCCGTCAGCGCTTCCAAATGCCCTTCGATTTTTGCATCTCCGGCAACATTCAAATTACCGCCCACATTAGTATCGCCAGTAATATCGGCAGTCCCTCCGACATCAAGATTTCCACCGATATTGGCATTACCGCCGTTTCCTGCCCCATCAGTTTCAATTGTCAGACCACTGCCATCCTTCAGCAAAATGGCCTGATCTTTGTCATCCAGCCTTTTACCGGTCACAATCATCTGTTTCACGTTTTCAATATTGTGATGAAAAAGGTCGTCACCCATATAAAGCGTTGTTTCCATGGTATTCAGCCACGGTTCTTCTTCCATTCTTACACGGTGCAAAACGTTCTCACCGCTGTTATTACCGTTTGTAATCGCCCGGATGGACGTTGCCACAATGGTATTATCTTTCAGCTGCGAAGCATTCAGACCAAAATCGCTTGGCTTATCAATATCCCATACACCCTGAACACCTTGGATTTTTTTATCTTTAACAAAACCGGCGTTTGTACCGATCATAGAGGCAATACGCGATGCTCGTAAAATTGGCATAGTCTGACTTTCGGCCGGTGTCGTCACCAAAAGCCCTGTCAAGTCATGGCGCTCATCATTATCAAAATCACGTTTTTTAATAACGACTTCAAGATTTTTAAAAGTTTTGGAGCTGGCATTAAAACCATAAGGCAGATATTCGCAAAAATGCTCAATCGGCACCACTTTATTGCCGTTTCCGTCAAAATTATACGTCACGCTGCTGGTTGAACCGGAACAATTGGATGTCACGGTTTTTGATTGATCCCCCAACCCGATAATCGTATTATAGTTGTCAGACAAATAAGTATCTATGGCATCCATGGCAATCCGGATCTGCCCGGCAGCGTTAATATCCTGCAGCTCGGTTGTTCTTTCCGCCGCCTTTTTATAAAGCATCGGCGTAACCATGGCAATCAACCCTAACATGGCCATTGCCTCAATCAGCAAGCTTCCTGCCTGTGATTTTTTCTCGTCAAAAACCCGAACCATTGCCTTTCTCCTCAACTTTTACTCAAACGGTGTCACATACACCAGGCAGCGCCGACAACCGGAACAAGCGCAATCTTCGCTAAAACCGCCGTTATTAACCACATAATTGGGAATATAAACCATTGTATCCTCACGGCCTCTGACCGCCATCTGATAATTTTTATCTCCCGTATGTCCGCCGGAAGCCGGATCAGATGCGTCCAAATGAACGGCATACCCAAAGCTGGTATCTGTTCCCAAAACATTTTGCGCAGCTTTCAACAAATCGTTTGTCGGTGTATTGGAACTCAGATTCAGCCATTTCTGAGGAATGTAGCCGTAAGTAATCAAATACTTCATGGCATCCGGCGATGAACAATCGCCAATCCCTTGGCTCCAGTCATTTTTATTCAGACAATAAACCTCGCTGGTAAACCCGGTATCGCAATTATACCCATAAGGCAAAAAACTACTCAGAGTCGTATCGCAATCCAGTTTTTCTTCCAAATAAGATTCCCCGGTCATGTTTAACGGCGACGCCAACCAACGAATATAATCTCTGGCCGACCGGTGCTGAATAACCAGCTGGGAAATGACAATCTCGGCCTGCGGCTCAACCTTAATCTCCCGCATATCACCGCGGACAGCCAGGTTGAATGAATACAAGAGCACCATAAAGGTTGCCAAAATCATCCAGATGTACATCGCCCGAATTCCTCAATGACCAAAGCTTTTTATTATCTATAATAGCATTAAATGCCAAAAAATCATAACAAAAAACTCATTATGCCGACAACAATTCACAAAACTGTAACAACAAATTACGGCAAAGCCTATCATAAAAAACATAATTAAACGTTAAAATCGCCGTTTTCCGCCGTTTTTTTTGAAGTTTAATTTGATAAGTATGTTTTTTACATTTATTTCTGAAAAAAATAGTCTAGAATAGGTTAAACAAAAAAATAACGCGGAGCGGCAGAATGGCAAATTTTAACGATTTTGATGACGATATCAAAGACAATCCTTACGCCCGGAAAGACAACAAAAAAATCCTGCTCTTTCTGGTGCCGTCCTTAATTGTCATCGGCGTTATTGTCGGCCTGTATTTTTTATTCATCCCGCAATCCAGAAATGACGAAAATGCAGCCTACAGCATTGTTGAAAGTGAAGAAAACGATACAAAAAAAATAACTATCTTTTATGACCTCCCGGAAATCCCGGTGCAGCTCCAAAGTCCCGATTCGCAAAACGCCGTGGTAAAAATCAAAATTAATGTTGAACTTTCCAAAATGGAGGATATAAAAACTATAGAAAGTCTTATGCCTCAAATTAACGATGCCGTTATTACACATATTTCAGAACTTTCTTTAGATGAAATAAACGGCGCGGAAGGTTTATATTGGCTCAAGGAAGAGCTGTTATACCGGTTGTCGCTGATTGCCGCCCCGGTAAAAATCTCGAATCTTAATTTCAAAAGATTCGAGATCCAAAAAACAAACTAAAAGCTAAGGGGAAAGCTTGTGGCAGAAGAACAGGAAAAAAAAGAAGAAGAAAAAAAGCCCGACAATAAAAATTGGGCCGATATGATCGAGATTAAAGATAATATCTCGGCAAATCCTGATGATGCCGAAAATGATGCCGATTCCCGTATTCTTAATCAGGAAGAAATTGACAGTTTGCTCGGTTATTCGGCGGAGGAAGATGATCCTAAACGCAACTATAAAACCGGGGTTCAGGCCATTTTAAACTCCTCTATGGTATCATACGAGCGGCTACCAATGCTCGAAATCGTCTTCGATCGGCTGATTCGCCTTATGGCAACTTCCTTAAGAAACTTTACCCAAGACAACGTTGAAGTTTCTCTGGAAAGTATTGAGTCCATGCGCTTTGGTGAATATATCGATTCTTTAACCATTCCGACCCTGCTCGGCGTCTTTAAGGCCGAAGAATGGGACAATTATGCGCTGATCTCCCTGGACAGCGGCATTGTATATTCAATTGTCGATGTCTTGCTCGGCGGGCGCCGCGGCACTGCC
Organism: uncultured Alphaproteobacteria bacterium; assembly: GCA_944390885.1. Lineage (GTDB taxonomy): Bacteria > Pseudomonadota > Alphaproteobacteria > RF32 > CAG-239 > MGBC133411. The sequence continues at coordinate 81,965 of CALXRP010000002.1, forward strand.
GCCATGCGGATTGAAGGACGCCCCTACACGACCATTGAGCTGAACATTGTCAAAGACATGATCCAGCTGATTCTTGCAGATTTATCAACAGCATTTGATCCGATAACCTCGGTTAATTTCACCTATGACAGGTTGGAAACCAACCCTCGTTTTGCCACCATTTCCAGATTGTCAAACGCTGTCATCGTTGCCCGTTTGCGGATTGATATGGAAGATCGCGGCGGCAAAGTAGATTTGATGATTCCTTACGCCACACTTGAGCCGGTTCGAGAACTGCTGCTGCAAATGTTTATGGGTGAACGATTCGGTCGGGATGCCATTTGGGAAAATCACTTAACGGAACAATTATGGGATACCGAAATCCAAATTGACGCCGTATTAAAAGAATGCCAAATAAAATTGGGCGACATTGCCACTTGGGAAAAAGGCTCTTTTATTGATTTGGATATGCAGCCGACTGACAACATTACGCTTGTCTGCGGTGATGTGCCGCTCTTAACCGGATCGATGGGACGCAAAAACGAACATGTGGTCATCAAAGTAAACGGAAAGGCTGAAAAGAATGGATAATTTTGAAATAATCATCAACGTCGCAATCATTGCCCTGCTGATCCCGACGATTATTTTTGCTTATCGGCTGAACCGCAATTTAACGGCGCTCAGAGAAAACCAAAATTCTCTGGCCAAACTCATCGGCGCCTTAAATGATGCTACCAACAAAGCAGAAAGCAGTATCCCAAAACTAAAATCAGCAACGGAACATTCTTCAGAAGGTCTGAAAGAAGTCGTTGACAGTGCCAAAACCCTGAAAGATGACTTATTATTCATCAACCAACGAGCCGATAGCTTGGCTGACAGATTGGAACAAGTGATTCATGACGGGCGCAGCAATCTGAAAGACGAGAAAAAGAACAAAACCTCGGCTCAGATATTAGACATCAGCACCGGAACAGAAAACACAAATAAAAATACCTCGGATAACAATTTTCAAATTGAAGATTCGCGTTCCGAGGCCGAATTGGAATTATTAAAAGCACTTAGAGCTATAAAATAAGGTCAGACAATGATAAAAAAAATAACCAGCCGCATCCGCATATTGCCGATTTTCATCTTTTTTGCCGTGTTAATGCTCTCCATTCGCGTTAATACGGTTTTTGACCTTTTAAAACAAAAAGAAACCAAAACCATCAGCATCTCCCAGCAGGTCGCCCAGGCACAGGAAGATATGAAAAAAGAAAACAACGACCTGAACAAAGTCTTAAACAGCAGCACGTCGGCCGCCGGATCGGCCTCTGCGCCCAATAACAGTTTTTCACAATCAGAAATATTGATCTTGCAAGAACTCGCTGAACGACGGGAAGCTTTGGATATGCGCAGCAAGGAAATCGACAAAAAAGCCATCCAGCTTAAAGTTGCCGAAGAAGAGATTGATAAAAAAATCGCCCAGTTGAAAGACTATGAAGCCAAGTTACAAAAACTCGTCCGCGAATACAACGATAAAGAAAAAGAAAAGATATCTTCATTGGCGCGCTTATACTCAACAATGAAACCCAAAGATGCTGCCCGGATTTTTAACACATTGGAACTTCATATTCTCATTCCGTTGCTGAAGGAGATGAAACCTTCCGTTTCCTCTGCCATTATCTCGCAGATGGATGCCGGAAAAGCCAAAGCCGTCACCACGGAACTGATAGGAAACAACTTTTAACCCGAAGGCTGATTAAATGAAAGCAAAAAAAAGCCGTATCAAAAGCCTCAGACAATATGCTGCTGCAATATTGTTTTCTGCTTTTTTTGCCTCCTTTTCATCTGCCCAGGATAGCACCGAAGAATTCCTGATAAACATACAAATCGGCTCCGACAATGACTATGAATTGGTCAACCGTCCGGAAAAAATATCTCTAACATTCAACAAACCGCTCACAAAAAACCCGGAAGATTTCAGAAGTTTGCTCCCCAGATTACTTGAAAAACAGGAGCTGTCCGACGACAAGACCTCTCTTATTCTGACACCTAAAACACCGCTCATTGCCAAAGCATCATTAAATAATGGCACCTTGAGCGTCAGTTTGAAGCCGTATGAAACCGATATAAACACAGACAATACAGACAATATAGAAATAAGCTACGGCGAGCATTCTGATTTTTATCGTTTTGTATTCAAATACGGACAACAACCTCTGTATTCTGTCAGATCACAAGACATGCAAACATCAATTTATTTTTTAAACGATGTCCGCCTGTTAACAGATGCAATAAAAAGCTACCCGTTTTTTCCGGGCATAACAATCACCCCAAATACCATGGGCGGACAAACAATGATCATTCCGGCAGGCATGATAAAATCTGCAGAATATGACAATAAAATCGTTATTGACGTTTCTAAAACATCAGACGGCAAAATCTTTGACGACAGCACGGCGGAAATAAAGGTTGCCGGAATAGATATTCCAAAATCCCCGGATATCCTGCAAGAAAGCCCCGTACAACAAAGCCTCCACGCCCCGGAACGCATTGCCAGCTTGGGTTTTTCATGGAATACGGCAGCCAATATTGCCGTCTTCCGCCGGGAAAATTATCTTTGGATCATTTTTGACCAACGAAAAAAAATAGATAAAGACCAATTACTCGCCGACGCCGCTCCTCTTGCGGAAGAAATTGTTGTCATCCCGCACACCAAAGCCACCGTCCTCAGGTTAAAAATCAAGCCGAATGTCCGCACCAACCTGCGTAAAGAAGGTTTGCTCTGGATTGTCGACCTGTCTGTTACGGGCTTTCAAGAAGAAGTCAAAGACATGGCTGTATTTACCCGCTATGACAGCCTGAATCATCCCTACTTTTTCATCCCGACTTCCATGGCCGGAAACATTATCTCAGTCGTTGACCCGGAAATCGGCGATAACCTGATTGCAGCCACCATCTCCGATGTCGGCACCGGCATTAACACGCCATATTCTTATCCGGACATGGACTTTATGCGTTCATTAAACGGTGTTGCTATTGTTCCCAAAAACACAGATTTGAGTATCGAACGCGGCAATACCGGAATCATTATAAAAGCAACCCGCGGCTTAAACATATCCCCGGATCTGGATTATAAAAAACGTCAGCAAGATCTGTTAAATGCCGGACAAGAGCAAAAAGGGTTTGATCTGAGCCTTAGCACCGGTCTTCTGAACATGCCTTATACAGAGGCCGTCGCCCAATTGAAAAAAGACATAGAAGCAGCCCCGATAGAGAAAAAAATCGCAGCCCGGCTGATGTTGGTTCGCTACTACATTTCATACGGCCTGGGAGCAGAGGCCTTAAAAGAACTTCGGCGCCTGACACAGCTTCCGGGATACCGCCCGTCAGAAGAAACCGAAGCCTTGTTCGGCGTAGCTAATTTTTTGCTCCGCCGTTACGACGATGCAATGGAAAACTTATCCTTCGGTTCGCTACCGTTGGATAATGAAGCTGTTTTCTGGCGGACATTATCCTCTACGGCAAAAGAATATCAAAAAGAAAATAATGTTATTTTAACCTCTTATATTTCATTAATTAAAGACTATCCGATTCCGCTCAAAGCGCGCATTGCCCTGGTTGCTGCCAAAAACGCCCTTGATTCCGGTGATGACTTGGCGGCCCAGAATTTCATTGATGTCTTAAACAACATTGATAGTCAAAATTTATATTATCAGGCCCGTATCGGATACCTCACTGCCCAACGCCGGGTTCTGCAAGGCTATCCGCGCAACGGCATAAAGTTATATAACAATATCGCTCTGTCTTTATCTCAAAAATATTCGGCCTTGGCTCGTTACGAAGCTGCCACTTTAAGCAAAAAGCTCGGAACATTGCCGCTAAAAAAAGCAATAAAAGAGCTGGAACAGCTTTACTACGCCTGGCCGGATCAACAATTTCGTCTGAAAGTATTAAGAACATTAGCCGACTACTATAGCCAGGATTCCGACTTTCTCAGTGCTTTGAGAAAACTTAATATAAGCATGCGTCTGGAAAATGAAGAAGAAAAACCGGAAACGCTGAAAAAAATGGTCAGTATTTTGGAAGATGTTTATATTAACAACCGAGCAGACAATTTACCGCCGCTGAAATCATTGGCGATTTATAAAGAATTTGAATGGCTTGCACCGCAAAGCACGCATTACAATGAAATTATCCGCAGATTGGCAGATCGATTAGTTGCCGTAGATCTGCTCCCCAGAGCCTATACTCTCCTGCAAAACCAATTGCGTTTCGGAAAAATGGATAATAAAGAACGTGCTGCCGTAGGAACACGACTGGCACTAATCAGTTTGTTTGAAGACAAAAACTCAGATGCCCTTGCGTTTCTTGACCAGACCGAAACATCCGATATAGATCCGACACTCTGGGCTCAGCGACGGATCATCCGTGCAAAAACGCTTTCCAATCTGGGACGGGATGAAGAAGCAATCGAATTGTTAAGAGATGATTACAGCAAAAATGCCTTATTACTGAAAAGCGAAATCTATTGGAATGCCGGCATGTGGAACGAAGCTTCTGACAGTATTCGATATTTGGTTGAGCCTCCAAAACCGGGAACAGCTTTGAGCCAAGAACAAATCGGTTATATTCTTGATTGGGCAACGACATTGCAAAAATCCGGAAAAACAACTGTTTTGGTAAGATTGCGCAACAAGTTTTTGCCCTATTTTGAAAATACAAAATATTATAGTCCATTTAGTGTATTAACCGGCAATCTGGAAAATGATAAAATTGATTTGAAAGCCATTAACCAAACCATTAATGATGTACAAGCCTTCAGCAATTTTACAAAATTATATAACAATTCGCTGAAAAACAACCATCTGGACCTTCAAGGCAATGAAACAAAATAAATTCAAAATTGTCAGTCCGTTTGAACCTTCCGGCGACCAAACACAGGCAATCGCCGAGCTTTGCGAAGGACTAAAAAACGGCTTGAGCGATCAAGTTCTGCTCGGGGTTACCGGCAGCGGAAAAACTTTCACCATGGCCAAAATCATAGAACAATCCCAGCGCCCGGCTCTGATTATGGCGCCGAACAAAACTTTAGCGGCTCAACTCTATACGGAAATGAAAGAGTTTTTCCCCAATAATCACGTTGAATATTTTGTTTCCTACTACGACTATTATCAGCCGGAAGCCTATATCCCTAAAACAGACACTTATATAGAAAAAGATTCCGCCATTAATGAACAGATTGATCGCATGAGAAACTCGGCCACCCGCAGTCTTCTGGAAAGCAACGACGTTATCATTGTTGCTTCTGTTTCCTGCATTTACGGTTTGGGAGATGTTGAATCTTATGCCGCCATGACACTGCCGCTGCATATCGGACAGGAAATTGCCCCTAAAGAAATTTTCAAACGGTTGTCAGAACTGCAATATGAGCGCAATCAGATGAACTTTGTCCGTAGCACCTTTCGCGTTCAGGGAGACATCATAGACATTTTTCCTTCCCACTATGAAGACAAAGCCTGGCGGATATCTTTATTCGGAGATGAAATTGAAAGCATTAGTGAATTCGATTCCCTGACCGGTAAAAAAACGCTGGATTTGGAAGAAGTTGTTGTTTATCCGGCCAATCACTATGTAACACCGCGGCCGACAATTTCCAAAGCAATCGTCGGCATAAAAGAAGAATTATCCGAACGCATAGAAGAATTCAAACATGAAAACAAACTCCTGGAAGCCCAACGCCTGGAACAACGGACGCGCTTTGATCTGGAAATGTTGGAAACGACCGGACATTGCAAAGGGATAGAAAATTACTCACGTTATCTGACCGGCCGACCGGCCGGAGCACCGCCTCCGACATTATTTGAATATCTTCGAAAAGACACCATTATTTTTATTGACGAAAGCCACATATCATTACCGCAAATCGGAGGAATGTACCGTGGTGACCGCAGCCGCAAAGCCACCTTGGCAGACTACGGATTCCGACTGCCGTCCTGCATCGATAACCGGCCGCTCACCTTTGAAGAATGGAACAAAATGCGAGGGCAGACAATTTATGTTTCCGCCACGCCGGGGGATTGGGAACTCGAACAAAGCGGCGGCACCTTTACCGAGCAAATCATCCGACCGACTGGTCTGACTGATCCTGTCTGTGTTGTCAAACCCGTAGAAAACCAGATTGACGACTTAATGGAAGAATGCCGTAAAGTCATTGCCAAAAACGAGCGTGTTTTGGTCACGACCCTGACCAAAAAAATGGCAGAAGATTTAACGGAATATCTAAATGAAAACGGCATAAAAGTCCGCTACATGCATTCAGATATTGACACGCTGGAACGCATAGACATCATCCGCGATCTCCGTCTCGGTATTTTTGATGTTTTGGTAGGAATCAACCTGTTAAGAGAAGGTCTGGATATTCCCGAATGCTCTCTGGTTGCCATTCTGGACGCCGACAAAGAAGGCTTCCTGCGCTCCACCCGCTCTCTGATCCAAACCATCGGACGAGCCGCTCGCAACGCCGACAGCCAGGTCATACTCTATGCTGATAAAATGACAAACTCCATCAGTCAGGCTTTAGAAGAAACCAATCGCCGCAGGGAAAAACAATGCCAATATAACATTGCCCACGGCATAACGCCGCAAACCATCAGCAAAGCCATTTCCGGAACGTTACAGACCATGAGTCAGGACTACCTTGAAGAAAGCAGCCCGACAACACCTTCCGTTTCCAAAGATGATCTGAAAAACTTTGATAAACGGATCAAAGAATATACCAAAAAAATGAAAGACGCCGCCGCCAACCTCGAATTTGAAGAAGCCATGAAATACCGTGATAAAATTCGCGAACTGGAACGGCAATATCTTAAAAACTAATTCTTTAACCGACAAAAAAAGAGGTTCATTGCTGAACCTCTTTCTTATACTCAAGCAAACCGCTTAGTTTTTCATAGCATCAATTCTTCTTTGAATTTCTGCTTCATCAAGAGTTTGCAGAATTTGGCCGTCCAAAATCATCGTCGGAACACCGCGAATCTCAATGGTATTAGCCAAATCAGCCGTATCCTGAATTGTCTTAAGAACTTTAGCGGAATTCATGTCTGCTTTCATCTTGGCAACATCAATGCCGGCATTAGCAGCGAGTTCATCAATTTTTTCTTCGCTCAAAGCGCCGTCATTTTCCATCATGGCAGACCAGAGTTCCTGATATTTGCCCTGCTCTTTGGCAGCCAAAGCAGCTTTAGCGGCATAATCAGATACCGGACCCAAGAAGGTCAGTTCTCTCAAGACCAAACGAACATCATTGTTTTTGGCAACAATATTCTTCAAAGCCGGATACAATCTGTGGCAGAAACCGCAGGAGAAATCAAAGAACTCAACCAGCGTAATGGAACCGTTCGGATTACCGACAACGGCAGCACCTTCATATTCGGTAATTTCCTTAATATTCTGCTTAATCTTTTCGGCAGCAGCTTTTTGTCTTTCTTCTTCTTGCTGAATTTGATAACGCTGCATTGCTTCAAAAACAATTTCCGGATTGCTGTTCAATACGGACTTAATTGTTTCAACATCCGTCGATGCAGCCGCTGCAACCGGAGCTGCCGGAGCGGCTGTTTCAGCGACCGGAGCTGCTTTATTGCATTTGGTCATGCATACTGCAGCACAGGCAACTGAAATAATCAGGGCCAGCAGAGAAACGTAAATTGCATTAATTTTGTTCATCTTACATATCCTTAAATTTATTAAATACAAATATAATTTAGCTAATCTATAATATATTTACAACGGACATATTAATTTATAATTATTAATATTCTCCAAATATCTAAATCTTTTTTTCATAATTTAAGCAATATAATTGCAGAAAATTACGAAAGGAAAAAAATGTTTCACATCAAAGTATCATTGTTTTCGCATACCCGGGAACTCGAACACAAAATAGACCAGTTTCATAACAAACTCCTTGAAGTAGCCATGAACTTCAAAAAAGCCGTGCGCATATTCTTAAACGAACGCCGGAGCGACGGCTATCGTAAAATAAGCAAACAGATTCGAAACATTGAACACGAGGCCGACCGTTTGCGCCGCGAAATCGAAGCCGATCTATACAGTCAGAATCTGATTCCTGATCTTCGGGCCGATGTACTCCACCTGGTTGAAAACGTTGATAAAGTCATTAACAAATTTGATGAAGTAACCCACGATTTTTATATTGAGCGGCCGGACATTCCGGAAAAATTTCATAACGCGTTTCTGTCATTGTGCGACTTAAGTTCTGATTGCGCCGAAAACCTCGCCATTGCCAGCCGGGCTTTCTTCCGTGATCTCAGCTCCGTCAGGGATTATTCACAAAAAGTATACCTGATTGAAAATGAATCCGACACCGGATCCGCCCATCTGAGAAACGCCATTTTTGACACGGATCTGCCTTTGGCCAACAAACTTCAGCTCAATCTTCTGGTGCGGGAGGTCGCCGATATAGCCGACATTGCCGAAGACTGCGTTGACGAACTGCTGATTTTCACAATCAAGAGAGACATTTAAAAGATGGACGGATTGTTTTTAATATTCTTAAGCAGCGGCCTGTTTTTGGGCTGGTCATTGGGTGCCAACGATGCCGCCAATATTTTCGGCACCGCGGTCGGAACAAAAATGGTCAAATTCCGCACGGCCGCAATCATATCTTCCGTTTTCATCATCCTCGGAGCCGTTTTTGCCGGTTCCGGCGCAAGCCAGACCTTAAACCGTCTGGGCGAAGTCAATACGCTGGCCGGAGCCTTTATGGTCGCACTATCCGCGGCCGTCAGCGTTTATTCCATGGTCAAAAGCGGCATCCCCGTTTCCACTTCTCAGGCCATTGTCGGCGCCATCATCGGCTGGAACTTCTATGCCGGCAAACCGACAGATTACGGAACACTATCTCAAATTGTCAGCACCTGGATTATCTGCCCGGCGCTTTCGGGCCTGATAGCGATTGGACTTTATTTTTGCATCCGGCGCCTGATTCGCAAATCACGCCTGCATCTCCTGCGGCAAGACAGCTACACCCGCATCGGTCTGATTCTGGCCGGCGCTTTCGGAGCCTTTGCCCTCGGAGCCAATAACATTGCCAACGTTATGGGAGTATTTGTCGATTCCAGCCCATTAAAACCAATAACTTTCAGCAACGGGTTCACCTTAAACGCCACTCAGATTCTGTTTTTAATCGGCGGCATATCCATCAGCATCGGCGTAGCAACCTATTCGCACAAAGTCATAAACACGGTCGGAATCAACTTAATGTCCATGACGCCGATCATCGCTTGGATTGTCGTCATCTCTCAATCAATCGTTTTATTCATATTTGCCTCTCAGGGACTGCAGGCACTTCTGCAAAATAACGGCCTGCCATCGATTCCGCTGGTTCCGGTATCCAGTTCGCAAGCCGTTATCGGTGCAGTAATCGGCATCGGCATCGCCAAAGGCGGAAGAGATATTCATTGGCCGCTGCTTGGCAAAATTGCCGTCGGCTGGATAACAACGCCGCTGTTCTCGGGAATTTTATGCTTTATTTCGCTGTTTTTCCTGGAAAACGTCTTCAATCAGGTTGTCTACGCCGATTAAGCCAGCTTGGCTGCAATCTTGGCGGCAATTTCCTCATAAGCCTTGGTATACGGGCTGTCCGGTTCGGAAAAAACAATCGGTGTGCCGTTGTCCGAATTCTCCCGGATAGCAAGATGCAGCGGAATTTCACCCAGAAAATCTTCGCCCATTTCTTCGGCCGTCTTTTTGGCTCCGTGATACCCGAAAATATCAGCACGATGTCCGCATTTCTCACAAAGATAATAGCTCATGTTCTCAACGATTCCCAAAATGGGAACATCAACTTTTTTAAACATATTAACGCCTTTGACCGCATCAATCAGAGCAATATCCTGCGGCGTAGAAACAATCACGATTCCGTCCAGCTTAATCCGCTGCGATAAAGTAATCTGAATATCCCCGGTTCCCGGCGGCATATCAATCACCATAACATCAATCTCACCCCAATTGGTCTGCGTCATCAGCTGCTCAATTGCTCCGCAGGCTTTGGCACCGCGCCAGATCAACGGCGTATCGCGTCCGACCAGCGTTCCGATAGACATTGATTTGATTCCCATAAAGTCAAAAGGCTCAAAATTTTTGCCGTCTATACTGTAAGCCGGCTGTCCTTCATATCCGAGCATGGTCGGAATGGACGGACCGTAAATATCGGCATCAAACAAAGCGGTTTTCAGGCCGCAGTTTGACAAAGCCAAAGCCAGATTCGTCGCCGTTGTCGACTTCCCGACGCCGCCTTTTCCGGAAGCCACGCCGATAATCTTCTTCACACCGGGAACCACCCATTTTTCAATCTCCGGCTTAAGAGAAACATTCTTTTTCTCTTTGGTAAAAATGATTGTTGCCCGTTTCACACCGTCAATCCGCTCAAGCTCGGCTTTCAGTTCGGCACTCTTCTGCGCTTCGTCCGTATCACTGACAAGCGTAACAATCACTTTGTCTCCCAGAACTTTGATCTGCCCGATACTTGCTTCGTCAAAATATTTTTTAATACTTTCTCTGATTTTTTCTTCCATTTTTGCCCCTGTTGATATTGTTTGATCGGCAATTGTTTTTAGATGATATTTATATTATATAAGAAGATATTGCAATAAATTAAATTTACAAATTATATATTCTGGAGAGAGGTATAAATGTCCAATCAGGAAGGCCCCTGGGGCGGAAACGTAAAAGAAAGCCCTTGGGAAAATGCAGAAAAATCCCCCCGCAAACCCAAAATAATCGACTTTGAACCCATCAAAAAAAACAACGGTATCGACTTCAAAGTAAGCTGGCTGATAGGTGCTTTGCTTCTGGTCTGGCTGGCTTCCGGCTTTTATCAGATTCAACCGAACGAAGAAGGCGTTGTTTTGCGCTTCGGAAAATATATAGATACCACCGGAGCAGGATTGCATTACCACCTGCCTTTCCCTATTGAAGCCGTCAAAAAGGTCAACATCACACAGGAACGCAGCATTACCATCGGCGATTCTAATGCTTACAATACCTCAAATATCGCCGCTCTTTCCAATAGTCGCAATACGGCAAACAACACGGCCTCCGCATTAAGTTCTTTTACCGAAAGCCATATGCTGACCGGTGACGAAAACATAGTTGACGTCAACCTGACCATTGTCTGGAAGATCAAAAGCGCCAAAGATTATCTGTTCGGCATGCAGAGCCCGGATCGCACGGTTCAGGTCGCTGCGCAGTCTGTCTTACGGGAAATCGTCGGACAATCAAAAATGCAGCCGATTATCACCGGAGACCGTGGCAAAGTGGAAGATGAAACCAAAGCAGAGCTGCAAAAGGTGCTCGATGAATTCGGTTCCGGCATAGAAATCGTTCGTGCCAAACTGCAAAAAGCAGATCCGCCCAAACAGGTCGTCGATGCTTTTAATGAAGTTCAACGCGCCAAAGCCGATATGGAACGTTTCAAAAACGAGGCCGAAGCATACAGCAATGAAATTCTGCCCAAAGCCCGTGGACAGGCCTCTCAGATTTTGCAAAATGCCGAAGCATACAAAGAATCCGTCGTCAAAAAGGCTCAGGGTGAAACGGACCGATTCAGATCCGTTTATCAGGCTTATCGCAGTGGACGCGATGTCACCATCAAACGCTTATACCTGGAAACGATGGAAGAAGTTTTGGGAAAATCAAACAAAATCATTATAGATCCGTCCAAAAACAGCAGCGGGGTTTTGCCCTACCTGCCGTTAGACAGCTTACAAAAAAAGAATTAGGAGTCGCATATGTCAGAAAAAGTTAAATATTATCTGCTCATCAGCTTGGCTGTATTAGTCGTTCTCGGCGCATCATCTTTTTACGTTGTTCCCCAGATCAGCCAAGCCATTGTACTCCAATTCGGTGAACCCGTTCGCCTGGTCAAAGAGCCCGGATTGAAAATCAAAATTCCTTTTATTCAAAACGTTGTTTTTTATGACAACCGTCTGCTGGATCTGGATCCTCCGGCTCAGGAAGTTGTCTTAAACGACAAAAAACGCTTGGATGTTGACAGTTTCACCCGTTTTCGGATTGTCGAACCGCTCAAGTTCTATCAAACCGTCCGAACGGAAGAACAAGCCCGCAGCAAATTGAAGGAAATCGTCAATTCTTCTGTCCGAAAAATTCTCGGACGGATCACATTAACCGAACTTCTGTCGGAGAAAAGAACAAAGATCATGGCGGATATTAGTGAAGCCGTAAAAGCCGACGCCACTCAAATTGGCGTTAACGTAGCCGATGTCCGCATTCGCCGGGCCGACTTGCCGATAGAAGTCTTGCAGGCCATCAACACCCGGATGAAAGCCGAACGGGAGCGTGACGCAAAAAAATTCCGCGGTGAAGGACAAGAACAGGCCCAGCAGATTCGCGCCCAAGCCGAAAAAGAAAGTACAATTATCCTGGCCGAAGCAGAAAAGAAGGCTCAGATCACCCGCGGTGAAGGAGATCGGCAAGCCATAGAAATATGGAATCAAGCCGCCAGCATTGATCCTCGGTTTTATGCATTCTACCGCTCGCTCGAGGCCTATAAAAAATCGCTCGGACAAGGTGATACCTCTATGGTTCTATCGCCTAACGCCGAATTTTTTGATTACTTTGCCAAATCTTTAAACAATTAATTTTTTACGGGAGAAGTTTGTTATGAAAAAAATCTTATCAGGATTAACGGCCTTTTTCATTGCCGCAGGAACAGCTCAAGCCCAAACGGCTTCAACTTATCCGTCATTTGCCGATTTGGTAGAAAAACTTTCTCCTTCCGTCGTTAATATCTCAACCACCCAGAAACCGGAAAATCTGGAAGGAGGAGATATTATCAGCTTAAAAAACCTGCCGGGTAGCGATGGACAGATTTCTCCCCTCGGACAAGAGCATTACGCCCTTGGCTCCGGTTTTTTGGTCGATGAAGAAGGCTACATTCTGACCAACGGACACGTCATTGACCACGCCTCAAGTATTAATGTCATTTTAGCCGATAATTCACAGCACCAGGCCAAGGTAATCGGAACAGACAGCAAAACAGACCTGGCTCTCATAAAGATTGATACCGACAAAAAACTTATCCCTGCCCGCCTGGGAGATTCGGATAAAATTCGCGTCGGAGATTGGATTTTGGCAATCGGCAACCCGTTCGGTCTTGGCGGAAGCGTAACCGCGGGCATCGTTTCTGCCAAATCACGTGATATTGAATCCGGCCCTTATGACAATTATATCCAAACAGATGCCTCCATAAATCAGGGAAATTCCGGCGGGCCGATGTTTAACCTTGACGGCGACGTCATCGGTATTAACACCGCAATTTTTTCAACGACCGGCGGAAATATGGGAATAAGCTTTGCAATTCCTGTTAATAATGCCAAATTCGTCATTAAAGAGCTGAAAAAATCCGGCACGGTAAACCGTGGCTGGATTGGGGTCAGAGTTCTTCCGCAAATGATGGAAAATAATTCTATTGCCAACATCCCGACAGGAATTCAGGTATCCTCGGTTTCAGAAAATTCTCCGGCAGCGGAGGCTGGCATTCAAGCAGGCGATATTATCACGGCTCTCAATGGTAATCCGGCCGAAAGCGCACAAATCTTCTCCCGTTTGGTTTCAGAAAGTGCCATTGACAGTACCATAACTTTGAATATCTGGAGAGGAGGACAATTTCAAACATTAGATATCAAGGTAAAAGCCATGCCGCAGACTTCAGATAATCAAACCGGTAATCAGACGGCTAATATAACAGCCGCACCGGAAGAGATCCCGTCTGCAACGATAGAAACGGCTCCATCGGGAGAAACTCCCGCTTCAGAAGGACAAAAACTGAGCGAAATTCTTAACGAAGCTGTAAACCCGCAGTCCGAAGGACAACAACAGGCACCTCAACCGGCTTCGCCGGAAAACAGCGCTGCGCAATCGGCAGCTGAAGTTGATCAAACGCCGGCAGCCCCATTAACATCTTCAACGCCTTCAACGCCGACAGCGCCTTCAACGCCGACAGCGCAAGCAGACGCACCTGCCGCCTCTCAGCCGACAGAAACCGCAAATACACCGAGCACGGAATCTCCGGAAAAAGATAATTTTGACATCAATACTATCGCTCCGGAAATTGCACCGGCAGATGTAACGGAAAAAGCTTCTTACACGATTCCCGGAAGCGGAATGATGGTTCGGAACATCACGATTCAGGACATTAACGAGATGGATATTAAGGCCGATACCATGGGCGTTATTGTCGTTTCTACCTTGCCCAACAGCGAAGCTGCCGTCAAAGGAATTCGTCCGGGACTGGTCATCACCAAAATAAACAAACGCAATATTTACAACACAGACAGTGCCAAAAGCGCTATCTATGATAAAACAGATGATAACCTGTATACATTTACGGTTCAGGATGGAGAAAACATTAATAATGTAACCTTGAAAATGAAGATAAAATAATGCAGGTAGATTTTTATCACCTTCAAACCCAGACATTAGAAGAGGTTTTACCCAAACTGTTGGAAAAAGCTTACGCTGCCGGGAAAAATACGGTTGTAAAAGTCGGAACTTCTGAACGTGTAGAATTCTTAAGCTCCCATCTCTGGACTTATGACGACACATCTTTTCTGCCGCACGGAACCCGAAAAGACGGAAACGGTGAAATGCAGCCGATTTGGCTGACATCCGGTGAAGACATCCCTAACGGGGCATCTTTTTTGTTCTTGGTAGACGGAGCACAAGTCGAACCAGACCGATTGGAAAACATTGAAAGAATATTCAATATCTTTGACGGAAATTCGGCAGATGCCGTAAATCAAGCCCGACATTTTTGGAAAACGCTAAAAGAAACAAACCACACACTGTCTTATTGGCAGCAGGAAAACGGCCGTTGGATAAAAAAGGCATAAAAAATCCTGCCGGCAGCAGGATTTTTTATGTACATTTCAGCATCAAACCAAAATATTATCCAAAACCTCACGACAATACGCTCGCAAATCCGGATTTTTCATTAAACTCAATTTCAAATTAGATTTGGCCAATTCCTCATTGCACCCACAGTCAAAACGCAAGGCATCACATAAAACCCCCGTCAGTTTCATCCCTCGTGTTGCAGCCAAACCCAAAGCATCTGCCAGATTAATTTCGCCGTTATTACCTTTTCTGACTTCCGGCAAAACATCCATAATCTCATTCGGCAAAATATATGGCCCCATACTGGCATAATTTGAAGGAACTTCTTCCAACCGCGGCTTTTCTATCATTCCTTGGGCATGAACAATCCGCCCGTCTCTGACAGCCCCGATCAAAGCGCCGTAAAGAACCATTTTTTCCTTCGGAAATTCCATAATATTCTCAACAATTCCGCCCAAATTGTCATAAACATCAAGCAACTGTGCCAAAATTCCTTTTCCGTGCATGCTAACATACACATCATCCGGCCACATAACCACAAAATCACGCTTTCCGACAATCTCTTTAGCCATCAAAACGGCATGCCCGTTTCCCCTCGGTTCAGATTGTTCGGCAAAAGAAAACTTCATCCCTTCGGGAATAATGCTCTCAAGAGCTTTAAGGGCATCTAACTTTCCTTTTTGGCGCAAATGGTTTTCCAGCCAAGGATAGGGCGAAAAATGAGTTTCAAACAAATGCTTGCAAGATTGATCGCTGTAAATGAAAATAATCTCTTTTATGCCAATCTCGGCACAAGCCTCAACAGCATATTGAATAATAGGCTTGCCGTTTAACGTCAAAAAACCCTTATGCAGAGCTTTTGTCGCCGGCAGATTACGGGTCGACAAACCAGCCACGGGCAAAATACAAACTTCCGGTCTGCGCATGATCTACTCCTCATAATAATGTTAAATTATATGAGAAAAATATAACACAAAAAAACGTTTCTACAAGTACTATTTGTTCGATTATTTCTTCCGAATAATCCCGCTTGCTTTTGTAATCGTCCCACTTGTTTTTCTCAAAAATCCGCCTTCCTGCTTTTGTGTAGAATTTTGAGATTTTTGTTCGGCTTCCGACTCTCTGTCCTCACGAACAACAACATTCTGCGGTTTCTTTTTATCTGAAAAATCCAAAACCTTAACAGCTTCCTTCTGTTGCAGGGCCTCCGACTTTTCAATATCCTCAATATCGCGAACAACGGTTCTCGTCAGTTTTTTTCCGTCTTCTTTAACCGAAATCTTACCGATATTTTCTGCAACTTTCCGTTTGATTTCAGCCTCTCTTTTGGCCTTGTTAAAACGGTCTTCCTCTCCGCCGACTTTTTCCTCGGTATATTTCATATATTCTTCACTATCCTGACTAAGTTTTTGCAAATCACTTTCCATTTTTTCAACAATCTGTGTTCCGCTTTCCAAATAGCCGCTTAATTTATCCGCATCATCTGTAGACTTCATGTTCAAATAATCATGAGAAATCTGCTCATTGGCTTCCACTATTTTAACCAAAAGCTCTTCCACACTTTTTTTCAGCTCGCCGACTTTCTGATCCCCTGCCAGTTCATAAACCGTCGTAATCCGTTTGAGTCTTTTTTCCAAGTCGGAATCTTTATCCCGAAAAGCCTGAACATTATTTTGTGCCTGAGACTTGATTTCTGCAGCTTTATCATAATTCTGACCAATTTGATATTTCAAATCCTCAATATGCAGCCGCAAAATTTCCGTTCTGAAAACACTCAGTTTGTCAATAACCGTCTTAAGTTTGTCTTCAGCCTGTTTAATAACATTATCATCATATTTTGGTGTCAATGCCAAAGTAGAAATTTCTGCCATTATTTTTTGAATCTCATCGACCTCAGTCCCCATTTTCTGATAACGGTCAACAATTTCTGCTTTTTGGGCCTGCTCAAGAAATTGCTGATATTCTCGGTTAATTTTATAAAAATTTCCTTCAAAAAGCTTCAGCATATCCAGCTGTTTTTGCATTTTTTCCTTCAACGCATCCATAATAGCCTGTTCTCGGGCGCGACGAGCCTCAGCAATCTTATTCTGCTCGGCATCATACTTATCGGTAAGCGGGGAAAGATTAAGTTCAAGCATCGGATCGCTGAGCGTCCCGGACCAACGAAAACCGAATACCGGCAAATTCCCCGGATTGTTAACTTTAATATCAAAAACCGAAACACTTTCCCATTCCGGCAAACTTCCCGACGTTCCGAGAGACATTGAAAAATCCGTACCCGCTAAGTAAATATCTTTTGCTTCAAAATTTCCGCCTTTAAAAATCAGGGTTCCGTCCACTTTCTTCAAAGGGGTTGTTCCGCTTTCCAAATTTTGTTTAACCAACCCGGCCAAACCGTCTGAAATTTTCCGTTGTCTTAAATCCGCAATAATAGGGGCAATATTCCATCCGCGAAATTTTGTATCCAAAATTGAAAAACTTGCTTCACCGTTTAACCCGGATAAAATAGAAGCCTCTGATTCGGCAGGCGCTTCAATCACGGTCTGTCCGCTCATAAGACCGCCTTCAAAACCATATTTTTGCCCAACGGCACCAACATCTTCCATAGACAAGTTCTGCACATCAAAATTTGCCGAAATCATAACCGGCATCGTCGCCGTTGCCAGTTTAATTCCGCCGCGGATCTCCGCATTTTTATAAACAGTCTGAACATCATTAAAACTCAAATTTCCCATATCAAAAATTACAGTTCCCTTTAAGTTGTCAAAAGATGTTTTACGATAAATAAACTTGGCAATTTCAAGCGACATATTCAAATCAAAACGATTATAAAACTCATAATTAATTTTTTCTGTACTGGGCTGAGGTTTAGGTAAAAATGCAGCCTTTGCGTTTCCGGCCTTCAAAAAGCTGAGTTGTTCACCGGCAGATTTAACATTACTTCCGTAAAAATACCGTTCAAACTCCAATTGATTAACATTTAACTGGCCGGTGACTTTCGGACGCCCCTGCGTATTGTCATAAGTCAGGCTTCCGCTAAACACATCCTGGCCGATAACGGCTTTTCCGTTGCTTATAAAAAGACGCTTTTTCCCGGCTTCCAAGCTTCCGTCCAAAGAAAACACACCAAGAGAGTAAACATTCGGTTTATAATTAACACCCCAGTCATTCAACATTTGCACAAAATCCGGATTTTTCAGCTTAATCTCTCCGCTGAACAATTTTTGCTCATCTTTTCTGTTCACACGGCCATTAAACTCCCCGTCCGTCTTTCCGATTTTAAACGTATTTTGCAAAGAAAAATCTTCCTGATTTCCATGAATTTTTCCGCGTGAAGAAAATGTCTTGATAACCTCGGGATTCAACCCGGGAACAGAAATCTCCAGCCAATTCAGGGGCGAGGCAAGCTTCTGCGTTTCAAATTCATAGCTCACGGTATCAAAATCAAGGTTCTGTCCGCCAAAACCGCTGATTTTTCCGGTCAGATTAACTTTCGAATTCAAAAGACTGCCGATACTAAAATTTTTTACATCAAGGATTCCGCCGTTCAAGCTTCCGTTAAACTGAACATTTTCAAACGGAACACCGCCATAAATCATCAGTCCCGCCTTGCTCATAAAATGAATTTCATACCCGTTATAAGCAGCCAGCTTATCCAAAAGATATTTTAGTTTTTGATCAAGAGAAGCCGTTGACAATTCCGCCGGCAATGGCGCCAGATAATTGTCAAAACTGATACTGTCAGCCTCAACAATGGCAAATATTTGTTTTTTATCATCTTTTAAAGCACCGCCCAAACTGCCTTTAAAAACCGTATTATCAAAAGAAGCCTCAAACGGAGAAAGTTTAATTTGTGCATTATTCCCCGTAACTGTTGCCTGTGCTGAAAATTTCTTATAAGTCGAAGCAGCTCTGACTTCCGGCTTATATCCAAGCCAATTCAAAATCATATCCAGATTTTCGGTTGCCGTCCCGACCTCAAAACGATAAGTCAGCAGTTTCTTCTCATCGGGAAAAATCTCTCCTTTGCTTTCCAAGGCTGTTTCACCGGGCAAAACCATATTCAATCGATTAATTTCTATTTTTCCGGGAATAATATCAAAGCTCAAATCCACATTTTTCACATTTTGCTGCCGGTAGTTCCCCTTAACGGCTTTAATATCGGCAATAACATCCCACACCGGATTCAGCTCAAATTTTTCGCCTTTAAAATATTTTCCGCCGCAATCTTTAAGAAATTCCTCCGCCAGATCCAGATCAACATCCGTCATATTAAAAGCCATCTCGACTTTTCGGCGTTCTTCCTTATCTTTCTGGTTCCAGTCCGTCACTTCCTGAAGACGAGGAATAATAACATTTCCGGCAGCTGCGGTTTTCCCGTATTTAACAACCAAATCACTAAATTCAAGCTTGTCTTTATCCAAAGTCACAGCCGTGGAAAGAGAAAGCGGAAAATCATATTTCTTATCCAGCTTAAAATCTTTGCTGTTGGCATTTATATATTCGACCAATTTTTGAGTATCAAAAATAAAACTTCCTTTAACGCTCTCGTTTTTAAACAAAACAGAACCGTCAAACCGATAAATTGTTCCAAGCTGCGGATTATTAAAAACAAAATTAAGTGTTGTATTAAAATCGTCTGACAAACGCCCCATTTCGATTGAAAAACCTTCCGGCATATTGTTTTTAATATAGCTTCCGTCAATTTTATACGGGCCGAACAAAGTCTGCGCAATAACCTCGGCATTCAGATTGGTAAATCTCCAGTCAATTTCCCGCAGTTTATCAATATAGTCAATCTCGGCATTTTCCAAAGTAACACTTTCTAATGTCACCGGAGTATCCTGCAACTCCCGTTTTTGTGCCTCCGTCAAATCCGATTTCCAATTTTGGGTACCGTCTTCAAAAACCTCAATCCGCAAAACCGGATTCGTCACCGACATCCGCGTTACCTTAAATTCGCCTTTAATAAACGGAAGCAAATCAAGCCTGGCCACAATTTTCGCCGCACTGGCCAACGGTTCGGAAATCTGTTTATCCTGACTAAAAATTTTAACATCCTGAACCATAAAATTCGGAGAAGGAAAAATAGAAAGCGACAGCGGACCGGCAATAACAACATTTTTACCGGTTTTTTGGGATATTTCAGCGGCAATTTTCGCCTTATGCTCATTCCAGTCGATCGAGGTAATATAAAAAAATCCCCCTGCAATCGCCAGCAGCACAACGCCTATGCCGATCAGCCACCACTTTCTCACGTTAATTATCCCCCTTCCGGTATAAAAATCTTTCTGATAAGACAATTTTAATTATCTTATCTTAACATGCAAGTATTAATAAAACTTTTAAGGCCTAGCAAGATGAACAAAACAGACAAACTTCTTACCGCTGCCGCACATGCCAGACAACAAGCCTATGCCCCTTATTCGGACTTCTCCGTCGGAGCAGCCGTACTCGGAAATAACGGAAAAATTTATGCCGGGGCAAATGTTGAAAATATCTCCTACCCCTGCGGCACCTGTGCGGAACAATCCGCAATCGCCGCCATGATTGCCGACGGCTGCCGGGAAATTTCCGAGATTCTGATTATTGCCGAGACTAAAGACCCCATAACCCCTTGCGGCGCCTGCCTGCAACGCATAAAAGAATTCTCCGGTTCTCAAACCATCGTACATCTGGCCAATCTGACTGGAATTGTCAAGAGTTTAAATTTTAACGAGTTTCTGCCTCTGACATTTAACAACATGGAAGTAAAAAAATGATAGAAGATATTGCCCGCCAAATCCGTGAAAAAATCCCCGGTCATCACCCGCAAACAGCCATCATCCTGGGCAGCGGGCTCGGAAGTCTCGGTGACGCGATTAACAACGCCGTCCATATTGATTACCGAGAAATCTCCGGTTTTCCGCAAAGCACCGTCAGCGGACACCGGGGCAAACTGATTATCGGCAACTTGGAAGGAGCCGAAGTCATTTGCCTGCAAGGCCGCTTTCATCTGTATGAAGGCCATCCTCCCCAAGTCATCAACACGGTTATCAAAACCCTCTGGGAACTTGGCATCAGACGCCTGATTGTTACCAACGCTGCAGGCTCCCTGACACCGGATTTTCAACCGGGAACAATAATGCTCATCAAAGACCATATCAACTTAAGCGGAACCAATCCGCTTATCGGCCCGAACAATGACAAATACGGTCCGCGTTTTCCCGATATGAGCAATGCCTACACGGCCATTCTTCGCGAAAAAATCAAAAAAATCGCAAAAGACATAAACATCCCGCTTGCGGAAGGCGTCTATATGATGGTAACCGGACCAAACTTTGAAACCGCTGCGGAAATTCGGGCTTTCCGCACACTCGGTGCTGATGCAATCGGCATGTCAACAGTTCCAGAAGTCATCTGCGCAGCTCATTCCGGTATGCAGGTTTTGGGACTTTCCGTCCTGACCAACATGGGAACCGGATTACGGCAAGGGGAGCAAAGCCATGCCGAAACGCTTGCTCAGGGAGAAAAGGCTTCCGCCGCCCTGCAAAAACTGATCAAAACTTTTCTGCAACGGGAGAAATATAATGGATGACGTAACGGCTGCCGAAATCTTAATCCAATGCCTCGATCTGACTTCCCTTAATGACAATGACACAACCCAAAGCATCATCGATCTTTGCCGGCGTGCCCAAACACCGTTTGGCAACGTTGCCGCCGTCTGTGTCTATCCGCAGTTTGTCGGTATCGCCCGGGAACATTTGCGCCATACCGACATCAAAGTTGCCACTGTCATCAATTTTCCCGGCGGCAGCCTCGATCTCGAAAAAACACAAAGTGCCATAACAACGGCCGTTGTCAAAGGCGCCGATGAAATCGATCTGGTTTTTCCCTATAAAGAATTCCTTGCCGGGCAAAAAACCGAATGCGGCCTTTTCATCAAAAAAGTCAAAGAACACCTTGGCAAAAAAACACTTCTCAAAGTTATTTTGGAAACCGGCGAATTAGAACATGCCTCGACCATTTCCGAAGCAACCAAACTATGCATCCAAAACGGAGCTGATTTTATCAAAACCTCAACCGGAAAAACCAAAATTTCCGCCACACCGGAAGCGGCAAACGTCATCTTGGAAACCATAGCCTCCGGCCGCAAAAATGCCGGATTTAAAGCCAGCGGCGGTATCCGAACGATTGACGACGCAAAAAAATACCTTGTTCTTGCCGTTTCAATAATGGGAGGAAAATGGCTGACGTCCAAAAATTTTCGCATCGGCGCCAGCTCTCTTTTAGATAATCTGATTGAAGTCATTAACCGGGGATATTAATATGCTGCCACAGGAAATTATTCGCAAAAAACGCGACCACCAAAATTTAACAACAGAAGAAATAAGCTTTTTCATCAACGGGATAACCTCGGGAGAAATTGCCGACTGCCAAACCGCCGCCCTGACAATGGCAATCTTTTTAAACGGTTTTTCCAAAGAAGAAACCGCCGCTTTAACATTAAACATGCGCGATTCCGGCGATGTTCTGAATTGGCAGCTTAACGGACCGATTGTAGACAAGCATTCTTCCGGCGGAGTCGGCGACAAAATAAGCCTGATGCTCGCACCGATGATCGCAGCCTGCGGCGGCTATGTTCCGATGATTTCCGGCCGTGGTCTCGGACACACCGGCGGCACGTTAGACAAATTCGATTCCATTCCCGGATACAAAACCGTCCCTGACAATGAGCTTTTCAAAAAAACCGTTCAAGAAGTCGGTTGTGCTATCATCGGACAAACCGGAAACCTGGCCCCGGCAGACAAAAAGATTTATGCAATTCGCGACGTTTGCGGCACAGTTGAATCCATTCCGCTGATAACGGCTTCCATCCTCTCCAAAAAACTTGCTGCCGGATTGGACTACTTGGTTATGGACTTAAAATGCGGCAACGGCGCTTTCATGCCTTCGCTGGAAGACGGCAGAAAACTCGCCCGCTCAATTGTTGAAGTCGCCAATCATGCCGGCACAAAAACCACGGCCTTGCTGACCGACATGAATCAAGTACTCGGTCATTCTGCCGGAAACGCAGTGGAAATGGCTGAAGCAGTTGAATATCTGCAAGGCAAAAACACAGATCCGCGCCTGCACCGAATTACAATAGAACTCTGCGCCGAACTTCTGACAAACGCAAACTTGTCCTCAAACCTTCCGGAAGCCCGAAGCAAGTTGGAAAAAGCTCTTTCCTCCGGCAAAGCTTTAGAAATTTTCGCCCGCATGGTCAAAGCTCTGGGCGGCCCGGCAGATTTTGTTGAAAAATATAACGACTACTTGCCTAAAGCAGCAATTATACGCCCGGTTTTTGCCGACCGGAAAGGATATGTTGCAGAAATGAATACCCGCCAGATCGGTTTAAGCATTATCAGCTTGAAAGGCGGAAGATCACACCCGGAACAAAAACTCGACTATGCCACCGGCTTCAGCCATTTTTGCCAAATCGGCGAATACATTGATTCTCAAAAACCGCTGGCTTTCATCCATGCTCAGACGGAAGAACAATTTACCCAAGCCCGAACTGAATTGTTAAAAAACATCAAAATCACCGAAACCGCCCCGCAAATTACTGATCCGATAATCGAAAAAATATCTTAACAAAAGAAAAACGGAGACCTTGCGCTCCGTTTTTCTTTTGTTTCTATCAGACGGTATATCCGCCGCCGCGGGGATCCACACCTCTCATCGGCGAAGGAGGCTGATTAATATTCTGCGTTGTCAAAGGCTCCTTAACAACAGATTTAGCCGCAACAGCTTCTTCTACACTTTTTCCTTGCCGGAGGGCTTCCAGTTTCTCTGCTCTGGAAAGCTCCTGCGGTTGAGATTCCGAAGCCTGTTCTCCATGAACTCTGGCTTGCAGTTCTTCGTTTAACTTATTAATATCCGGCTTTCCCGGCGTTTCAGACTGGTTTCCTGCCACCGGTTGTTCTGCAGTATGAACATCTTCCTGAGTATTAAAAACCTTTTCTGCTTCCTGCGTAACCAATTGAACATCCTGTTCCGCTCTAACCTGAGCATCAGCAAGCAAAACATCACCATACTGCTCGGCAGACATATTCTTCTCCAGAAAAGCCAGCTCTCTGTCATTAAAATTTCCCATCTCCTGGCTGATTCTTTCAGTAACTGCGGCATGCAGTTCTCCACTGCCGACCAATCCGATATCTTCTGCATTATGGGTTTGAATTTCTCCTTTTTCATTCAAAGAAAATTCCACAACTTTTCCGCTGTGAGGATCTTCCACGCCATAAGACTTACCGGCCTCAACCTGTGCCTGCATCTGATCATTAAGTCCTGCAATATCCGGCTGTTCGGTCTCAAGTCCGGCAGTTGTTCCCGCCTCTAAAGGCTGAGAAACCAAATCCGGGCGTTCTTCCGGATGTTGTTGAGCAACCGGCTCTTGCGCCTGAACTTCGCGCTCTGGCGAAACTTGCGTAGAAACCTCTTGTTCAATGGCTGGTTCTTCCGGCGGATTCGCCCAACCTTCCCCACCATCCCGGTCCACATAATCGGAAATGCCGTCATTATCCCTGTCAACCATCTGCGGCGTTTGTTGTTCTGCCGGACGTTCAATATAGTCAGACACGCCGTTATTATTTTCATCAACCATTGTCGGTACTTCAGGAGAAACCTCCACTGCCGTTGTTGTATCAACTGCTGTTGTTGCATCATACGCCGTTTGCCCGGCAATAACGGCCCAAGCCGTACCGGCTCCTGCCACACTGGCAGCCCCCATTGCTTTCCAAACACTGCCGCCGGCCCTTCTGACATCTCGGAAGGCCTTGATTGTTGAAGCGGCTCCCAGCGCAATACCCGATGTTGCCTTGGCATTAGTAAGAGATTTAACCAACTCCGGAGCCAAATCAGCCGACGCAATTCCGGCCGTTGCAACACCGAGGGCTGTCATCGCTGCACTTGCCAATGCCATCTTATTATTTTTTAGAAAAGACCAGAGTTTAAGCTTCTTACCCTTTTTGGCCATTTCTTCTTTCTGTTTTTTATATTCTTTACGCAGTTTCAAAGCCTGATTGGCCAAAGACGCTGTTGCCACAACGGCAATGCCTGCCGGTCCCATCGTTGCGCCGGCCACATAATATGCGCCTGACCAAGCCGCCGTTTTGGCCAAAGATTTCAACATGGCATACTGTTTCTTCGGAGCATTTTTTGCTATCCGGTCATCCAATGCTTTTCCTTTCTCTCGCAAAGCCTCAACCCCGGCATTCCGTTTTCCGACTTTGCTTTCCAAACGAGCGGCAAAACCCTCCCTGGCTTCGCTTTGCGCCGCCTGATAACCAAGCAGGCTCCCCTTGCTGATCTGAATCTTATGTCCCTTGGCATAATCCTCTATTGCTTTAGATCCGCCGGAAACCACATTTTCAATTCCGGCCAGCCTGCCGACTTCAGCCACAATATTCGCTGCAAATTCTTTATTAAATTCTTCCGGATTAACCGGTCCGGGTTTAGTTCCGGCCATATTTTCCATTGTCTGCAGACGAATACTCTCCAAAAGCTGCTGCTTTAACTCATCATTATCTTTGCTTTTGGCCTTGCCAGCCAGACTCAGACCGTCGGTAATTTCCAAATTATCAAACAACGCCATGGCATCGGCCATTTCCGGATATTTCGGTTTTGGATTCTTCTGAGCCTCTTCCCTGTTTTTATCCAAAATGCCTTTTGCCTTCTCATACATTTTGGCAGAAAACATCGCTTCCGGCATCCGGGATGCTTTTTCAAGCAGAAAATCCATACTGCTTAACTCATCGGCAGAAACATCTTTACCAAGCTTCGACAACTTGGTTGCAATCGCCTTTTCCAAAGCCTCACTATCGGGACCTGTCGTTCCAAAAGCGTTTGACGCCGACAAAGAAGCCAAAGTCTTCAGATCAACCTCTTTGCCCTGCCGCAACTCTGCCATAGTTTTCTCGGCATCCTCACGAGACATCGGCTGTACCGGTTCTTCTTGATATTCGGCTTTATCCAGCGCATCCTTGCCCATATCGCCCATGGCAGCAATATTTTCCGAAACCCTTTCTGCATCTTCACTGGTCATCATCCACAAGCCGTGCTCTTTATCATAAGCCTCCGTAAATTCATTTAACTTGCCTTCGCAAGTTTCAGCCAATTCGGCAAGCCGAGGCTCATCAAAAGTTCCGTTGACTACTTTGCGGGAATCATAGAGTTTGCTCTCAACCTTGGTAAAAATTTCAAAAGCTCTTCCGGCACCCTCTCGACGATTAGACATCGGAATGGCATCAAGCAAGACCTGCGCCGCAGCCAAATCTTCTTTCTTGATAAAATCATTCTTGCCCATGGCGGCAATCGCATTCAAGCGACGACCGACAGCTTCATCCACCCGTTGCTTGTCAAACCCTTCCGGATTCTTATCCATTTCGACTTTCAACGCAGCCAGATCATGCAAACTGAGTTCATTCAAATCTTTGTCTTTATCTTTTGAAATATTCTGTGCCGTCACTGTATGCATTCCGGTAATCGGCTCTTCCTGATAAGGTTCTTTTTCCGGCAAACGCTCTTTGGCAGCCCGCAGCATGGCCTGCATTCCGCCCGCCCATTCTATCGGTGTTTCAATCTCACCATTGGCATAGGCCTGCATTTTTTCTTCCATCGCCAATCGGACTTTTCCATATCCGAGAACAGCATCTTCATTTCCGTCAACAGCAGCGGCACGCAGAACATTATTCATCTCAGCCAATTCATTCGGGCTCAGATTATACAATTCTTTCCCGTCTGCCGCTTTAATCGCATCTTCAAGCTTCATCGGCTCTTTATTTTCAACATAAGCAGCCTCCTGTTCCGGCTCTTTAAATGAAGCGGCAAATTCTTGCCCTTCCCGGCTTTGAGGAGCATACACATCACTGAGAATGGCCTTTTGCTCTCCGTTAAGCGAATCCCAAGTTGCATCTTCCGGCAGTTTCTGCCCTGTTTCTTTCTCATAAAAATCCCGCTGTTCCTGGGTTAAAATATTAGATTCATCAGCCATGGTTTCTACTCCGTGATAATCCGTTCAACATACTTTATTGTACCAAATTTATGCATTTTGTACAATGTTTTTTGTCAACAAAAAATCATATTAACATTAATGTAACATTATAATTTCATCTTACTTCCAAAGATTAAAACAATTCTTAAAAAACCGGATAAAAAGAAAAGAGCAGCAAATTTCTTTGCTACTCTTCTCCCTTTCTTGTTAGGAAAATCTTTGGTTCAAATTAACGACTGTAACCGTTATTTTTCATTTGAGCCATGCTGATTGCCGACTTTTTGATCTCGTTTATCTCTTTGTCGGTCATCAAACCGTTCGGATCAGCCTGATATGCCTCAAGCAACATTTCACGATCTGCATTTTGGTTAATGGCCACATACCCGTTTTCATCAATAAACAGGCCGCGTTTAGCCAAATGCTTATCCATCCAGCCCATCCACTCTTCGGCGCCTTTAATGGTCTCGCCTTCTGCCAAACGGTTTTGCAAGTCAAAATAAACTTCACCATATGCAGCATACCGGCGAGCCTGAATATCAGGTTGATCACTAAAGCCTTCCAAATGAGCTGCAATTTTGCTGGTTTCAGCATCTTCCGGCATAGTATAATCAATAACGGCAGCACCATCATGGAAATTATATGCAACACGACCGCCATTGGCCATATCAATCAAACCGGTAACCATTTCCGACTTAACATTCGGAGTCGGCTCACCGACATTGCCGTCAACATCATAATCATAACCTTCTGCCGGCTCGTTTTCAGGAATTGGAGCATCATGAAAGTCATAATCATAACCCTTAATAAGCTCCTGAGATTGAACAGAACCAAGCTTAACATGTTCTTCAATATACCCTTGATAGAATTTCTTCGTCGTATCTTCAACGACTGTTTCAGCCGGAACTTGCTCTACCGGTACCGGTTCAACCGGAATTTCAACCGGCTCAACCTCAACAGGGGCAACTTCTACCGGCTCAACCTCAATCGGTTCCGGTATAACGGGGGTAGTTACCTCTTCATGAACCGGCTCAACCGGATCACAACGCTCCACATCATCCGGCAATCTTCCGCTGACAACATCCGAAGTATTTTCCCAACACAGCGGATTACCATGATTATCATAAGAATTCATACCGCGGGCAATATCAATATAATCGCCTTCCGTCAGCTGTCCGCCGCATGCCTTCTCAATCAAATCAACCAACATCCTCTGTTCAGGCATATTATTGGCCTTCATAATGGCATATTTATAAACAAATTCTTCCTTATTATCAATGCCTTCAAAATTTTCCAAATTCAAAACCGGCTTATCACCTTCAAACAAACCATACAAAGCATCGGTCAAATCATCACCAAGGAAATGACGGTTACGATTATCCCAAAATTCCGTATGCAGAGAATGATCTCTGGCCTGAATTTCAATTTTTCCGTTGCAATCATCCTCAGCCACTGCCTGATGTGTTTGGGAATCTTCACGAGCCCGTAAAGCATTTTCAATATCTTCACAAGGATCTTTCTCCGGCTCAACAACAGCAGAAACAGCAGAAGAATCAGCTTCCGTAACAGACTGTGCCGTTGTATCGACCGCAGCCCCCTGATTTCCGGCATCTACAACCTTAGCTTCGTTCAGATCCTTCCCATCCGGCAAAGTCAAACCGCTCTTTTCGGAATGAGCATTATCACTCCCCAAACCATTCTGGCTAAGATAATATCCTCCGGCAAAAAACGCTGCCGTAGCAATAGCCTTACCTACAGCTTTTCCGAGACCTTCACCTTTTTTATGAGCATCAGCAATATCAACCATATTCTTCAAGCCGACAGTACTGTAAGCAACAGCAGCCCGTGTTCCCGTAGCATAACGCAAAAGCGATGACAACTGGCCTGAGCCGTTAAGAGCCTCTGCCGCATTAACACCGGCCACACCCAAAGCAAGCACACCGGAAACAGCCGTCAAGGCATTCATTTTATTATCTTTCAAAAATGCTCCGAAAGACTTGTATTCGCCACGGTTCTCCCTATATGACTGAACCATAGGCTTCAGGCTTTTATAACCGGCATATGCACCATAAATAGCCAAACCGGCCGGACCTGCAGCACCGGCCAACAGCATGGTTCCCCATCCGATACCGACATTGCTGACAACTTTAACTGTTGTCTTGGCAACCTGATAGGGCTTGCCGTATTTTTTCCCCCAGCGGTCATCCAGCTGAGAAATTCTCTTATTCAGCTTGGCCAAAAACGGAATATTGCCGACTTTTGTTTTAATCCGGTCTTTAATGCCGTCAGCCCGTTCCATCGTTGTAGACAGATACCCCATAACAGCATCGCTCTTAACTTCAAGCTTTCCTTTTGCGTCATTAGCCTGATCAAGAATCTGTTTCCAAGTCTGCTTAACAGCAATATCAACCGATATATCGGTCTTTGCTTTCACCTGAGAAACAACAGTTCCGGACAACATGCTGTAAACGGCAAGCTCAATGCTGCTTTTCAAATTTTCAACATATTTAGCTTCATCAAGTTTTCCGTCGACCAAACTATCCGTATAAGCATTCAACCGGGCTGCTTCCAACACATCTGTTTTAGTATCGTCGGTAATATTCAGTTTATCAAAAACCTTTTTACTCTCGGCAAATTCCTCACCATTATGCGGATTATATTTTGCTTCCAGTTGTTCCAGTTTTTGGGCGTTTTCTTCCAGCACTTCTTTGCTGACATTCACATCATTATATTTTTTATAAACATCAAAAGTCTCTTGAATATCTTTACCGCTGGTTTGGCCTTTAATCAAATTGCCGTTAGCATCCTTGCCGTAAATAGCTATCAATTCTGCAAAAAAATCTATATCCCTGGGATTAGGTTGAAATTTACCGTCGGCAAACGGCTGCAAAACATTTACACCAATAAAATCTTTCAATTTGGCAAAAGCATCGGCTCCCTCTTTTCCTGCTGCCGGCAAACTTTTGGACAAACTAATCAAATCCTCATTTGAAAAAACCTGAAAATCACCTTTATTAATGATTTCAATTGCTTCTTTAGCGTCAATAGCCATTGTAAAAACTCCTAACAAAAAATCTATTTGACGTGATAATAACGCATTTTTCGGAATACTTCAATACTTTTTTGTCAAATTAATCCAAAAAAACGTTTTTCGGTCAATTTTTTCCATAATTAAATAAAATTATAGAGTTATTTCGTTAAAATATCTTTTATTTTATATATTTTGCAACAAATAAACAGCAACGAATCGACCAAATTTTACTCAAAACCCCGAATTTCGAATCCGGGGTTTTTCTCATCAGGCCTTTACGGACAACCGTAGCGACTCCGTATCCAAACAGCATTCTCCGCCAATCGGAAGCGTCAAAAGCGGGGTCGTATGACCAAAATCAACATTGGCAAGCACCGGCATCCGCGCCAGAGCCTTTTTGCTTTTAATAATATACTCGAGCTTTTCTTTCGTAACGTTTGAAGCCTTTTGAAAACGCCCGATAACAATCCCGGTCACATTTTCAAAATCCGGCTGATAAATCAAAGCCTGCAAATTCCGTTCAAAACTTCCGGCATCAGTTGCTTCACTGGTAAAGCAATCCTCAATAAACAAAACCGTATTTTTAACAAAACCGGGCCGATACGAAGATCCAAGCAGCAAATTAAAAGTCCCGAGATTGCCGCCGAGCAGCGTACCTTCTGCTTTGCCCGGATTAATCACCTGCCACCCTTCATTTTTAATAAACTGTCGCTCCTCCTGATTGATAAACCACAAATCATCGCTCCAGGCATCTGAGGGTTTAATATCGTTTTGTTGTGCACCAAAAATCATTTTTTGCAAATTTTCAAGCGTATATTCTGCCCCTTTTTTCATACCGAGCGAGCTAAAATGCGGCCCGGAAAAAGTAACCAGCCCCGTCTTGGCATAAATTCCGTTCAACAATGCGGTAATATCAGAAAATCCGCAGAAAATTTTCGGATTCTCCCGAATAACGTCATAATCAAGATACGGCAGTAATTGGTTGGAATTGCTTCCGCCGATAACGGTAAAAATCGCCTTCACATTTTTGTCCTTAAAAGCATCTGTCAGATCTTCCACCCGCTTTTCCACTTCGGTCGAGCCGAACATATCCCAATTCTCGTCTGTCGTATTTTTACCAAAAGTAACTTTCAACCCCATTTCTTCAAAACGAACCCGGGCAATATCGCGGCTGTCCTGGCCGATAAGCCTTAAACCTCTGGCCGGGGCAACAATCCGAACCTCATCTCCTGCTTTCAGCGTCTGCGGTACAATCTTTTTCATATTTCCTCCTTATTTGACTTTTGGAACAATATTATTACACCTTAATCAAAATTTCTATTGCATTTAAATTTATCCGAAATTATTATAAGAACAAAACAAGAACATATAACAAGAGGTTTTCATGCCGGCATTTCATTCCTCCCATGATGAAAATTTTGATTTTTCCCCAAACGGCTATACTTCGCCGCTGGATTTAAACCGTCATCTGGTTATGCACCCTGCTGCCTGTTATTTTTTGAAGATTGAAAGCGATTCGCTCTGCGGGGACGGTATTCTTCCCGGCGATATACTGATTGTCGACCGAGCCCTTTCACCTCAAAACGGCAACCTCATCATTGCGGAACTAAACGGCGAACTGCTGGCGCGCCGCCTGCAATCCGGCAAAAGCGGCACAATCTTGTCAGCCTCGTCTCCAGGTGTCCGGCAGCGCACAATCTCCGCCGATGATACCTTCTCGGTCTGGGGTGTTATAACTGCCAGCTTTCGGAAATATTAAAATGTTCTTTTTATTCGACTGCGACAACTTTTTTGTCTCCTGCGAGCGGATTTTCCGTCCCGATCTGAAAAAACGTCCCGTTGTTGTACTTTCCAGCAATGACGGCTGCGTCGTTTCCCGCTCTTACGAAGCCAAAGCCATTCCCATTGCAATGGGAGCACCATATTTCAAAATAGAAAAAATTTTCCGGGCAGCCGGCGGAACTGCGCTGTCTTCAAACTTTGAACTCTATTCCGACATTTCTCGTCGCCTGATGAGCCTGCTCCGACAAGAATGCGAAAATATTCAGATATATTCGGTTGACGAGGCTTTTGCCAGCCTGCCCGATGACAACACTGACCATTTTCGCTTTGCTCTGCATATCCGCAACCGGATATTAAAAGAAATCGGCATTCCGGTTTCCATCGGCATTGCCCCGACCAAAACCCTGTGCAAAATCGCCTCTTTCCTGGCCAAAAGCAAAGCCTTTGACAAAGTCGAAATCTTAATGCCGGGCCAATCTCTCCGAACAGTTCTGAAAAATTTTGAAGTCAAAGACGTCTGGGGTGTCGGCCGCCGTATTGCTCCCAAGCTGAACTTTCTCGGAATATTCTCGGCACTTGAACTCAGCTCGGCCCCATTGAAAATGATTCGTCAAACCTTCGGGATAAACCTTGAAAAAACAGCCCTGGAATTAAACGGCATTCCCTGCCAAGATATTGCAACCGAGGAAACAGCCCGCAGCATTACCGTTTCCCGAAGTTTTGAACGAGAAATCTCAAATATCAAACAACTGGAAGCCATAATCGCCGGCTTCACCGACACAGCCTGTCGGAGGTTGCGCGCCCAAAACGCCGCAGCTCGCGAAATTGTCGTTTTCTTAAAAACCAACCGCTTCAAAAACCCGACCGGACAAGGCGGAGGGTCCCGCCTCATTCCGTTGGGCGGCCCTTGCATTCATACCGGCCATTTCATCACCGCGGCAAAATTCGGTCTCCGACAGATTTTCACACCCAAAGAAGCCTATAAATCCGCCGGCATAACACTCCAGGCAATTGAAGAAACCTCCGCGCTCCAGTCTTCGTTGTTTGAAAAATCAGTATTACCGCCTAAAGAACAAAAGCTTATGCAGGCCTTTGATACCCTAAACAACAAGCTTGGCGCCCATACCGTATTTTTTGCCGCC
Organism: uncultured Alphaproteobacteria bacterium; assembly: GCA_944390885.1. Taxonomy (GTDB): domain Bacteria; phylum Pseudomonadota; class Alphaproteobacteria; order RF32; family CAG-239; genus MGBC133411. Next base: position 114,831 of record CALXRP010000002.1, read on the forward strand.
CAGACCGTATCTCCTCAAAACTTCACCCGCGGCAGCTTTCGCTCGCCTGCCTACACAACTTCCTGGAACGCGCTGCCCGTTGTCCGTTAAACCTTAATCTTTCTTGGCATAAAGCGTTTCGGAAATCTGCTTTTTATCCAAATTTTGTAAACAAAAGAACCAATCTTCACAAACGGCACCTTTCGGCAATTGCTGCTTCCGACTTTCCAAAGCTTTCATATTTTCCGGTGCCGATAACACAATCTTGTCTCCGGGTTGCCAGTCCGCCGGTGTAGCTACCCCGAAAGCATCGGTAACCTGCATTGCAGTCAGAATACGTTTAATCTCCTGAAAATTCCGCCCGTTTGACAACGGATAATAAATAACCGCCCGAATACGGCTCTTAGGATCAATAAAAAAGACGGAACGCACGGTCTTTGTATCACTGGCACCGGGCTGTATCATTCCGTATTTCCTCGCCACTTCCATACTGACATCAGCCACCACCGGAAAATCCATTTTGGGAGATTTAATACCGTTAAACTCAATCTTCTCCTGCATTGTTTTCAGCCAGGCCAGATGAGAACTGACACTGTCCACCGAAACGCCGAGCAATTCGGCATTCATTGCTTCAAATTCTTCCGCCATGGCGGCAAAAGACATCAATTCGCTGGTACACACTGGCGTAAAATCAGCCGGATGAGAAAACAAAATAACCCATTTGCCTTTATAATCATCCGGAAAATTAATTTCGCCAAGCGTCGTAACCGCTCGAAAAGCCGGAGCCTCGTCACCGATAAGCGGCATTTTTGCAACTTCTGTATTTTCCATATCTGTCCCCCTGAAAATTGCTACATTGCAGCTTATATAAAACACCAAACTCATTTTTCAAGCTTTACCAAATATAAAGGATTAAATGCTACATTTCAAAAAATTGATTTTGGGAGAAAAAAGATGAATTTGGATATTTTGCTGGCCATCGCCGGCATACTTCTGATGCTCTGCGTTTTTGCCAATAAAATATCCGACCAATACGGAATTCCCGCCTTATTAATTTTTTTGGGACTTGGAATGCTGGCCGGATCCGACGGCGTTGGCAAAATAGAATTTCATAACGCCCAACTCACCAATGTCATCGGTACGGTAGCTCTGGCATTTATCCTGTTTGCCGGAGGCCTGGACACGAATTGGCAAAACGTAAAAAACATCGTCAAACGAGGCAGTGTTCTTTCCACACTCGGAGTTTTTCTCACCGCTCTTTTTTTATTTTTGTTCAGCCATCATATTTTGGGCTTGTCCGGTGAAATATCGCTGCTGCTAAGCGTCATCGTTTCTTCCACCGACGCACCGGCGGTTTTCACAATTCTGCGTTCTCAAAATATGAATATTCAACCACGTTTAAAAGCTTTGTTAGAATTTGAATCCGGCAGCAACGACCCAATGGCCGTCTTTCTGTCAATGAGTGCCATCGCCTTTATCTCGGAAGCCGATTTCAACATCCTCACCCTGCTCAGAAGTTTCTTCCTTCAAATGACACTGGGCATCATCCTCGGATTAAGTTTCGGCTTTGGAGCTTGTCGTTTGCTTTCGCAATTCAATCTGCCATACAAAGGCCTTTATCCCGTCTTTGGCGTCAGTGTCGTTTTGCTCAGTTACAGCCTGACACAGCTGGTTGGCGGCAACGGCTTCCTGGCAGCATATCTTTCCGGTATTGTAATGGGTAATACCAGTTATCAATACCGCCGCCACATTATCCGCTTTCAAGATTCCCTGGCCTGGATTATGCAGATAAGCATGTTCCTGATCTTAGGGCTGCTGGTAAATCCCAATGAATTATTCCAGGTCATGCCTGTCAGCTTTGCCTGCACAATCTTTCTGATCTTCATTGCCCGGCCTCTTGCCATATGGCTGTGCCTGCTCCGCAGCGATTTCAACCTGAAAGAACAAATTTTCATCGGCTGGGCCGGCTTCAAAGGTGCGGTCCCGATTATTCTGGCAACCTACCCGCTGATTCGCGGCTTTCCAAACTCGCAGTTTTTATTTAATCTGATTTTCTTTATGGTCATCATCTCCGTGCTGTTCCAGGGAAAAACACTCGCCCCGCTTGCCCGAGCTCTTCATCTGAGTGCCGAAAAACCTTTAAATCCTGAAAATCCGGATTATGTAACAGATAAAGACGATGATGACGACGATGATGAAACGGAAGAAAATGCACCCCGGTTGTCATTCCGAACTTTGTTCAAAAAACTGTACATCCAGTTGCGAGGCAACAAAAAAGAAGACAAAGAAACAAACCAAGAAAAAGAAGAATGAAACACCCCTTTCCGCAAAGTTTTCAAAAACTGCTGATTAAAGATTTCAATTTATGCTTTTTCATCAGCCTTTTCTTGTTGTCTGTCTTACCCCTGCATAAATACATCAAATTTAACACCGGCTGGACAGCGGTTCATCTTGCAATTCCTTTTTGCAACGGTCTTCTTACTGCCTTGATAATCATTTTTTTCAATAGCTATTCTGCCCGGCGAAATTATACTCTGGCATACCATCCCAAAGACAAACTCCAATTATTCTTTATTACATTATGCACCGGAATTTTCGGATACTACATCTCTTTCTCCCCGGCCGCGACCTACCTTGTCAGCACTCTGGTTATCTATGTCGCAATTATGAATATCCGCCGCTTTACCGGAAAGCTCACCGGGCTACTGCAGCCAAACAAAATGGCCACACTTCAGGACTTGGGCGAATTTGCCAATTTTTTTATCAATCTGATCATTTCTTTCACGGTTATAAATTTAAGTATCAACACAATCCACAACAGTCTGAACCTAAAACAAGCGTTCAATTTCGGCAACGGATTTTCTGCCATCATCGATGCTTTGTATTTCAGCATCATTACCATGACAACAGTTGGTTACGGCGATATTACCCCACATACGCTTTTAGCCCGTTTTATTGTAGCATTGGAATGCCTGACCAGTTATATCATACTCGGCATAATGATTGGCATTATCACAAGAGGAATCAATTTGAAAAAAAACAAGCAGCCCTCTAAATAAATCCGCCTTTTTCATAAAAAATGGAAAAACTTTGATAAACAAAGATTAAATATAAACTTTCACCAGCTCATGCAAGGAGTATTTCAGAACTTCGTTCGCCCAGTCCAAAGCTATTACATGCTCTACGGCAGGGCTGGAATGTCTGCCCTACCAGCTGACGCAAGGTAATATATACGACAGAAGCACAAAAAAGGCGGCTTTCGCCGCCTTTTCCGGAAAATTATCAGCTTAATTTGCCTCTTTTGCCGCAGCCTCAGCAGCAGCTTTTTCTTCAGCTACTCGAGCCAAATCTTTTGCACCTTTGGCATTAACATCTCTGTCAACCAGCTCAATAATAGCCATCGGAGCACAGTCACCATAACGGAAACCAGCTTTCAAAACTCTGGTATAACCGCCGTTACGGTTTTTATAACGCTCTGCCAGCGTAGAGAAAAGCTTGGAAACAACTTCGTTATCACGAAGAAAAGCCAATGCTTGTCTACGGTTGTTCAAATCACCTTTTTTGCCCAACGTAATCATGTTGTCAACAAAGGTTCTCAATTCTTTAGCTCTCGGAAGAGTAACACTGATCTGTTCATGCGTCAAAACAGCATTTGTCAAGTTTGCAAACAAAGCTCTTCTCTGGCTTCTTGTCATATTCAATTTTCTGTGTTTCATTCCATGTCTCATGACATAATTTCCTTTCATTTTCTCTGTGCCTTGCAACGCAAGACGGATAAAACATTCATCTCCACCACGGTTCCGCTATTGCATTCATGCATGGAGAACTTTACATTCCCGACACGGGAAAAACGACTTGAAAAACGAGCCTTATAACAAGATTTCAGGGCAGAGAAAGCATAATACAAAAGCATTACAAAGCACTTCTCCGCCCGACTAAATCTACATTATATGACCGTTATACAAGTCATTAAAAGTGCTCGTCAACGCGACGAATCAACTCCTCAATATTTTCAGGCGGCCATCCCGGTGTATCCATACCAAGATGAATACCCATTTTTGCCAAAACTTCTTTGATCTCGTTCAAAGATTTTCTACCGAAATTCGGAGTTCTGAGCATTTCAGCCTCTGTCTTCTGAACCAAATCGCCAATATAAACAATATTATCATTCTTAAGGCAATTGGCGGAACGAACAGAGAGTTCGAGCTCTTCAACTTTCTTGAGCAGGTTCTTGTTGAACGGCAGCTCTTCTTTCTCAACTTCGACTTCACTTTCCGGCTCATCAAAATTGATAAACGGTTTCAACTGGTCTTGCAGGATTCTGGCAGCCAAAGCAACTGCATCTTCCGGCGAAACAACACCATTGGTCTCAACAACCAACGTCAGCTTATCATAGTCGGTAACCTGCCCGACACGAGTATTTTCAACCTTATAAGAAACTTTCTTAACCGGCGAATAAATTGCGTCAACGGCAATCAACCCGATCGGTGCATCGGCAGCCTTGTTCTGAAAAGCAGGAACATAGCCTTTGCCGGTATTAACCGTCAGTTCCATATTAATTTTTGCACCGGCATCCAGATTACAGATAACATGGTCAGGATTCTTAATTTCAACATCATGACCGGTCTCAATCATCTGTGCGGTAACCTCACAAGGACCTTCAGCCTTCAAAGTCATCGTTTTCGGACCTTCGCCGTGAACAGCCACAGCCAGTCCTTTAATGTTCAGGACAATATCCGTAACATCTTCTCTGACACCTGGGATAACGGAAAATTCATGAAGAACGCCGTTAATTTTAATAGAAGTTACGGCACCGCCTTGCAGAGAAGACAGCAAAACGCGTCTCAGCGCGTTACCTAAAGTTAAGCCGAAACCCCGCTCCAGAGGTTCAACCACGATTTTAGCTTTGTTACCGCCATCACTAGGAACAACTTCTAAGTTCGTAGGTTTAATAAGTTCTTGCCAATTCTTTTGAATCACTGGTATGTCCTCTTTCAATTAGTGCATATGCATATTTTACAAAATTCAAGAGAATGCGAGGCACTAAAGCAGCCTCGTTCTCTTTATATAACAAAGATAAAAGACTAAACGCGGCGTCTTTTTCTCAAGCGGCAGCCATTGTGAGGAATAGGAGTAACATCACGGATTGAAGTGATTGTAAAACCTATAACTTGCAATGCTCTGATCGCAGATTCTCTACCAGAACCGGGACCTTTAACTTCAACTTCCAGAGTTTTCATGCCATGTTCCTGAGCTTTCTTTCCGGCGTCTTCAGCCGCTACCTGAGCAGCATACGGGGTAGATTTTCTAGAACCTTTAAAACCCTGAGCACCCGATGTCGACCAAGCAACCGTATTGCCCTGCGCATCGGTAATTGTAATTCTTGTATTGTTAAAAGTAGAATTTACATGAGCAACGCCCGCGGTAATATTCTTCTTTTCTTTTTTCTTCACACGTTGTGATACTGCTTTTGCCATTTAACAACTACCCTTCAAACTATTTCTTCTTGTTAGCGACGGTTTTGCGTTTGCCTTTGCGGGTTCTGGCATTTTGTTTAGTGCTCTGTCCGCGAACCGGCAAACCTTTACGATGTCTCAAACCTCTGTAGCAGCCGAGATCCATCAGTCTCTTAATATTAACACCGACTTCACGGCGCAATTCACCTTCAACCACACAGTTTGAATCAATTTCTTCACGGATTTTGGCAATTTCGTCTTCGCTCAGTTCCTGAACACGACGATCGCCGGAAACTCCGGTTTTTGCACAAATGTTTTGAGCAGTTTTTCTTCCGATACCAAAGATATAAGTCAGCGCGACTTCAAGCTTTTTGGCAGTCGGGATATTTACACCAGCTATACGAGCCAAATTAACTCTCCATTTTTAAAAAAATTTACCACATTCAAAAAGTTGATCACCACTCTTCAAAATTAAGGCGGATTATATGCCAAAAATTTTTAGTGTCAACCACCCTTTTTACATAATTTTTGAAAAAAATGCATTTTTTTCAAAAAAACTCACTATGCAACGGCCAAAAGGCTGTCCACTTTCTTGGCTGTTGCCTCAATCGTTCCCGTTCCGTCCACACATCTGAGCAGACCTTTCTGTTCAAAATAAGGAATAGTCGGATATGTCAGGACGCGGTAATTAACGAGTCGATTCTGCACGGTCGTCCGATTATCATCCAGACGGCGATAAAAATCCGTTCCGCCGCACTTGTCGCAGACCCCGTAAACCTTTGGTTTGTGAAACTTATCATGATACCCCTCGCCACAGGTCATGCAAGCATAACGTCCGAGAATACGTTCCATAATGATCTCATCAGGAACCTGGATCTCAATCACCGCGTCAAGTTTGATTCCTTTTTTAGCCAAAAGTTCTTCCAAAGCCTCTGCTTGCGGCAAAGTTCTCGGAAAACCATCCAGAATAAAACCGTTTTTGCAGTCATCTTCGTCGATTCGCTGAGAAACCATTTTAATAATCATTTCATCAGTCACAAAAGATCCGGCATCAAGCAGTTTTTTGATCTCAAGTCCCAAAGGGGTTGCTTTTGCAGCCTCGGCGCGCAACATTTCACCGGTTGAAAGATGGCAGATATGTACCTTTTCTTTCAAGAGGCGAGCTTGCGTTCCCTTACCGCAGCCCGGAGCCCCCGTAAAAACCAAATGCAAACCCAAGCCATCCTTATTCATTATCTTCTCTTTCCTTTTCCGGCCAAAGAAGCTTTTTTAAGCAATGATTCATACTGATAAGCAATCAAATGGGACTGCAATTGCCCGACAAAGTCCATCGTTACCTGAACAACGATAAGCAGCGTTGTTCCGCCCAAAACGAACGGCACAGAAAGTTTGCTGATTAAAATTTCCGGCAAAATACACAGAGCCACCAGATAAACCGCCCCCAAAACCGTTAGGCGGGTAACAACATAATCAAGATATTCCGCCGTATTTTTGCCCGGACGAATACCGGCAATAAAGCCGCCGTGTTTTTTCAAATTATCCGCAGTTTCTTCCGGATTAAAAACAATCGCCGTATAAAAGAAAGCAAAGAACAAAATCAAACCGGCATACAATGCCAAATATAACGGCTGTCCGTGTCCAAGCAACTGGCTCAACGTCTGAACCCACGCCGGACCGCTTTCGGCACTGAAATTAGCAATTGTAATCGGCAACAGCAACAAAGAGCTGGCAAAAATCGGCGGGATAACACCGGTCGGATTAATCTTCAGCGGCAAATGAGAGCTTTCAGCCGTACTTCCGCCCAGCATAGCTTGCCGTTTCGGATATTGGATAATAATCTTTCTCTGAGCTCTTTCGACCAAAACAATCGTATAAATCAAAACAACGACCATAACCATCAACAGAGCAATAACCCCCAGTGACATAGAACCGGCACGCCCTAATTCAAACGTTTTGACCAAAGCAGACGGAATATTAGCAATAATACCGACCGTAATAATCAAAGATGAGCCGTTTCCGACACCTCGGGCAGTAATCTGCTCGCCCAGCCAGACAATAAACATTGTTCCGCCGACCAAAGAAACAACCGTTGTAAATTTAAATGTGAACCCCGGATCGACAACGGCAGAAACTCCGGCACTTCCGGTCATTCCTTCCAAACCGACTGCAATACCGTAACCTTGGATAATCGTAATCAAAACCGTCAGGATTCGTGTATATTGAGTAATCTTACGATGTCCGGCTTCCCCTTCCTTTTTGAGAGCTCCTAATGACGGAATAACCGACTGTCCGAGTTGAACAATAATTGAAGCCGAAATATAAGGCATAATATTCAAAGCAAAAATGGTCATACGTTCCAACGCGCCACCGGCAAACATATTAAACATCCCTAAGATTCCGCTGGAATTTCTGTCAAAAATATCAGACAGAATATGCGGATCAATTCCCGGCAACGGAATAAATGTTCCTAAACGAAAAACGATCAAGGCTAAAATTGTAAACCATAATCTTTTCTTCAGTTCTTCAGCTTTACTAAAAGCCGACCAATTCAAATTCGCCGCCATTTTTTCTGCAAGAGAAACCATTTTTACTTCCTTATAATATTTAAACAACCAAATGAGGGAAAAATCCCTTTTAAACTAAGCTAGTTATACACGAAAAAATTTTTAATTCAACAAAATTATCCAGTTACACCACGATTATAAAATAATTCTTTAGATTTTCAAGAAAAACCCTTAAATAAGTTTTTATAAACAATCACCCGGCCTCCCCCTTTAAAACAAAAAAAACGGTTTCAATCGAAACCGCTCTTTTCTTTTGCCATTTTAATAAAAATTTCTCTGACGAAGTTTTCTCCACCCGATACCGATCAAAGCTCCCCAGCATGAAATACCGGCCGTAACCAAGAACCATTGAGCAACATCCATACGACCGTTAAATCCGGCTGTCCAGAACAAAACAACACCAACCATTGCAATAATCAAAGCAACCGCAATAAAAATTTCTATCTTTTTCATATTCTTTTAATTTATGAGGCAAAACCTCGTTAATAAAATAAATATCTTAATAATCTCAAAACTCATCAATAACATATCACATTTTTACGCCTATGGCAATATTTTTTGACAAAAAATTAAACAAAAAAGGCAAAACGATCGCCGAACCGGCAAAACTTTTACTTATACAAAATCACATTATCAACAACATCAAAATTCTCATATATCAACAAAGCATCATAAAAAAAACTTACTGTCCTCCCGAACAGTAAGTTTTTCGTATTAAGATTAATCTTTAAATTTAACCTCAATAATTCTCTCCCCTTGGTAGAGGATAGTATCTCCTTCTTCTGCAAAGTAGAAATCGGACATCTGGTCTTGTTCCGAACCGATAACATTCTCAAAGAATTTACCGCTCAGACAATTACCATTTGTCAAGCGAATACTCTTCAACGTGCTGCTCCGGTAATGCCGCACAAAAACACGATGAACAATACCCGATTGAGTTTCAGTATTTTCAGTATTTTCAATCTCTGCATTAAAAGATTGCTTTTCACTCCCACTACAAGAAACAAGAATAAAGATACCTACAAGAAAAACAAAATTTTTCATATTTTTAAATATTTAAAGGAAAAAGATCAGACTACCTTCCCTTGGTAAATAAAAGTTCCGTTAGTTTGAGTTATCCATTTTCCTTAAAAGAAATATGAAAAACTGTCTGCAAAATAATAGAACAAAATACTTAATTAACAATATAATAATACCATAAATTTCATCTTTCGTCAAAAAAAAAAAAAAGATGAGGAAAAGACCTCATCTTTTTCATGAAAACTTTCTTAACGACAGTTAAGCAACAACGTTAACTTTACCACCGGCTTTTTCAACCGCAGCAACTGCAGCCTTAGAAGCCGAATTAACGCTGATAACAGCTTTCGCCGTAATAGCACCGCGTGCCAACAAACGAACACCGTCAAGTTCTTTGGAAATAATTCCGGCATTCATCAATGCGGCAACATCAATAGCTTCAGCATTCAGTTTACCGGCATCAATAGCCTTTTGAATCGTGTCCAGATTAACAACGGCAAATTCCTTGGCAAACGGGTTTTTAAAACCGCGCTTCGGAAGTCTGCGGTAAATCGGCATCTGTCCGCCTTCAAAACCGTTAACGGCTACGCCGGAACGAGATTTCTGACCTTTTTGACCACGGCCGGCAGTTTTGCCGGAACCGCTTCCGATACCGCGGGCAACGCGTTTACGGGCTTTTCTGGCGCCTTCGTTATCTTTAATTTCGTTTAATTTCATATCTGTTCACCTTAAATAATCAAAGTAATGGGAGCCGGCGGCCTCAAAATCCGCCGGCAATCAAACTACTCTTCAACTTTTACCAAGTGAGAAACTTTCTTAATCATCCCGCGTACCGAAGGAGTATCCTCCAAAATCGATACTTTATGCATTTTATTCAGGCCCAGACCTTTAAGGGTGGCTTCCTGATCAGCCGGACGATTAACCGCGCTTCTGATTTGAGTAACTTTAATAGTTTTCTTTGTGGACATCGATTAAGCCTCCTCAACAGAAAGTTTTGCATTTGAAGAGTTTTCACGACGGCTGACAATATCCCCGACTTTTTTGCCGCGTTTGGCAGCAACCATTCTCGGAGAATTGATAGATTGCAAAGCATCAAAAGTTGCTTTAATCATATTATAAGGATTGTTTGATCCCAAAGATTTAGCAACGACGTCTTGCACGCCCAAAACTTCAAAAATAGCACGCATCGGGCCGCCGGCAATAACACCGGTACCGGCAGGAGCCGTTCTCAAAACGACCTTTCCTGCACCAAAACGTCCGTGAACATCATGGTGAAGAGTTCTGCCCTCACGCAGAGGAATGCGAACCATATTTTTCTTAGCTTCATTGGTAGCCTTAACAATAGCATCGGGAACTTCGGTTGCTTTACCCGAACCATAGCCGACGCGTCCCTTTTGATCACCGACAACAACGACGGCGGCAAAAGACATATTGCGTCCGCCTTTAACGGTCTTGGCTACGCGGTTAATATGAACCAGTTTCTCAACCAATTCATCTTTCTTTTCTGCCTTACGACGATCTACAGCTTGTGCCATAACATAATCTCCTAGAATTTCAGACCAGCTTCACGAGCTGCGTCAGCTAAAGCTTTAACACGACCATGGTAGATGTAACCGCCTCTGTCAAAGACAACTTCACTTACACCGGATTTCAATGCTCTTTCGGCAACAACTTTACCGATAATGCTTGCGGCTTCGATTGTCGAAGACTTTTTAATCTGGTCTCTGATCTCTTTGTCCAAGGTAGAAGCAGAAGCTACGGTAGCCCCTTTAGCATCGTCAATAACCTGCACGTAAATATGCTTTCCGCTGCGAAATACAGACAATCTCATCTTTCCATTCGCAGCTTTTTTCAAAGCTGTTCTTACGCGGCTTTTTCTTTTTTCAAATAACTCTTTTGGCGTATTCATCAAATTAATCCTTATTTCTTCTTGCCTTCTTTACGACGGACATATTCGCCTTCGTATCTGATACCTTTACCTTTGTAAGGTTCCGGTTTTCTGAATTCGCGAATTTCAGCCGCAGTCTGGCCGACTAATTGCTTATCCGCACCTGAGATACAAATCTGAGTAGGGCTTGCGCAAGAAACTTTCAATCCTTCGGGAACCTCAAAGATAACATCATGAGAATATCCCAAAGAAAGAACCAGTTTGCGGGAACCTTCCACCCGGGCTTTATAACCAACGCCCAACAGTTCCATATTTTTAGAGAAACCTTCATTTACACCTTTAACCATGGTGTTAATTCTGGCTCTCGTCGTACCCCACAAAGTTCTAGCCTGTTTCGTATCTGACAACGGAGAAACAGTGACAGTATTGTTTTCAACTTTTGCGGTGACATGGCTATCGTCAAAAGCATAGCTCAATTCACCCAATTTACCTTTAGCGGTAACAACGTTATTGTCAACAACAACAGTAACGCCATTCGGGATAATAACCGGATATTTTCCAACTCTAGACATCCATTTTCTCCCTTAAAATACCTGACACAGAATTTCACCGCCGACATTGGCTTTGCGGGCTTCATGATCGCTCATAACACCTTGCGGCGTAGAGATGATAGAAATTCCCAAACCATTGTATACTCTCGGCAGATCTTTAACGCTGGAGTATACGCGTCTGCCCGGAGTGGACACGCGGTAAATTTCTGTAATTACACCAGTACCTTCATGGTACTTCAATTGAATACGAAGTTCATCAACGCCGGCACGAACATTAACTCTCTCATAACCGGAGATATAACCTTCTCTCTTCAAAACTTCCAAAACATTTTCACGCAGGCGGGAAGCAGGTGATACAACATCACTTTTCTTTGCCCTTTGTGCGTTTCTGATGCGTGTGAGCATATCGCCCAAAGTATCTGACATAGACATTATCTCACTCTCCTACCAACTAGATTTTACCAATCCAGGAATTTCGCCGAAACCGGCCATATCTCTGAGCTCGGAACGGCCCAGACCGAACTTCCTGTAATAACCGCGGGAACGCCCCGTAAGTTTGCAACGGTTTCTGAAACGAATACGTGCAGAGTTACGCGGCAATTCTGCCAATTTAAGAGTCGCTTGGAATCTTTCTTCGGGAGAAATTGTCTTATCCATAACGATATCTTTAAGCTTTTTGCGACGGTTAGCAAATTTTTCCGCCATCTTAGCTCTTTTCAGATTCTTAAAAACTGAACTTGTTTTTGCCATAGTAAAATCTCCGTCTATTTCTTGCAGGGCAAGTTAAAACCGGTAAGAAGAGCTCTAGCTTCTTCATCAGTCTTTGCTGTTGTACAAATGACCACATCCAAACCGCGAACATTTTCTACTTTATCGTAGTTAATTTCCGGGAAAATGATCTGTTCTTTAATACCGAAAGCAAAGTTACCTTTACCATCGAAGTTTTTACCGGAGATACCATGAAAGTCTCTCACACGCGGCAAAGCCATATTAATCAATCTCTCGAGGAACTCATACATTCTGTCGGAACGCAGCGTTACCTTACAACCAATCGGCATACCTTCTCTCAGCTTAAAAGTCGCAATAGATTTGCGGGCTTTGGTAATAACCGGTTTCTGACCGGCGATCAATGCCAGTTCTTCAGCGGCATTGTTCAGTTTTTTCTTGTCTGCTACGGCATCGCCGACGCCCATGTTCAAGACAATTTTGGTCAGTTTAGGTATCTCATGTTTGTTCTGGTAACCGAACTTCTCAACAAGAGATTTTTTTATGACCTCGTTATATAACTTTTCAAAATTTGTCATAAATTTTTCTCCTATTTATCGATTACTTCACCGGATTTACGGGCAATGCGAACTTTCTTTCCGTTAACTTCCTTATAGCCGACTTTAGTAGCTTTTCCGGACTTCGGATCAACCAAAGCCACGTTGGAAACGTTAATCGGAGCTTCTTTGATAACAATGCCGCCAGGAGTAGTTTGGCTGGGTTTGGTGTGTCTTTTAACCAGATTGACACCTTGAACAACCACTTTACCCTCTTTGGGCATGGCTTTTACAACTTCGCCGTTCTTACCTTTGTCATCGCCTGACAAAATAACAACTTGGTCGCCTTTTTTAATTTTCATTTTAGGCATTATAATACCTCCGGTGCTAATGAAATAATTTTCATAAATTTCTTTGCACGCAATTCTCTGGTAACCGGGCCAAAGATACGGGTACCGATCGGTTCGCCGTCTTTGTTGATGAGAACTGCAGCATTCTTGTCAAAACGGATGACAGATCCGTCTTTACGTCTGATGTCACTGGCCGTACGAACAATAACAGCCTTCTGAACATCGCCTTTTTTTACACGACCCTTTGGAATAGCGTCTTTAACCGACACTACAATCACATCGCCGACCGTCGCATGCATTCTCTTGGACCCGCCAAGAACTTTAATGCACTGCACCTGACGTGCGCCGGAATTGTCAGCAACATCAAGGGTGGTTTGCATTTGTATCATTTCTAAATTCCTTTTCTCTTAGGCGTTATCAACTAAAACAGTCCAAGATTTAGTCTTAGAAAGCGGTCTGGACTCAATAATCCGGACGGTATCACCGACTTTGAACTGGTTATTCTCGTCATGAGCAGCATATTTTTTGCTTCTCTTAACGAACTTCTTATAAACAGGGTGCATAACCTGACGCTCTACGCTGACCACGACGGTTTTATCCTGTTTATCACTGACAACAACACCTTGAAGAATTCTTTTAGGCATATCTTTTTCTCCTAACTATTCTTCTTGCGCTCAGCGAGGAGCGTGTTGATTTTTGCTATTTCACGACGGACATTCTTTATTACAGCAGTATTTTGCAATTGTCCAGTAGATTGTTGAACTCTTAAATTAAATTGCTCTTTTTTTGCTTCCAGCAATTTATTTTCAAGTTCGTTATCGCTCATAGCACGAAGATCTTTTATTTTGGTAACCATTAACTATTCTCCTTGCTCTGAAGCTAATTTTTTAACGAATTTGGTTTTAATCGGCAGCTTAGCGGCAGCCAAAGCAAAACCTTCACGGGCTGTTGCTTCGTCAATGCCTTCTGCTTCAAACAAAATCCGTCCCGGTTTAACACGGGCAACCCAGAACTCAACAGAGCCCTTACCTTTACCCATACGAACCTCGGCCGGTTTATCAGACACAGGCACATCCGGGAAAATTCGGATCCATATTCTTCCGGCTCTTTTCATGGCACGCGTCAAAGCTCTACGAGCAGCCTCAATCTGGCGAGCAGTGATACGATCCGGAGTAAGAGCTTTCAATCCGTATGAACCGAAACTCAATTCTGATCCGCCTTTGGCCAGGCCGTGAATCCGGCCTTTATGCTGTTTGCGGAACTTAATACGTTTTGGACTTAACATTTATTTTTTTACCTTTTCTATATGTCATGCAGAGGTTCTGGGATATTAACAGAAGAAACAAATTCTTAGAAATATCATTCTTCATCAAATATACCGCAAACCCCCCATCATGACTATTTTTGTTCAGCCAACTTTTTGTCTTGCGCCATAGGATCATGAGCCATAATCTCGCCCTTGTAGATCCAAACCTTAACGCCGCATGCACCGTAAGTTGTGTGAGCCGTAGAGGTAGCATAATCAATGTCAGCGCGCAGTGTATGCAAAGGAACGCGGCCCTCGCGATAATATTCGGTTCTGGCAATTTCGGCACCGCCGAGACGGCCGGAACAGCTGACTTTAATACCTTCAGCACCCAAACGCAGAGCAGACTGCATAACACGTTTCATTGCACGGCGGAAAGCAACGCGGCGTTCCAACTGCTGAGCAACACTGTCTGCTACGAGTTGAGCATCAAGCTCCGGTTTTCTGACTTCCAGAATGTTCAATTGGACTTCGGCATCGGTCATTTTCTGAATCTGAGCTCTCAGATTCTCAATATCCTGGCCTTTTTTACCAATTACAACACCCGGTCTTGCAGAGTGAATTGTAACTCTGGCTTTTTTGGCAGGGCGTTCAATAACAATCTTGCTGACCCCGGCCTGAGCCAATTTCTCTTTCAAGAATTCTTTAATTTTCAAATCTTCATGAAGGTAATCCGCATACTTTTCATCTGCATACCAACGAGAGTCCCAAGTGCGGTTGACTCCCAAACGAAGACCTGTAGGATTAACTTTTTGTCCCATTAACTTACTCCCCACGCTCGGAAACGACAATGGTCAGATTAGAGAAGGGTTTCAAAACTCTGGCTCCTCTGCCGCGACCTCTGGCGTGCATACGTTTCATTACTAAACCTTTACCAACATAAGCTTCTTTAACAACAAGCTTATCGATGTTTAATTGGTGATTGTTTTCAGCATTGGCGATTGCAGATTGCAAAACGGCCAAAGCAGTCTTCGCAATTCTCTTCTTGGAAAAGCTCAGCTCGGCAACAGCCTTAGAAACATTCAACCCGCGAATTGATTGGGCAACGAGGTTCAGTTTCTGGGCACTGGAACGAATAGAACTGCAATAAGCCATAGCTTCATTGGCGGCTATTCTTCTGGCATCTTTAGATTTTCCCATAATTAACCTCTCTTAGCTTTTTTATCTGCTGCATGGCCGTAAAAAGTACGGGTCGGAGCAAATTCACCAAATTTATGACCAACCATATCTTCAGTAACCAAAACCGGAATAAATTTGTGGCCGTTGTAAACCCCGAAGGTCAGACCGACAAACTGCGGCAGCATGGTAGATCTGCGCGACCAGATTTTAATCACTTCATTACGAGTAGTTGCTCTAGCTTTTTCAGCTTTTTTGAGAAGATAGCCATCAACAAACGGCCCTTTCCATACGGAACGTGTCATTAGCGTTTCTCCCTATTTCTTTTTGTTTTCATGACGAGTTCTCATAATGAACTTATCAGTCTTTTTGTTAGTACGAGTCTTAGCACCCTTAGTAGGTTTACCCCAAGGAGTAACCGGATGGCGACCGCCGGATGTACGACCTTCACCACCACCATGCGGGTGATCAACCGGGTTCATGGCAACACCGCGGGAAACCGGACGTTTACCGATCCAGCGTGTACGGCCTGCTTTACCGAGAGACTTATTCTGGTTATCCGGATTGGAAACCGCACCGACGGTAGCCAGACATTCTTCACGGACAATTCTCAATTCACCGGATCCCAATTTCAACTGAGCATAACCGGCATCTTTACCAACCAATTGTGCATAGCAGCCTGCGGAACGAACCAGCTGTCCGCCTTTTCCGACCTTGAGTTCGATATTGTGAATGATCGTACCGACCGGCATATTTTTCAACGGCATAGCGTTACCCGGCTTAATATCGGCCTTGTCGGAAGAAATAATCTTATCTCCGGCTTTCAGTCTTTGCGGAGCCAGAATATAAGACTTCGTACCGTCAGCATAGCTGATCAGAGCAATAAAAGCCGAACGGTTCGGATCATATTCGATTCTCTCAACAGTAGCTTCACAATCAAATTTATTACGTTTAAAGTCGATAATACGGAGCTTACGTTTATGACCGCCACCGATTCTGCGACTTGTTACGTGACCAAAATTATCACGCCCGCCTGACTTCGTCAAACCAACAGTCAGGGACTTCTCCGGCGCACCTTTATAAAGTTCGCTTCTGTCAACAATCACAAGCTGACGAAGTCCAGGAGATGTGGGCTTATATTTTTTCAATGCCATGTCTTAAATTCCTGTTGTAACATCAATATTTTGGCCTTCAGCCAGAGTAACAACGGCTTTTTTATAGTCAGAACGTTGACCGATATAACCTTTAAAACGTTTCTCTTTGCCGAATTGGCGGATTGTATTGACTTTGTTTACTTTCACATTAAAGATTGCTTCAACGGCAGCCTTAACTTCATCTTTGGTTGCGTTCAACGGAACAAGAAAAGTTACTTTGCCGGCTTCCGATGCAATCATCGATTTTTCTGTGATAACCGGACGGGTCAATGTATCATACATTTTTGCAGTCACGTTATTGTTTGTTTTCTTAGATTTTATCATTTCAATCTATCCTCCAAGCAAGCAACTGCATCTTTGGTCAAGACCAGTTTGTCTTTTCTCAAGATGTCATATACATTGGCGCCGATAGTTGGCAATACATCGACTCCAATAATGTTTCTGGATGCCAATGCAAAATTTGTATCAACCTCTTTGCCGTCAATGAACAAGCAGTTCTTCAACCCGCAGCTGTTCAATTTGCCAAGCAAATCTTTCGTTTTCGGAGCTAATAATTTTGCTTCTTCGACAACAATCAGGTTGCCCTCTTTGGCTTTAGCCGAAAGAGCTGTTTTCAAACCAAGTTTTCTAAACTTCTTGGTCAGTTCATGCGAATGGTCACGAACAACCGGACCAAACACAACGCCACCTTTTCTAAATTGTGTTCCTTTATAAGACCCTTGACGAGCACGTCCGCCGCCTTTCTGCTTGAAAGGTTTTGAACCGGTCAGAGCAACTTCGGAACGCCCTTTAGTTTTGTGGTTGCCGCATTGCAGTCTGGCCAACTGCCAAACAACAACACGATGCAAGATATCGGCACGAACTTCCAAACCAAAAATAGATTCGTTCAGTTCAATCTGGCCGACACTTTTATTGGTATCTAAACTTAAGATGTCCTGTTTCATATTCTTCAATCCTTATCGCTTATGCATTTTCGGCCGGAGTTTCAGCCTGAGCTGCAACAGGTTCATCAACTTTTTTCAATCCTGCAGGCATCGGCAATTCGACCTTGCTCGGGATTTTAACGGCATCGGTAACATATACCCAGGCATTTTCACCGCCCGGAACACCGCCTCTAACCATCAGCAGTCCTCTGGCAGCATCCGTAGCAACCACCTTCAAATTCTGAACGGTTACACGTTCATCACCCATATGGCCGGCCATTTTCTTGCCTTTGAATACCTTACCGGGATCTTGTCTTTGTCCTGTAGAACCATGAGAACGGTGAGAAATAGATACACCGTGAGTAGCTTCCAAACCGGCAAAATTATGACGTTTCATAACACCGGCAAAGCCTTTACCCTTAGAAGTGCTGCAAACGTCAACATATTGACCGGCAACAAAATGTTCTACAGATAATTCATCTCCGACAGAAAGCAAGCAGTCTTCAGAAACTCTGAACTCTGCCAATTTTTTCTTCGGTTCAACATTTGCTTTGGCAAAATGTCCCTTCAGAGGTTTGGATACATTTTTAGCCTTAATGGCGCCGGTACCGAGTTGTACGGCAGTATATCCGTCTCTTTCTTTCGTTTTAACGTCAACGACTTTCAAATCTTCAACGCTGAGAACCGTTACCGGAACATGAGTTCCGTCGCTCTCAAAAATACGAGACATTCCAAGCTTTTTTGCGATTAGACCCGTACGCATTATTATATTTTTCCTTTTCTTAATAGGTTGACCATTCTCAATTGAAAAGCCAACATTAATTTATAACTACAATTTGATCTCAACATTAACACCGGCAGCCAGATCCAGCTTCATCAAAGCATCTACGGTTTGCGGTGTCGGATCGACAATATCAAGAAGTCTTTTGTGAGTACGGATTTCGAACTGCTCACGGGATTTCTTGTCAACGTGCGGAGAACGGTTTACCGTAAACTTCTCAATTCTGGTCGGCAGGGGGATCGGCCCTCTGACATTAGCCCCGGTTCTTTTGGCCGTATGCACGATTTCTTTGGTAGACAAGTCAAGCAAACGGTGGTCAAAAGCCTTAAGGCGAATTCTGATATTCTGTGTTTCCATCATTTTTAATTTTTACCTTATAACTAGACGGCAACAGATTCGATTATCTTATCCTTGCCATCTAAGAATTAAACTAAGCAAACCTTTTGTTTCCAAGAGTTTGCGCTATGTTTTATATCCTCGCTGTCAGACAGATTCCGCCCGTCTCACAGCTACTGTGCGCCCTTTGTAACATAGACAAATTCTAATTGCAAGCAAAAAAATCAATTTTTTTCATTTTTTATACAAGAGCGGATCACCGACTCAGACTCTTTTTGAGTCAGATTGACAAATTTCAAAACGCCGAGTCTAAAATCAGATTTCTGCGCCAGTTATTGACAAATTTTCAAAAAAACAACATTTTTCAATATAATATGGTGCCTACTCAAACTAAAAGGCTCTGAATTTTCATCTTTCAGAGCCTTTTAAAATTAAACAACCGCAGCAAAATCCTGTAAATTACA
Source organism: uncultured Alphaproteobacteria bacterium (assembly GCA_944390885.1). Lineage (GTDB taxonomy): Bacteria > Pseudomonadota > Alphaproteobacteria > RF32 > CAG-239 > MGBC133411. The sequence goes on from CALXRP010000002.1 coordinate 133,978, forward strand.
AAACATGTCAGAAGACGCCGGACGCCAAGCTGACGTCGGAACCTGTTCCTCGCAAACCTTACGCCAATATTCATCACATTCTTGTTGTTCGATCCGGCGATATTCGTTTTCACCTCGAATAAACAACAAATCTTTTTCACAAGATTCCCCGCTTTGAGCAGACAACGAAATTTTCAAAATACCGTCATCATACGTCAATGAAGAAATATGAACATCTTTATCACTGCCGAGTTTTCGGGAAACATCGTAATATTTGCCATCAGCCGATAACATATATACGTTCCAATTTTCCCCGTCTCCGTTTTGAACATCTTCAAACCGAACCACACCGTTTTCATAAAACTTACGGGTTTCTCCGAGCCAGGCCACCGCAAAATCCGTTGTCCCCAGCATTTGAATTTTATACGGGAACAGCCTTTTTCCAAAAACATCGGAACAAAGATTTCTTTGTCCGGAAGCACAAACTCTCACAGCAAAATAATAAGGTTGAAAAATCATACGTTCAATGACGTAAATTTCAATATAATCATTTTTATAACGAGGCAGAATTTCCTGAACCAAAATCATCTTTTTCTCCGGAACGCCGTTAATTTTACCGTCACTCGTACAATCATCAACAGATTTGATCTTATAAAACCGAAAATCTTCAGTCATAAAAACATCTGCGCTTGTCAAAAATTTCAATATTTTCTTCATACTTATAATAATAAAAAATTAAACAAAAATAATTTCAAAACCCCAAAAACATAACACACAAGCCCGGGATGTCAACAAAAATATCCCTCTTTCTCTGCCGACGTCCCTTCTAACACTAAAAAAGCCCTTTGTATTTCTACAAAGAGCTTTTCTTAAAATTGGGATAAAAACCTTTGCTGCAACGTTATTTTTCGACGAAGTGTATCCCTCATCCTCATATCCCCTTCTCCCTCCTCAAAGCACAATTTGAAACTACGATATTTGAGATGAGTAGAAGCAAAAATAAAAAAGCTGAAAATCCTAGTGTACAAAATAGTACATGAATTTTCAGCTTTTTCTTAAAATTGGGATAAAAACCTTTGCTGCGACGTTATTTTTCGACGAAGTGTACAGATAGCTACACGAGAAGAAAAATAACTAGCATGAAAGGCTTTTAGCACTATTTTATAATTTTGGAAACTACTCCGGCTCCAACTGTTCTGCCTCCTTCGCGAATAGCAAAACGCAAGCCTTCG
>CALXRP010000003.1 GCA_944390885.1 uncultured Alphaproteobacteria bacterium
GGCGGGGCCTCCTTGCGCCGTAAGCCTCGCGCTTCTTAAAATCGCGCTCGCCAACTATCCGCTTCGAACTCTACGAGTTCAAATCTCGGAGTTCGCATACTAAAACACCAAAACCCTCCATTGGAGGGTAATATATTGGCGCAACCCCAACGGATTAGGGACTCCCGCGGGCGGGGCCTCCTTGCGCCGTAAGCCTCGCGCTTCTTAAAATCGCGCTCGCCAACTATCCGCTTCGAACTCTACGAGTTCAAATCTCGGAGTTCGCATACTAAAACACCAAAACCCTCCATTGGAGGGTTTTGGTGTTTTAGTGGCGACCCCAACGAGATTCGAACTCGTGTTCCCACCGTGAAAGGGTGGTGTCCTAGGCCTCTAGACGATGGGGTCATTAGAAACTAGCTGCATATATAAAGGTTATTTTTATTCCGGTCAAGATATTTTTTCAGATTTTTGTATTTTTTTTGTTTTTTATTGCGGAATGCCCGTTACCTCAACGATTTTGCTCATCGGCACCAGTTTTATTCCTTTTTTTTCAAGTTCCGGCAACCAGGCCGCTAAAGCCTGGAACGTGCCGCTTTTCGGATGGCCGATTGCCACAGCATAGCCGTTCTTTCTGGCAATCCGTTCCGTCAGGCGCAATTGACCGTTAATATAATCGACATTATTTTCGTTATCCAAAAAAACATGCCGGTGGGCATAAACTACGCCGTGTTTTCCGGCTTCCACCCTGCCCACAGAACGCGGCGATGTTTTGGAATCCAAAAAGAACAGCCCATGCTCTTTTAAAACTTCCATAACTGCCCCCAGCCGTTCCGAATCTTCCGTAAACAAGCTTCCCATATGATTGTTAATGCCTTTGACGCCGTCAAATTTTGACAACATTACTTCAAGCCTTTGTCTGATTTCTTCCGGCGGCATTTTTGTGGTCAAAACATCCGGTGCCGCGTCTTTGTTGCTTTTGGCCTGCATCGGAACGTGAATCATAATTTCGTGTCCTGCTGACCGGGCTGCCGCCACCTGCTCGGGAAGTTTGCGCGCATAGGTCAGAAAAGACGAAGTCAGCGGCGCTTTCAAAGATATGATGTCTGCCGTACGTTTCGGGCTTATTCCCATGTCGTCAATCACAACGGCAACCACCGGCTGCGGCCCGAAATACAGGGGGCGTTTGGACGGCAACACTCCCATTTCCCGAATGCTGCGATGGCCATGGTAAATATGATAATCTTTGCCATATTGACGTATGGCTTCGGCATCTGACATTTCCTCTTCATCAAGATAAGCTTCCGAAGGAAGTTCTTCTTCATAGGTTTCCTCAATCTTATCCATTTCGGCAATGTCATTAATCGTGGCGGCATCTTCTTCCGGCGTAAGAACCCGAGCCGCCAACTCGGCATCAAAATCTTCAGAATCAATGATAAAAACTTCTTCGTCTTCGGATTGCTTCAAAAAGGAGGTATTATGTTCAATACAGCTTAAGCCGGCCGGACAAGGGATATTTTCTTTTTTTTCTGCGTCAGAGGTTATCTGGCTTATCTCAATTTTTGTTCCAACACTTTCCGGTTTTATTTCTGGGTGCACATCTTCAAGGGTTTCTAAAAAAAACCAGCTGAAAGAAAAAGCCAGGAATATTCCTAAAAGGAAACGGCAAACCATCCGAATCCGGTTAAAAAATAACGAACGTTCCCGCCAGTCTTTTTTTTGAAAAAACAAAAGTACAGTCCCTTTTTGCCATAGAAATTCTTTTTCTGGCCGGATTGTAATCGCTGTCTTGAAATTTTTCAAGAAATATATCTTTTTTTTGCAAAAAATGACTGGATTTAAATGGTTTTTAAGACTATATTGTTCTTGAAAATTAGAGGGATAAGAGATGAAAAAGAATGTGAAAGAATTTTTGAAAGCTGTCAGGAATAAAATGCTGACATTAGGGTTGACCGTTTCCGGGCTCGGAACGGCAGCTTCCACTGTGGCCAATACAGGCGGAAATTCGCCAACCACAGATGATGCTCATACGGAAAATATGTCATTTGACTATAAGAAAAATTCATTTAACGTAACGGAGTTCAAGGCAAGCGGCGTTTATAAAGGCGGGATAGAGATTAATTTTGCCGAATGTACTCCGCATCATTTGGGTTGGGTTTTTGAATCCGGGATGAAACCGGGAATCGTTGACGCCTCCAATTCTTATATCGGTTTGTTTCAGATGGATCTGGGCGCAACCATGGCAACCTTTTTGAAAGAAAACAAAAATAAATTCCCGAAATTGGCCGCCTTGGGAAAAACAAAAGAAATGCGCACAATAAAAAACGGCCCTTTTCAAAAATTGTGGAAAGAAATGGACAGCCCTGAATTTCGTAAGGCTCAGGCTGACTTTATGGACAAGCACAAATATGCTCCGATCTTTGAAGAACTGCGCGAAGTTGACGGTCTGAATCTGGACAATCGCGGCGATGCTTTGCGCGGTGCCGTTATGTCTGCCTCCAACCAATATCGTAAGGATGTTGTCATTAAAATGGTAAAGGCGGCATATGCCGAGGCTGCACAAGGGAAAAGGCCGAAAGATGTTAAAACAGAAGATATTATCAGCCATTTCTATGATCAGCGGGTTAAACGTTCTCCCAGCTTGAAAAGCAGATTGCTCGGCGTTACAAATAAAAAGGGCAAAAAAATTGTATTTGGCGAAAAAGATATGGCTTTGGACTATCAGCATTATCTTGAAAATACTCAAATGACGCTGTTTGCACAAAAAGATATGGAAAAGACACTTTCCATTCCGGTACCGGATTGGTCTGAAGGTGTTTTGTCCGTGGCCCCGAAAGATTCTTCCAAAGAAGTTATTGCCCCGTTGGCACTTAATACCTCGGCCAAAAAAAATATTTATAAAAAACGCGAAATCATCGAACGGTTAAAACGGTCTCGTTGATTTTTGATCAAGCTCCTTTTTTGAAGGAGCTTTTTTCTTGACTTTTTTACAGAACTAAAATAGAACATTTATATTGCAATTTATTCTAAAAAAGGATTGGTTTAATGCTGACGCAAAAACAATACAAGCTTTTGATGTTTATTAATAAAATGATCAAAGAAACCGGCTGTCCGCCATCATTTGACGAGATGAAAGACGCCATCGGCCTTAAATCAAAATCCGGTATTCATAATATGATTGAGGCGTTGTGTGAACGTAATTTTATCAAACGGCTGCCGCATAAAGCACGAGCCTTGGAAGTTGTGCGGATGCCCAAACTCAAGCCAAGTTCTATTATTGAAGAAGAAAAAAAACGCGAACAGGCCATTCAAAACGGGATGATCGAAATTCCTCTTTACGGACAAGTTGCCGCCGGTTTGCCGATTGATGCCATTGCCGATGAAAATGAGAAAATTTTTGTTCCTTTTGATATGGTTTCACGCGGGTCGCATTATGCTCTTCATGTTTCCGGCGATTCAATGAAAGAGGCCGGTATCTTAAACGGTGACGTTGTTATCATCAAAAAAACAGAAACTGCCGAAAACGGCGATATCGTCGTGGCCTTGGTAGATGACGATGTGGCAACGCTGAAAAAATTTAAACGGGAAAAGGACATGGTTATGCTTATTCCGTTTAATGAAAATTACGATGTGCAAAAATATCTGGCTTCCCGGGTAAAAATCCAAGGGAAACTGGCCGGGCTTATTCGCAAATATGCCTGATCATAACCGGGATCATTCTGAGATTGGGCGCGGACCGGTATAAATTTTGCTGTCAGCCGGAATTTCTTTGCTGATGCCTTTGCTCAGGTTATTTAGCCGTACAAATCCCATCTCTCCGTTATCCAGCATAATTCTTGCCCAAATGTTATCCGGCGTTTTGCCGGTCAGCCTTACGGTTGTTTGCCCGCGGAGTTCAGTAATTATATCAAACTCATCTGACGGACCATACATTATCTTGGCGGCATTTTTCAGATGATACAAATTATTCAAACTTGAAGTATCGGCCGGAATATTCAAAATTTTGCTGACCATCATATCATCAAAAGTTTCCCGCCCATCATTAAAGCGGACTTCTTGATTATAAATAATTTCTTTTTTGGCGGAAAAATAGCTCAACAACTCACTTTCCGATACAAATTTTGCGGTTGTCGGCACCAAAGCACCCAACAAAATTACGCCCGGCACAATCAGCTGAATATATTTTAGCATTGCAAAATTAAATTTTGGCAAGCTGACATCGGAATTTTCGCCCAGAAAATAAATCAATTTTCGAATCAGCCCCTGCTGATACGGATTGGCATAACTTAAAGCCTGAACTGCCGAGGCTAAAGCTTTATCTTTTTTATTCTCCTGAGCATATGCCAATGCATTATGCACCAAAAGAGTCAGGTTTTTCTGACGATTTTGGTTTATGCCGGAAAAGTTGTTTTTTATTGCCTGAATATTGCGAGCAAAAGCCGGCCACCCCCACCAGCCCAGCAGCCAGTTTTTCAATGAGGTTTGAAAGATTATGCCCGTTGCTTCTTTGGCATTGCAGATTTCATCATGTTCTTCGTCCGAGGTTTTGACGATTTTTCCGACCACCCGGCGCAGCGAAAAAACACGCAGATACGGATTTTCCTGTCCGGCGCGATCCGAATAGGGTTTTAGCGCAAACATGTCGGGAAAATCTTTTGCGGTATAAATTTGGGTCAGCAAATCGTAAAACAGACGGCTGTCCGCTTCTTTTAAAATGTCATAAGCGACGGAAAGTTTTTGGAATTTTTCCGTGGCTTCCGGCCCGGAATTGTGATCCGGGTGCCACATTTTTGCCCGTTCGCGATAATTTTGTTTTATCTGGCTTTCATCCGCATCAAAAGGAACTCCCAAAATCTGATAATAGCCCAAAGCATCTGCCGTGTATTGCGTTGTCATATAAAAATACCGTCTTCCAAAGTTGCATCTCTGTTATCAGTTTCGCATATCTTTATAAAATTTTCTTTAACATTAATCTTCATATTGCCGCTGTAGCCAACCTCTTCCAATGATTTTTGAAACAGGCGCATCATCTCGCTGCAAAAATCGCGTTCCATATCTTTTTCTGTGCGGACAATCAGATCAAAGCGCTTATCTTTTGTGAAAGAAAAACCGTCAAGCTGAAAAGCGCCCAAAACAGAAAAAGAGGTATCGACCACAAAACGGACGGCAGACTTCTCTTTGCGGCGTTTTTCCTGCCGTTGCTGTTCTTCATCCTCCATTTTTTTTACGGCAATCCGAATCCGGTTAAAGATATTGTCACCGTAAAACGGAATGTTGATGATTTTCCAACCGGCATTTTCCTGAACCTGTGCATTCAAAACCGTATTCAGCTTTTCCAAAACTTCTTTACCGTCCGTTCCGGCTGCATTCAACCTGTTTACATTGTCCGTTCCCAGCCAATGTTCCGCATTGCCGCTGCGGGCTGCCTTGACAAAAGATATTATATTGGCAAGCATTTTGCCGTTATTTTGCGGAATTTTTTCCAACAGCCGCCCTTCCATATCGGGCATTTCTTTGTTTTGAAGGAGTTCAAAAATATCTTTCAAACCCGGCGGCGTCAGTTTGGAAATATCGGTTCCGTTATTTTGAAGCAATCCGACAATTTGAAGCAGAATTTTTGCGTCTTCAGGAATTTTTAAAGACGTTTCAGGCACAAGCTGCCCGAAAGGGCTTTGCAATACCGGCCATAACTTTCCGTCTGCTTTTAACATTTCTGCCGGCAAAGTTAATTTGTCCGATGATGAAAGAACTCCGATAATCTCGGTTGTCATTTTTTGTACGATATTTTCAGGCAAAGCACCGCCATCTGCCGGAAGGTTATTTTTAACCAAAGAAACAATCTGCCGTAATGTTTCCGGCAGAGCTGCATTTGACGAAGCCGGCACATTTTGTCCGCCAGAAGGTTGCAGCGGCGCTATTGCAATTTGCAGGCTGAAACGGTTCAGGTTTTCTGCCAAAGCCGATGCGGTATTTTGAGGAATTTGATTTTGAACAAAAATATTCTCCAGCGCCGTTCCCAATTTTACCGGCAGCATTTTAACCAAAGAAGATAACGAATTGTTATTGTTACCAATCAGAATTCCGTCAGAAACGGCCGGATTTTTTGCGTTTTCAGCAGACTGAACAACCGTCCCGGAAGAGAGGTTGTTTCTGACCGGGCCGGCGGAAGCTTTTCCCATGGCATCTGCCGGCGTTCCGTCCGGCAGTATCGGGCGAGATACAAAATTTTCAGGCCTTTCATTATTTATTGTCAGTATTTTTAATTCAAAAGCTTGCGGATTTTTAGAAACCAGGCGGGCGGAAATTTCCTGAATCTGATTACCGGACAAACCGGCATTTTTTAATCCGGACAATGAGACCGGAATATCCAGCAAAACCTGTGATGTTACCCCTTTGATAACGGCCTGGAATTTTGAAAGGTCTGCCTGCCCGCCGGACGGCAGCAGCTCCAGCCGGATATTTTCGCCCAGACCCAGTTTTTGCAATTCCGGCGGCGGATTTTCTATTTGTATCGTCAGGCTGCCGTCAGAGGCATAATTCCCAAGTCCCGGAATATTTATTGAAGGAATCAGACTATCCATTGATCAGTTTCCCGGCAATGGCTATCACATCTTCTGCGGCTTCCGATGTCGGGTAGCGTGTTAAAATAGAGGCCTGATTGCGAATAGAATCGCGGACTCTGGTGTCACGGCGGACAATTCCCAACAACGGCGGATTAATCTTTAGAAAATTGCGACAGGCTTTCAACAACGTATCATATGTCCGCTGTCCTTCCCGCAGCGAGTTTGCCTGATTGACCACAATGTTAATATCGCTGCGGCTATACTGCATGCTCATAATTTTGATAAAAGCATAAGCATCTGTCAATGATGTCGGTTCATCGGTACAAACAACAATGATTTTTTCCGCCAATCCGGATAAAATGCGCACCGGTTTTTCCACCCCGGCGCCCATATCCAAGATTACCTTATCGTAATTTCCGGACAAGGCGCTCAAATCCTCGCCTAATATCTGCAGCCGTCCGATCGGCAAAGAAGCCAGTCCGGCCGACCCCGAACGACCGGCGATAATATCAAAGTGTCCTTTATCATAATGATAAACGGCCTGATTCAGCGTTAAAGCGCCGGTCACAACGCTGCCCAGATCATATTTGGCCATTAATCCGAGCTGAATATCTATATTTGCCAAGCCTAAATCGCCGTCAAACAGGAGCGTGCGCTGACGAAAGCCGCTTAAAGCATGAGCCAGGGTTATTGAAAACCAGGTTTTGCCGACGCCTCCTTTACCGGAAGCTACCGCAATCATATTGCGCCCTTTTCGGGCGGTGCGGGCTCCGGTGCCGCGCGGCATAATTTGCAAGGTTTCACTTATATTTTCCATATCCACCTCTCTCATTCCAAAATTAAGCGGGCTAAAGACTGCGGTGTGATTTCCGCCAGGCCTTTGGCAATGCTCGCACTGACGCCGGCCGAACAAAATCCGAGTTCACAACAGCTGGCCACAGACAGCAAAGAACCGATACGACGCGTTAAATCCATACGGGTCGGCATCAGGTAACGTGCACCCAATTCCGTGAAAACTTCGGCAATTTCTATTGCTTCATAAGTATTTAGTCCCGATGCCATGGTCAAAATCATATCGGCATTGACAGCCTCAACAAAGGCATTGACTTTTTCGACATCTTCAGGAACAAACGGATTGATGCCGGGCGTATCAATCAACAATATATCATATTTATTTTCAATATCTTTTACTGTTTCAAACAAAGTGCGGCCATTTTTGCAAAACAGAAAATCAACTTCCAGAATTTTGGCAAAAGCTTCCAGCTGGCTGTTGGCACCGGCCCGAACATTGTCCGTTGAAATAATGCAGGAAGAAATGCCTTTTAATTTGGCCTGGGTTGCCGTTTTGGCTATTGCCGTAGATTTTCCGCTGCCTGATGTTCCCATAAACAGCTTGATTTTTGACGGGGTTTGCAATGGCGCAGAAAATTTGAACATTTCCTTAAAACAGGATGTCAGAAGCTTTTGATCATCAAAAATTTTTTGAGCTTTGCTGATACTTCTGATCCGGGACAAGATCCGTTCTTTTACCAAATCCAGCACAGAATGGTAGTCTAAACATTCACGGATAATGCTGTCATCAAAAACCGTACGGCTGTCTAACAGTTCCAGTTCATCATCTTCGTTAAAGCTAATTTCTTCTTTTTCTTCTAATGCCGCGGTAATCCGGACCTGACCGTCTTCCAACGTTTCCGTAGAAATAATGACGGCATCGCGTCCCAAAGCTTCTGAGGCCAAGCGCATGGCTTCCATTGAGGTAGCTGCGATGAAACTTTTTATTTTCATTCTTTGCCCCTCTTACTAAATCTGTCCGACGGTTTTGATTTTGGCTTTAGGATAAATTTCATTTTGAGACATTACAACCGTTAACGGACGGAAACGCTCGATAATCGAACGAACAAAAGGCCGGATATTCGGACTGGTCAACAAAACTGCCGTTTCGCCTTTTATGGCTAAATCTTCCAACGTATTACGAACCTTGGTAATAAACGCCTGCAGTGCCGACGGCGCCATAGCCAACTGGCGGTCATCACCCTCGCCGACAATTGACTCGGCAAAAGCCTGCTCCCATTCTGCCGATAAAGTTACCAACGGAATAATGCCGAATTCATTGGTATTGGCATTTGACAACTGGCGGGACAGACGAGTGCGGACATGCTCGGTAATCAGCATCAGGCTACGGGTTGAGGATACGGCTTCGGAAATGCCTTCCAAGATGGTCGGTAAATCGCGGATGGAAACACGTTCCTGCAGCAGATTTTGTAAAATTCTTTGAACAGCGCCGAGGCTGATTTTGCTCGGGATAAGCTCTTTGACGAGTTTTTGCTGCTCTTTATCCATTTCATCAAGCAGTTTCTGGGTTTCGGCATAGGAAAGCAGCTCAGGCATATTGTCTTTGACCAGTTCGGTAATGTGCGTGGTTACAACCGTTGCCGGATCAACCACGGTATAGCCGCGGAACATGGCTTCTTCGCGATAAGACTGGTCAATCCACATGGCTTTCAGGCCGAAGGTCGGCTCGGTCGTTGCCTCGCCGGGCAGCGTTATCGGCTCGCCGCGCGGATCCATAACCAGTAGCTGGGTCGGCCGCAGTTCACCTTTGCCGGATTTGACTTCTTTGATGTAAATATTATATTCGTTGGCCTCGAGCTGCATATTGTCCTGAATGCGAATAGACGGCATAATAAAGCCCAATTCAGAAGCCAGTGACCGACGTAATGCTTTAATCTGGTCTGTTAATTTTTTATTGGTCTGTTCATTAATCAGCGGCAATAAACCATACCCGATTTCCAAACGAATCAGATCCATCCGCAGGGCCGTTGCAATCGGCTCGTCGGCTGCCTTGGCTATTTTTCCCTGCTTCTGTTCTTCTTCAAACACTTCCTGCGCTCTGGCCTGGGCAGCTTTTTGCTGTTTGTCAAGATAATAAGCGCTGGCGCCGGTCAATATTGCCAACAAAACAAACGGAATGGCCGGCGTTCCGGGAAGCATTCCCAAAGCGAGAGCCAGAAAGGCACTCATTCCCAGAGCTTTCGGATAGTTACTGACTTGTTCAAACAAGACCTTGTCCGTCGAATCGGTCATACCGGCTTTGGAAACAAGAATACCAGCAGCAACAGAAATAATTAATGCCGGCACCTGGCTGACCAGACCATCACCGACCGTCAGGCGGGTATAAGTTTCACCGGCGGCCTTAAAGGTCATATCATTTTGAACCATACCAATAATGATACCGGCAACAATATTGATAAAAGTAATAATCAAACCGGCAATGGCATCTCCGCGGACAAATTTGGAAGCACCATCCATGGCGCCGTAGAAAGAGCTTTCTTTTGACAAATCTTCTCGGCGGGCGCGTGCTTCATCTTCCGTTATCAGACCGGAAGACAAATCTGCGTCGATTGCCATTTGTTTTCCGGGCATGGCATCCAAAGCAAAACGGGCAGCGACCTCGGCAATACGGCCGGAACCTTTGGTAATAACCACAAAATTCACCAATACCAAAATGGCAAAAACAATAACACCGATAACAAAATTGTTGCCCATAATGAAACCGCCGAATGCTTTAATAACCTGACCGGCAGCATCAGGGCCCATATAACCGTCTGACAAAATCAGCCGGGTTGAAGCCAGGTTCAGCGACAGGCGGTATAAAGTCGTAATCAGCAAGACCAGAGGGAAGGCGCTAAACTGGTTTGGTTTTTCAATAAAAATTGCGGTCATCAGCACCAGGCAGGAAACCGTGATGGAAAAAGCCAAAGCGATATCCAACAGCCAGGCCGGCATCGGCATAATCAAAATGACCAACATTAAAATAATGGACAAGGCAAAGAAAATGTCACCGCGTTTGGTGGACGAAACCAAAAGGTCTTTAAAAGATTTGCCCCCAAATACCGAGGCACTGATATGTTGCGGATTCTTGGCCATTTTCAGTTACACATCATCCCATTGAGGCCGGCGGTACCTGATAGCCGGCTTCTTCATATTGTTTTAGTTTGTTACGCAGCGTTCGGATAGAGATGCCGAGGATATTGGCAGCCTGTGTCCGATTGCCGAACGTATGTTTCAGCGTGTCAATGATCAGATCCCGTTCCGCACCGGCAACCGTTTTGCCGTATTGCACCGGTTCTTCCTGTTTTTCTATGCCGGATGTTGCCGGAGCTTTGGCATCAAAATTGATAACTGCATTCGGATCCGTTAAAATTATTGCTTCTTCTCCGATCTCATCTCCGGCCGCAAGCAAAACAGCCCTATGCATGGTATTTTCAAGCTCGCGGACATTGCCCGGCCAGAGATAGTTCATCAACTTGTCTTCTGCTTCTTTAGAAATATCCCGCATCGGAACATCGTTTAGCTCAGAATATTTTTTTACAAAATGTTTGGCCAGGACGGGAATATCATCGGGACGATCTTTTAAGGCGGGGATGTTAATGTTTACGACATTCAGACGAAAATAAAGATCCTGCCGAAATGTTCCGTTTTTAACGGCTTCATCCAGATTGCGGTTTGAGGTTGCAATAATACGGGTATTGATTTTTATCGGAGATTTTCCGCCGATGCGGTCAATTTCTTTTTCCTGGATAGCACGCAGCAGTTTGGCTTGAATTCGGATATCCATTTCTGAAATTTCATCAAGCAGCAACGTGCCGTCGGTTGCTTCTTCAAACTTGCCGATACGGCGAGAAACCGCGCCGGTAAAGGCGCCTTTTTCATAACCGAAAAGCTCGGACTCCAAAAGTGTTTCCGGGATAGCCGCGCAGTTGACAGCTACAAATTTTTTATTGGCCCGTTTGGAATTGTCATGAATAAAACGGGAAAAAATTTCTTTACCCGTGCCGGACTCTCCGGTCAGCAGAACGCTGGCTTCCGACGGAGCAACCTGTTTGGCCATTTTTAAAACAGCTTCGGTTTTTTTATCGCCGTAAATCAGCGCATGATTTTCCCGCGTGGCGGCAGCCAAAACTGCCCCAATAAGTTCCGGATCCGGCGGCAGCGGAATATATTCTTTGGCACCGGCTTTGATTGCTTTAACGGCAAGAGAGGTATCATTGGCAACGCCGCAGGCAACGACCAATACATTTATTCTTTCACTTTCCAGTGAGCGGATAAATTTATGAATATCCAGCTTAACGTCAATCATCACCAGCTCGATATTCTTGGTTCCGGAGCGCAAGATCTCCAGCGCCGTTTCAATCTTATCGGCCAGAGTTACCGTTCCGCCCTGGCTGATGGCAATTTTACTGGCAGCCCCAATCTGTCCGTCTAATGTGCCAACAATTAAAAGTTCCATTTCCCCTCTTTTGATTTTTATTTATTTACCGTCTTTACAATTTCCGTCATTGTAATACCCAATTTGTCGTCTACAACAACGACTTCCCCGCGGGCAACCAAATTGTTGTTAACATAAATGTCTATCGCTTCTCCGACCTTGCGATCCAGTTCGATAATTGTTCCTTTATTCAGCTTCATCAGCTGGCTGACTTTCATTTGGGCTTTTCCCAAGATGGCAGAAACTTTTACCGGGATCTCATAAACCGCTTCCAAATCGCTGGTAGAACTCGGAATATCAAAATCAGGCTCAGCGCTGCCGGTCTTTAAAATCGGATCATCCCCTATGATCGAACTTTCGTTTAATTCATCTAATTTCAAATCTTCGCTCATTTAAGCCCTTTCTTTTATATAAGCCGATTTTTTCTAAATTTAAGCTTAGTTTTTAGCGGCATTATCTTCAAGCAAATTGTCAACTTTTTCCAATAGTTTGTTGCTCAAATGCTCAACACCGCCGTTTTCCCATTCTATACGGCAATCCGCTTTGTTCAGACTTTCGTCTTTATGCAATGCTATTTTGCCTTCAAAGTCGTGAATATGTGCCATTTTGGCAATTTGCTCCTGCACTTGTCCGATTACTTCCGGATTCAGATAAAACGACAGCTTGGCCTCTCCGCGGAAATTGGCAAAATTGTCGGCAATGAACTTGTTGATAATATCAACGCATTGTTCTTCCATCAAATTTGGCAGAAGCTTTTTGAATACCGCCAAGTTTAATGCCATATACTGCTCTTCAACCTGCTTTTGGACATCTGCGGTATTTACGACGATATTCATCAGCTTGGCGTCGATATTGCCCAAAAGGTCCGAAATTTTTTGTTCCGTATTCTCTCGCGCCAAAGCTTGCCCTTTTTCAAGCCCTTTTTGTTCGGCCAGCGCCACTGCCGCGTCCAGCTCGTCCTGCGTATAGGTTTGCACCGGCGGTTCAGCCGGCTCAGGCTCTTCTGCCGCTTCTTCCGAGATATCCTGAATATCTTCTTCCGAAACAGAATCGGAGGCTGTTGTTTTTTCTTCCTCTTCCGGCTCCGGTTCCGTTTTTTTGATAATTTCATTGTCATCAACAATGATAAAATTATCAAACATAAATTTCTGAAAATCTCCCATCAGCAAAACCTAAAACTAGTAAATAAGCTCGTCATTGTCTTTGCCTTCGCTGATGACGATTTCTCCGTTGTTAGACAATTCTTTGGTTGTGGCCACAACATATTGCTGAGCTTCTTCCACATCACGCAGGCGAACCGGCCCCATGGCTTCCATATCTTCTTTGATGATTTTTCCGGCACGCGAAGACATATTGCTGAAGAACAGCTCTTTGATTTGCTCAGATGCACCCTTCAAAGCAATTGCCAGCTTGTCTTTATCAATATTGCGCAGCAAAATTTGAATTCCTTGTGCATCGACGCGGATAAGATCTTCAAACGTAAACATCAAAGACTTGACGCGTTCCGCACTCTCGCGGTTACGCTCTTCCAAAGCCTCCATAAAGCGGCTTTCCGTATTGCGATCCAAAGAGTTGAAGATATCTGCAATGAGCTCATGCGAATCGCGGCGGGTAGATTTGGAAAGGTTGCTCATAAACTCTTTGCGCAGCGTTTTTTCCAAACCATCCAAAACTTCTTTTTGTACCGAATCCATCCGCAGCATGCGCATAACGATTTCCATTGCAAAATTTTCCGGCAGCAGCGCAATTACTTTTGCCGCATGTTCCGCCTTGATTTTGGACAGGATGACAGCAATGGTCTGCGGGTATTCGTTCTTTAAGTAGTTGGCCAGAACATGCTCGTTGACATTGCCGAGTTTATCCCACATCGTGCGTCCGGCCGGGCCGCGGATTTCTTCCATAATTACAGATACGCGGTCTTTATCCAAAGCCTTGGACAACAGCCTTTCCGTACTTTCATAAGTTCCGATCAGCGTTCCGGTGTTCGAGAGCTTGTCGGTAAACTCCTGAAAAAGCTGTTCGACAACTGCAGAATTGACTTTTCCCAATGAAGCCATGATGACGGAAAGCTCTTTGATCTCTTCATCATCCATCATCGAGAACAACGAAGCCGAGCGTTCTTCATCCAGAGAGAGCATTAATATCGCCGCCTTTTGCTGGCCGGAGATCAGATTATAATCGTCTATTACATTTTGTTTCATTACACTCTTCCCGTCATTTAGTTCTCATTCTGATACAGCCAGCCTCTGACGACGTTAACGGCAGCATCAGGATTCTTGTCAACCAGCTCATTAATCCGCTTGATTGATGCCGCTTTGATTCTCCCGTCAACCTTATTCATCGTAACAAGTTCATCAAGTTCCGAATCGTCATTATTCAGGAAATTTGACAACAGCAGGTTCTCCTCTTCATTTTCACCCAAGAGCCGCTGTGTTGCATTATTTGTATCAAAGGCATTGTTGATCAGCGGCCTGATAACCAGTAAAATAACCAGTACTGCCACAATTGCAACCCCAAGACCTTCGGCAATACGCATTAACTCTTCTTTGGTAAAGCCCATAATCAGGATTTCTTCTTCATTGAAGGTTTCCGGCGTAATTTCTACAAATTTCATATTTTCGACTTCGACAATATCGCCGCGGTTGGCATCATAGCCGACTGCCGATTTGACCAAAGCGCTCAACTGTTCCATTTCTTCCGCCGTACGGTCGCGATAGACTGTTTTGCCGTCAGCGTCTTTCTCATAAACGCCGTCAACCATAACCGCAACGCTTAAGCGTTTGACCACACCGGCGTTTCTGACCTTGTTGCGAACAACCTTGGATATTTCATAATTGATTGTTTCTTCCACCCGGGAATTCTGGCTGAGATTGTTGGCGTTATCGACCACATTGTCACCGTTCGGGATATTTTGCGCAACGGTTACCGGCGCCTCGCCCTCACGCGACAGCCCTTCTTCCGTTACCGAACTTTGCGAACGGACAACCTGACTGTCCGGATCATAAACTTCCTCGTTGGTAACAACCTTATCCATATCCATTTCAATATTGACTTGTGCGCGTACTTTACCCGGCCCAACCGTTTTTTCCAGCAAATTCTGCACGGACAAGGCCAGCTTGCGTTCCTGTTCCATACGCATCATTTCAATATTGGCGTGCTGCAGCGTTTCTTCATCATCATAATTGTTGGTCAGCAGATTGCCGGCACTATCCACAATCGCCACATTTTTAACATCAAGTTTCGGCACGGCTGCGGCAACCAGTTTTTGAATCGACTGAATATTTTTCAAATCCAAAGATCCGTGCACTGTTTTGATAACAACAGAGGCTGATGGCGCCTGTTCTTCACGCGAGAACATTTCCCTTTTGGGCAAGACAAGATGTACCCTGGCGCTTTTGATATTGTCAACTGAGCGAATCGTTCTGGCAAGTTCACCTTCCAAAGCGCGAATCAGATTTACGTTTTGCACAAAATTGGTGGAACCGAGCGCGTCGGTATTGTCAAATATCTCATAACCGACGTTTGAACCTTTGGAAGCCATTGCCAGCTCTGCCGTATCAACGCGCATTTTATTGACCAGATCTTTCGGAACCTGAACTTCCGTGCCGTTTTTGGTCAATTTATATTTGACATTTGCAGCCTCAAGCCGAGTAACAATCTGCTTGGCATCTTCAAGCTCCAGATCCGTATATAAAACGGCATATTCCGTTGCGCTTACCTGTGTGGCAATGTAGGCAAAAAAACTGATCAAAAAGATAATAATCGCAGAAATTGACACCAAACGTCCCGGCGACAAATTCTTTATGCTTTGCAAAAAATTATTCACTAGATTCCCCAATCTATTAAATTATGAATAAATTATTCCCCTGCGTTTATAATTAATCCAATTTTATCTTTTTGAAATTATTATTTTAAGCTATCCACAGGCGACGGCCTGAGCGATCGGTTGTCGGAATTGTGCCCCATAACCCGCGGCCGAACGTCGGCAGCGATCGATTTATGCGGTGCCCTAAGACCCGCGTTGCTACGGCAGGGGTTTGTGAATGGCGTTGTGCTTTGAAGGGTGGATTGCCGGGTCGAAGCCCGGCAATGACCTGCACGGCAGGCGCGCGGCGGGTTGATGTCATTGTGCCCCGTACCCCGCGTTGCTCCGACATTTTCTGTGAAGGGCTTTGTGCTTTGAAGGAATGACAATAAAAAAACACGCCCCGGCAATGACATAAGGAAAATGATTGCAAAAAATATTACTGCCAAGGATAGTCTACGGAAAGATTTTGCAAGCGGATTTTGAAAGAGAAAAAACTTATAACTCAAAACAAGCAACCAATTCGCTATGCTCCGAAAAAGCAAACTGGTCAACTAATATGACTTCCCGCAGGTGATATCCGGCGGCAATTAAGGTATTGGCGTCATTTACAAAACTATGCGGATTGCAAGAAACAGCAATCAACTTTTTGGGCTTATTTACAAAAGCGGCAATCTGAGCCGTTTGAGCCGCAGCACCGGCACGCGGCGGATCAAAAACTATGACGTCATATCCGGCCAGTTCTTTTTCATCAAAAGGATATTTAAACAGATTTTTGTTTACAACCTCGACATTGCTTATCCGGTTTTTGTTCAAAGACCGACGGAACCCATCCAGCAAAGCCGCCGAAGAATCCGCTGCCAAAATCTTATTGTTATTATTTTCCGCCAAAGGATAAGAAAACGTTCCTACGCCGCAGAATAAATCGGCAATTTTTCCTTCTTGGCCGTCTAAGTATTTCATCACCAGGGAAACCAGCGCCTGTTCTCCGGCCTTGGACGGCTGTAAAAATGTGCCGGACGGAATATAGACATCATATTTTCCCATTTTTACCAAAGGCTTGGCTTTTTCGATCAGCGGTTCCGTAACAGAATCGACTTTTTCACGATGAGAAATACGAATAATATCCGGATATTGTTGCGCTTTTTCGGAAATGATCATTCGATGCTCCAAAGACGGCGTGCCGCAAAATTCTAAAACAATATCTATACCGTTATCAGCCTCGCAAAGCCAGACATCGCCACCGGGAATATATTGCGGGACGGTTTTGCGCCCTTTTTTAGCCTTTGCTGATGCCAACGGAGCAGCGCAAAGTTCCTCCAACAAAGAGCGGATATTTGCCAGATTGGCATTCAGGCGCGGCGTTAACAAACAACAAGCGGAAATATCAACAAGCTCGCTGCTGCGGCTTTGGTTAAAGCCCAATATCAGCTTTCCCTTGCGGCAGGAAAAGGCCATTGAAGCCCGGCGGCGAACATTATCTCCGATAAAAACAGAAGGCCCAAAAGGGATATTCTCTTGCGAAAGCCCGCTCAGAATTTTTTTGAAATTCTCTTCTTTTAAGCGGTGATACTCAGCTTCCGCCATATCACGGTAACGACAGCCGCCGCAGATTTTTTGATACGGGCAAGACATTATTTTTTACAAATCCTCATCATCCACGCCGAGAATACTCATTTTTTCCGGCTTTTTCTTTTTTTCTTCAATTTCGACATTGTCTTCTTGAATGCGGGAAGAATCTATGCCATCCAACAAGGAAATCTCACGCGTATCTTCTTTGTCAAAAATAGGATGGTGGTTTTGGCTTTCTTTTCGCGCAGCTTCGTCTTCGGCTCCCATGTTCTCAAAATCTTCCGGGCGGAAGACACAATAGCGGTTGCGTCCGGTCTGTTTTGCCCGATACAAGGCTTCATCCGAGGTTTTTATCAACATTCCGACATTATCGGAAATCTCGGATGAGGAAATACCGATACTGACCGTAAAGCGAACTTCTTCGCCTTCATCACTATAAACAACAGCGGCCGCAATGCTTTCACGCAGGCGTTCGGCAACGACTTCGGCCTGTTTTGGGGTGGTATGAGGCAAAAAGACCACAAATTCTTCGCCGCCGTAACGTGCAACAATATCATCTTCCCGCAGATTTTTCTCGCAGGTATAGGCCAGCTCTATCAGCACTTTATCGCCTACTTTATGGCCGTATGTGTCATTAACGCGTTTAAAATGATCCGCATCAAGCATAAGAACGCAATATTCCTCATTATTGGCTTTGGCATCCACAATACGGTTAAAGACTTCTTCCTCAAAATAGCGTCGGTTATAAAGTGATGTCAGAGGATCGCGAATCGCCTGATTTTTAAGCAGCATTTCACGGTTTTTGCGCGATGTGATGTCCTGAAAAGCGGAATACAGCACAACATCATAATTATAGTCAATGATATTGACTGAAGCCAGCAGCCAGAAAGGCGTATCGCCGCTCGGGGTTTTGACCAGGATTTCAAAGTCTTGCACTTCTTTTTCCTTTTCCAGCCTCTCATTCAAAAGCCGACGGTTATCAACATCTACAAAAAAGTCTTTCAACCGATAGCGCTCAACTTCCTGCGGCAGAATGCCGAACAATTTGACGGCGTTGGTATTGGCCATAATGATTTTATCATCATTCAGCTTGGACAAGATAATCGGGAAAGGCGAAGACTTGATGATTTCTGCCAGGCGTTGGTTGCTTTTTTCGACTTCTTCTTCCTGCTGTTCATATTTTGCACTCAGCGCATTGATTTTAATGATTAAAATTGATGCCGCCAGCAAAATATAAAATAATGCGGCCGAAAACCACAATTCGGAACCATCCAAGGCCCAGCTGACGTGAGAAAGTTTGAAAATCAGCAATAAGCTGATGGCTGCAGTGACGGCAGACGCCAAAATATAGCCGCTTTTATACCGCTGGGTGATCTGGGATAAAAAGCCAACGCTCAGATAGGCAAAACCGGCGATCGGGAAAACATAACGCAGGCTTGAAACCATACTGCCGTCAGGAAAGATAAAGACGTAGGACACAACAGAAATCAGCCCCAGCCCAGCGACGCCCAGAATTACCGGCAAATCAGGAATATTTTTAAGCAGAATCTGCGAAGCGGCAACCGCCAGAAGCACCATTGAGGCCAAAAGCAATAAAAGCTCGAAGAAAACATATATCTCTACCTCACTGCCGGCTTTATATATATTGAAAGACTTGTATTCAATCCAAACAACCAAAAGATCCAACAGCAGTCCGAAAAACAAAAACCATATACCCCGGCGGACAGGTGTGCCTTTCTCGGTATAAAAACAAGACAAAAACAACAGCAGAAATGCTATTAATGTTACGATAACATGTGTTGCGTTTGCAAATATGCCGATATTTCCCATTACTTCTCCCCGTCGGATTTTATCAATATACGTTTCTTGTATTAAAGCGGTTTTAGTTTATATTGAGATTATTATAATTTAAAGCTTTAATTAAAATTAAAAAATATGATGAATATTAAAATAAATATTGTATTATTGTGATATTCGGAATTTGCTTTTGCCAAGAAGAGAGAAAAAATATGAACAAACACATGCCCAAGCATTACAGCAACCACTTTGAGCTCCGGCTGGATAAGATCCCCGCTCGCAAAACAGACAGAATGTCAGCATGGATTTTTTATATCGGCCTGCTGCCCGGAGCCGCGCTGATCTTGCTCGGCGCTTATGAGCTTTTTGCCGGCATTGTCGTTACCCGCAGCGATTTTACCGGAAATTTTCCCGCCACCGATTTTCAGCCGATTATGAGCCCGACATTTTTTGACATTATCATCATGCTTATCGGTGCGGGCATCATTATCTCGCTGTTTTGCAACTATTTTCAGTATCGTAAAATTTATTTTGACGGCAAAAACGTAGAAATCGTTACCCGGCTTATTAACGGCAAAAAACTCCGCATGAAAGAAAAAATTGCCAAATATGAAGGTGTGCGCTTCAGAATCGAATTTGCACAGCTCGGCTTTATCAGTCGTAATAAATATATTATTGAACTTTCCCATAAGAATCCGGAAAAATGCGTGCCGCTTTATATTTCTTACCGCGGTAAAAACGTGCGCCGCAAATGGGAAAATTATGCCCGCACTTTCGGCCTGCCGGCTTTGGTTCTGACTGCCGACGGCCTGGTTTCACGAAAAATTGAGAATTTGAACAAATCTATCAAAGACTTGAAAAAATCCGGCGAGTTACAAATTGATTCTGACATTCAAAAGGCACCTATTCCAAAAAGTCTGGCTGTTGTTTGGAGAGCTGACAAAACTGTTTTGAAAATCCGCAAAACTATTTGGGATGCTTATAATGTTTTGGCCATTGCCGTCATTGTCGGCGCTTCCGTCTTAATCAAATGCATTGAACATTTGGCACCGAATCTGGAACGCAGCGGCTTTTTTACTTTTTACGGCGTAATGGCGCTTTTTATTGTTCTGGCGGTGATTATATTGTTCCGCAAGGATAAGATTGTGATTAAAAAATATAAAATCGTGAACGTTCATAAGTTTTTCGGGTTCTCTAAAAAACACGGAGAAATGAACAAAGCTGAAATTGAGGCTATAGATATTACGCCGAATCCGGCAACCGGGAGATGTTTTGTATCCATTATTTCCGACAAAAAGACCTTTGTCTTCGGAAAAAAACTTCCGCTTGAAGATTTACGCTGGATTAAGAACTTTCTGTTATATGAACTTACAAAGTGAACTTTGCTAAAAAAATCTTTGCTAAAATAAGTTGTTTCAGATATAAACGAGAATAATAAAACTTTTTAACCGGAGATTGGATTAAATGAAAAAAGAAAAAGCCCCCAAAACCTTGCAAGATGCTTTTATTGACGAGGTCAACGAAGACCTGAAAAATGACCAGCTGAAACAAATCTGGGATAAATACGGCTTGTATATCATTATTGCGGTTGTTGCAATTTTGGTTGCCGCGGTCAGCTTTGAAAGCATTAAAGCATGGAGAATCCGCCACCATCAGGAAAGCTCAAATGTTTATGCCTATGCGGCTACCCTTTCCGAACAGGGAAAAATCGAAGAAAGCAATAATGTGCTGAAATCAATTGCCGAAAAACACAACGGTATTTATGCTGATGTGGCTCGGATGCAGCTGGCAAAGAATTATAGTGAAAGCGGAAATGGTGATGAAGCCAAGAAAGTTTTGCAGGAAATAATTGATGACAGCAGTGCCAACCCGCAGGTTAAAAATGTTGCCATTATTAAGCTGGCAGCCATGCAGGTTGAAACAATCCCGTATAATGAACTGGAAAAGATGCTTGAACCGGTTTTGCAAAACGGCAGCTGGAGCGGCATGGCCAAGAGCCTGCTTGCTCTTTCCGCCCTGCATCAAAAAGATTATGCCAAGGCGCAGCAGCTCTACGGCGAGATATCCGCTGATGCCAACACGCCTGACAGCCTGAAAGCAGAAGCGCAAGATATGATTGCGATTTTGGATGAAACAGTTCAATAGTTTTTAGAAATAAGGATGATTTCCGATGTATGGTAATTTGATGAAAAATACAATATGCGCCGGTTTGATTTTGGCTTTGGGCGCTTGCGGTCTGTTTGCCGACGAAAAAATCAAACTGGAAGGAGAACGGCTTTCTGTTTTGAGCGGTTCGTCCAAATTGCAGCCTGATTATCCGGAAGGTAAAGTTAAAATCAAATTACCGGAGCCGGTCAGAAATCCTCGTTGGTCACAGGAAGGCGGAAATTCGGAACATGTTATGGGACATTTGTCGGCCGCTTCCAGGCTAAAAAAATTCTGGGATGCCGGCTTTGGTGAAGGAAGCTCCAAACGCGATATGCTGATTGCCAAGCCGATTATTGCACATCGCGTCGTTTTTGCCATTGATGCCGATGCCATTGTGACGGCACGCCGGCTTGACAGCGGTGACCAGATTTGGAAAAAACGCCTGAAACCGCGGAATAAAGATGACAAATCAAGTTCAATGAAAGGAGCCGGGCTTGCTTATTTCGGCAAGAAGATTTATGCCACAACCGGGTTTGGCGGTGTTTTTGCTCTGGATATGCTGACCGGACGCGAAATTTGGCGTTATGATGCCGGCATGCCTATCCGTATTGCTCCAACAGCCAATGCCGACAAATTGTTTGTTCAGACAATTGACAATACTTTGATAGCCCTGAATTCGATTTCCGGAGAAGAAGTCTGGAGATACAAAACCAAAACGGAAGATACAACATTGGTCGGCGGTGCAGCACCAGCCTACAGCCCATATCTTGATGTTGTGATTGCCGCATTCTCTAACGGCGAGCTCAGAGCCTTCAAATCCAGTACGGGAACACCGCTGTGGGCAGACAATCTTATTAGTCGCAA
This sequence comes from uncultured Alphaproteobacteria bacterium, assembly GCA_944390885.1. Taxonomy (GTDB): domain Bacteria; phylum Pseudomonadota; class Alphaproteobacteria; order RF32; family CAG-239; genus MGBC133411. The sequence goes on from CALXRP010000003.1 coordinate 21,998, forward strand.
ACGTAACAACTCTTTAGCTAATATTGCTGCCATCAAAGCGAATCCGGTTATCGACAATGATAAAATTTTTGCCATCGGAAACGGCGATATTTTGGCTGCGATTGACCTGAAAACAGGCATGCGAATTTGGGAGCGTGAGGTTTCCGGTGCAAACCAGCCTTGGGTTGCCGGTCAGTTTTTGTATGTGTTGAGTGATAAAAATGAACTTTTGGCTCTGAACAAAAATGACGGGAAAATCATTTGGAATACGGAAATTCCCAATGTTAATGACGAACCCGGCGAATTTGCCGTCGGTCCAGTGTTGGCAAACAACCGCCTGCTTGTTCCGACTTCAGACGGACATGTTTTTTCCATTTCGCCCTATAACGGAAAATTGATCGGTTTTATCAATATTGACGAAGATATTGATATGGCTCCGATTGTTGCCGACGGTGTTGTTATCTTTACGACAAATGAAGCCGAGATACTGGCTTATAAATAAATTAAGGAAGAAATAATGGCATTGAAAGTCGCAATTATCGGACGTCCGAACGTTGGAAAATCAACATTGTTTAATCGTCTTGTCGGGCGTAAAGTGGCCATCGTTCATGATCAGCCGGGGGTGACGCGTGACCGGAGAGAGGCTTCGGCAAAGCTTCGGGATTTGGCATTAACAATTGTTGATACGGCCGGATATGAGTATTCAAATGAAGATAATCTGGAAAGGCGGATGTGGGAACAGACCAAGCGGGCAATCGAAGAATCTGACGTGACGCTGTTTTTATTTGATGCCCGTGCCGGATTGCAGCCCTATGACGAGCATTTTGCAGATATTCTGCGCCAATCCGGAAAGCCGGTTATTCTTTTGGCCAATAAATGTGAAAGTAAGCTTCAAGAAGACGGTATTTATGAAGCTTATAAACTCGGATTTGGCCAGCCTATTCCGTTTTCGGCAGAACACGGGCTGGGGATGAACGAACTTTATGATGCGCTGAAAATTTTTGAGAAAAAAAAGGCAGGGGAATGTTCCGCTCCCGAGCAGGAAGAACAAAATGACGCCGCTGATGACGAAGAAGATAAACGACCAATTCAACTGGCTATTGTCGGACGGCCAAATGTCGGAAAATCAACTTTGGTCAATGCCCTTTTGAAAGATGAAAGAATGCTGACCGGGCCGGAAGCCGGTGTGACACGCGATGCCATTACCAGTGAATGGTCTTGGGAAGGGTATAAAATTAATCTGGTCGATACGGCCGGTCTGCGCAAACGTGCCAGAATCTCCGACTCATTGGAAAAAATGTCAGCCGCCAGTACAAAACATGCAGCTTTTATGGCTCAGGTTGTGGTTTTGGTTTTGGATGCAGATGCTGTTTTAGAAAAACAGGATCTGACAATTGCACGGCAGGTTATTGATGAAGGACGGGCTTTGGTTATTGCGGTTAACAAGTGGGATATTGCCAACCGCAAGGAGGCTTTGGATCAATTAAATTATAAGCTCGAAACTTCGCTGACTCAGGTTGAAGGTGTGCCAACAGTTACGATTTCGGCATTAAAAGGAGAAAATTTGGACAAGCTGATGCGAGCGGTTATCAAAGTTTATAACCGGTGGTGCAGCCGTATTCCGACCGCTCCGTTAAACCAATGGTTTGCCGATATGATTGACAATTATCCGCCGCCGCTCGGAAAAAATAAACGTCGGATTAAGCTGCGCTATATTACGCAGGCAAAAACGCGCCCGCCGTCATTTTATATTTTTTCCAGCAATCCGGAAGGACTGCCGGAGTCTTATTTGCGTTATCTGACAAATAGTTTGCGAGAGAATTTTGATTTGCGCGGGATTCCGCTCAGAATTACGGTACGAAAAACCGGTAACCCTTATGCAGACAAAAAAAATTAAGATTAAAGTCATATTTTCCCGCTTTTCTTATAAGCGGGATTTTTGCACACAAACTGCTAGACAAATTGACAAAAGTAAATTATGATATTTTTGTTTTATTAATTACTTAAATATTATGATGGCTGTTATATTTCTTTTAGGAGGTTTGGTTGTTTTTGTGAACCTTCATTTTTATTATCGTCAAAAATTTAATAATTTATCTGAGAGAGTTAAGTATTATGATGATAAGCTTAACTTTGAGCAAAAAGAGCGGGAGAAAAATGTTGCACGTTTGTTGGATTATCAAAAACAAAGCCAATGGCTAAAAGATATTCCTTCATCCACGCTTCAACAATGGGTGCGTGATATTGAAATGTTACCTGATCCATCTTTTCCGGCAATTCGTTATTTACAAAAAGAAATACAGCGAAGAAGAACCCAGATAATTTATTAAACTAAATTTTACAAAAAACTGCCGATCATACGACCGGCAGTTTTTTTTATTTATTTTGATTTTTATTATATTCTCTTTTTTCTTTCAAAAAGATTATTATTCCCAGCGGGATTGTCAGGGCATAAACCAGCGTTGCCACACCCAGCGTAAACCATGGCTGCGTAATTACGGAACTGGCAAACCAGACAACGACCAACATTAGCGGAATAAACATCCATACCGGCACTTTCATATGTTTGGTTGAAACCGTCGGTATCCGGCTGACCATCAACAATGTTACAATGCAGAGCAGAACTGCACAGAAAACATGCGATCGGACGATATAGCTATATTCCGGAAAATCAAATGAAATCAAAACCGGCATAATTGCCAAAGCTGCAGCTGCAGGAGCCGGTACGCCGACAAAGAAATGCAGCCAATATTCCGGTTGAGGCTGATCTTCCAACATTGTGTTAAAACGAGCCAGACGCATGGCCATGCCGATTGACATCAACAGGCAGAAGAACCAACCGAATTTCGGCAGATCAAACAACGACCATTGATAAAGCAAAATTGCAGGAGCTACGCCGAAACTGACAAAATCGGAAAGAGAATCGAGTTCGGCACCGAACTTGGTCGAGCCTTTCAGCATGCGCGCTACCCGGCCGTCAAACCAGTCGAACAAAGCAGCAATGAAAATGCACATAACGGCCTTTGTCCAATCGGCCTGGATAGAATAGCGAATGGATGTTACCCCGGCGCAAAGAGCCAGCATTGTTACGATATTCGGCGCGATTTTACGAAACGGCAATGCTCTCAGTTTGTGCGGCGCCATTTTAAGTTTACGGTTTATCTTTTCCATCAGCGGGTTACTCCTTTCATTTCAGGAGCACTGCTTTTCAGATTGGCCAAAACGGTTTCTCCGGCAATCATTGTCTGGCCGAGACAAACCTGAGGCTCAACGCCTTCCGGCAGATAAACATCAAGACGGGAGCCAAAACGGATGAGGCCGAATCTTTCACCGGCGCGGTATTCCTGCCCTTCTTTGGCTTCGCATAAAATCCGACGAGCAACAAGTCCGGCGATTTGCACAAAAGCAATTTCTTTACCGGAAGAGGTTTTCATTGATAACAACTGACGCTCATTGTCCTTGCTGGCTTTATCCAAGGTAGCATTCAAAAATTTGCCGGGGACATATACTGATTTTAAGATTTTGCCGGTTGCCGGCGCGCGATTGACATGAACATTAAATACGCTCATAAAAATGCTGATCCGGGTAAACGACTTATCCCCCATTTCCAGCTCTTTCGGCGCTTTAACTTTGGCTATCATCTGAACCGTTCCGTCTGCCGGTGAGACAACGACGTCAGGCGTATCCGGCGTAATGCGTTCTGGATCGCGGAAAAAATAGTAGCACCAAATGGTAAGTACGAGACCAAGCCAGCCCAACGGCTGCCACAAAACTGCCAGCATTGCTGTGACTGCAGCAAAAATGCCGACAAAACGCCATCCCTCGTTATTGATATTCGGAAAGATATAACGGCGCCATGAAATATCAATTGTTTTCATCCGTAAAATTCCTTATAAATCCTCTTTTCTGCCGGGACGCTGTCTCCTGCCGCAGAAAAAGGGTGATGATTTGTTAACGTTTTTCAGTTTAAGCATATTTGCTGCAATACACAAGCAAAAGATTGGAGTTAATCAGCACCTTTTTAATTTGTTTTTGATTTTTAGGCTTGCATTTGTCAGAATTTATATGTATAAATTTTTTCAGATTATGCGCTTGTGGCGGAATTGGTAGACGCTGCAGACTTAAAATCTGTTGGCCGCAAGGCCGTGCCGGTTCAAGTCCGGCCTAGCGCACCATTTATTTTGCTTGAAAATCAAGCATTTAAGTTGAGGGCTGAGGCTGAAAAGTTAAGCCCTTTAATTTTTTTAAATCCTTCAAAAACAAGTACTTACATTTTTGCTTTACAATAAACAACTATGGGAGAGCAAAATGTCTGAAAACTGTATGGCAAACTGTATGGCATCTAAAATCCATTTACAGTTGCGAAACAAAATTTTCTATTATAGAGTTGAGTTACCAAGAGTTAATGACAAGAGAAGATACAAAATTATCTCTCTTCATACACAAAACTACTTTGAAGCTCAGGAAAAAATTAAACAGATGATTACACAAGAAGAAAAGTTAAGTACAGATTGAACTTTTTAAGCCTTATTCTCCCAGCAGCCATTTCAAAACATTAAGCCTTTTTATGCCGTTGTAATCAGCCGTTCCATAATCTCGGGTAAGGATAAACTTCGGATAATGGTCGCGGATGGATTCGAGCGGACGCAATTCGCGTTGCAAAATTTCGTTGTCCATAACCGTGTTGGCAATTTGATAATATTCTGTGCCGTTTTCATTTTCAGCCACGAAATCAACTTCCAACGCCTTGATTTTTCCATCTTTGTCTTTTATATCAACTTTTCCAACATAGACGGTATAACCGCGTCGCAAAAGCTCCAGATAAACAATATTTTCCAGAATATGCCCGTCGTCTTTGTCCTTATTGCCAAGCAGGTGCCGACGTATTCCCATATCGACCAGATAAAATTTATTTAAGGTTTTCAGAAGTTTCTTGCCTTTAACGTCATATCGGTCGGCTTGATACAAAACATGAGCGTTCTTAAACCCATCTATGTAATTTTCAACCGTTGCCGGCTGGATTTTCATACCGTCGGATGTTATGGTATCGCTGATTTTCTTGATTGATATTTCTGAACCGATACAGCCGGCCATAAATTTAATAACCCGTCTTAAACGACTTTCTTCGCTTATACCGGAATTTTCCATAACGTCTTTTAAGATTATGGTGTTAAAAATTCCCTCTATGTAAGTATGAATTTGTTTTAAGACGTCTTTTGTGCCCTGTTTCAGGAAATATGTCGCATACGGAAAAGAACTGTATGTCAGATAATCTTCATATATTTTATCAGGATTTTGCTTTGCTACATCCGAATAAGTTTCATAAAATTCTTTGTATGAAAGCGGATACATTTTTATTTCAACATACCTTCCGGCCAGAGAAGTCGCCCATTGTCCGGATTGCAACTTGGAATTTGAGCCGGTCAGATAAAGATCAATGTTACCTTTTTCAAATAGACTTCTAACCGCTTTTTGAAAATCCGGCACATTTTGAATTTCATCTAGAAAAACATAATTTTTCTTGTCTGGTGCTAAATTATCCAAAATATGCTGATGCAACTTTTTATAATCCAACAGACTCTCGTTCTCTATCTCTTCAAACTTGATTATCTGAATTTGCTTTTCGTCAACACCCAAACGAATCAATTCCTGTTTGTACAAGTCAAACAAAGTCGATTTGCCGGAACGACGAACACCGGTAACAATCTTTATCAAATCAGTATCTTTAAATGACAGAAGTTCTTTAAGATATTGCGGTCTGTTTATCATTTAGTGCCTCCTTATATAGACATTATACAATAAAAACTAAAGAAAAGTAAATAGTTTTTATATCATAATGTAAAAAAATATGAAAATGTATATTTTTTTTAATTTAAGGCTATCCTATTGTAAGTATCCGATTCCATATCGCCAGTTCTATCCTCAAGACATAATATTTATTCAACAGACCAACAGCTTATACTACTCATACTGTTAAAATTGATTAACTATTTTTTTGGCTATAGTTTTAAAGCCTTTTACATACGAGTGATAAAAATATACGAGAAAAGAAAAGGCAATTTTGGTTACAGAAAGTGGTGAATTTTTTTCAATAGTATTGAAAATTTAATATTTTTTAGCTAGGATAAAGTGAAAATAAAGAAAGGTTTAATATGATAATTTCGCCAACTTCATTAGATACAAATTTAAGTCAACTCTTAGCTGATGTTTCTTCTGCTAAAATTCAATTACCGGAATTTCAACGAAGTTGGACTTGGGATGATAACAGGATAAGAGGAATTATTGCAAGTCTTTCTCAGGGGTATCCTATGGGAGCTATTATGCGTTTGCAGTACGGCAATCCCAATATTAAATTTAAATATAGAACAATAACAGGTGTAAAAGAGCAAAACATAGAACCAGAATATTTAATTTTGGACGGGCAACAACGTTTAACTTCTATATTTCAGGCAATTTATTCTAATGAACCTGTGAAAACAAAGACTGATAAAAATAAAGATATAAAACGTTATTACTATTTATCTATGGAAGATTGCCTGGATATTGATGTCGATATGTTCGATGCTGTAATTTCGGTTCCTGAGGATAAAAAGATTAAAGAAAATTTTGATAGGAATGTTAAACTTGATTTATCTACTAGAGTGCTAGAATATCAACATAAAATGTTTCCTTTAAATATTATTTTTGATTCTAATTTGTTAATGGATTGGAGTGATGAATATCGAGATTATTATAAAGATAATCCTACAGCAATTGAATTAAATAAAAAATTTAGAAAAGAAATTATAGAGACAATTAAAGGCTACAAATTACCTGTAATAACTTTAGATAAAACCACTCCGAGAGAAGCGGTATGTAAAGTTTTTGAAAATGTGAATACAGGTGGAGTTCCTTTAACGGTATTTGAATTAGTTACAGCGACTTTTGCAACATATACAGATCCAGATACAAAAGAAGGTTTTGATCTGAGAAAAGATTGGAAAAATTGCAAAGATATTATTCAAGGCATTGGAGATACTCTTAGAACAGATGTTTTAGATGGTATAGATGAAACAACTTTTTTGACAACTGTTACATTATATACAAGCTATAACGATAAACAATTAGGAAAAGTTGGTGCCGTTAGTTGTAAAAAGAAAGATGTTCTGACTTTAGACTATAATTCTTATCGTCAAAATAGAAATAAAGTTCTTGAAGGATTTAAATTAGCAAAAGAGTTTTTGCTGAAGTATCAGTATGTATTTAGAATGAGGGATTTACCATATACAACCCAATTAATACCCTTGGCAGCTATTTGCGCCTATTTGGGAAAAAGTAAGTGTAGCGATCCGAATGTTATTAATATTTTAACTCGCTGGTATTGGTGTGGTATTTTAGGCGAAATGTATGGTGGAGCAAATGAAACACGCTATGCAAATGATATAGAAGATGTTATTGATGAAGTTTATGGAAGACCAAATCCAGCGAGAACAATAAATTCGGCATTCTTTTCAGCCACACGTCTTTTAACTTTACAAACACGTTTGAGTGCTGCATATAAGGGAATTATGGCACTTATTTATAAAGAACAATGTCATGATTTTATGAATGATACAACTATGGATATTGTTAATAGTTTAACAGAAGCTCCTGATATTCACCATATCTTTCCTGAGGCTTATTGTGAAAAGCAAGGAATTGACCGATTAAGATATAATTCAGTAATTAATAAAACTCCACTTTTGTTAGCTACAAATCGCTCTATTGGAGGGTATGCACCTAGCGTCTATTTAGAGAGCATCTTAAGAAAAGTAGATAAATTAACAGAGGAGCAGTTAAAATCTCGTGTGGAATCTCACCTAATAAATTACACTGCGTTGAAAAGTAATGATTTTGATACATACTTTATAGATAGAGCCAAGAAATTATTAGGAATTATAGAAAAAGCAATGGGAAAAACTGTTTCTGATAAAAATTCAGAGAATACGAAAAAACAGTTTGGTGCTTCTCTTGAAGAAAATGTACAAGAAAATCAGAGTTAAAGCTAAAGGAATATTAAAAATCTTTTGTTTTTTAAATTTAAGCAAAGCCAAGCTGTTCAAGGGATTTGGAAGATATCGGTAAGTTTCCGGCCTAGCGCACCATTTTTAAGAGCTCTCTGTTTGTTAGGGAGCTTTTGTGTTTTAAAAAGCCCCGTTAAAATAACGAGGCTTATTGTATTTGGTATTTTAGTATTTACTGTTTGCCGGACTACGGCTGATTTTCAGCCAGTTTGTCACCGGGCATACATCCGCATTAATGTCTGCATGGTTTCGGCGCTTAACGCGCTGCGAAAGGTTGGAAAATGCCTGGAAGTTTCTGAAGACTTTTGAACTGAAGCTGCCTTTACTTCACCATCTTCATTTCCATTTTCATTGGCAACAGCTTCTTCCGAAAAATTTTCAGGAGTCTGGTTCCGATTGGCTGATTTGATCTGAACCGAATTATTTTTTGAAGATGCCGATGCTATATTAAAACTCATTTTTTTCCCTTTTATCCAAGCTTATTTCGGGCGCAAAAAAGTTTAGCAGTTTTTTCTGCTTTATTTCTCGCAATCCCTTATGATGATTCTTCGCCCGATTAGCGCCATTCTGGCGATACCCCATGTTTTTCTGAAGTCTGGGCTGCTTTAATGCGGTTTGCATAAACTAAAAAGAATTGGTTAAAAATGCTTTAATATTTTGATAAAAAAATGCTTCTGCCGGCAAAGGCTTTGATATTATATCAAATTATTTTTACCTATAAATATATATGTCGTACCATCATACCGCAAACCGGCGGTTTTCTGCTGTTTTTAGAACTTTGATATCGGAGTTAGCAAAGAATCCCGGCGAGGATTCGGAAAAATTTTATTTTTTGTTTGCAAGGGAGGGAAATTTAGAATAAACCTATAGCATTATTAACCGTTATCAGAGGATTTTCCCATGACAAAAATAACCTGGAAACCCGGAACAATTCTGGCTCCGGTGCCGCCGGCGCTGATTTCATCAGGAACAGTGGACAAACCTAATGTTATGACTGCCGCCTGGACTGGCATTATTGCTTCCGAACCGGCAATGACTTATGTTTCTATCCGGCCATCGCGCTATTCGCATGAAATTATCAGTCAAACAAAAGAATTTGTCATTAATCTTCCAACAATTGCTTTGGCGGCTGCTACTGATTATTGCGGTGTAAAATCCGGCCGCAGCGTTGACAAGTTCAAAGAGATGAAACTTACGCCTCTGGCCTGCTCCCGGATTCAGGCTCCACAGATTGCAGAATCGCCGGTTTCTTTGGAATGCAAAGTTAAAGACATTCAACATTACGGAACGCATGATATGTTTGTGGCCGAGATTGTTGCCGTTGACATTGATGATCAATATCTTGACGACGAGGGGCGTTTGGCACTCGAAAAAGCAGGAATCCTGGCTTATGCCCACGGGCATTATTATACCTTGGGACGGCAGCTCGGAAAGTTTGGTTTTTCTGTTGAAAAAAGCCGTCTGAAAATGATGCAGAAAATGGCTGAAATCAAAGTGGAAGTCAAAGAAAACAAAAAAGCCGCTTTGAAAAAAGATGAGAAAGTTATGCAAAAAGCTGCGCACAAGTTTAGCGGAAAGTCAAAATTCGAGCGCAGCCGGCCTAATACTCCCGATATTAAACCGAGAAAAAAATACGGCAGCAAAAGAAATTTCAAAAAAAAATAAGCCCCAACAAAAAAAGCTTCGCCTAAAAGGACGAAGCTTTTTTGTTAAAGATTGCTACTTAAGATTTTGCAGCTTTTGGCGAATTTCCATCAGAATATTTCCAATGTTGTTTTCACCTACATAGAAGCCATCTATTTTGCATACACCCCAATAAATATCTCCGGCGCCATTAAGTTTAACAATCTCTCGGTCGCCGGTAGCCAGGAGTTTTTGCCCCAAGTCTTTGTTGCCGTAAAATTTTTGCCAAAGCAGATCATACATGACTTTATATTTTACATTATTCCAATCCGGCACTGTTACATGCGTTACATACTTCTTGGCTTCATCAGGGCTCATTTTGGATATTTTTCGCTGAATAGCGGGGTCTGCAATTTTTGCGGCCTGATAAGCCGTTTCAACATTGTTAAAAATAATTCCGCCCCATTGGATTACAATTTTCTCAGGATATGCATTGCTTAAGAAATGATATTCTTCAACATAAAAGTTTACAATCGCTTCCTGTTCACTGGTTTTAAACTGAAATCTCTGTGTCTTCATCTTTGAAAAAAATTAAAAATTATACGAATAAAAATTTGTTTGTGTTCGTTTATAAACACCATTACGGCCGATTGTCAAGAAAAATCGGAAAATTTTTGTCAAATACGAAAGCCCCCGCTTTTAAACGGGGGCTTGTACAATTAAGACAGCTGTTGCCAATAATGCAGTTCTCTCTGCAGATTTTGCCGGGCTGTTTCTTCCAATATCTCTTTAAAAAACGGAAGATGGAAAATTTCCGATTTTAACTGCCGCTGCAAAAAACTTTTTCTTTCTGTCACAAAGCTTCCGATATCCGCATATTCCTGCAAGATACCAAGGCTGTATCTGCCATAGTTGGCCGCATCGCCCAAGATTGCCATATCCATATCGCTTATCAATTTTTCTTCGTCCGTTTGTCTGACGACATCCGGTCGATGAACTGTTGCCCGGATCAGAGCCGGTATAAGCTTTTTTTCTCTATCAAGGTAGAGCCGGTCTATGATTTTTGCGATTGACTTTTCTTCCGCATTGGTTTCCCCCGAAACAAAATCATGATAAAACCAAGCTAACAGAATATCTCCTTTTTTAATCTTCTGCCGATTTTTTGACAAATGATAGTAAATATTAAGAAAATTTATTCCGTAAGCTAAATGGCTCAGATTATGGTACGGTCTTTTTTCATAAACCTCGCATAACTTATCCCACGCTTCTTCCGGCTGACTCTTAAAATATCCGGGAACCGTTTCGTGATAGGCTTCAATAAACGTTTTTCTCAAACATTTTTTCATCATGGCATTATGCACCCTCGGGGCAACATAAGACATGGCGGCAATATATTCTTCCATTTTGCAGAGGTTTTTAAAAGCAGAAGAAGAAATATAAGTCAGGTTTTCCTGCGGAACGGGGATCAGCTCCATTCCCAACGGACGGTGCCGAACAGCAAGAAGCTGTTTATTGATAATCGATTGATACATTTCATCCGCATCATCACCGATAATTCGCTTTCCACGAATCAAAACCGTTGCCCCATAATATAATGCAGCATCAACCGTCAGTCCCTCATAAGAAACAACATAAAGGCAACCGGTGTCTGTTTCCAGGCGGGCCATAGCTTTTTCCTCAGAGACAGAAAAAATATTTCCGCAAAGACGGCGGCTTTTCCAAAGACCTAAAAAATCCTGCAAACTCTGCCATACCAAATTTTTTCGTTCTTCTATGCCAAACAAGCGTTTTTTCTTATCGGGATTTTCACCGATACCGATAATAACTTTGTCATAAGAGCACAGAGCTTCACATACAATTCGAAAATGTCCAATGGTAAAAGGATCAAAAGATCCGGCATAAAAAGCAATCTTTTCCATAAACAAATAATTTAAGAAATTAATAATTTTTAAGAAGCCTGTATTTTATGCCGGGATTTTATTATGTCAAGCTATTTACGCAAATCAAAATCAGAAAAACTTTGCTGCAAATAAGCCGTCAGTTCGGGATTATTGAAAAACTGCTCGCATTGCCAGTCCTGCGTTACGGTATCTGACGGAATCGGGCGGTATTTTTGCAAGTGGTAGCTTTTGACACCGCGCTTTTTGAGTTCTTCGGCAATAGCATAGATATCTTCTATGTTCAAAATGCGGGGGTCGCAGGTTGTTCGACATTCAAAGGAGATTCCACTGTTCAAAAGCAGCTGCAGGCTTTCCTGCGCTTTGGCAAGATGATTGGCTCCGCCGACGGCCTTTTGATATTTTTCTTCAACGAAAGGCGCTTTGATATCAAAACCGACCCAATCCAGCAGAGGCAGAATTTTTTTCAGATGTTCCGGACGATACCCCCCGGTATGCAAACCGATTTTATACCCTAAGGCTTTGACTTCCCTGATTTTTTCTTCCAGAGAATCCTGCACAAGCGGTTCTCCGCCGCTAAAAACGACGGCGTCCAGAGCCTTTGTCCGTTTTTGCAAAAACTCAAAAATCACTTTCCAGTCATGATTTCCGTTCTGTCCGATTTTTTGCAGCTCGGTATTGTAGCAAAACGGGCAACGCCAAGGACAGCCCTGCAGAAAAATAACCGCAGCAACCTGTCCGGGATAATCTACCAAGCTGAAACGTTCAATGCCGCCGATATTTATTTCTTCCATTTCTTACCTCTTATAAAAATCCCCGGTATGATGAAAGATTATCCTACCGGGGATTGTTTTTTGACAAAGCGTTTAAGAATTACTCAGCTGCAACATCCATTGCATCAAATTTTACGGCTTTGCTTTCGCAGAAGCATACACGGGAGTAAAACTCAGATTTTTTGCCCTTGTTGAACTCGGAAACCGGACGGTGATAACCCATTACTCTGGTCCAGATTTCGCAGGGTTGTCTTTCTTCATCGCTTAATTTTACATCTTCAAAATTAACAGTATTCATTTCTTTCTCCATTTGTTGATTGAATTTTACTCTATGCAACTTCTTTTCTGGAAGCTGCGGCTCTTCTTTTTTCTGCCTTTTTCTCTTCATCACAGATCGGGCAATACTTATGTTCACCGGAAAGGTAGCCGTGTTTCGGACAAATCGAGAACGTCGGCGTAATGGTGACATAAGGCAGTCGGTAGTTGGTCAGAACGCGGCGGACAATGTCGCGGCAGACCTTGGCTGATGAAACTCTCTGACCCATGTACAGGTGCAATACCGTACCGCCGGTGTATTTGGTTTGCAGTTTTTCCTGCAGTTCCAAAGCCTCGAACGGGTCATCAGTGTAGTTAACCGGCAGCTGGGACGAGTTGGTATAATACGGATTTTCTTCCGTCCCGGCTTGCAGGATTCCTTTAAATCTCTTCTTGTCTTCGCGGGCAAAACGGTAAGTCGCACTTTCGGCCGGTGTGGCTTCCAGATTATACATATGCCCTGTTTCTTCCTGAATTTTTACCATTCTGTCGCGGATATGATTCAGGAATCTTTCGGCAAAATCTTGGCCCCATTCATCTGCAACATTGTGCTCGTCATTGGTAAAGTTGCGGATCATCTCGTTAATACCGTTAACGCCGAAAGTCGAGAAGTGGTTGCGCAAAGTGCCGAGATAACGTTTGGTATATGGGAACAAGCCGTTGTCAATGAGTCTTTGGATAACTTTGCGTTTGATTTCCAGAGAAGTTTTGGCCAGTTCCAGCAACTCGTCAACGCGGTTCAACAAGGCATGTTCGTCACCCTTGTAAAGGTATCCCAAACGGGCACAGTTAATGGTAACAACGCCGATTGAGCCCGTTTGTTCGGCAGAACCAAACAAGCCGTTTCCTTTGGCCAAAAGCTCGCGCAGGTCAAGCTGCAGGCGGCAGCACATTGAGCGAATCTGTCCCGGTTTTAAGACGGAATTGATAAAGTTCTGGAAATAAGGCAGGCCGTATTTGGCTGTCATTTCAAACAAGAGTTCGGTATTTTCATCTTCCCACGGAAAATCAGGAGTCATATTGTAAGTCGGAATCGGGAAGGTGAACGGACGGCCTTTGATATCGCCTTTCATCATAACCGAAATATATGCTTTGTTAATCATATGCATTTCTTCGGTCAGATCTCCGTAAGTGAAGTCTTGCTCAACACCGGCAATCATCGGATGTTTGTCGCGCAGGTCTTCCGGGCATACCCAGTCGAACGTAAAGTTGGTAAACGGTGTTTGAGAACCCCAGCGGGACGGAACATTCAGGTTATAAATCAGTTCCTGGAAAGATTGCTCAACCTGCTCATAAGTCAAATGGTCTACGCGGACATACGGTGCAAGATATGTATCGACGGAAGAAAAAGCCTGAGCACCGGCCCATTCGTTTTGCAAAGTGCCCATAAAGTTAACCATCTGGCCGACTGCAGCAGACAGGTGTTTGGCCGGACCGGCTTCCGCTTTGCCCGGAACGCCGTTAAAGCCTTCATGCAACAGGTTTTTCAACGACCAACCGGCGCAATAAGCGGCCAACATATCCAAATCGTGAATATGGAAATCGCCGTTACGGTGTGCTTCGCCGACAGCCGCCGGATAAACATGGCTCAGCCAGTAGTTGGCCGTAACCTTGCCGGAAACGTTCAAAATCAATCCACCGTTAGAGTATCCCTGGTTGGCATTGGCATTAACGCGCCAGTCCAGTTTTTCCAGATATTCATTGATGGAGCTTTCAACATCGACCATGACTTTTTTATCAGAACGCATACGGTTGCGTTGGTCACGGTATAAAATATAAGCTTTGGCCGTTGCAAAATAGTTGGCAGAGATCAGAACCTGCTCGACAATATCCTGAATTTGTTCAATGGAAGGAAGAGACTCCGTAAACTTATGCTTCATAACCTTTAAGACCTGAGCGGTCAAAAGCCAGCTTTCCTCTTCGCCGAACTCGCCCGTCGTCGTACCGGCCTTGTTAATAGCGTTAAAAATTCTGGTGTTGTCAAACGGGGCTAAGGTACCATCTCTTTTGGTGACACTGTCAAAAGGGATGTTCTCGGCAATCTTGCTCTGAGAAATTTCGTTATCGTTCACGGACATATCTTCGCTCATTCCTTCGTTATTATTAGTTATAAAAAACAAAATTGTTTGTGTTATCACCTGATAACAAGCATACAATATATAGTATTAACAAAATGTAAATAAGACTAGATATAGTATGCACAGAAAAATTTTTTATTTCAAAACTCTTAACGCGTATCATCTTGAATATGCTGATATTCTGAGCGAAATATATGATGCAAACAAGGGCAAAAAAATTCTTTTTCCGGCTTGACATTGCTATCTTGCTATAATTCCACTAAAAAAAATTTTTTTAATAGTGGATAAAAAGATTAACCTTTCTTAACAAAAAAAATATCATTGTTTTTCAACGCCATAGATTCTTGACGTAATCAACATATTTGTACACAAGAGTCACAAAAAAAGCTTAAATTTACAAAAACTATTTTCGGTTTCAGAATCTCATTCACAAGATATTGTGCTTTATGCGGATTCGAAATACAGAATCAGGAAAAAGACTCGGTCTTTTGGTAAAAGAAGCAAAATTTTTGAGAATCGATTGGTGTTTTTTCCTTATCTCTAAAATTCACTTTTTATTTATTATTCTTTTTCTTATTTCTTGTTTTTTATAATTTATTTTTATTGTTACTTTTTGGGTGCAAAGAAGCTTTTTCTTACTTTTGCTTGACCAAAAGTAAGCAAAAGTCAATCCCAACCTCATTTTCTAAGCTTTCAGCCCAAAGTTAAAGTCGCTACGCTCCAATGCTCTGTACTTCACTATTACCCCTTTGGGCCAAAAGCTAAGAAATCATTCGGTAATCGGGCTGGTCAACTCCCCCGCCCCTCAGGCTTGAGGGGAGAGGGGTTTCACTTTCGGTTTTTGCTCCAAAACCTAAGCTATTCGCAAAGGGCACCCAATCGTGCCGGATGAGGGATTGTGCATTAAAGTTTTGTCATTCTCGGGCTTGAAGTCGATAGTTGGTGAGAACGAGTGCAAATCTCTAGCTTCAGCTTAGATTTGTACGAAGTCTGAACCCTACGGGACGCAATTGCATTCGGCGTCGCGTGCCGCAGGCACTGGGACTGCCGGATAAAATCGCTGAGCTTGCGAAGTGCCAAGGGGCCCGCGTGCGGGAATTTACACCCGAGAATCCACAGGCGACGGCCTGAGCGATCGGTTGTCGGAATTGTGCCCTGAGGATCGCGTTGCTCCATTGCTTTCCGCGGTTAAGATTGTGCTTTGAAGGGTGGATCCCCGGTATCTTTTTCTTACGTCATTGCCGGACTTGATCCGGCAATCCACGTTAATAAATTAGCTTTATTGTTGACCTGGATCCCCGGGTCACACCCTCAGGGTGACGCCAAATGGATCCCCGGGTCAAGCCCGGGGATGACATAATAAAAAACGCAGCCCGGGGATGACCTGCACGGCAGGCGCGCGGCAAGTTGACAGCACTGTACCACAGAGGCCGCGTTGCTATGGCGGGGTCTGTGAATGGCGTTGTGCTTTGAAGGGTGGATTGCCGGGTCGAAGCCCGGCAATGACATAAAGAAAATAAGGCAGGATACAAAAGTTACTGCCAAGGATAGTCTTTAGCATCGATGAGTTTTCTTTCTACCACCTAGACTATTTTCCTTAAAAATCAGCATAGAAAAAAGCACTCCGGAGAGTGCTTTTTTTGTTTAGTACCGCGGGCGGGTTTCTATTTCTTTGCCGATTTCACCGTTTGCAATGTAGTCATCAACACAATTTGCTCCGCGGCAGCGTTTCAGCACCGTGGCATTCCGGCCTTTGGTCAACCCTCTGACCTGCATTGACGGCACGTAGACTTCATCGACAATAATCTTAAACGTAATGTAATTAACATTGCCGTACTCATCTATAATATAGACCTTCACATGATAGGTTCCGCCGTCTTTCGGCATCGGCGTTCCGTAGAACGTCATTGTTTTTTCATCGAAGGTCAGCCAATCCGGCAGCGGGCTGTCATCTATCAATCCGGCTTTAAATGTCAGGTTGCCGCGAGCATTGAGATCTTTCAGAGCATCTTCCGGAATGGTATAGAGATAATCCTGTCCGGTTTCCAGTTTTTGATCAGGAATGTCTTCCGTTGACAAATTAACCGGCGGACGTTTGGACGGCACATTCAACAGATACGGACGATTATCCGGCAGAAAATCGCCATCACGCCATTTTTCCAGCGTTGTATGCAGATAAACGGCAATTTTAGACGGTTTTTCACCCAACATATAATAAGGTAGTGCGTCAAGCCCCAGCGCAGCATAAAGGTTTCCGAGCGAGGCCTGTAGTTCGATATAGGCCTTAGAAGCTTTGACCTCATCAGCAATGGCACGCGCGGCCTCCAACAAAGATTTCGAATCGCGGCTGCCCAGTTTTACCGTAATGTCTTCGGCAATGTCTTCCGATACGTTGGCGATTTCAATATTAATCTGATAATCTTCCAGCGCCGACATATAAGCAGCCCAGCCGACATACAGCTGGCTTAAGACCAGGTTGGTCATCCGCTGGCGGCGCAAGGCTTCCAGCTCGCCTTCCCGCGGGTTTCTGACATCTTCAAAAACATGATAGCCGATTTCCTGAGCTTTGCGGCTCCAGACTTTGTTGTAATAGGAAGGGTTGCTTTGATAATCATTTTGAGTGGTGGATTTGAACTCCTGAATGGTAAACTCCAGGTTCTCGTCAATATTCACCATATCGCGCATTTTGAGTTCCGGGCGGTTGGTCAGAGCCAGCCATTCCATATCGGCCAGCGGCGTGCGAATATCCGGCAGGGCAAAATTGCCGTACAACTTGCCGACCAGTTTGTATTCCGTTGCCGGATGAAAACCCATTAAAGCGGCCAGTTTGGTCTCGGCCGTTTCCATTCCGCGTTTTAACTCGGACAAGTTTTTAACGGCTTCCATATATTCGCGCTTTAACACCAATTTATCTGTCGGCAGATACTGATTTAATTTTGCAAGGTCTTTGGCCTGAGCATTCAGCTCGTCAACCTCCAGCGTTAAGACCTCTATCATATCATCAATCACCGGCAGCAGGCGCTGTGCCGTCAGAGCCTGCCAATAAAGCACGCGGGTTTCCTGCAGCAGGTTGTGAATAACTTTGCGGCTCTGCTCAAAAGCCAGATTTTTGCGGTATTCCTGATCGACGGTCTGATAATAAACCGTACTCATATCCAAAAGGTTCCAGGCCAGCCGGAGCTCGGAATTGGCATCGGACAGAGAATCGGGGCTCAGGTATCCGGCCTGCCCCATAATCTCGGGGATTTGGTTGACCGGCGACTTTCCGGCCTTTATCAAACTTTCTTCATAACTGACAACGCGGCGGGTAAAGTTATATTTCAAGGCCAGCGCCATTGTCATATACATATCTATCGGCTTTGAGATTTTGCGCGGCTGGTTTAAGTACATATTCTGCATATCCACGTCGGCGCGGATTGCGCTGTCCCAATCGGAATAAGTCGCCGATGATACGGTTGTTTCACTAACGGAATATTCTTCGCGCGGGCCGCAAGAAACAACAAAAAACATGCCAAAAACCAAACATGCCAATATTTTTTTCATAATTTAAACCCTTTATAAAGATATGTACGGGTATAAATTATATCAATATTTCGGAGATTAACAGTATTTATTTGCTTTTATTCAACTCTGATGTATAAAATATTTGCATATTCTTGCGGCGCGAAAAGGTTTTGACAACTTATGCTTGACATTTTTTATACCGTTTTTAAGTTCAAAGAAAAGGAAAGCCCTGACAAACTCGGGCTTTATCCCGAGCGCGCCCATACGCAGGCCATGCCGGAAAGACGGTATCTCTGGAGTTCCCGCATTTTGGTTATTTTAGCAGTAATCAGCATGAGCATAACAATGATGCTGGCGCTCACAATTTATCTGATGCTGCCGCAAAAAACCGTTTATCCCCGTCTGTTGCAGATTAACAAATATTTTTCTCAGCTGGAGCTTGTGCAACCGGCCGAGCGCAGGATTTTGGTGACGGATCTGATTGCCGAGCAGCATATTTCCGAATATATTACACTGCGCAATTCCATTACGTCTGATTATGATCAGCTGCTTTCCCGCTGGGGCGAAAGGCAGACGATATACTGGTATTCAGAAGCCAACGTATACAGCCGCTTTTACAATACCGACGTGAAATACAACCTGATACAATTTAAGAAAAACGCCCTGCAGCGCTATGTTAAAGTCGAATGGGTGCGGCCGTTGACGCTCGGCTTGTGGCAGGTGCAGTTTTTGACAATGGATATGACGCCGGATTCTGACAAGATTGATACCAAAATCTGGCGGGCAACACTGCGTATTACTTATATGAATCTGCCATTTAAGACCAAAGATGATGCAATGAAAAACCCGTTTGGATTTGTGGTAACCAATTATTCGCTCGGTTATGTCGGAACCCCGGAAACATCGCAACACTATCTGCAACGGGCAAGAGAACTGGCCGAAAGCGGACAAGGGGCATAAAACAGCCCCTTTTGTTTTGGCGATTTCGCATAAAATTACAACACCTGATGAAATTTACCCGGCAAGAAAGCATTGCTGATTTTTGTTAAAAAACTTTCCTCCTGTCTTGACTTTTGGAATATTATTCTTTATTTGAATGCATAAGGAATTTAATTTAACCGTTTTACGGAGAGAAGAATTCCTTGTTATGCATTAACTTAATAAAGGAGCGGAAAATGTTTGATAATCACAATTCCAATAACGGACAGCGGCCGACGCGCTGTAAATTCGGGTTAAAGTTTACGCCAAAGCCCGTAAATCCCGAACTTTCGGTTCAAGAGAACATAATGAATTTTATTAACGACTACCGCCAATGGGAAAAAGAAAATCAGCAACCGGATTATTCTCATCTGTCTACCAGAGAGGCGGTAAAGCAGATAGTTGATGATTTTCGCACTCAGGAGCGGGAGGAAGAAGAGCAGAAGGCCAGACAGGCACAAATGCAGACGCCGTATGGTTCGGGGCAAACATCTTATGCGCCGGCGCAAAGCTCTTACGGGACGCAACAGAATGCGAATATGTCATCGCAAGGAGCTTTCACTCCATCCGGTCAGGCAACATACGGTGCGACGGAACCAAACGGCGCGGCACAACAAGCTACAAGTTTTTGGGAAAGGTTTCGTACTCCTAAATCTTCTGTTTCAAAAGATTGGGGAAAATTGACAGAACAACATTTAAATGCCCATTTTCTTCACGATCCCTATTATCCAGGCATAACTAACACCGGGCTAGTTGCTCCATTTAAAGATTTTATCAGAAACAAAACACAAATGGAGCAGGATGGATACATTGGAAATGACAAATATTTTCATTGTAAGGGAAATTATCAGGCTGCTAAAAGAGGAGCTTGGGGAAAAGTTGTTGGCAGAACTTTAAGCTTCTTCAGAGAAGCTCCATATGGGATTATAAAAGATGGTTTTCAAGCCAGTGCTGACGATTGGTATGCCAATCGCCAAGGTTGGGAAGGCGCAGCGAAAGGTCTTGACCTTGCTGACGCTTGCTCAAGAAATCCTAGAGATTACTATAAATAAGATTGACATTCAAGATAAAGCTTTTAATATAATCAAAGAAAAGGAGTATTTATGAAAAAATTTTTATTAAAAGCTTTATCCTTTTTATTTTTTTTACTTGTGTTATCATATATTCTAAATGAAGGATATGATATTTACTCTTATACCCAAATGCCAACCTCGCTTATTGTACAGTTTACCTTAATTCTATTGTGCTTAATCATGCTGAATTTATTTTATATTATGTTTATAAAAATTACCTCTATTAACATAATCGGATTGGCTTTGCTCATTGGCGGATACATATTGTTAAGATTTTTTAATCCTGAAATTTCAACAGCTTTAGAATGTCAACAATGCTTGGAAACAACATATAACGCATGCTCAATATACTGTAAATGAGACAATCTTACTAAAAATTATTATAAAGGTTGTTCCTCTGGAGATTATCTTATGGCTGGTCTGATGAGCTTGAAGGTGTTCTCGGCGGGGTTGGATATGCCGTCGGCAGTCTTGTCCCCAGTTGGAATAAAAATAACGAAAGTATGTCTGAAGCATTTAAGCGGGGATATATAACCCACAGAGATGAGGAAAGGCAAAAACTCGAACAAGCACGCCAAAATGCACCTGTTCTGACAGCTGTAGGTGAAATTGCCGGCGGAGCAGTCTCTCCATTTTCTAAATTGGTGCCAATGTCCGGCTCACCGTACATTAATACAACAAAAAAAATACCATTGAAAAATGTAGTAAAAGCAGGTACTATTTACGGAAGCGGAACCGCCGAACACGAAAATACTGTTGACGAAACATTAGGAAACTATGCCGAGAATATTGGCAGTAGCATCGCTGCAAATAGAATTGCCAATCGCTTAGGTGAGAAAATTTTTGGCCGAGCTGCTTTTCCAATGACAAGAAATTTTGTTGAACAGGGCATCGGAACAGTTACTGAGAAAATCTATAATAACTTATACAAAAATAGGTATAATAGCAAATAGTTATGAAAGCGAAGGGGGGAATGGACAACAAAAGTACAATATTAACTAACAAAATAAAGGATGTAATAATTCTTATTCTAACATTGATATATTTTGTATTGACATGCCTTGTTATAATATTAAATGTTGTCGCCCCTCTCACTTTTTCTCTGATTATTTTTGATGTTTTATGGGCAACATATATTGTCATTGAATATAATCTTTTTAATTTTCCTCGTGATCCAAGAAATGATACTTATCTTTTTTATATAGATATGATTTTGTTTTTTCTGTCTCTTATTATTTGTGCTCAGCATTGGGAGACTGTTAAGCTAATCTTACAGCGTTATTGGGGATAAGGAAAATAATACAACCTCTTAAATACCCTAAAAAATGTTGGTGAAACAAGGCAACTAAAAGGCAAGATTTTTCTTGCCTTTTAGCTTATAGCAATGTACCCTTTCTAAGGAAGAAAGGCAAAGCAATGGCAGAGGAACGGTTTAAAGAAACATTTGAAAAGGTTATGCCTTATATCCGGGTTGGTTTTAAGCTGGCAGGATGGCTTTTATGTGCCATTATTCTTATCTATATGCTCATTGCCCCTTTTGCCGAAATGTTCGGATATGAGCCGCCGTTTGATTTCAGCAGGTTCGGCTTTATCCGTTGGCTTTATGACATTCCGAAATAAAAAGGGAGAACTCTCGCCCTCCCCTTTTGTTTTATAGCTTTAATTTTTTATCAAGCCGTTCCAGCTCATCTATATAACCAGAAATCAGGCTCAGCCCTTTATTCCAAAATTCCGGACTCTTGGCATCCAGGCCGAAAGGTTTGAGCAGCTGGTCATATTTCTTGCTGCCGGTATGAGCCAGCATATCAAGATATTTGTCTTCAAAATTCTTAACCGAACCTTCCTGATAGACCTGATACAGAGAATTGACCAGGCAATCGGCAAAAGAATAGGCGTAGACATAAAATGGCAAAAAGAAGAAATGTCCGACCTGCGACCAGATATGGGCAGAGTTCTCATCAACCACCACAGACGGGCCGAGGCAGGCTCTCATCTCCTCAACCCAGATTTGGCACAAGCGTTCATCGGAAAGTTCGCCGTTTTTGCGCTCATTATGGGCACGGGTTTCAAAAAAGTGAAAACTGATCTGGCGCAACGCGGTATTAATCATATCGTTTACTTTGCCGGCAATCAGACAGAGTTTGTCTTTGTCATCTTTGGTCTGGCGCAGCAGCGACTGGAAAGTGACCATTTCGCCAAAAACGGAAGCAACTTCCGCCAACGTCATCGGCATATCGTCGTTCAGAGCCCCCTGAGCCTTGCTCAGGCGCATATGGCAGCCGTGTCCGAGTTCGTGCGCCAAGGTCAGAACGTCGTTTTGTTTGCCGACAAAGTTCAAAAACAGGTACGGGTGCATTTCATTGGAGCAGGAATGCGCAAAGGCGCCGCTTCTTTTGCCGTCGCGCGGCGGAACGTCGATCCAGTCGTTTTTGAAAAAGTCAACCGCCTGCGCATGGAGCTTGGGTGAAAATTCGTGATAAGCGTTCAGCACGGTATCAACAGCTTCTTTCCAGCTGTAATGCGTATCATGACAGAAAGGCAGCGGGGCGTTTCTGTCCCAGTACTGAATCTTTTTAACGCCGAGCCATTTGGCCTTGAGTTTGTAAAAGCGGTGCGAAATTTCGGCATATTTATTGCGCACGGATTCAGCCAGTGCTTCAACCGCCGCGTCTTCCACATTCTCGGCCAGATTGCGTTCGGCTATCGGCGTTTTGAAACCGCGTTTGGCGTCTTCCGTTGCCTTATCTTTAATGACCATATTGTAGATAAAGGAATACAGCGCAGAATTTTCTTTGCTGACGCGATTGAGCTCTTTTCCGGCTTTTTCCCTGACTTTCGGATCTTTATCCAGCAAAAGTTTGCTGATTTCGGCGTCGTTGTAATTTTTGCCGTCGACGGTATAAACCAGGCGCGACGAGCTTTCTTCATACAGCCGCACCCAGGCGCTGCCGGAGGTTAGTGATTTTTCCAGCAAAAGCTCTTCCAGTTCCTCAGAAAGCTCATATTTCTTAAAACGGCGGACGCGTTCCAGCCACGGTTTGTAAAAAGCAACGGCTTTGTCTTTCAACAGTTCTTTGACCTGAGTATCGGAAAGTTTGTTGATTTCCAGCGTAAAGAAAACAACCGGCTTGCCATAATCGGTAAGTTTTTCGCTGATGGTCTGATAAAAGGCCACGGCTTTGGCATTTTTCATCTGGGTATTCATATTCAGGCTGGCAAAGCTGGCCAGATTTTCCGCCCTGATTACCATTTTTTCATAAGTTTGCAGCATTTTGGCAAATTCCGCTGCGCTTAATCCGGCGATTTTACCTTTGTATTTTTTGGCAAAAGACAAGTTGTCTTTTTGGTATTTTTCCAAGTCTTTTTCTATGGCCGGATCATCTATACCTTTATACAAATCGCTCAAGTCCCAGCCGGGTAATTTTTCTTTTTTCTCTGCCATCAAATATCCCCTTTCATTTCTTTTAAGCGGCGCATTGTTTCCCGCATATCGGGATGCGCCTGATAATATTCTTCCTGTCCGTCAAGATATTCGTCTTCTTCCGGAGCGGACAAATCGGGTGTAAAATAATAGTTGCTCCACGGGCGGGATTGTTCTCCCCGCAGCCACATGCCCAAACCATCGGCAATCACGTTTACATCACAGCCGGCGCCGGAAAGGACAGCTCCCAATGTGCAAAAAAAACGATTTTGCGAACAATTTTGGATTTCATCAGCCATTTCTTCCGTACAACGACTAAAGCCCCTGCTCTGATTGTCGTGATGCGGTGCAAAAGCCACGATCATAAAGAAGACCAAGAACCAAAAGATTATCAGTCCGATGAATATTCCAAACCAGTATTGCTTCAAAAAATGCATTATTTTCCTTCTCGGGCATCTAAGTATTTTTCCAACAAAGCCAACTCTTCGCGGGTATTGGCCCCGGCAACTTCTTCCGCACTGCATTCAACCACGCCGCATTTCATCCCGCGGCGGTTGGCAATGCTGACGACATCTGTTAAATAATACTCACCGGCAGCGTTTTCATTACTGACCGCCCCCAAAAGCTCAAACATTTCCGAACTGTCAAAACACATGCAGCCGGAATTGCAAAGGTTAATTTGACGCTGTTCTTCCGTTGCATCTTTATATTCGACAATTTCTTTCAGTTCATTACCGTGCATAATCAGCCGGCCATAGCGTGCCGGATCTTCGGGACGAAAGCCCAAAACAACAACGGCATAGCCTTCTCTGCGCTTTTTGACCGCTTTTAAAAACGTTTCTTTGGTGATAATCGGATTATCCCCGAAGATAACCAGCACATCGCCTTCAAAACCGCAGAGATTTTTGCGGGCAGCCAATACGGCATGACCGGTGCCGAGTTGTTTTTCCTGAACGGCCGTTTCATATGGCGCAACTTCTTTGGCAACCATTCGTCCGTCGGGAGAAACAACCGTAATAATTTTATCTACGCCCATACTTTCCAACGTATTTAAAATATGGCGAATCATCGGCTTGCCTTTTAACGGCATCATCACTTTCGGAAGATCCGACTTCATACGGGTTCCCTTGCCGGCACCCAGAATAATGGCGGCGATCTTTTTGCTGTTATTCATTATCTTTTGTCTCCAATTCAAAAATTATGATAATTTTAATAATTCATACGATACAATAACATGTATATCTATTTGGTTAACATAAGGCATTATTTTATGAGAAAACTTTTTTTTGCAATATATTTCATTGCAGCAGCTTTGACTACGGTGCATAACTCTTATGCCGGCACGCAGGAAGTTATCTCTCTGGAAGAAGCAAACCGGGTTCGGCAAAGCAGTCTTTTGCCGGATAACAGCGGTGCGTCTTCCGAGGTTAGTTTTTCTTCACCCAAGCAAATGTTTAATTATATGAAAAACCGCTTGAAAGGTGCGATTGTAACCAAATATGATCCGGAAAGCGCTTCTAACGGCAGTACGGCAACCAGCGTGGAAGAAGATCCTCTGCCCCAAGACATGGAAGCTGAGAAATCTACTTTTCAAAAAATTTATGAAGATGCCATCAAACGTATTGAAAATGAGGACAAGGCTGCTGCCCGCTCTCCTGCACCAATTCCCCAAATTTCCGAGCCGACACAAAAATCTGCCTCTCAATCTTCCGCTGACACCATTGACATTTTATTGCCACCGTTTAACCAGCGGGCACGGGTTCCTGCTTTTGAGCATATTCCTTATTTGTTCTCCCGGATTGAGGTCTTGCCCGACGGTCTGCTCAAAATTGAGGAAACAATCATTGTTATTGCTAACGGACAAAAGCTCAAATCGCCGGTTGTTCTTCCTGTGCCTGACAACATTGTTTCGCGGGACGGAAAAATCCGCCAAAATGATGTCAGCGTTATCAGCGTGACCATTAACGATATGCCGGTAGAATATAAAGTGGACAAACAGGGCGGCTCAACTCTTTTAATGCCGGTAAAGAATTTTCCGCTGGAAAACGGTGTTTATCGTTATGTTTTTACCTATGTTGTTGATCGACAGGTTTCTTATTATCCCGACTATGACGAGGTTTATTGGAATGTCAGCGGCAGCGCTTGGAACTTGGTTATTGCCCGCGCGGGAGCCTCTATTGTTCTGCCCAAAGGAAGCGAGCCCATTACCCAGAGTTTGGCTATCGGTTATCCGGGACGCTTAAATGTTGATGATGTTACCATTACAAAAGACGCTCCAAATGTTATCGGCTTTGTGGCGAAAGTTCCGCTCTTTTTGGCCGAAGGAATGCATGTGTCGGTACAAATTCCTAAAGGCGTAATTACCCCGCCGACGTTTTCCAACAAAATTGCCTGGGCAATTGCTGATTATGGCGACATTATTTTTGCATTTGTCTGTCTGCTAGTTGTTCTCGGGGCTTATCTTGCTTCATGGAGATATATTCAGAAAAATCCATCCAAGCCCTCATTTTCTCTCAGAAAGACGCCGATGATGCTGCGTTACCTGGCTAAAGGGACTTATGATAAAATCAGTTTCGGCGCCTTTTTGCTTGACTTATTCAAGAAGAATATCATTGATATCCAAAATGCCGACGGAAATATTTTGTTGGTTAAAAAGACAGATAATCTGAGGGTTTTGAACAAAAACGAACAACGAGCCGTTAATGAATTGTTCGGGAAAAAAGATGCTGTTTTACAGGTTAAGGACAATATCCTCAAGCTTAAACGCGCTTCCCGCTATATTGCACAGGATATGAAGGGAAAATTTAATCTTTTTGCCCTCAAACTGAACGCAGGATATCTGTTCTTCAGCATCGGGATGTTGATTTTGACGGAATGGTTTATTGCTTTGCTGTCGCTTGATACGTCGGAAGTTTTTCTTTCTTTGCTGGCAACAACATTGTCTTTCGGCTTTTATCTGATCTTTTTCAATATTCGCTGGAAAAACAAAATCATTAATTTTTTATGTAAGGCCTTTGCCGTTTTGTTTATGCTGCTGAGTTTTGTGATCTTTTGCGCCAAAGTCAGTTTATGGTCGGCACTGCTGCTTTGTGCAACAATGATCATTATTCTGTTTTTCAGCAAAAAATATACGCAAAGAAGCGGGCTTTTGCAGGGTAATATTCAAGATGCACGCGGGTATGCCGATTATCTGGCGCAAAACAGCGAAAACATTATGCTCGGGAAAGACTTTTTGAATCAACAAGCTAATATTCTGGCGTTGGAAATTGACCGCCATTATGCAAAAAAGACGCCTAATATCAAAGATTTTTACAAGCTTGATATTGCAAAAGAAATTATCAGCAAAATGTAAAAGGGAGGACAGAACCTCCCTCTTTGCACCAAATGTAGATGTTTCTCGGTGATAAGGCATCAGGCGGTTATATCATCCTCTGGCTGTTAAAGAAAATCCCCAAACACCGGTTTGGGGACAAGAGCGCTAACTTATTCATCCAAGGCGCGTGCTTCCGCATCTTCTGTTCGTTTGTTATCAAAGTAAACAAAGTACTGATACAAATGGGCATTGAATGACATTTTTACGGCCACATTCAAAAAAATAAGAATCAGGAATATGCCGGAAAAGATCAGGCGCAAAACCAAACTGTCTGCCGCGATATTGCTGACAAACCCCAAAACCGTCATCAAAACGATTATCGGCAGGGTGATAACAATATTTCCCCAAAATATCTTATTTGAATTTCCACGAGTGACTTCAAAAGATTTTTTTAGCGTCATATTTTCATTGTCCACCGCCGCGGCACTCAAAACCAGGCTTAAGCGTGAAAGCATTATCATTGCGATCAGAATTGCGACCAAAACCAACAAAAATATCTGTTTTGACATTACATCCTGATAAATATTGATATGCGCAGCCATGATCCCAATAATCTGTCCGAAAATTACACCCGGGATCACATCTATCAATAACTGATACCCCAACACTTTGATTTCCCGTCCGCCAAAGCGCAAAGCAAACGGCCGCGGCGTATCTTTCAAAATTATAAACCGGGCAAATGCAACCATTACATAAACAGAAAAAAGCGTTGTCAAAGCCACGACGCCGATATAAGCCCCCTGCGTTGCCGTGCAGTTTTCCGTTTGTGTCAAAGAACAAAAAAGCGGCGTTCCAGCGACGGCTTCGTATCCGACAATCAAAACTCCCAGTATAATGATCGAAAATACGGTCTTTAAATTAACCAGAAAATATCCAAAACTCCGGCTCAGGCATTCCTGCCACGGCAAAATGATGATGTTTTCTTTATTCATTGCATTTTTCTCCAGTTAAAAATAATTTCAGGCTATAGCTCAGTCCGGCCAGCCAGGCAGTTGCCATTAATATTAAAAAATCATAAATAAATTCTGACATAAAAGCAATATATAAAGGATGGGCTCCGGCTGTGCCGACATAACTTCCCGAAAGGCTGCCAGAAAGGTATACAAAAATCATCAGCATAAAAAACAATGAAATCAGAATTTTTAAATTACTTCCGGAAGTCCGCCGCCAGATTTCCTTCCAACTCAAGCCGCTGCTTCCCAAAGCAGATTCTGCCAACAAAGACAACAGCCTGAGCCCAAAAAGCGGAATAATAAACAGAACAAAGAAAAAAGCAAAAACCGTAACTTCTATCCGCCAATCCGGATTGGGCTGCCTTGATACCAGGTAGGAAAAAGAAATTATCGGGAAAATAAATAAACTCAAGAAACCGACAACCGTCAAAAATGTTTTGAAAAAACGACGTCCGGGTCTGAAGATAAGATTCAAGCTGAGCTTATCTCCGGAAATCAGCCGCAGATAGCAGACCAAAAACCAAACACCTATGCCAAGTTTGAGTATAAAATCGGCAAGATAAAGACTGACAGAAGACGAACAATGAAAATCTCCCACCTCGGATTGCAAAGTACAGATAAAATGGAAACCTGACAAGCAAGAAACAAGAGACATCAGACAACCAAATAAAAAAGCCAATCCGAGGAACCCGGAAAAAACATCTACAAAGAACCGATACGGATCCAGCAACAACGGCAAAAACTTTAACTTCGGCCAGCTTTTTTCGTTGGAATCTTTAGTTGATACAACCGGACAACTTTGGCTGAACACAGAACAAAATTTGTTGAAAATATCTGCCATTTTACAGCTCCTTTACATAAGAAACACCCGGAAGCCCGCGGATTTTGCTCAAAATATCATTGGCAAAAGCGTAGCCTCCCGCCAGTTGGATACGGATATCCCAATCATTGTTTTCCGGTTTTAAATATATCTTATTAACGCCGTTTCTATCATGGCGCAGAATTTCTTTTAACGGCGCAACAGCCTCGACACTGTTCAGCCCGATGATCAGTCCGTTTACTCCGTCAGCAATTGCCTGATCCAGGGTTTCGACCGAATTAATCATAACCCGAGGGTTAGCGCCTTCTTCCTGCTTTTCAACCGTCACACCGACCAGAAGCGGCAGTCCTGAATTGATGGTGTCTTCATATTTTGCCAGCAAGTCAGAGAACAAAATTCCCTCAAAACCGCTGGATGCGTCCGACAAACCGAGAAAAGCATATTTGTTGCCGTTTTTGCTGATGCGCTTTTGAAAAGTAGTAACGCAGCCGGCCAGTTTGGCACGGACAGTGTCTCCGACCTTAACGCCGTTCATAACTTCCGCACAGCTTTTAACCCCCAAACGCTCCATGCCGGAACGATAGCTGTCTAACGGATGCGCCGAGAGGTAAAAGCCTACGGCCTCGGCCTCGAGTTTGAGTTTTTCCAATTCAGGCCAGTCGGGCTTTTCTGCCAGTTTGACTTTTGACTGGAGTTCTTCTGTCCCGAACAGAGAAGACTGCGAGCTGGTTTTCAGCTCATTGGCAGAAGAAATATGCTGCATAATCGTATCAACATTGGCAAAAAGTTTGCCGCGGTTTTTCTCCAGGCAATCGAAAGCGCCGGCTTTAATCATATTTTCCAGCTGGCGGCGGTTGCTGTTGGCCAGCGGCATCCGGTGGATGAAATCAGAAATATCCTTAAACAGGCCGCCCTGTTTGCGGATCTCTTCAATTACTTTCATATTAGCCATACCCACGCCTTTAATCGCGGCCAGCGCATAACGAATATTACCGTCTTCCACCGTAAAGTCGGCGCCGGATTTATTGATGTCCGGCTGCAAAACCTTAATGCCCATTTTTTTACATTCTTCTTTGTAAAAAAGCAGCTTGTCGGTATTGGTGATATCAAACGCCATGATGGCGCACATAAACTCGACAGGATAATGCGCTTTCAGATAAGCGGTCTGGTATGAAATCAGCGAATAGGCCGCGGCGTGAGATTTGTTAAAACCATAGGACGCAAATTTTTCCATCTGGTCAAAAATTTTGGTGGCGACGTCGGCGTCAATTCCTTTGGCAACGGCACCTTCGGTAAACATTTTGCGCTGTTTCGGAATCTCGTCGCGCATTTTTTTACCCATAACCTTACGCAGCTTATCCGCACCGCCCATCGTATAGCCGCCCAGAGCCTGGGCAATTTTCATAACCTGTTCCTGATAAACCATAATGCCATAGGTTTCATCAAGAATCGGCGCAAGATCCGGGTGGAGATAAGTTATCTCTTCTTCGCCGTGCTTGCGGCGAATGTAGCTCGGAATATTGTCCATCGGCCCCGGGCGGTACAATGATACGATAGCGATCAAATCTTCAAAACGGTCCGGCTTGATTTGTTTGTGAACATCCTGCATACCGGCAGATTCAAACTGGAATACGCCGATTGTATCGCCCCGCTGCATCAGTTCATAAGTCGGCTTGTCATCAAGCGGAATATCACTCATAATCAGCTCGACGCCATAATCTTTTTTTACCCAATCGACGGCGCGCTGAATGACGGTGAGGGTTTTTAAGCCCAAGAAGTCAAACTTAATCAGGCCGGTTTCTTCAACAAATTTCATATCATACTGGGTAACCGGCATATCGGAGCGCGGATCTTTATACAGCGGTGTCAATTCTTCCAACGGACGGTCACCGATAACCACACCGGCGGCATGAACACCGGAGTGGCGGTATAAACCTTCCAATTTCATGGCGATGTCAAAAAGTTTGTTGACCTGCGGGTCGTTAACGCGCATTTCTTCCAATTCCGGCACCTGGTCGAGAGACTCCTGTAAGGTCGGATTTTTACCCTGAACGCCGGGAGGAATCATTTTACTGATGCGGTCGGCCTGGGAATAAGGCATTTGCAAAACGCGGGCAACGTCGCGAATCACCGCCTTGGACTGTAGCTTACCGTAAGTAATAATCTGCGCGACATGATCATAGCCGTATTTTTTTTGAACATATTCGATTGTTTTGCCGCGATTTTCCTGACAGAAGTCAACGTCAAAGTCCGGCATATTGACACGTTCCGGATTTAAGAAACGTTCAAACAGCAGGTTTAATTTTATCGGATCCAAGTCGGTAATCCGGAGCGACCAGGCAACAATTGAACCGGCACCGGAGCCACGTCCCGGCCCGACGGGAACGCCGTGGTCTTTTGACCATTGGATAAAGTCAGACACGATGAGAAAATATCCCGGGAAACCCATTTTTTTGATGACGCTTAACTCATATTCCAAGCGGGCGTAATATTCTTCATCAATTTTCTTGCGTTCTTCTTCCGTCATCTCCGGCGTATAAACCGTGGCTTCCATACGTTTCCGCAGTCCCAAATGCGCCTGTTCGTCAATATAGTCATCCTGGGTTTTGCCGTCCGGACATTCAAAAATCGGCAGCAGCGGGTTGACCTTTGAAGAAAGATAATTGCAGCGAATGGCAATGTTCACGGTATTTTGCACCGCTTCCGGCAGATCTTTGAACAGTTCAACCATTTCTTCCTGCGAGCGCAGGCGGTTGTTCGGCGAAAAACGTTTGCGGTTCGGGTTGGCAACAACTTCACCCGCGGCAATGCAAA
Source organism: uncultured Alphaproteobacteria bacterium (assembly GCA_944390885.1). GTDB lineage: Bacteria > Pseudomonadota > Alphaproteobacteria > RF32 > CAG-239 > MGBC133411. The sequence continues at coordinate 53,642 of CALXRP010000003.1, forward strand.
CCAGTGCGTCGTGCGCCTCGTACATGTCGGTATCAAAAAAGAAAGCCTCGTTGGTTGCCACCAGCGGAATATTGTATTTATAGGCCAAATCGATAAACGTATCTTCCGTCTTTTGTTCTTCTTCCAGGCCGATACGGGCTATTTCCATATATAAGCGGTCGCCGAAATATTTTTGCAATTCCAGCAGCGTGCTCTCCGCCTCCGGCGCGCGGTTTTCCAGCAGCAAACGGCCTATCGGGCCTTCGACGCCGCCGGTCAGCATAATCAGCCCGGCATTGAATTTTTCCAGATCCGCCATGGTAATTTGCGGTTTTTCCTGCGGGTTCGGCAAATCAAGATAAGCCCGTTTCATCAGGTGCATAATATTGCTATAGCCCTCGGCGTTCATAACCAGCAAAACAATCTTATCCGGTTCGACGATTTTTCCTTTGCATTTGAGCAAATCCTGCGAATCGGGATTGCGCAGATAGAACTGAGAACCGAGAATCGGTTTAACCCCTTCATCGGAAGCATATTTGGAAAAAGCTTTTCCGCCGAAAATATTGGCCGTATCGGTTACGGCAATTGCCGCCACGCCCTCATCATGAAGCCGGTGGATCAGTTTGGGCACAAGCATTGCGCCCTCAGACAAAGAATAAGCGGTATGCACCCGCAGATGTACAAATTTCGGTTCTGACATTTATTATAAATTCCTTGCTCAGATAATAGCGATTTTAGCGAACGGACTCAATAAAAAAAAGCGCCGGTTTTGAAATATCAACAGGAGTGGTATTATTTTACTTTTATACCGTTTACTTTAGCCAAAATCCCCGCCCCATTTTTCAATATAGCTTGACACATACCTTTTGTTGTGCTATAGTATCTTTATTGTCGTTCTTAAGCATCTGTCATCCCCGGGCTTTGACCCGGGGATCCACCTGCACGGCAGGCGCGCGGCGAATTGAATACACTGTGCTCAAGAGACCGCGTTGCTATGACGGGGTTTGTGAATGACAAGGTGCTTTGAAATATTTGTCATTCTCGGGCTACTTGTTTTTCAAGTCATCCCCGGGCTTAACCCGGGGATCCAGAATGACAATAAAGCTAATTTATTTGACTTGGATTGCCGGGTCAAGCCCGGCAATGACAAGAAAGAAACAAGCCCGGGGATGACGAAAGAAAAAAAGAGCCCGGCAATGACTAAAAAAATAAAGCGCCCGGCAAAGACAAAGAAAAAAGGACGACAATATAGAAAAGAATTTTTATAAGGGAGGAAGCCGATGAAAAATTATAACACTATGCTACACATGAAACTTAACTCTGCGGTGTCGGTTCTTGCTGTTGCCGCTGCTTTTGCGGTCTTTCTCCCGCCTTCCAATGCTTCAGCTGGCATTTGTTTTCTGCCGGACTGTCAGGATGATGAGATTGTTCAGGGCGATATTAATATGAACATCAACTCCGATACCGAGTATTGCGAGGAGAAAGGCTATACCTATTATTCTTCCGGTGAATGTCCGCAATATCAAGCTGTTATCGGAACCTGTTCCCGTGATGATCATTACTTGAAATGTGATGCCGTTACCTGGTGTAAGAATAACGGGTATAATACACAAACCTGTTCTCTGCCGTCCTTTGTTAACGACCAATGTCCGAACGGCAAACCTTATTACAAAGGTTGTAAAGAAGACCGGCCGAGAGCCTGCCGTGAACAAGGCTATGTCAACTCTTGTTCTCCGGGACGGTTGTATAAATCGACAAACCGTTGTCCGTGGGATAGCTCTTACGGCAAATGCTGTACTGCTTCGCCGTCGACAGGTTGTCCGTCTAATTATAAAGTAACTTGTGATTCTTCCCGCGGATCATCAGGAAGGGATACCTGCGGTTATACCTGTTACAGATGTTGTAATGATACCTGTCCGTCCGGGACTTCTAAAAACTATTCAGGTTCTATATCTTCTTATACAGAGTGCGGAACCGCTTGCCGGAGATGTAAAGACTGCACTACGGGAAGCCGCTCTTATACCGGTGCTTATGCCGGAACTTCAGAATGCGGTACTTGTTATAAATGTAATGACACATGTTCTTCCGGATCAAAAAGCTCTAGTTGCGGAAGCGGATATGAATCTTACCGCAGCGGTTCGACTGAATGCGGAAGTGCTTGCTACTCCTGCCGCAAACATACTCACTCTTACTCCTGCCCGAGCGGGTATCAATCCAGCTCTTGCGGATCAGGTTACACAACTTCCAGCACAAGATCTAAATCTTGTTCTTGTGGGGCAACTTACGGTACCTGCTATAAATGCTCGAAAAATACTAATACCGGCAATAATAACAACAATAACTACACCGGTGGCGGAAATACCGGAAATAACAATAATAACAACAATAACACCAATACAGGAACAACCACGCCTGCTGTTGATCCTGATGCTTGCAAATCAACTTATATTATTGGGGTAAGCTATGCAGGATGGTGTGACTGGTGTGATAAAGAAGGTGGACCTAAATGTATTTGGTGTAAAAGAGAACGGCGCTGTACAACCAACAGCGGTAAAGACAAATGGTTAAATGATGGATATTATATTGCAAAAAGTGGTTATGATGGTGAAGTTAACTGCCAAGCAGCTCTTGCAGGTGGCGGCAAAAACTGCGATGAAGGTACAATTTATCCCGAATAAATTAAATAAGATCTCTCTCCAGACTATGGAGAGAGATCTCTTTTTAAGATAAGACGTTAGACTGATATTTTTTTGGAAGATTTTAAAAATATTACGCTTGTCCGGTGATTAATATTCTTCTTTACAAGCAACTGCCGGACTTTTTTCTAATCCAGTTCGGCCAGACGCTGTGCCTGATCTTCCATAACCAGCGCGTCAATAATCTCGTCCAGTGCATCGCCGGAAACGACCTCATCCAGCTTGTACAGCGTTAAGTTAATCCGGTGGTCGGTTACGCGTCCCTGCGGATAGTTATAGGTGCGAATCCGTTCGCTGCGGTCGCCACTGCCGATTTGCAGTTTGCGTTTTTCCGAATAAGCGGAATCAATGCTTTCTTTTTGCATATCATATAATTTTGCCCGCAGGTGGTTCATGGCTTTTTCCTTATTTTTAAACTGCGAGCGGTCATCCTGGCACTGAACGACAACGCCGGTCGGAATATGAGTAATGCGTACTGCAGACTCCGTCCGGTTAACGTGTTGTCCGCCGGCGCCGGAGGCACGGTAAACATCAATCTTCAAATCGGCCGGATTGATATACATATCCACTTCTTCAATTTCCGGCAAAACGGCTACCGTGGCGGCGGAAGTATGGACGCGTCCCTGGGATTCCGTTACCGGAACGCGCTGAACACGGTGGGCGCCGGATTCAAATTTTAATTTTGCAAAAACATCTTTGCCGGTGATCTTAGCCGAGGCTTGCTTGTAACCGCCCAGACCGTTTTCATCGGCGTCAAGAATCTCAAATTTCCATCCTTGGGTTGCCGAATAACGCTGATACATTTCAAACAGCACGGCGGCAAACAAGGCGGCCTCATCACCACCGGTACCGGCGCGAACTTCAAGAATCGCATTTTTCTCGTCGTCCTCGTCTTTCGGCAACAGGGCAATTTTGATTTCTTTTTCCAATTCGGGAAGTTTTTCTTTCAGCTCATAAAACTCGGCTTCGGCCATTTCGCGCATTTCTTTGTCGAGCGACGAATCTTCCATCATCGCTTTGGCATCGTTCATATTGGCCTCGGCATGGTTATAATTGCGGATTTTTTCAACAACCGGCGCCAACTGTGAAATCTCTTTGTTCATTTTCACCAGCTCATCGGAACTTAATCCGGGACTGACGACCAGAGCCTCCAACTCATCGTAACGATTAACCACATTAGCGAGTTTTTCTGCAAAATTCATATTTTTCTTTTCCTAACTAACTTTACTTTCGACCAGACGAACCAATTCGTCGACAATGTTTTCACTTTTTACCTTATGAGAGGGCTTGCCGTCAACAAAAATCATATTATCGCCGCCTTTGCCTCCGCAAACGCCGAAATCGGCATGTCCGGCTTCGCCCGGGCCGTTGACCACACAGCCCATTACGGCCAAAGTCAGAGGTTTGGCAATATGGGACAGGCGTTTTTCCAAAGTTTCGACCGTTTTTTGCACGTCATAGCCGCGACGGGCACAAGTCGGGCAAGAGATAATGCGAATGCCGCGGTGGCGCAAATCCAGCGCTTTCAGAATTTCGAAACCGGCTTTGACTTCTTCTTCCACGTCTGCCGTCAGCGAAACCCGCAATGTATCGCCGATACCGGCCATCAGCAAAGCCCCGATCCCCATTGCCGACTTAATTGTGCCGGTTCGCAGGCCGCCGGCTTCGGTAACGCCCAAATGCAACGGATAATCACAGGCTGCTGCCAGCTTTTTGTAGGCATCAATCATCATCAACGTATCAGACGACTTGACGCTGATTTTGAACTCGCGAAAATCATTGTCCTCCAGCATTTTGGCCTGTTCCAAAGCGCTCTCTACCAAAGCGTCGGCACAGGGTTCGCCGTATTTTTCCAACAGTCGTTTGTCGAGCGAACCACCGTTAACGCCGATACGAATCGAGCAGCCGTAATCTTTGGCCGCTTTGACAACTGCTTTGACCCGATCCGCCCCGCCGATATTGCCGGGATTAATCCGCAGGCAGGCCGCACCGTTTTCCGCTGCCAAAATTCCCAGCCGGTAATCAAAATGGATATCAGCGACAACCGGAATGCTTACGGCTTTGGTGATTTCTTTTAACGCACGGGCGGAATCTTCATCCGGACAGGAACAACGAGTAATATCGCAGCCGACGGCTTCCTGACGCTGAATTTGCTCAATCGTGGCCTTAATATCCGAGGTCAGCGTATTGGTCATTGATTGTACCGTTATCGGGGCATCACCGCCGACAGCAACGTTTCCGACCATAATTTTGCGCGATTTACGGCGGATAATTTGCGGAGTATGATTTGTCATATTTGTTCTTCCTTGTTGTAAAAACAAAAGAAAATAGCTTACCAAAGGCCAGCTATTTTCTTAATTAATTCTTTTACCGTCTAAAGTTTCCGGTTGACTTTTGCCAAAGCGGCTTCCAAGTCAATGTTCATTTTGCGGTCTTTCGGCAGAAAATCTACCGGTTTGCCGTCAATAAAGGTTTCTACCCCGTCAAAGCGCCCGACAGATACAATCAGACCTTTGGCTTTTGGCAACGTATAAGAATCGCCGGCATACAAAACCTTGCTCAAATAAAGCTTGTCTGCTGTCTTAACCTCAATCCAGGTTTCTTTTTTTATCTCAAAAACAATGTTTGATTTTCCCGGAGCCGCGGGCTTGGCAGCTGCTTGGGGCTCTTGAACGGGCTCTGCAGCCGGAGTGATCTCTGCCGTCGGAGCAGCCGGTTCAGTAGCCGTTGTTTCCGGTTCTGGCTGCGGAGCGGCAGCAGGCTCTTCTTCAAAAGAGGCATCCGTCACGTTGACCTGAGCACTTTCTTCAACCGGAGCTGGTTCAATAACCGGCAGATTTTCTTCTTGCGGAACCGGAGAAGAATCGCCTTCATTCATAGAAAAGTCTTCTACGACGAGCGGATATTGTGCCTCATCACCGGCAATTTCTTCGCTGATGCTTTCTTTTTCAGAATCTTCGGCATCAAGCGGCAGACTTTTATAACTGCTGTAAAAATGCCATGCCGCATATACGGCGATAATGGCCAGCAAGCTGATCATCAGATATTTTTTGCCCGGAACGGCGGCCTCAGACTGAGGCTCAGGAACATAACCGGCATTCTCGTTTTCCGGTATTTCCGGTTCTGTTTCTTCTTTGTATTTTTGAATAATCAGCGAGCTGTTTAAACCTAAATACTCGGCATAAGAGCGGATAAAGCCTATACCGTACGGAAACTCGGGAATTTTATCATAATCATTGGCCTCAATTGCTTCCAGGTAGGCTTTGCGAATACATAAGACTTGTGCGATATCCTGAATTTTTTTGCCCTTGCCAAGACGTGCCTGTTTTAAAATTCCGCCAATCTTATCTTCTGCGGGCTGGGCTGCTTCAGAAACGGTTTCGCCTTCAGCAGCTTTTTCTTCTTTTTTGATTTCTTCGGTCACAACTTTATCCTCTTGTTGGTGAATTTGGTTGATTGTTGCACATTTTTTAATAGATTTCAATACCATGATCATAGGCATAGGAAATTAATTGCGGACGAACGCTCTTTTTGCCCGACTTCAGCAGCATCCGCACATAATCGGAAATCTCGGAAACGTTCAGGCTACGAACCATGCTTTTGACACGCCCGAAAGATGAACCGGACATTGAGAGGTTTCGATATCCAAGCCCGATTAATGCCATAGCTTCGATCGGATTGCCCGCCATTTCTCCGCAGACGGAACAGTAAACACCATATTTGGCAGCCTTGCTGACAATTAATTCCATCATGCTCAAAAACGGCCCGGACAGAACATCATAACGCTCTGTCAGGCGAGGATTGCCACGGTCACAGGCAAAAACAAACTGAGCCAGATCATTGGTTCCGATAGAAATGAAATCGGCTTTGGGAAGAATTTCATCCAACTGGAAGACAATGGCCGGAACTTCTATCATCAGGCCGACATTTACCTTTTTTGGAACTTCATGTCCTTTGCGTTTTTCTTTTTCCAGTTCCAGCATAAGCGTTTCCCTGGCTTCTTCAAATTCGCTCAGGTTTGAGATCATCGGGAACATGACATTTAATTCTTTGCCGGCGGCCGCACGCAGAAAAGCTCTGACCTGTTTGCGCAGAATCGCCCGGCGGTCCAGCGTGATGCGAATCGATCGCCAGCCGATGGCCGGATTTTCTTCGCCCATATTGCTCCAGTAAGGAAGAAGTTTATCCGAGCCGACATCCAAACTGCGAAAGATGACCTTGCGCTCGCCGGCTTTGTCCATCAGCTCCCGATAATATCCTACCTGGCGCTCCACATTCGGCATATTCTCGGATGCCATAAAAGGAATCTCCGTCCGGTACAGCCCTATTCCATCGCAATTTGTCGACTCGATATAATCCAAGTCAAAAGATAAGCCGACGTTGATATAAAGACTGATTTTTACGCCGTCCAGCGTTTCTGAAGGTTTGGCTTTCAGCTCCGATAGTTTTTGCTGAAGTTTTTGTTTTTCAAGAATTTTGGCCTTGAATTTCTCCTGCACCTGCTGCGACGGATTGCGGTATACATATCCTTCGTTTCCGTCGACGGCAACCAGTTCTCCGGTTTTTATTTCCTCAAAAATGCCTTTTATTTTGGCAACAACCGGGATTCCCAAAGCCTTGGCCACGATTGCCACATGCATGGTCGGTGTGCCGTCTTCAATTATCAAACCGCGGATTTTGGTATAATCATAATCCATCAAATCGGCCGGACCCATTGTCTGAGCCACGACGATAATGTCATCGGAATCAACTTTTTCAACGGTTCCGAAATCACCGCTCAAATATGACTGCAGGCGGTCGGACACATCTCTGAGATCATGCAGCCGCTCTTTCAGATAGGTATCGGTGGTGGCAGAAAGCCGGTTCCACATATCTTCATAAGCGCGTTCGATGGCTGCTTCGGCTGTTAAGCCCCCCTGAACATTGCCGGAGATTTTTTTATACCAGCCCTTATCCTGGGCAAACATTCGGTAAGCATCTAAAATTTCAACATGTTCCCCTATGCCGAGCTGGGTTGATGTGAATTTTTTCTCCAAATCATCATTCATCTGTCGGTAGGCAATTTCTAACCGGTGCAGTTCTTTGTCTTTGTCTTCGGCAAAAATTTTGGTAACAACGCGGCGGCGGCGATGGACAACGGCGGCCCCCATGCCATAGCCTTTACTCAGGCTCAAGCCTTTGCTCTTTTCTTTGTCAATAATCCCGCGCTCTTTTATCAGCATTTTTTTGTAATCTGACATTTCTTCAGAAGCAATCATCTCGCTTAAGACCATTGCGATTGTTTCCATAATGTCAATTTCGAGCTGGGAATATTCATGGATTTCGCGGTTTTGAATCGTTAAAACGCCAATGGAACGGCTCCAACGGATCAGCGGAACGCCGAGGAAAGATTTGTAGTCTTCTTCCCCCATTTCTTGTTTATATGAAAATTTCGGATGTTTCCAGGCATCGGCTGCCGCAACATATCGGTTATTCTGTGCGACTTCGCCCACCAAACCTTCGCCAAAACGCATTGATATTTTGTGGGAAACCCCGCTATTGAAACCATATGATGCAAAAAGTTCTAACGTATAATCATCAACGGCAACATAGCAGGCTGCAGCATCGGCACCCATTTTCTCGGCAATGATCTCTACAATTTTTTCAAGTTTTTCTGAAATTGAATCTTGTCCCTCGGTTACCTGTCTCAGTAACCTTAAGATATCCATTGCCTGGTTTACTACTGGTGATTGCATAATCTTCCGCCGCCAATATATTTTTATTCTTGCGCTTTTAGTTATATTGCCTATATTGCTTTTCATCAAGTACAATTTTTTATCGGAGTATAAAATTATGGCAAATTTATATAAACGCGGGCAAAAAGACACCCGCCCCTGGGGAACCTGGGAGGTTATTGAGGCCGGTGATGGCTTTTGCGTTAAGAGAATCCGCGTTACCCCGGGAAATATTCTTTCTTTGCAGCTTCATCATTATCGCGCAGAGCATTGGATTATTGTTAAAGGCGAGGCTTTAGTAACTTTGGGAGAAGACAAGATTCTTAAAAAAGCAAATGAATCGGTTTATATTCCTGCCGAAACCAAACACAGAATCCAAAATAATACACAACAAGATATGGAGTTTATTGAGGTTCAGACCGGGGATAATTTGGATGAAAACGATATTGTCCGTTTTGAGGATTCTTACGGGAGGGTAAAATAGAGGGAAACTCTTCCCTCCCTCTGAATTCACTCTTTATTTATTATCCTCGGAAGTTTTTCTCTTTCCTTTTTTCCCTTTCTTTCTGTTTCTTACTTATGTTCTTTTCGCTACTTTTGTCATGCTACAAAAGGCCGGAGGCCGGCAGGCACAAAAGCAAAAAGCTAGCCCTGAACTCGTTTTCTAAGTCTTCGTGAAAAAGTTCAGGCCGTCTAAGCACAAGGCTAAGACGGCAAGAAGGCACATAGTGTTTTTAATTTTCTCTTTTTCACAAAGACTAAGAAGTACTCGTTAAAGGGCATTTCTAACGCCCCCTGTCCCCCTCTTAGCAAAGAGGGGGAATTGTTGTAATATGAAAATTCCCGGTTAAGGCCGGGAATTTTGAAACAAAACCTCAGAAAAGACACTTTCTAGCTGTCGGCAGCTTTTTTAAATGGTTCAACCGCTTTGTCTAGATGATATATTTACGGCTGATTTCTTTGTATACATCCGTGCCGGCTTTTTCCAGCCATTCAAAAAAGACCATTTCTGACGTTACGACATCCACCCCGTTACGCATCAGGCGCTGCAAAGCCATAATATTTTGCATAGGTTTGCGGGACGAACAAGCATTGGCCACAACAAAAACCTCGTATCCGAGCTCTTGTAAATGGAGTGCGGTTTGCAAAATGCAGATATGGGTTTCAATACCGGCGAGAATAATTTGTTTTTTGCCGTGTTTTTTTATCTCGTCATAAATTCCGCTGTTACAGGCGCAGGAAAACTCGAGTTTTTCATAATAACAAGCCTCATCTCCCGCCTCTTTTCGTAAATCGACCATTGTCTGCCCCAGACCTTTGGGATATTGCTCGGTTATGATAAACGGGATTTTCAGCCGTTTGGCGACTCCGATTAAATTTGCGCAGCCGTTAATGACTTCCCGCGGATTGTCCATGGCCGGCGCCAGGCGTTCCTGCACGTCAATAATCAGCAAAAGCGAAGCGTCTTTTTTGATTAACATGTTTTTCTCCCATTTAGAAGTTGACTATCCGATATAAACTAAATAATATCTAAAAAATAAAAATTAACCAGAACTTTAAAGAAGAAATAAAATGAATTTTCGTGATTTAGGATTAAGTGAAAAAACGCTTCAGGCTATTGATGAATTTGGTATTCAGGAGGCAACGACCGTTCAGAGCGACGTTATTCCTTCTATTTTGCAAGGAAAAGACGTGTTTACCATTGCTCCGCAGGGTTGCGGCAAAACAACTTCTTACGTTTTTCCGCTGATTGATATTATCAGCAACAAAAAAGCTGACAATATTTTAATTATTACGCCGGATTCCGAACAATCCGTCGTCGTTTCTGACCGGTTGGCCATTTTTAACAAATATCACGAAATCAACGAGGCTACCATTAAAGACAAAGACGAAGACATTGACAACGAGGCCAATGTTATTATCGGTTCGCCTGACTTGCTGGTGGAGCTTGCCGATGACGGAAAAATCGATTTTAGCAAGATATCTATTCTGGTGGTGGATGACATTAATCTGATTAAGAAAAACAAACAGCTTGGAAATTTGGAAAAAATCCTTGAGATCCTGCCGGCGAACAAGCAAAATATCGTCTATACCAACCGCCGGTCAAAAGAAACCCAATCTATTTTGGAAAAAATCTTAAAAGCACCGCAAGAGATTAAGGTCGATAAAGACAAAGAGCAGGAAGCTCAAATGAATGCCCAGGCTAAACCGGCGCAGAAGAAAAATGCATCGCAGCCGCGTTTTGCTCCGGCAAAAGAAGATCCGCAAGCGATTGAACTGATGAAAAAATATAACAGTTTTCAAGGAAAAACACCGCAGTTTGTCTTGATTCAGGGTATTGTGGTTGAAACAGACAGTGCTGCAAATTAAAAAAAATAAAAAACCCGTTCTAAAAAATTAAGAGCGGATTTTTGTTTTTGGCCAGACGGCTATTTATCTTCCGGAACCGTGCCGATTTCATCAAAGACCAGCGTTTGGCCTTCCGTGGTTTCAATGGTCAGTTTTTTGCCGTCTAATTTATAAGATTTTACGGTGCCGAGGGCGCGAAGATATTTTTGCTCGGCTTCCATCATTTCTTTCGGGCCAGCCATCATGGTTGAACCGGCCGGGCCGAACACCAGGTTACCACCGTCTAACGTATAATTTCCGAAATAACGGTTGACAGCAGATTTTCCGAAGTAGCGCGGTTTATCGGCAGCAAAACCCAATGTGATTTCGACACCAGGTTCCGTGCCCGTCAATTTGTATTCTTTGCCGGTGAAAGTTTCGGGTGTTGTTTTGCTGCAGGCTGCGGCCATAAAGATTGTGCCAAGCATCAGGCTTAACAGTTTTTTCATTTTATTCTCCTTATTGTTTTTATTTGTGAAAGAATCGCAAAACGCTTTTGAAAATCTAAGATTTTTTGAGTTTTTCACGTTCTTCCTGCTGTTTTTTGCGTTTTTCAAGATTTTTCCGCAAAGCGGCGGCTTCTCGCTCAAAGCGTTGCTCTTTGCGGGTTTTGGAAAGTTTTTGGTCTTTATTTTCAAGTTTTTCAGACATATTTTTTTCTCTTTATAAAAAAAATTATGTATTTAGCATAATTCATACTTGATTTTATTTAAATGTTTATGTATGTTTCATTCACAGAATAACGAACGCCGCTATAGCTCAGTGGTAGAGCACACCCTTGGTAAGGGTGGGGTCGTAAGTCCGATTCTTACTAGCGGCACCATTTATCAGTTTCTGGCGTTTTTAGTAGTTCATCGAATGGCTTAACTATTGAAAACGCTATATTTTTTCCTTCAGTTTTGCAGTCCGATAATATTAATTTCAAAATGTCTCTTTTTTCAGAAATAATCGGACTTTTTAAGAATTTTCCTACATTTGCAGCTATTTCCGCGATATTTGCTAGTATTTCATCAGTTTCAGCATCAATCTCAAGGTATTTATCCATATCTTTTTGTAGTTTTTCTTTTTCCATTTCAATTTCAGTTTTTAATTCATTATACATTTTTTCATCGCATTTGCCTCTCATATAGCCACGAAACAAGGTTTTGAGCTGTTCATCTAATTGATTTATCTTGAGAGTAATATCACGTTTGAGAGTCGCTGTATTTACTCTTTCTTCTTTAAGCTGCTTTTTGACTTCGGCTTTAATATTTTTTAGCATATCGTCACTAACGGCAAGAGGTAACGACAATTCTTTTTCAAGCTGGGCGAGGATTTTGGCTTCATTTAATGGTTTCTGACTGCATTTTGAACGTAATTTGTTGCATTTGAGATAATTATAAGAGTGTTTGTCATCTTTTACTTTGGTTTCACAAGTCATCAAGCTGCCGCAACAACCACATCTGACTAAACCGGTAACCTTCTTTCCGGCATAATCTTTCAACCCGTCCCATATAATCGGCAGAGGTGCTTGCGCTGTAATTATTTTCCAAAAGCCAGTTTTCAAAATTCTTTAACATCTCAAATCTCCTTTATACCAAATTAGCCAATCAATACCGGTTCAGAAAACACAGCCACCATAACCCGCTGCAATCTTTTACACTCAGCCATGCAATCGCTAAAATATTGATAAGGTGTTGGAAGAATTGTGTCATTAAGTTTTACATACCACATAGTTTTTTCCTTTCATAAATAGTGTTTTGCTCATTAACTATTTATATTATGCGGTATATTTTCCCATCCGCGAGCCCCTAAAACGCTAGTTGCCAACGACATTTTGCTACGATTTGGACGGGATTACTAAGGAACGGACAAAAATCCTTTAACTTTTCGGTAAATCAGAAAAGAAGTTTTGTATAAATGATGTTTTTGATGTGATATATTAATTTGTCCAAGCCTGAAATAAAAGTACTAAAACAAAAATTTCAATATTAAGGACTATGTATTCCTCTATATTAAATCTGCATAAGGCAATGATTTGATATAGTCTTCCATATATTGCCAATCAGGATCACCCTTTTGCGTTATTGGCAAACGAATAGTCTCATTACAAAATTTATTATAAAAAGCTTTTCTGCCAAATTGAAATTTATACTTATTTTTCTTCATAATTGTTGTTATAAACAATGCATTATATTTATTTAGTTTCTCGTTATGGAAACAGTATATTTCATCTGATGCTGTAAATTCATTTTCTACATAAAAAGCAGATGCAAATGTATTATATACTATGCAATTTTTTTCTATAAAAAGAGGATTGCTAATCTGATCTGTTTGGCTATTGTTAAATTCGGAAGCTGAATAATAATCAATATCGCCACTAATTCGATCTTCAGCAATTAATCGTTGCCCATGTGTTATTCGTGTCCATAGTTTTTTATCTATAAAGGAAAATTCGCCCCATTTTTTTATATCTTTATAGCAAGTTGATATGTTTAAAGTTTCAATAGGATTAAATTTTACATTTTTTGTTATATTATTTGTATAATTCTCCATATAATTCCAATCAGGAGCATTGTTTTTATCTACAGGAAGAAGGATATTTTCTCTTTCCAATCTACTATTACTTATCTCTCTTCCAAAATTATACTTATAACGTATTTTTTCAAAAACTGGCTTAAGATATAGAGCTATATTTTTTGTTAACATTCTACCTTTAGGCCAAAAAACCGTAACATGATCGGATGCTATAAAATTATAATTATGATAAAAAAGATATCCGACACTACCACTATTGCTAATTGTTAAGCAATTATTATAGACAATTACTTTAGCTCCTTTTTTTGTTGTTAAAGGGGGTGCTACATAGTCATTAATGCCATTATTATCTTTAGAGGAAGAAACATAAGGAATATCTCCTATAATATGCTCATCTTCTGTAAAGCGAACACCTCTTTTATAATCAAAAACCTCAGAAAAAGGAAAATATTTAAATTGCTTCATTTTTATTTTCCTTATAATATGCGCTCAGAATATCAAGCATTTCGGCCTCTGACTTTTCTTCAAATAATATACCGATGTCTTTTTTAGCCTCAAATATCATATATTCACGCACAGAATTAATAAAATCCTGTTCAGATAAATTAGAATAATCTGTTTTACTATGTGCATAAATAGTCCACTCATCTTTGGGTTTGATTTTTGTTTTTACATATATGATATCATCTGGTTTTTCACCATTATTTGTTCCTCTTATTATAGATAATAATTTTTTTTCAATGCTATTCCATTTATTGTAGATATCTGTTCTGCCTTTATTTTTAGCAAGAACAAAGCCATCGTCTCGCAAATCATAAAAAATTACTTCATCATTATTATAATCAAATGCCCTATTGGTTTCAAAAATAGCTATAGCTGTATGAGTAGAAGCATTTGGTTGGAATAAATCCTTTGGCATATTTATTACTGCTTTTAATGTATGTTTTTTTAAGATGTTATCACGAATAGCTTCATCTTTAAAATACATACTTAGAGGAGCAATAACTATCCCATAACGAGAACAATTATCTAATAACTTTGTTAAAAATGTTATTTCCTTCGGTGTTGGATCTTCTTTATTTTCCTTGCCGCTGTAAGGAGGATTAATAAAACCAATAGTAGCTTTAAATTCATCTAGCTTTTCTTGTGCTCTACAATCTTTTATCGAATCATAATTGTAAATAGATGATTTTCCATCGCCTCTAAACATCATACTTGATATAGCACATATATACATAGTAGGATTTATTTCAAAGCCAAGTAACTGTGTCTGTTTTACATTAGCAATGGCTTCTTGTTTATCTGTTCTATTGCTTTTTTCAATTTTATTTATAATAGCATTCATCCCAGCAATCAAAAAAGCTCCTGTTCCACAACATAAATCTACTATTTTATCATTTTCTTTCAAATCGATTAGTTTAGTGAAAAGGGTTGTAATATGGCGAGGAGTCAAAACAATACCTTTTTTTACATTAGAAACACCTGCATATTTTAAAAATTCTTCATAAAACCTTCCAATAATATCATAATTTGAAGATTTAGCAAAATTACCAGTAAGTAAAGGAATAACATTATTTTTTAGTTCATCCAGAATCTGTTTTAAAATATCACTTGTTCTTAATGTAACATCCGTTTTCAAAAATGCTAATTCAGTATCTAATACTTCTAGCTTTTCAGCCGGAATTCCTTCGTTTTTTAAAACACGAGGAGCTTGAAGTAAGATATTATCCGCTAATGTGGTTGTATCCATAGTGCTATAAGTTGCGGAGAAAGATCCTGTATTTTTATTATGAAGACATATCATCAAAGCAGACAATAAAATTGGTCTTTTTTGCGAATCTATAGATCTAAGAAGATTATTTATTTTTTTACTTGAGGAACTTATTTTTGTAACAGCCTCTTCTTCATTCAAACTATTGAATAAAGCTAAAAAAGAGTCTTTATTTACAAAATTCGTAATCTGAGGAACAGAAATAATCTTTTGCTCTCTATTGTCTAGCATAAAACAACTAAATTTATATTGATATTCTTTTAATAAATCCCCACTTACAGCAATACCTAAAATTCTCCATGATTTAAAAACATTTTTTTGAGAATTGTCTAAATTATTTTCTTGAAAACGACTTAAATACCATTTAATGCCACTTACAGCACCCTTTTCTATATCTTCTAAATCATGTTCTTTCATTGTGGGCTTTTCTTCAACAAGAATAAGCAGCTTATTCTTTCCATCGCAATAAATTCTATCCGGATAACCTTCACGCCCTGTTTGTCTCTTTGATGAGCAAGATAAAACTTTCTTAATATCATCAGTTAATTTGCTTTTAGAATCATCCCAATCCGCAACATTATATCCTAAATTCTGCAAAACAGTTGTAACAGATGGTGTTATATTCTTATCTTTCCTTGCCATAATATTTCCCCGTATAACTATATTTTTATAGTTATACTAATTTTTACACAATAATATAAAAATTTAGTTAATATTAACATTAATTTAATCTTTAGCCATTAACGACATCAAACAACGACTCGTTAAAAAGCTCAACTTTTCTTATTAACCGCTTAAATTCATCATAATTTTCAGTCCGATAACTGCACAGTATCGCGCACCATTTATTGAAATTCCGCATCTATTGCGGATTTTTTGTTTTTAAACAAAAGATTATTTAGTCCGATTTTTGAGGTTTTGAAAAGAGCAATTTTGATAAATTGATATGAAATTTCAATTTTATTAGTAATTGATTATTAAGGGAAGGCTTGCAAAATAGATCTTATTTGCTAGACTTAAATTATTCTGTTTTTTAATTAGGACTTATTGGGAAAATAGACATGGAATTAAATTCTGAATATTTAACAGAAAGATTAGAAATTAGGATTTTAGAAGCTCATTTTGATCTTGCTAAAAAATTGCTCAATTATGTTAAAAAGAATCAAGAGCATTTTTATTTTATGTATGGTTTTGTTGATTATGATTCTGTGGAGGAAATGTATGATTTTCTAAAAAGAAGAAAGTTAACAAATAATCCTTTTTATGGTCTTTTTTTGAAAGGATCGGATGAATTAATCGGTTCTATTTCAATGACCGGATATGATAAAAAAAACGGCAAAGCTGAAATTGGATATACATTGGATAAAAATTTTGTTCATCAAGGTTATATGACTGAAGCTGTTACTTTTTTTGCAGAAGAGGTGATGCGTCAGGGATGTCGCAAGTTGATTGCATATATTGATATTGAAAATGTAGATAGTCAAAAAGTTTGTGAAAGATGTGGATTTATTAAAGAGGCTAGGTTAATTAAAGAAAAATTTGATCGACATAAGAGTGAATTTGTTGATATTTGTCTTTATTGTAAGTTTGCCTCTTAATAAACTCTCATAGCAAATTTTGCTTAAGAGGATTCATTTTCATATTCACCAGTCCCGATAACTGCACAGAAAAAGTGCAGCATTTAACACAAAACCTTCTGATAGGGGGCTGATGTTGGAACGGACTTATAATAGTTTGTGAATATCATATTCATCATAGCCTTCATAATAATAACTGACATTAATGCCTTTCATAAAGATTTCTCGTTCATCAATTTTATCTGTCAGAGCATTTTTTAGGAGATGTTTTATTTCAATATCTTTAACAGGGCTTCTTTCCATTGCTGATAAATAATCTTCTTTATCAATTTTATTCCAATCAACAACTTTTTTAATTTCTTTCTTAAAGATTAAATCCAGCCAAATTCTTGTTGCGCGGCCGTTTCCTTCCCGGAAAGGATGGGCAATATTCATTTCAACATATTTTTCAACAATTTCATCAAAAGTTGATTGAGGCATTTTATCTATATGTTTTAGGGCTTGCTCCAAATACATCACCGGAGCAAATCTGAAGTTGCCTTTTGATATGTTAACATCACGCATTTTTCCGGCAAAACCATAAATGTCTTCAAACAAATACTTATGAATCTGTTTTAATCCGGCAAATGTGCCTACTTTTATCTGATTGATTTTGCCACTATCAAAAAACTTTTTAGCCTTTTCTTTACTGAGTTTTTCTTCAATCTTATTCAATTCAATTTGATTGGTAATATTCAATTTATTTTCTAAAACCATTATAAAAATCATCTTTCATAAAAAATGCATTATATTTTGATAATAATATAAAATTGCTAAAATTTACATAATAAAATCAAATTGCCAACACTTCAGATTGTTGTTCCAAGCTATCTTCCAATGACTCCATTTTCTTGTTAATTGTTTAAGTTCATCATAAAATTCAGTCTGATAAACTACACAGCAAAAGCACAGCATTTTTTAAGATTTCCGCATTTATTACAGATTATTTGACTTTTTGATGTTTTTTAAGAACTCTGTAAAATCTTTCGTTTGCTCAGGAGTAACATTTTTGTTTTCATATTTTTCCGGCGGGAAAAAGTATGTCCCTTGGGTCGGTTCCGGTCTAAATTACCTAAATAAACGGACTTTTTATCATCCAACAGCAACATTTTGTGCTCAGTATTCTTTTTTTGCTTTTAATTTTTATATAATAAATTTATGCTGTGGGCATGGTCTTAACAATTACGGAGGATAATTATGACAAAAAGCGTGAAAAACAACGGCCTTTACACGGCCTCGCTTATTGACAGATTTTTTAGCTGGCTGAAAAAAACCGCTTATAATAATTTTTTGGAAACAAACGAAAAATGGTTTACCAAAATTGGTTTGACATTGATGTATTTTATTGCCGTGATGTCTTTGCTGGTTGCTATTGTTTTTGTTTTGAAATATAATGCGTTAAGCACTTTTTATGTTTTGACTGCCGGAATCTGCGGCGTGTTTATTACAATTGTTTTTCAATATATTGCCGCCAAAACAATTCCCTGCCTTAATACGTTGATCCATAATACGCCGGCAAAATTCTCTTCAACCGCCGTTTTAGAAGTTTTGGCCTTGGCTGCCGGGATTTGCGGTGTTATTGCCCTGATCGGCGGGCTGATCCTATCAATCAAAGCCAGCAGTCTTTACTTCTTTATTTCCGGTATTGCCATTTTTGTTATTTGTGAATACTGGATGGCCATGGCTATGAAACCGGAGTTGCTCAATATTGAAATTGTAAAAAACATTTCTGCCGGAGAAGAATTTATCGGCTTATTGACATTTTTTGCCAAAGGTTCTTTGAAAATTATTCCGGTAATTTTCTGCGGCTGCATGATTTTTGCCGCTTATGACCTGATTGCCATGATGTTTGTTAAATATAATTATATCGGGGAAATTAATCTGGAGGCCGGAATCGTTGCTTATGCAATGTGCGGTGCCCTGCTTCCGCTGTTTGGATATGTTTCATTCCTCGGTTATTATTTCACAATTGACATTGCACGGGCAATTCTTTCAATCCCGGCAAAGCTGGATAAAAAATAATCATCCGGCACGAAATAAAAAAACTGTCCCGATTGTTTGGGACAGTTTTTTTTATTTATACCCCGGCGCTTCCGCTTGAGCGATGGTTTCATAAATATTTTCCACATCCTTCAGGCTCATGCCCTTTTCACAACGGGCGGAAAAATATCCCGATTCAGCACCAAAATACATTACATAAATCCAGTCATTGTCCTTTTTTAAGGTAACCGGTACACAATCGTGTAAGAGAATTTCCTCACACAACGGATAACTGCCATAGTCGCCGCTGATGTCTCCGCCATTGATCTCGCTTCCACATTTTCGAACAACAACTTCTCTGTTGCCGTCCAAGAAATAAGTAACTTCAATCATATTATTCATTGCCCGGACGGAATATTCAGAAAGTTTTAACGGAAACGTAAAGCCTGCTTTTTGAGCCGCACAACCCAAATCTTTTCCACATTCAACCCACGGATTGGGAATGCCATACGGGGATTTGATGTTTTTTCCGGGACTACAACAGACACATGCCAAGCAAGCTGCTCCCAGCAACAAAAAATTTCCGGCTTTTACAATAATCTTTTTCATATGAAGCTGTTTTATAATGTTAATAAAAAAATTACCATAATCATATTTTATCGTTTCTATCGATATCACCAAAAAATATTTTTTCAAGCAAAATCCGGCGCAGCGGCTGAATTTTTACAGTTGATAATCATAAAATGACGGGTTTTTGTTAATGGTATAAATTTTTCCGGGGTTTGGATG
Organism: uncultured Alphaproteobacteria bacterium; assembly: GCA_944390885.1. Lineage (GTDB taxonomy): Bacteria > Pseudomonadota > Alphaproteobacteria > RF32 > CAG-239 > MGBC133411. Next base: position 73,092 of record CALXRP010000003.1, read on the forward strand.
ATGATAATAAATATAGACAATATTATCCCGCGTGCCTTTTTTCCAGGCATTGAAGTGTCTTATTGTCTGAGCACGCAGATTGTCCCGGAAAACAGAACGCAGCGTATTATCCAAATTCATGGCAAAATCATCTCCGAAATTTGGTGAGGCAATTGCGTTCAACAGCAGAACGCCCCCTTCTTTTAAATTATTTTTAGCCCGTTCAAAATACTCTCTTGTTACAAGCTCCATCGGTATATATTGGCGGGAAGAATAAGTGTCGAGCACAATTACATCATATTTATCCCGGCTTTCTTTCAGAAACTGGTTGGCATCTTGGACGACAAATTTTTTATTGGGCGTGAGCTTTTGTTTTAAAAAAGCTTCTTCCGTAATCCGCTTTAAATTTTTATCAACATCAACATAAACATAGTTATTGCGTGTATCATCAATTCCAACGGTAAAACCGCCTGCCCCGACGACCAGAATATCTTTTGTTTCAGTTTTCGGAATTGTCCGGATGAAATTGTCATTGATAAAATTGATATAAGGAAAATTTAATTTATGTTCTTTTGATACTTTTGACGACATGGAGCCATTTACGACCAAAAGGCGTGATTTTCCGCCATCTGTTTTATGCACGCCAATTGTTGCCACGGCATTATTTTCAATAATCCCATAGGTATCTTTTAACAATTTATCCTGATTGAACAATACGGCGGCAAGCAAAATCGTCAACATTGCAACATAATTGCGCCGACGGGATAAAAAGAAAGACGCCGCCAAAGTGATTAACACAACAACCACAATCGTATGATTAACGCCAATAAACGGCATGATTATCAAGGTTGTAAACAATGAGCCGAGAACAGATCCTACCGTATCAACCGCCATGATTTTTCCGGTAAAGTTAGAATCCCGATAGTGCAGATAACGGCTCAGCATGGCCGTTATTTTGCCAAAGAGATAAGGGCCGTAAGATAAAAACAGCAATGAATACAGGGCTGTTTGTATGATATTTGACGTAATGCCGACCTCATTAAAAGCCATAAAATAAACATCTATCAAAATATATGAAGAGGCCAAAACAACCAGCACGGCAATAATCAGAAAATCGTTGGCAGCCTGATTGCGCAAGCTGAAACGACTTACGCTTTCAACGGAACCTTTATAATAGCCCCAAGACATAAATGCGAGAAATGATCCCATTACAATAGAAACGGTGATGGTGGTTGAGCCGACAAAACTGCTCAACTGGCGCAGAACGATCAGCTCCAGCGACAAACTGGAGTAACCGCCGACAAAAACCGCCAGCAATAACATCAATACAGCTTTTTGACCTATCAATTTGTACATTCTTTCCTCTTTAGCAAACTCTGGCAACGGTCAGCGCATCAACCGAGGCGGCTCCGGCTTTTTGCAAAACCAGCGCACATTCTTTTAATGTTGAACCGGTTGTCATGACATCATCAATCAGGACAATCTTCTTATTGCGTATCTGTTCCGGATGCCTGACAAGAAATGCGCCTTTAACATTTTTGATCCGCTCATGTCCGGAAAACTCAACCTGCGGGCGGGTCTTTTTGTGTCTGACGACGGAATTGTAATCAACCGGAATCAATACGAGCTTTTCCAGTTCTCCGGCCAACAGAGCCGATTGATTATAGCGGCGCTTGATCAGACGGGTATAGTGCAAAGGAACAGGCAACAGCAAATCTGCTCCCGCTGCCCAAATATCGTGTCCGGCCTGAAATAAAAAACGTGCTAAAACACCGGCATTTTCCGTCTTATCCATAAACTTGAGCCCCAATATCAGATTCTTGGAAGCATCGTCATAATGGAAAGACGAACGGCACATTCTGAACGGCATTCCATCGCCTTTTATACAGGACGGGCAAAGCAGCTTTTCATCTGACGGCGCCTCGGCAAACGGACGTCCGCACCTGGCGCAGTAAGGCCGGGAAATAAAGTTTATCTCGTTAAAACACTCCGGGCACAGACCCTCTTCTTCATTTAATATCTTTCCGCATAAGATACAACGCGGCGGCAAAACGGAATTTAAAATTTTCTGCCAGACATTCATCTTTAGACCGCCGGAGATACCAGTTCCGATAATTTTTCGTGAATGGCATTAATATGGTTGACAACCGTAATCCCGGCGGCATTCATGGCATCTTTCTTATCCTGAACCGAGATACGGCCTTTGGTAATGATATCGCCGGCATATCCCATTTTATGCCCGAAAGGAACAGCTTCACCGGCCACAAAACCGATTATCGGCTTTTTATGTTTTAAAGACCGGTAATATTCCGCGGCATTTTCTTCAAATGTTCCGCCCAAGGCGCCAATCATCACCACGGCATCCGTTCCGTCATCTTCCATAAAACGTTTTAACACATCAACAAAATCTATGCCGAAAATCATATCATCGCCAAGACCGATAACCGTTGACTGTCCCATACCGGCACGTTTGGTTTCCACCACGGCCTCATAAGTCAGGGTTGATGAGCGTGAAACAATGCCGATACGGCCGGGACGATGAATATTTTCCGGAAAAATTCCCAACCTTGCGGCTCCGGGCGTGATGATTCCCGGCGTGTTCGGACCGATTAATTTTGTCCGGCTGCCTTTTAAAATATTTTTGATTTCTATCATATCATGAATCGGCACACCGTCGGCAATGCAGACCACCAGTTCCAATCCGGCTTCCGCAGCCTCCCGAACGGCTTCTTTGACCGAGCGGGCAGGAACGTACATGACGCTTGAGTTTACGCCTGTTTCGGCCACAGCCTCTTTGACCGTATTGAAAACCGGCAGTCCCAGATGAGTATTTCCGCCTTTTCCCGGGGTTACGCCGGCGACGACGTTTGTTCCGTAATCCAACGAACGCCGGATATGGAAAGTGGCCTGGGTACCGGTAATACCCTGACAAAGAACCCGGGAATTTTTATCAACCAGAATTGACATTTAATCGCTCTCCTCTACGGCTTTTATCAGCGTATCTACTGCTTCCTGCATATCATTTGCAATTACCAACGGCAATTTTGAATGTTCCAAAATCTCTTTGGCCTCGTCTTTGTTCGTTCCTTCAAAGCGGACAACCAACGGCACATTCAGCCCGACATCATGCGCGGCAGAAATAATGCCCTCAGCAATCAAGTTACACCGCAGAAAACCGCCGAGAATGTTAATCAATATTCCCTCGACGCGCGGATTGGTCATGATTATTTTTATACCAGAGGCAATTTTTTCTTTATCGACACCACCTTTGACGTTCAAAAAACAAGCCGTTCCGACTCCTTTTGACCGCAGCAGATCCATTGCAGCCAGCGCAATACCGTCGCCGTTAACAATACAGCCGATATTGCCGTCAAATTCACTGTAATTAAAGCCGAATTTTTTGGCCTGGATTTCATAATCGTCTTCTTCATACTCGTCTTCCAGGCGGCGAATTTCCGGATGGCGGTAGAGTGCATTTTCATCAAAAGACATTTTGGCATCCAGAGCAATTAATTCACCGTTGCGCATCACCCCGACCGGCGTTACCTCTATCATTGTGGCATCATAATCTTTAAAAGCTTTGTGCATTCCGTTGATAAATGTTTCCAAACTGCGGGCACTGCGCGGTTTTAAGCTCAGAAAAGACATTACCTCATGGATTTGAGACGGAGAAGCCCCTTTATTCAGATCAAGCCGGATTTTTAAGATCTTTTCAGGATGTTCCAGGGCCACTCCGGTTATATTTTCCGGGCTGACCTCGGCAATTAACAGCGTTACGGCCGGGATCATCCGATCTATGACCAAACCGGCATAAAAAATGCGGCTGACTTTGCAATAGGCTTCTACATACAGGCGACTGACCAATTTTCCTTTCGGGCCGGTCTGTTCGGTAACCAGCGTAGACCCCAGCATTTTTTCTGCTTCTCGAACAATTTCGCGACGATGTTTTATCAGTCGTATTCCGCCGCCTTTGCCGGCTTTTTTCTCCAGAAAATGCCCTCTGTTGCGTGCTCCGGACTGAATTTGGGATTTGAGCATCCACGGGCCGCGAAACGAAACTCTGCCCGCTACGTTTTTGGCCTCTGTCGGCGTATAGGCAATGCCGCCTTTCGGAATATTGATTCCGTATTGGCTTAAGATTTTTTTGGCCTGATACTCGTGAATGTTCATTTTTAACCCTTATAATGTCGCGGCATACCAGCGGATTTTCTCAGCCATCGAAGCCAGACCGTTACGGCGGCTGGGGCTTAAATGGTCTTGTAATCCCAGTTTAGCAAAAATATTTTCAACTGCAATTTCTTTAATTTCCTGCGGCGTTTTATGTGCAAAAATTATCAGGATTATCGCCACAATTCCCCTTACAATCGCAGCATCACTGTCGCCCTGAAAATCCAGATACTTCTGTCCGTTTTCCATTGTGACCGACGGTACCAGCCAAACCTGCGACTGACAGCCGTGGACTTTCCAATCATCGGTTTTCAGATTTTCCGGCAGAGGATCCATCCGGGCGCCCAAGTCAATGATATAGCGATATTTATCCTCCCAATCGTCCAACAAATCAAAATTTTCAATCAGCTCATCTATTGTCATCTTTTTTCTCTTTATAACTTTTGGCCGCTTTTACAAATTCTTCAAATATTGCGGCGGCGGCTTTATCTTTTTGATACAAATATTCAGGGTGCCACTGGACACCGAGCACAAAACGTTCTCCCTGGTTTTCAACCGCTTCGGCCAAATTGTCGGAGGAAACAGCAACTATCCGCAAGCCCTCAAGCGCTGACGAATCATTTACAACACCTTCGCCGTGCACGGAATTGACGCTCAGTTTTTCCATTCCCGTCCACTTATGCAGCCGGCTGTCCGAAACAACAGCAACATCGTGGGCTATTTTGTCTTTTGGTTCTTTATGCGGCAGTGCGCCCGGCAGTTCATCTTTCAGGCAGGCATACATTTTAGCACCGGCCATTCCGGCAAGCATCTGAAATCCGGCGCAAATTCCCAATACCGGCGTTTGGTTTTCATTTGCATAGTCAATGGCATAAATATAAGCCAGCGAGCGCGGGCTGAGGCGGTGTTCCGGCGGCAGGCGTTCCGGTTCCAGATAAAATTCAGCAGGAGAATCGAAACATCCGCCCGGCAGCAGGAAAGCATCAGGCTTTAAATATTCCAATTGAGAATCGACATCTTCATAATGAATGAATGTCAGATCAGCACCGGCGGCAAGCAAGGCTTCAACGTAATTTTTATCAATCGCATAATCTTCTTTTTCCAGCCCGAGAATCACGGCGACCAAAGGCTTATCTTTATCTCTCCGGCTGTGCGGCAGGCGGATGCAAAAAGCCTCGTCTTCCGCCAATGCCCGGTCTACTTCTTGCGGCGAAAGGAGATAGTAAACGCTGCCGGGTTCAGGGTCTTTAAGATATAAAACCTTTTCTGCCATAGCCTTCTCCTAAAACATTTCAAACATCATTTTCGCTTCGTCGCTCATCCGCTCAAAAGTCCAAGCCGGCTCCCAAACTAACTTGACCTCAGCCTCTCCGACACCTTTGACTGCGGCAACGGCTTCCGCCGCCTGTCCGGGCAAAACGCCGGCAACCGGACAAGTCGGCGCGGTTACCGTCATTTCGATAAAAACATTGCCGTTTTCTTTGATATCAATATTGTAAATCAGCCCCATGTCCCAGACGTTTATCATAATTTCCGGATCAGACACGGTTTTTAACGCTGCGATTATATCTTCTCGAGAGGCAGGCTTTTCCCCTTCGGGCAGCGGTTTTCCGGCTTTTGCCACATAATCAAGAAGTTTCATCTGTTCCGCCATTGCGGCCAACAGCTGTTTTTCCGTATCTTCCGCCGTCAGGGCGCTTTCTTTTTCTTCAGACATACTTATCCCTTTACTAAACCTGCTTCTTTTATAAGACAAGTTTATTAATAAAACAAGCCGGAGCGCAATAATTATTCACGTTAAAAGAAAGTCTTTGCCTTTTGCAGGGCGTTGATGAAAATGTCAATGTCTTCCCGGGTGGAATAAAGCCCCAAAGAAGCACGAGCCAGCGACGTGTATCCCATTCTTTCCACCAGCGGCTGGGCGCAATGGTGCCCGGTGCGGACAGATACACCCTCTTTATCCAGAATAAAGGCCACATCTTGCGGATGAATCCCTTCCAAAACAAAAGAAAAAACACCGCCTTTGCCTTCTGCCGTGCCGATTTCCTTAAATCCGCCGACTTCCGAAAAACGGCCGCGGGCATAAGCCGTCAGCTCCGTTTCATGCGCCGTAATGTTTTCCATTCCCAAATCTGCCATATATTGCAAGGCACGTCCCAGGCCGATGGCTTGAACCATGGCCGGCGTTCCGGCTTCAAAACGGGCGGGAACTTCATCAAAAGTTGTTTTTTCATAAGTTACTTTTTCGACCATATCGCCGCCAAACTGATAAGGCGGCATCGAATCGAGCAAGGCATATTTGCCGTACAAAACGCCAATGCCGCTCGGGCCGTAAGTTTTGTGTCCGGAAAAAGCAAGAAAATCGCAGTCTATGGCCTGAACATCCAATGCCTGATGAACAATAGCCTGGCAGGCATCAACCAGAATTACGGCACCGGCCTTATGCGCCTGCTCCGCCATTTTGCGCACCGGAAAGATCGTTCCCAGCACGTTGGACATTGCGGTTACGGCAACTATTTTGGTTTGCGGGCCAAGCAGCTTTAAATATTCTTCTTCCAGATAGCTGCCGTCATCGCCGATTTTAAAAATTTTCAAGACAGCGCCGGTTTCGGCCGCAATCATTTGCCACGGGATCAGATTGGCATGATGTTCGGCCTGGGAGATTAAGATTTCATCTCCCGGTTTTAAGAATTTTCGTCCCCAGCAGGCGGCAACCAGATTGATTGCTTCCGTAGCGTTACGGGTAAAAATAATTTCCCGGTTATCAGCGGCATTAATAAAATTTTGCACAATTTTACGGGCGTTTTCATATTCCAGCGTCATATGCTCGGACAGATAGTAAGCGCCGCGGTGGACATTGGCATAACAAGTCGAGTAAAGGCGGGTTATGGTATCAATAACGCATTGGGGCTTTTGCGCCGAAGCGGCAGAATCGAGAAATGTATTCGGCTTGCCGTTTATTTTTTGCGCCAATACCGGAAAATCCTGACGAATTTTATATACATCGTACATAATTTTTTCCTTATCTCTAAAATTCAATTTTTAAGAAATCATTCGGTAATCTGCCTCATCAACCCTTCTGGCCATTGCCCTTTTACCAAAGAGGAAACTTAAATTTTTCCTTACGCGTAAAATCAGAGCATGGATTTCAGCCAGTTTCGGACGGGTTCCGAATCCACTTTCAGCAAAACGTCATCCAGAAAAGCCTCAACCAAAATCTGTCTGGCCTCATCTTCATCTATTCCGCGGGAGCGCATATAAAACAGCTGCTCTTCATCCAGTTCTCCGCTGGCCGCGCCATGCGAGCACTTCACATCATCGGCAAAAATTTCCAGCTCCGGCTTACAATCGATTTCTGCCGTATCCGACAGTAACAGCGCCTTATGCAGCTGTCTTCCTTCCGTATGAACGGCGTTCGGCGCAATATGGATTTTGCCCTGGAATACGCCTTTTGCCTCACCGTCCACAACGCCTTTTACCAATTGTTCCGAATAAGTTTCCGGAGAAATGTGCTCAATCAGCGTTGTTGTATCGAGCGTTGCCCAGCCGGACATTTTGTAAGCGGCATCGACGCGAGTTTCCGCTCCTCTATCCAACAATTTTACCCGGACTTCGTCCCGTCCCAAATCGGCTCCTTTTTGCAGGCAGAAATGATGATACTTTCCGCCGGCCTTGACCTGCACGGCAGACAAAGACACATGCGCGGCCTTAAACGCCTCATCCTGCAGCTTGTAATGCCGCAGCTGAGCGTTCTTCCCGACCATAACTTCATTTACGATATTGGCAAAATAACGGGATTTTTCAATGCCGGAATAATGAAAATATTCAACAATTTCTGCCTCAGCACCGCTTTCCAAAACAATCAGATTGCGCAGGTTATAAAACAAATTGCTCTCTCCGGCGCAGGTATGGCTGATTATGGCCAGAGGCTTGTCCAGCTTTACGCCGCGCTCAATGCAGACAAAAACGCCGTTTTCCAAATAAGCCGTATTCAAAGCGGCAAAAGGCGCGTTTTCCATGTCGGCAATTTTGCCCATCCAGCGGCGGCAGATTTCATTATCGGCAATTGCTTCATCCAGCGGCAAAACCGTAACGCCTTCCGGCAAATGATTATGTTCATGCTGCCAAAAGCCGTTTTCAAAACGAATCTGATAAGCCTCAAAAGGCAAGTTTTGTTTGCAGTAGCAGTCTTCTCCGTCATGATGCCGGCAACCGCAGGAACATTCGTGTGCAGCCGGCGTTTCAGGCCAAACAAAATCATCCGCGTTCAAAATCCGGGGCTTGGTATATTTCCAGTCCTCCACTTTTGCTCCCGGAACGCCCAAGCGCCGGAAAATATCAGCGCCTTTTTCACGCAGAGCGCAGAGCCAGGGGATATCTTCCCCGAAAAGTTTTTTATCTTGCAGCAATCCCGGCATTATTTTTCTCTCACAAAATCGGCATAGCCTTTTTCTTCCAGCTCCAGCGCCAGATTTTTATCACCGGATTTTACGATATGACCGTCGGCGAAAATATGAACATAGTCCGGAACAATATAGTTCAGCAGGCGCTGATAATGAGTAATGACCAGCATTGAACGCTTGCCGTCACGCAAAGCGTTGACCCCACCGGCAACAACTTTTAACGCATCTATATCCAGTCCGGAATCGGCTTCATCAAGAATCGACAAGTCGGGTTTCAAGATTGACATCTGGAGCGTTTCCAGCCTTTTCTTTTCTCCGCCGGAAAAACCGACATTGACCGGACGTTTTATCATCTCATTGCCAATTCCGAGTTTTTGTCCTTCTTCCCGGACCAGTTTTAAAAATTCAAACGTATCCATTTCCGGCAGATTTTGGTGTTTGCGCACGGCATTGACGGCATGTTTCAGAAAAGTGGCGGTTGGCACGCCGGGAATCTCAACCGGATACTGCATACAGAGAAAGATACCTTCCCGGGCACGCTCTTCCGTTGACATAGCGGTTAAATCTTTTCCCTTAAAACGTACGGAGCCGGAAGTGATTTCGTATCCGGGCTTGCCGGTCAAGACATAAGACAAGGTAGACTTTCCGGCACCGTTCGGCCCCATAACGGCGTGAACCTCGCCTTCATTTATCGTCAGGTTAAAGCCTTTAATAATTTCCTTATCGCCAACGCGGGCATGTAAATCTTCAATTTCCAAAAGCGGCGTCATTTTCTTCTCTCAAATTTTGATTTTGTAACTTTAGTTTTATATATAGAGTATTTTTTTACATTTTCCAAGCAATCTTTACACGAGCCAGTTCACGCCCGTCATTCAGGGAGCAAATGCGGTGCAGCGATATCTGTCCGTTTCGCTCGGTTTCTACAATAACCTTTTCTCCCAGGCGGCATTCTTTTTCAAACGCGACTTCAATTTCTTCCGGCGTGTGGGCGGTACGAAAATCTGCTCCGACGGCTTCTGCCGCCCATAACGGATAGACAGCATTGTTCACATGCTTGTTGAAATCGATATCGTCAAAACGGACGTTGAACTCCATCCGGCAGTCAACGCGAGAAACATCGGCGATTTTCGGGAAATCAGTTTGCAGCGCGCGTTCGGGAATAACCTGATATGCCGGCAATCCCTCTCGGGAAACAAGCGGACGTTTTTTGTGAAAATCTATCAGAATCCACTGGCTGGAAGCCGTTATGATATTTTCTCCGCAGCTGTCTGCCACAATAAAATCCCGGATTTTACCCAGTTTCTTTTCTGCCGACGGCCAGGTCTGAACCGTAATTTTTTCATGAAATTTCGGCAGGCGGTCAATGTGAATATGATAATTCGTTCCGACCCAGGCAAGCCCCTGTTCCCGGCAAAAATCAAGCCCGAGTCCCATATCTGCGATATGGTTGTCCGCAATGTCCTGAAAAATATTCATTAACGTGATCAAGCGCAGTTCGCCGTTTTTATCACATTCATAACTGCGAATCAGATAGTCTTTTTTGAGCTTTTTCAGCATTACAGATTTCCTTCTCCAACCGATGCCGAATCATTTTGAACTTTCTCCGACACCGTTTTTTGCTGATGGTTCGCTTTAAGAACCCCAATCCAGACGTCGGTTTTTGTGCGACTTCGGTCAATTTTTGAGCGGGGTCATCATAACTAACGACCAGCCATTTCGCAACATTGTCGGTGATTTTTACACATTCCCGGTTTGAAATTTTGAAAATATTGCCGTTTAACGGCGTTTGAGCCGGCAGCTTTATTCCAAGCAGCGGCGCAAGCTCCCGGAAATAATCCGTTACATAGGCCGGACAATGGGTCGGAATCAGCAGCGGCGCCTGCAAAATCTTGTTCATTTTCACAATATCGCCGAGAAAACCGTGGCCATAACCCTGCAAAAGCGGCTCGTCCACGACGCTGGTAAATTTGATGCCGTGCAGATTCAGTTGTCCGCGCAGCGGGTTGAAAAACGTTCTGGCCGTGATGACGGCAAAACTGTCTTTCCGGCGGATGGAAAACTCACGGCCGATATGGTTATATGTTCCGATAACAACATAATTATCTCCCAATTCTTCCAAACCGAAATCAGGGTGATAAATGACCTTTATCCGATTTTGAGCCAGCTTTCTGAAATCCAGACCGTATTCTATCATCAGATTGAGGTAGATATAAAAATCGCGCGTGCCGTAAAAGACAACATTTTTTTTGAGTTTTAGCGCCACCAGAAATGCAATGACATACATTTCGGGATGGGTCGGATAAACCGGAATGAATATTTTAGGCTTGCCGCTTTTGCGCACAAGCTCCGCCATTTTTTTGAAAGTATCGCTTTCTTTCGGAGCAAAGCCATCATCCATCAGACGGCAGCAATCGGTAACCATACAATCAACTTTTCCGGACAACTCAGCCAGACGAGAAAAATCCGTCGGTCGGCGGAAATAAATGCTGTCATCGGCTTTGAAATCTCCGGTATGATAAACCGTTCCGTTTGCCGATTTGATGATAAAGCCCAGAGAATCAAAACAGGTATGCGAGGCTGCAACGGCCTCAACCGTCATGCTTCCGATTGTTATGACGTCACGCGGACAAATCTCTACAATTTGCGGGCAGGCTGAAGAAGGAATCTCAAAATCTTTCAGCAGGTCTTCAAAGATCATCCGGGTATAACGGCTCATATAAACCGGCGGAAAGCGGTAGCCAAGCTTCAGATAATGCGCCAGGCCGTTTAAATGATCGGGATGGGAATGGGTGATAAAAACCGCGGAAATCGCCTGAGGAGAAGGCGGCAAAAATTCGCGAATGTCCGGAACTGCGGTATTGGCACAGGGAACGCCGAGAGCTGAGTAGTTATCGTATTTTCCGACGTCAATAAGAATACTGCAGGTTCGGATTCCGGACGCAGAACGGGTGCAATCGATATATCTGTAACAATGGCCGCTGATCTGGTCAACATTATTGCCGCCGAGAGGCTGCCAATACAGGCCTATATCTTTACACCCGTTCACAGTCCTTGTTTTCTATCTAATATTGTTTGTTCTGACGGTACTCTTCCAATTTTGCTTCCCGCCATGCTTTGGAATCCGCAATCAAACGGGCTTCACGCTCGGCATTTGCCGGGATTGCCCGGAGAGTTTGCGGTCTTTTTCGAACGGCGGCCTTCAATTGTCTGTTTTCCGGAGCAGACATTGACGCCAGCTTTTTAAGTTCCATCGTATTATGTGCCTGTTTTACTTTTTCATAAGCAGACACCAGTTTGTTTTTGTAACGCAAAGCCTTTTTAGGAACACTGGAATGATAAGCCATTGCGGCCTTAATCCAGTCGTTATCGCGGCTCTCATACAGGTTTTTCAAAAATTTTGCGGCATATTCGGCATTTTTATACGGATCAAAAGCCTCATCAAGATTTTTGAAAGCATCCGGGTGATACGCCAGATTAATTTGCATACAGCCGACATCTATGCTTCTGACACCCTGCGCCTGAAGTTTTTTGACGGCGCGAATTGCCTCTGCTTTGGTTTTGTAATAGGTTCCCTTTCCTTGGGAGTTTACAGTCCAGGGCCAAGCAAGGCTCTGCTGCATTTTTGCATTCCAACGCCCTGTTTCAACACTGGAGATTGTGGTCAGCAAATGTTCTTTGATCTGATATTTTTCTTCTAATTTCGTGGTGGCGTTCAGGCAGGCAAGAGCATCGTCAGCAACAGCTTTCTCAACGGCTTTTGCCTGTACGGGCTGAATCAACATCAGCACAATTAAAAAAAACATTAAAAATTTTGACACGCTCAAACGTATCCCTCTTTTCCCTCAAAACGCCACAAATATCCCTCGCCTGCAGTAAAGCAGTCAATTTCAATCTGCTAACGGCATGATGTAAGTTTGATAACTATCTATTTTGAGGTTGGTTAAAAAACTTAAGTATAAACTCCTATTTGTTATCTATAACGCCGCAAACATATCAAACAAGCGGCATGCAATATACAAAATAAAGCAACTTAACGCTTACCATATAAACAAGATAAGCTCAAAAACAAGGGTGGTTATAGCATTATTATTTCGGAGAGTCTAGCAAAAATTTTCCAAGGGATATCAAAGACTCGCAGACGTCGTCGCTAACTTTCTGAAAATTCTTTGTTTTTTTATACACATTTTCATCCATGTAAAGACGTCTGTTTATCTCTAATTGCAATGTATAAATGTTTTTTCTTGGCTGGCAATAATTAAAAGTTATATATGCCCCGGCGTATGGACGGTTGTATTCTGCCCGGTACCCTTTTTGGGCAAATGCCTCATACAGTCTGGAAGATATGCGCGGCGGGCAGCTTTCATCAAAAAGCGTACAAAGGCAAAATTCCACCGGCCGCTCCTCCGTCATAATCCGGCAGATTTTAGACGGCATGGAATGACAGTCTACCAAAAGGCAAAAACCAAATTTTTTGGTACAGCGGTCTACCAGCTGCTTTAACTTTTTATGATAGACATCATATACATTCTTTATACGATCCTGCACTTCATCATAAGACAGCAAACCGTCATAAATATTTTTGTTTTGGGCAACGATGCGATGAACAACGCCGAGCCCTACCCTGCAGCGACGACTGCCACCAATATTATTTTGCGGCTGCGGATGGTTGAAATACATTGTATCGTCAATTTCAATCTTATCCCGATTGACATCAATAAATGTCCGGGGAATGTTCATGGCGATCATCGGCATGCCTGCTTCAGACGCCCCGCGCACCAGTTCATCGACAAAACAGTCTTCCGACATGCGGAGTTCATCTTCGCTCAGGATACTGTGTGCCAAAAATTCCGGCGGGAAATCATGTCCGCTGTGCGGCGATGACAAAACAACCGGATACGTAAAATCTTTGGTATTGTATTCGGTAAAGATTTTTAGTTTGGAATAGTCTACTTTGAAATCCAGTTTTTTTACGGCCACAGTTTGTCCTTTCATTGTTTGAGTGTTTATTGTTGCAAAAAATCATTAAATTTTTGATAACATGTCTTAAAAAAGCTGAGGAAGGCCAAATTTTGAGAGATTTTAAATTTTATAAAAAAATTTCTTGCCTTTTTATTTTTCATCCTTTATATATCTTGGGTATTAACGGGTGTGTAGCTCAGCGGGAGAGCACTACGTTGACATCGTAGGGGTCACAAGTTCGATCCTTGTCATACCCACCAATTCTTAAAGAACAGCCTGTCCGGACAGGCTGTTTTTTTCTTGCCCGGGGAATCGCTTTGTGATATAGTGAAATGAACAGCAACCGGCAGGAGCCTATTTATGATTTCGCGACAAGAAGCTTTACAAAACTGGCAGGAAAACGGAATGGACGAGATTGTCTGCCATATTGCGCAGGGCAGTTTTTATGCCGGCCGCAATCCGGCTTCTTTGAATTTTGAAGAAAAAACCGAGTGCAGAAACTTTTCTGAAAAAACAGCAAATATTTTATATAATTTGGGATTTGAAGACTTTTTCAGAAAAGAGCAAATTTCCAAAAGAGATATTCATACTTTTAGCGGCCGCAATACTTATCTGACTTTGATTAATTTATATGATAAAGAGTTGACTGCCCGCTGTCTGAAATATTCAAAAGCTTACGGAAAGCTGCAGCAGAAATATCATTTTGACGACAGTTACAGAGATTTGGCCGGAGAAATTTTGCCCGGTGTTTCAAAATGTGCCGACTTTTTATGTCCTGAAAAGCCGGAGATGCTTTTTGAAAATGCTTTATCGACATTGAACAAATTTGTCAATCGGGGGGATGATGCCGAAGAGATATCTTCTCTTATGGGTAATGTTTATAGTGTAGATTACGAAAACGGCCGTAATTTTAAGGCCATGCAGCTAAAATACCTGCAAGAAATGTTGAGGCGCAATATTAATACGGATCTCTTAAAGGTTCTTAACTCGGCCTTTTACACAATCTATTCCGACCGGCCCCAGCGCCTGAGCGAAACAACTTATCCGGGGTTGTTGCAAAACGTGCTTTCCGAAGCTATTTCCAATCCTAACTCGTTGTTTTGTAAGCAGACCAATATGTACGGGACGCAAAATCATACTTACGGAATCGGGGATTATACATATCAGGCTTATACCAGCAGGGTTACTCCGGAAAATCTTCATGAGCTAAAAACCATCGCCAAAGAACTTCCGGCTACGGATTTTGACATTTTTCAAAGCAATCGACAGGACGGTATTGCCCTGAGCCGCACATACGGCGGACTGCGAGATTTGATTCACGATGAAATCCGCGGCGTTAATGAAGTTATTGACCAAATGGTTGCTTTTTATGACAGCCACGGCAATGCGCCGACAGATAAAATTATTAAAGCCCTGGGAAAAAGCAATGCCGCACTTGAGCTTCAGAGTTATGATAAGGTTATTACTTATAAAAACAGAGAGAAAAAGGAAATTTCAGAGAGCAATATTGCCATTTTACGACGGTTGCAAAAAAACATGCAGCAAAGCAGAGGAAAATGTCCGAAAGTTCAAGACGAAACGCAGCCGTTGATTGATGAGATTGAGAACAGCAAATATGTTCCGGGCGAGGCACTTCAGAAGCTGCTGACCGGATTTAACCAGAAAATTGAAAACAAAATGACGCGCAGAGAAATCGGCATTGCCCCGCAAGAAATTGACTTTATCAACTGGGCAGACAAGAAAGCCCAGCAGTATCTTAATGATATGAGCTTTGAAGAACAATGCGGCTTTTATAAGACCCCGTTATGTTATGAAATTTTAAAGTTTAATGAATTGACCAACAGTCCGGCGACAGAGTTCTCGGCGGCAGAATTTGATCATTTTTATCTTACACAAGTTTTTCATGCCCCGACAATGCGCCAGGCCTACCAAAATATTGCCGGCAGACAAAACAGAAATATGTTCGGGCTGATGGAAAAATACGAAAAAATTGCCGAGAAGAACCGCTTGCAGGCAAAGCTTATTTTCTCGGATCCGAATGTTTCTTACAGCGAAGATTTTAAATCTTCTTCTTTTGACGATATTGAGCAACAAAAGCGTGAACGAATTGCCGGCATTGCTTCCGGAAACTGTATGAAAGCGCTGCAAAACCTGACTCAATATAAGGAGGCTTCCAGCGATATCGGCGCCCGTTACCGCAAAGAGCTGGAAGCTACCGATCCGCTGCGCCGCGATTTTGATATTTTGCTTACTGACATGAACAAAAAGGGGATTGATCTTTCCGTCCGTTTTAGAGGCAGAGAAAGAAACTAATTTCAGTATTTTTAATTAGTTTCGAGTGTTACAAATTTAATATGTGTGTATAAAAATTGTGTGTAAAAAAGTTTTGGTTCGGCAGATATTTTATATTGCATAAAACGCTTCTCTATTGATTCTCCGTAAAATTGGCTGTAAATTGAGGCCAAAACTTATTCAACGAAGGGAATGTCATGACGGAAAATGCAGCGGGAAAAACAAGAAAAAACCAGAAAAAGACACGGCGAAAAAAAGAAAACATTTTCAAAAATTCTCGACAGACAGAATCGAAACCTAAAAGAATCTTAGAGACAGAAAGAAGAGCAAAAGCTCAACCGCGCGTATCGGCAGCATCTCTTTCTGAGCCTTGCTCTTCCTGCTTAAAGCCTTATGAAATTTATATTATTGTTGCCGTTTTGGCTCTTTTGGCTTTGATTGCTTATACAATCAGCCAAAGCTCTCTGCCTGAAAAAACAGATTTGCCCCCAAATGAAACAACGGAAACAGAAGAAAGCGAAATGCCGGCGGGACCAGTCAGTATTCTTGGTTTTACTGAACTGAAAGATCAGTACGCTCTTTGTGCCAATTTGTTGTTTCAAGCCCAATATGATACAGGGAATATCGCCGGCAGTATGGAGATTTTACAAATTGCCAATCAGAAATATCAGCGTCTGACAGGGGAGCTGATTGAACAAAATCCGGCCATGCAGGCAGAAGAAATAGAAATTTTACGGCAAATTATTCATGATGCAGAACATCCGGAGGCCAAGCAGCACCTTATTGAGGACTGTACCGAAGCTATTACGATTTTTGAAGAAATGTATAATCGGCAAGAAATGATTGATTTTAACGCTGCCAAAGAAAATGCCGGAGATTAACTTCGGCATTTATTGTCAGCAAATTACATCGAATTCGCTTTTCAGATCTCTTTCAAACATAGACTTCAAAACGCTTTTAATATCGGCTTTTTCATATACGGCTTTATAAAGCGCCTGACAGATCGGCATATCTATTCCCTGTTCGTCAGCAATTAACTTTACCGCTTTTAATGTAGCCACACCTTCGGCCAGTTTGCCAAAGTTCTCTCCTCTTGCAAACATTTCGCCGAATTTGCGATTATGGCTATGCGGAGAGAATAAGGTTGCCTCATAATCGCCCAAATGAGCCAAGCCATAGGCATTTTGCGGATTGCCGCCAAAATGTTTGATAAAACGTCCGACTTCTATCGGAGCGCGTGCCATTAATGCGCCTTTCAAACCGTACCATTCCAAACCATCTAAAATGCCGGCAGCAATACCGACGACATTTTTTAAGGCTGCGCCAATCTGATTGCCGATCATATCTGTTCCGTAATAAAAACGTATCAGATCACTTGACAGGAGTTTGATCAGACGGTCTTTGGTTTCCGGCTCGTAGCTGTCAATCACGGCGCAGGATGGAACACCTTTCATATAATCTTGTACATGACCCGGGCCGACAATAATTGCGACATGAATATCTTGCCGTATTTCTTCCTGAAATACCTGCTGTAAAGTTTTGGCACTCGGTTCTTCCAGCCCTTTCATTGCCAAAAGAAAGGTTTTTCCGGACAAATCATACCCATTCAGCTGACGTGCCAATGAACGCAGATGCTGGCAGCCGATAGAAACGATGATTATATCATTTTGTAAAACTTCCGCAACATCCTCGTGCAGTACCATATTGTCGGAAAGTTTAAGATAGGCATTTTTACGGGTATCACGGAGTTCGATAAAATTCGGCGAAGTCGGAATATCATACATATCGACTTGTTCAAAACCGGCATAGTTTCCGGCATACCAGCCCAGAAACGTTCCCCAGCGTCCGCATCCGATTAATGAAATTTTCTTCATGGCTTGTCCTTTGCAAAAGTTCGGGAATTGTAATAGTTATTTTATAAGATATTCTGAAAAGATTGGCAAACGCTTTATTGACTTATTGTCAAAAAATGGAGAGATGAAGAATTTTAAGACAGGCTGCTTTTTTTGGCAAGCTGCCGGTTGATGATGGCGCCTACATAGTCAAACTCTTCAAAAGACCGGTAGGCAACATCATGACGTTTTTTATCATAATCATAAAAGACTTTGTTGGCCAGGCTGTCTATTGCCTCATCTATTTTCTGAAAAGCAGCATTATAGTCATTATTGTAGTGATTACGAGATTTTTTCTTGACGATTTCATGATAGGCGGAGATGACTTTTAAAGTTTCGTCGGCTGAGTTTGCATAGCCTTTTTGTTCAAAGTCATGCATAATTTTTGCGGTTGTCTGATAGAAACATTTATTGGTTAATATGCTTCTTTGTTTTTTATTGTTACCATCAATAATCATTACACCATCCATGGTTTCAAATTATAATAATGATGTAGCATAAACTTTCGGATTTTTCAACAGTAAAATAAAAAAAACGGCGGAACATAAGGGAAAACCTTATTTCCGCCGTGGGATAAATCAGGCCCGACTATTCAACATTTCCAAAAGGATTAACGTTTTTAGCGGCTTCCTGAGTTTTGCGCAAATCAAACAAATTCAGGATAACGGCCGAAACATAAATAGAAGAATATGTTCCGACAACCACACCCCAAACGATTGTGAACGAGAAACTGCGCAAAGTGTCTCCGCCAAAAATCAGCAAAGACAATGCAGCAAAGATTGTGCTCAACCCTGTCAGCAAAGTTCTGGAAAAAATATCATTGATACTTTTATTTAACAGAGCTTCTTGCGGCATTTTGGTAAATTTGTGCAGGTTTTCCCGAATACGATCATAGGTCACTACGGTATCATTTACCGAATAACCGGCCAATGTCAGAATTGCGGCAATGGTTGTCAGGCTGAAATCCATTCCGAAGAGGGATAACAAGCCCAAAGTAATGATAATATCATGAAACAGACCGAGCAAAGCCCCTAATGCAAACTGCCATTCAAACCGTATCCAGATATAAGCAGAAATGGCAAGGATGGCTATCAGAGAAGCTACGGCACCGTCAATTTTCAACTCATTACCGACCTGGGGGCCTACGGTTTCAATCCGGCGATATTCAACATCACTGCCCAAAACTTCTTTGATGTTTTTGACTGCAATGCGCTGCGCTTCCTCGTCCAGATTATCGGCCTCGGCACGAATCATCAATTCGTCCCCTTTATCGCCGATTGTCTGCAAATTGACTTCGCCGATATTAACACTTTCCAGCTTGTTTCTGATCTCTGTTAAATCAAAAGGCTGCTCGCTTTTTATCTCCATCAAAATGCCGCCGGAAAAGTCAATGCCAAAATTAAAGCCCTTTACGGCAATCAAGGCAACAGACAAGACAAAGCTGACAATAGAGATGCCATAAGTCAGTTTTTTGGCGCCCATAAAATTGATGTTTGTGTCTTTGGTAATCCAACTAAAAATTCTCATTTTTCTTATTCCTTACATAATCGGCAATTTGGTCGGCTTAGCCTTATTCAGCCAAGTAGAAATGATAACACGGGTAACGGTTACCGACGTAAACATCGATGTTGCAATACCGATTGCCAGCGTTACAGCAAATCCACGCACAGGTCCGGTTCCAAAATAGAACAGAACTATCGCCGCGACCAAGGTCGTGAGGTTGGAATCCACAATTGTCGTCCAAGCTTCGGTAAACCCGGCATCGGCTGCATCACGCGGCGTGCGACCGGCCTTGACTTCTTCACGCATACGTTCAAAAATCAAGACATTGGCATCTACCGCCATACCAATGGTCAGGATAATACCGGCAATTCCCGGCAATGTCAGGGTGGCACCGATCAGGCTCAAAACCCCAAGCATTAAAAACAGGTTGGTAAAGACGGCAATTGTCGTAAATACACCAAACAATCCGTAAGCCGCAATCATAAAGGCAACTACCGCAATCAAACCAATAACGCAGGCAATTTCACCGGCACGAATAGAATCGGCGCCCAATCCGGCTCCTACGGTTCGCTCTTCCAAAACTTCCAGCGGCGCAGGCAAAGCACCGGAACGCAGCAACAAAGCTAAATCATTGGCTGATTCTACCGAAAAGCTGCCGCTGATGATTCCGTTGCCGCCCAAAATGGCACTTTGAATTGTCGGCGCAGAAATGACTTCATTATCCAAAACAATTGCCAAACGTTCACCAATATTGTTTTTGGTCACTTCACCAAACTTTTTGCCACCGGCCGTATCAAATCTGAAGCTGACAACCGGCTCGTTGTCTTGGTACGTTGCCTGAGCATCGACCAGATGTTCTCCCGTTACAATGGCTTTGCGCCCCAAAACATAGGTTTCACCTTCCGCGCCTTTTACCAGCTTAGAGGTGTTAGAGATCATTCCACGGCGGGCATCGGCGGCAGAGCTGCGGCTATCAACAAGATGAAAGCTCAATTTAGCCGTTTTGCCCAGCAAAGTTTTTACATATTCCGGATTTTGCAATCCTGGCAGCTGAACAACTATACGATCCATACCTTGGCGTTGAATAACCGGTTCTTTAGTTCCCAGCTCATCAATACGACGGCGGACAATTTCAATAGACTGGTCAACCGTTTTGCTTTTTAAGGCGTTTAATGCCATTTCGTTATAAGCAATTGTTAAAGTACCGTCAGCTGTTTCCGTAACCTCATAATCCCGGTCTAATTTGCGAAACAAAGACGCGGCCTTATTGCGGGAGTTCAGATTTTCGATTTTAACCTGAACATTTTCCGGCGTGGCTTTTAAGCTCTGATAGCGGATTTTATTTTCGCGTAAAGTTTGGCGGACATTGTCCTCTATCATATCCATCCGCTCTTTTAACACATCGCTGATTTTGACTTCCAAAAGCAGGTTGGAACCGCCTTGCAAATCAAGTCCCAAGTTTACCGGCTGCCACCATTTTGGAAATGAGGCTGCTTTATCCGGCATCAGATTGGGAATCGAAAAGAAAATTCCCAAAAGGCAGATGCCGATGATAATCATTATTCTGGTTCGTGACAATTTATACATATCGCTGCCTTCTTATTTTTTTACTTTTTTATTAGAATTTGCTGCTTTATCAAGCATTTTTGATTTAGCCTCGAGAGCGGCCTTCAGCAGTTCTGCCGTCAAAACCTCGCGAACAGTAGCGCGATTGATAACAACATTCACCCCTTCAGCAATTTCAACAGTCAAATCCATCGGATCATCAGCTTTAACAACTTTTGCATAGATTCCGCCGCCGGTGATGATGTGGTCGCCTTTCTTCAAAGCTCCGACCATCGCTTCATGCTGCTTAATCTTTTTTTGCTGCGGACGAATCAGCAGAAAATAAAAAATCAAAAAGATTAAACCAAGCTGGATAATTGTTCCGGCTATTGAGCCCGTTGGGGCAGCAGCTCCGGAAACCTGAGCAAAAGCTTCACTAATGAACATTGTTTTCTCCTATTTATCAAAATTTTGCGTGCTTACTATACACCAAATAACACTTTTCTCAACCATAAAAATAGAGAAATTCAAAATTTTCAAGATTCTTCCTGTTTCTCATTTCTTGTTTTATAAATTTATTTATTGTTTGGGAAAACAAACAAGTTCTTTTCTTACTTTTCCCGGCGGGGGATGTGAAGGGTTTTGTGCTTTGAAGGGTGGATTGCCGGTATCTTTTTCTTACGTCATTGCTGGGCTTGACCCGGCAATCCACGTTAATAAAAATGCCTTATGATTGACTTGGATCCCCGGGTCAAGCCCGGGGATGACTTTAAAAAAATAAAAAGCCGGGGATGACCGGTACGACCGGTGGCGCTCAATCTGTAACATTATGCTGCAGAGACCGCGTTGCTCCGGCGGAGTTTGTGGAGGTTTTTGTGCTTTGAAGTTTATGTCATTCTCGGGCTTGACCCGAGAATCCACAGGCGACGGCCTGAACGGTCAGTTGTCGGAATTGTGCCCCGTACCCCGCGTTGCTCCGGCATTTTCTGTGAATGGCTTTGTGCTTTGAAGGGTGGATTGCCGGATCAAGTCCGGCAATGACATAAGGAAAATGATTGCAAAAAATATTACTGCCAAGGATAGTCTTTGGCGTCGATGAGTTTTATTTCCATGACCTTATCCAGGAATGAAAACAGATATACATATTCTTCCATTCTCACATGGCAGGTGTTTCTTCTCAATTTTTCTATCCGCCCTTCCATGAAGCTTATATGGTTGGACAATTCGCTGCTGGTCAGCCCTCTTTCCGTTATTATCCGGTCTAACTCCGCATTGCAATAACTTCGGAAAGTCTTAAACCATTCTTTTCTGTATTTTCTTGATAGCATTTCTTTCGCTCCTTAAATTTGTTAAAACAAAATCCGCCTAAAAACAGGCGGATGGAACTCAAAAACTGCGATAAATCAGTCACCGTTATTCGTTACGCAAGCGCACTTATTTCCGGTACTCCGCCTAAGCGGATTTTTATCCTAAATAAGATTTCGGATTAACGGCTTTTTTGCCTTGGCGGATTTCAAAATGCAGCTGCGGCGAAGCAACGCCCCCGGTTGTTCCGACTGTTGATATTTTTTCTCCGCGAGCAACCCGTTGGCCTTTTTTAACCAATATTTTTTCATTATGGGCATAAGCCGTTACCCAGCCGTCATCATGCTTTATCAGGATCAGATTGCCAAAGCCTTTCAGCTCGTTTCCGGCATAAGCAACCGTTCCTTTATCTGCTGCGCGGACTGCCGTTCCTTTGGCGGCTTTGATATTAATACCGTCATTGTTCCGGCCTTTGGCAATCGGCCCGAAATTTGATATAACCGGCCCTTTAACCGGCCAGAGGAATTTGCTTTTGCGATTTTTAGAAGGCGGGGTATAAGTGTTTTTGGCCACTTTTGTTTTTGTTGTTGTGGTTTTCTTTTTGACCGTTTTAGAAGAAGAGGCTGCTTTTGATGTTGTTTTCTTTGATGTCTGTGCTTTGCGTGCCGAAGTCTGAGAAACGGAAGCAATCTGGGTTTCTCCGCCAACGATACTGTCCGGAAGCTGCAGGCGCTGTCCGACGGCTAAAGTATAGGGCGGGCGGAGGTCATTGGCCTTGCTCAGAGAATTGATGTTTACATTATAGCGTTTGGAAATATTGTATAATGTATCGCCTTTGGCAACAACATGGTAGCGGGCGCTTGGCAAACGCACAACCTGTCCGATACGCAGACTGTAAGGAGGCTTTAAGCCGTTTAGTTCAATAATCTCGCGCAGCGGCAGATCATAGCGGCGGGAGATGCTGTATAGCGTATCGCCCTTTTGAACAACAACCGAAGATGGCGCAGGGCCGCCCCAAAGATTGTAATTGAACAGCTGTATACGGCCGCTGTCATAAGAACAGCCGCTTAACATTGTCAACATTAATGTCAAAAGCACAAACTTTTTCATATCTTAACTCCTAGCATAAGATAGTTAATTTTTGTTTACATTCAGAAAAAGCTTGATTTCCTGCATTCCGGGAGTATCTTTATGAGTCCCGGCTTAAGGAGAAAAATGTGCCAAAGTTTAAAAATGACATTGAAAACAGCAATTTGCTCGGACAGGACGCAAAATGTGTTATTTTTCATATTCTGGGATGGAGAGAATCGAAAAAAGCCCTGAATATTCTGAAAGATTTTCGTGCCGATATTGCCTTAAAAGATATTTTTGATTTTGCTGGAAACAAAAGCCTTTATGTGGCTGATAATTTTAGCGAATATAAAAAAATTTTTGATTTTATTGCGGCAGAATCTCCTGTTTTTTCTCGGTATACTCAAGAAGCCGTTGAGTGTGCCAACCGGGGAAAAGAACTTTCGCAGATTATTTTACCGCTGGTTTCCGAGCGGCATGACGCTTTTTCCTCCACACATATAGCGGCATTGGCAGACGGCTGGTGTTATGAGCCCGATATACGCTCCGAGCTGATCTGCGATTTTATTCGGCAAGATAAAAATCCGACAGAGAGCGCTAAAGTTATCGGAACGGCCCTTACAAATATCCGCCACAAAACAAGTAATCCTTTTGTTAAAACCGTTACCCGGGCTTTTATGGATAAAAATTCGCAGAATGAAGCTTGTATAAATATTTTCAGTGATTGTCTGCTGGCCTCGCCGAGTTCTGATCTTTCCGAACAAATGCCTGACAAAAACGTTACGGACGATTTTAAGAAAGAAATCAGGAAAATTTCTGATGAAAAAGCGCGGGAAATGGCATTTTTAGCTTTGGAGGGAACGGGGTCTCCGAAAGCTGAAAAACTTTATCATAATGACTATTTTTCCCACTCTGCCGAAAAGGTTATTGAATTTGTCAGCGCCCAGACCGATGTCCGTCCCGATTTTCTGCCGCAGGCGGCTCTAACATTGCAAAACACGGCTCAAGAATCGCTTAATCAAAAACACCGCGGCGTTTTTATTCACTTATCGTCGGCCTTGTCCAAACGCCCGGCACTGGCCGAAAAACTTTTGCCTTTTTATGAAGATGCCGGGAAATTGCCTTTTGAATATGTCGGAATGCTTTTCTTTACGGCTCTGAAAACGCCGACATTGAAGCGTCGGATTATGAGGCTTTTGAAAAAATCCATCCGGTCATCTGCTTTTTCTTCCAAAGAGCCTCTTTTTAACCTTAATCCGGTTTGTCATATTCTGCAGCCGGATAATATTCAGACCCCGGAAGCTTTTGAGCTGATATATACTTATCTTAACGATGCGGTTTCTGATATGAATCAGATGCATGTTTTTTGCAAAGACTGTTTGGACAAGCTCGGCCCCAATGATACCGGCCGCCCGGAAATATTCAATATTATCAGGACAATGCACCGCAATAAAATGCTGCGTTCGAATCCAAAAGATTTCAGCCTTTTTATGGCTGATCTTGAAAGCTTTAGAATCGAAAATGCTTATCACGGCCCGCTTAACGATTATATTAACGGACTGAAAGAAAAAACACCGCTTAAACTCACGGTTTATATCGGGCAGATTTTGAAAAACTCTTTGGATTATAAAAAAAGGTTCGGGCATTTTAAAAGAAAATTTTCTACCCTTACGGATATTGACGATGACTATGTCTGCCGACAGCCGGAAAAACACCAAAGAATGACATTGAATGAGGTGGGAAAACAATTGAACAATGCCCGGCTAACCCTGCTTGAAAAAACAAAAATTTTTTTGCAGCTGAAAAAATTTGAATATCTTGCTTTGCCGGAAAACCGGGAATACTGCAGAGAAGTGGCAAAAAGCTTGTCTTTGAATCCGTTTTATGCTAAAAGTGTGGCGTTTGCAAAATTTAATATTTTAGACGGCGGGAAGCAAACCCTAAGGAAAGTTTGGAATAAAAATGAACGATAAACAGACACAAATCATTGATGAGAGCGGCGATAAATATAAATACGGCTTTGTAACCGATATTGCGGCCGATACGGCGCCAAAAGGATTAAACGCCGATATTATCCGGCTGATTTCCGCAAAGAAAGGCGAACCGGAATGGCTGCTCGACTGGCGGCTGAAAGCTTTTGAATTCTGGCAGACGATGACCGAACCGACCTGGGCAAAACTGGTTTATGACAAGATTGATTATCAGGATTTGTATTATTACTCCGCGCCGGTGCAAAAAGCCGCGCCGAAAAGCCTGGACGAAGTTGACCCCGAGCTGTTGGATACTTATGCCAAACTCGGCATTCCGCTGAAAGAACAAGAGGCTTTGGCCGGCGTGGTGGCCGTGGACGCCGTGTTTGACAGCGTTTCGGTGGCAACAACTTATCGTGCCAAACTGGCCGAACAGGGGATTATTTTCTGCTCCATCTCCGAGGCCGTGAAAGAACATCCCGAGCTGGTGCAGAAATATCTCGGTTCCGTTGTTCCTTACACCGACAATTTTTTTGCCTGCCTGAATTCGGCCGTATTTACCGACGGGTCGTTTGTTTATATTCCGAAAGGCGTGCGCTGTCCGATGGAACTTTCGACTTATTTTCGTATTAATGCCAAGAATACCGGGCAATTTGAGCGTACGTTGATTATTGCCGATGATGAGAGTTATGTGTCTTATCTGGAAGGCTGTACAGCGCCGCAGCGCGATGAGAATCAGCTGCATGCCGCTATTGTGGAGATTGTTGTCAATAAAGACGCCGAAGTTAAATATTCCACCGTTCAGAACTGGTATCCCGGCGATAAGGACGGCAAAGGCGGCGTTTATAACTTTGTTACCAAGCGGGCGGCCTGCCGCGGCGATAATGCCAAAATCTCCTGGACGCAGGTAGAAACGGGATCGGCCATTACCTGGAAATATCCGTCCTGCGTTTTGCAAGGCGACAATTCGGTCGGCGAGTTCTATTCGGTTGCCATTACCAACAACAAACAACAAGCCGATACCGGAACAAAGATGATTCACATTGGCAAAAACACAAGCTCAAAAATTATTTCAAAAGGGATTTCCGCCGGTTTTTCCAATCAGACATATCGCGGTCTGGTCAGAGTTGCCCCAAAGGCCAGTCATGCCCGCAACTATTCGCAATGCGACAGTCTGCTCATTGGCACAACTTGCGGATCGCACACCGTACCATATATTGAAAACCGCAACAAAACCGCCTGTATCGAGCATGAGGCGACGACGTCCAAAATCAGCGACGAGCAGCTTTTTTATTGTATGCAGCGGGGAATCGGCCAGGAAGAAGCCGTGAGCCTGATTGTTAACGGTTTTTGCAAAGAGGTTATGCAGCAGCTGCCGATGGAATTTGCCATTGAGGCGGCCAAGCTTATCAATATTACACTTGAAGGTTCCGTCGGCTAAACAGGCGGATAATACAAAATGAAAAGGAGGCCTTGCAGCCTCCTCTTTTTATTGAAGTTCAAAAAAGCTTTTATCTACACCGCACAACGGACAAACCCAGTCTTCCGGCAGATCTTCAAAAGGAACATCTCCGTCATAGACATAGCCGCATACCGTGCAAACCCATTTTTTGCCATCGTTTTTCTTTTCTTCCGTCATTTTTTTTCCTTTCATACGGTCTTTTTGTTCATTAAAAACTTTAATGACCCCGCTTTTGTAATAGCTGCGGTAATCATTGTAGGTCAAAGGCTCGCCATCCCCGGTACCGACATAGCAGTCAAGGACTTCTGCCAAAAACAGCGTATTGCTTTCAAAGGCAATTTCCTGAATTATCTTACATTTAATGCCTGCCAGCGTGTTTTGCAAGTACGGCAGGCCGTCCTGCTCCTCAAAATCGACATTATCCCATTTGTTGACGTCGCGGCTGCTCTGAAAACCGAAATTTGCCACAATAAAAGGATCGGTGTCTTTTCCGAGGACGGAAAGAGAAAACTCTTTGGCCGTATGAAGACAGGACTTGGTATGGCTCTGATTTCCGCAGGAAAGCGCCAGGACAAACGGCTTGTGGGCAACCTGCATAACGGCATCGACAATGCTGCCGACAAAACGGGAGCCGTCCGTTGTTCCCAAAACATAAAGCCCGTGTGTTAACTTGAAAAGAGCATTTTCATCCATCGGCATTTTATCCTTTGCTTTAATAATGCGGCGGGGGTGTTTCTTCGCTTAACGGTTTGACGGCCTCCGTCCCGATATTTTCCAGAAGATATTGATTTTGTTTTTGCAAATAATCCAGACGGCGTCCCTGCTCAATAATCACCTGATTCAGATCTTCTATGACGCGTTCCTGATTGGCCAGCGCCATTTCAATATTCATCAACCGTTCTTCAAGCTCCGTATCTGCCATTTTATCCCCTTTTGTTTTGGTTTTAACATGCTGTTGCCGGAAAATCAATCAGTATTTGTTGATATATATAAATTCGGGATTATTTGATTCAATGCATAATAATGGAGATGAGAAAATGGTGTTGGAAAGAAAACACAAAATATTTTTCAGCATTGTATTATTGTTGCTCATTTTGGCTTTGGTATTTTTTAATTAACGGAGAAAAAGATGAAATGGTGGCACGGGATTATTTTGGCCGTTTTTGTTTTTGCGGTGCTGATTTCTTTATTTTTTTAATAAATCGGAAAAACGACGTTCGGAATTTTTGACAAAGAAACCGGAAATATGCGGCAGTACAGTTTGAAAAAACGGCATAATACAGCATTGGGCAGAATAAAATTGTTAAAAAAACTGATAATTTCGGAAAGTTTTGCAAAATTTTAGCTTGACAACCGGAAGAAAAGAGCGTATTTATGCACTGTCTTTCGGGAAAACTTTGAATGTATCTTATCGCGGGGTGGAGCAGCCCGGTAGCTCGTCAGGCTCATAACCTGAAGGTCGTTGGTTCAAATCCAGCCCCCGCAACCATATAGCAAAAGAGGAAGTTTATACTTCCTCTTTTTTTGTATCCCGAATACCTTGAAAAGTTAAAGAAACCGCGGGCTTCATCTTTTATTTTGATGGGCGCGCCCTATTCTCCAGTATCTTTGTTTTTTTGCCAAAATCGGTTCAAAACACCCAAAATATATACTTTTTTGAAGGTCTGAACAGCCCAAACAGCGCCCTTCAATAGATTACCATGTTTTTATTGTTCCCACAGACGTTTTTTTGCCCGAGTTCCTCTTTTGGTTCTCTTTGTATAAGAGGCAATTATATTGATACAAATATTTTTCTTTTAATTTCAATCTAATGCGCTTTTTTAAAAATTTTTGGAAAACCAAGCTGTTATACAAGAACTGACAAAAAATACTTCGTTGATCTGTCTGAACAGCTGAATTGGTATGATATGGACGAAACAATGTATGATAACATGCTAATAAATAAGTTTATCCTCTGAAATTGCTTGTAATTTGTCTTGTTAACTTGATTTTTACCATCTGTTTGGTTATACGTAGTCAGTTATTGCCGAAGGTATTATGGAACATTTTGAAGAGTATAAAAAGCAGGGGGAACCGGAAAAATCACAAAAGGCTGAAAACTGGGGTATTGCCATTGGTTTACAGCAAGTTGATAATTTGACCCCGTCCAAATATCTGATTGAAGTTGCAAAGGATAATATTGAAGGAAAGATCTCTATTGATGAGGCGGCAAGCAGCTCAGCCAATATTATAAAAAAAATCCGGCTAGAACCCTCAAGGAGCATAATGAAAAAGAAGCGGATAAGGTTTCTGCCCGAATTGCAAAACTTTTAAGCAAATCAATTAAGAAAAACAAATATATGCAATCTATTACAGGCTGTCTATTTCAGAACATTCTCTTGCATCAAGTTTAATAGTTTCTCCGTTATGGCTAAACGTTCTATCTATAATATCAAAACTATTAAAACAAAGAAAAACTCGTGTATTCAACATATATTTAATCTGTGCCGATGTTAGTTCATCGGAGTGCCAACCTATTGAATGATATTTTGAAAATATGATAGAATATTTTTTGCTTTTATTTTCTAGATCATTAACTATACAAGAGCATTCTTTTAAAGTTGACGCAAATTTATTAAATAATTCACTGTAAAAGTAGCGTATAACATCATTACCATATTTTTCACGGTTGTATTTTTTATTTTCATCTAGCCAATCTTTGGCTTTCATTTCTATTAAGCATACTCTATTGAGTGCGTTTAAAATCAAATCACATCGCTTGGTTTGGGAGTTTGGCATATTTTCAGCTTTATATTTTTCCCAATCAATAAAATCTATATCACAATTTACTTTGTCTTTGCAACTTGTTTGAATACTACACGCTTCACAAAACTTTTTTATAGGTACCATAATTATTATCCCAAATACAAAATATCATTAGGAGCGGTCAGATTTTCAAATATTTTATTAATATCACTGTTAACATTCTTAATATCACTATAATTTGTGCAGTCAATTTTACTAGCTAAATAAAAGTTTACTTTATTCTTATTATCTAATATATCTTTAGAATATTTCATTAAAGCATGAATAAATGTTGGACTGTGAGTTGTTAACACTATATGAAAATCATTTTTTACCAAAGATACAAGTATTTTGGCTAATCTAATCTGCCAATCAGGATGCAAATGATTTTCAGGTTCATCCAAAATTAATAGAGAATCTGGAGTTAGAACTCCGGTTTTTAAAAGTATATACAAAATACCTAACATTTTTGAACCGGAAGCAATATTCTCAATATGTATACTGTCAGCACCTTCTGAAACTGTATATTTCCACTCTCTCTGATCCGTATCGTAATTAAATTGAGCTCCATTTAAAATGGTGTTTATTTGTTTAATAATGTCAGTGTTATTATCAATTTCTGCAAACATCCGTTTTGCTGAATCAATTTTGGTTTTAAGATCTTTTGCATACGGCAAGTTTGAAGAATGTCCTTCCTCTAAATATAGCGGGCTCTCGATTAGAGTAGCATCTCTAAATGACATACTTTTATAATCTACATTGAGATGACCACTCTCAATTTGATTTTTTTTAAATTCAATAGATGCCAAAATATTATTGCCAACAGAATAATCTATTTTAGCATCTTCTTTAGTCATCGAATTATTATATATTCTTTTAAAACTTTTTCCAAAAACATCAGCGGTGATACCTATAAATTTTTCATCATCTGTCGTTTCTTTATGCAAATCAATAATAATCTGTTTGAGTTTTTGAGATACAGAATCATTAATATTATTTTTTTGAATAAAATTTTCAGTTATTTCTAGATATTGTTCAATATTTCGGTAAAGGTTTGCATTACCAAATAAACTATCCATGCTAAACATGTCAGATCTAATTTTTAGCATCTGTTGGTACAACGCATCATCTTTTGATGCTGTATATGATTTTAACAGCTCAAAAACAATAGGTATCAAATCAGCAAAAGCTTTCTGTTGCTTCATTTCCAAATACCACTGAGGAAAATTTTTAATAGACTTAATCATTGAATATGCTGCTTTGCCTATTGTTGATTTTCCTGTATCATTTAGCCCAGCAATAACACTTAATCCCTCTAATTCTATGGTCGCTTCTTTAATTTTACCAAATTTCGAAAATTGTAAACTCATTTTACTTTTACCTATATTAACTAGTATGTAATATAATTATATAATTTTTATATTGCAACAATTTAATAATATATTAAATGATAAAAGATATTTTTAGATATGGTTTTTCATCCCAATGGACTCCTTTAGAAAATTAAATGATGGTAACGAAATTTTGACGTTTTTCAAGATCTGATTTACTGCAGGATCAAAAGAGATAAATCTGATAATATTTTGCACAAACAAAAGGTTATCATGTTTTTACAGAAAGTTAAATTTCACCAACATACCGATTTTGCGTGATATTTCTCAAAATCGGGTAAGAAAATATATTTTTCCTCACTTTGGGTTGAAAGCACAGCCAAAAGGAAAAGAGGAAGTTTATACTTCCTCTTTTTTTGTTGTTATACAAAGAACTTGCTTATATAAAACCGTCTTTTGTGAATGGAATGAGAGCAGCTGCGGGCAGTTACTCCTAATCTGTCGGAAGTATCGGCCGGCTGTCCGGTTCAAGTTTTCCCGTCTTTTTATTAAAGACGATATGTTCTTCGCGGAGAAAGGTATCCGGATGTTTTTTAGCCCAGCATATATCCTGTAATTTGTAGATATTCCAGAGCAATTTTCTGAAACACCACATAAGCAGGCAAGCCAAAACAATTAACAGAAAAATGTCAATCAATAATTCCATAAGCACAAATATTTGGAACCTGATTGCGGCTATCTTGCCGAAAATGAGCAGCATCACACAAACAGGGAAAACCTTGACTTGTTCAACCGGCATTGTTAGATTTATGCCTGTGATTATCATTTTAGGAGAAAAAAAATTAGTAAAGGCTGGATATTTGTTACACTGACGTGTATTTTTGAGCTTCTTTGGATTTACGGCTTTAATGCCGCTGAGAATCCGCTTGATTTTGTGCTTATTGCCCTGATCATCATTACCGATTTTTATTTTTTGGAAAAAGCCTGCGAGACAATCCAAACCGGGACGGTTTATGCAATATTTTCCGCCATCGGCACGATTTTTACGGCATTGATGGATACGTTTCTTTTTCAGGTGGAATTTTCCTGGGCCAAAGGGATTTTCATTACCCTGCTCATTGCCGGTGTCATCACACTGAAGCTGGCAGAAAATTCTCCCGACGGAACAGAAAAGGAGAAAAAATAAATGGGGTGGATATATGTTTTGATTGCCTCGGCGGTTGAGATTGCCGGCGTTATCGGCCTGAAACTTTTCAGCCGGAAAAAGACGTTGCTTAATCTGGCGCTGTTTGTCAGTGGTTTTGCCCTCTCTTATCTGTTTTTATATCTTTCATTAAAATATCTGGCCATGAGCATTGCTTATGCGGTATGGATGGGATTGGGAACAGCCGGAGCGGTGCTTGTGAATATGCTCTTTTTCGGAGAAAGTAAGAAGCCGGCCCGTGTTTTCGGCGTTGTGCTGATTATTATCGGCGTGGTCGGGCTGAAAATGATTTCCTGACTGAAATTTATTGAAACAAATTCGGATTTGGCCGGAGGTGATGAGCTTCCGGCTTTATCTTTTTATCATTTTTCTGAGATGAAAATGTTACAAAATTTTTAGACCGAAACGCCTGAAAAACTCCCGGTTTGCCCTTTTCTTTCCTTTTGAATTGTTACAGCCCTTTTGACATTGTAACAGAAATTAATTTCTTTTGACGCCTTTTCTCTGCATTGTGATTTGAGTTTTCAGCCTTTTTCCGGATAGCATAAAAGCATGGTTCCACTATAACGGAGAAAAAAGTTGAAACACGGAAAGAATTTTACCCTCGGGGAATATGTTATCATTAAAAAGCCGGAGCTTGTAGAAGCCGGAGACAATGTCCGAATCTCTGATTTCTGCCGGATATCCTCCGCCTGCGAGATCGGTTCCGACTGCGAGATTGCAACCGGAACGTATATTTCCGGCGGCGACGGAAAATACAAATTCAAAATGGGCAGCTATTCCAGCCTGGCCGCCGGTGTCAGAATCTGGCTGAGCAGCAATGATTATGTTAACGAGCTGGTGACGCATTCCGTTCCGGAAGTCAAAGAAATCCAGGGTAATGTTACAATGGAGAAGTTTACCGGCATTGGTACAAACTCCGTCATTATGCCCAATAATCATATTCCGGAAGGCGTCAGTATCGGCGCGCTGAGCTTTGTGCCGTCTAATTATAAATTTGAACCGTGGACGGTTTATGCCGGGCGTCCCATCAAGCCCATCAAAAAACGCAATAAAGAAAATATTTTGAAAACCTTAAAAAAACTCGGACTGCTTGACAAAGGAGAATAATCATGTGCGGAATTATCGGATATATCGGCGAAAGCTCTGCTGCGGAAAATCTGCTTGACGGACTTAAAAACCTTGAATACCGCGGATATGATTCCGCCGGAATTGCCCTGAATGACAATAACAGGCTCAAAATCTTCAAAGCGGCGGGCAAACTAAATAATCTTTGCCAAATCATTCGGACGGAACCCAGAGAAAATACAGTGGCGGAATGCGGCATCGGACATATCCGCTGGGCAACGCACGGGCTGCCGAATCTGGAAAATGCTCATCCTCACCGCTCGGCAGACGGAAATCTGGCTTTGGTTCATAACGGGATTATCGAAAACTATCTTGAGCTCAGAAAGGAACTTTCGGCCGACGGCTATCATTTTACATCGCAGACAGATACGGAAGCGATCGTTCATCTGATTGACCGGGAACTAAAAAACGGTGCCGGATTTGAGGACGCGGTACAAAACGCCGTCCGGCTTCTTGACGGTGCTTTTGCCCTGGGAATCGTCTACCGGCAGGAACCGGACAAGCTCATTGCCGTTAAGAAAAACGCCCCGCTCATTATCGGCATCGGACAACACGAAAATTTTATTGCCAGCGATATTGCTGCTTTGCTCGGAAAAGCCGAAAAAATCGTGCGAATGGAAGACGGGGAAATTGCCGTTATCCGGCGCGGAGAGATAAAAATTACGGATTTTGCCGGCAAACAGGTTATGCGGCAGCCGGAATTGCTTCAGCTTTCGGCCGAATCCATTGACAAAGGCGGATATAAGCATTTTATGCTAAAAGAAATTCACGAGCAACCGGGGATTATCCGTGCCCTTCTGGCCGACGGGCTGCAAATTGATACCGGAAGCCTGCGGGATTTTAACCGAATCGAAATCATTGCCTGCGGAACCTCTTTACATGCCGCTCTGGCTGCCGCGCCTCTTTTTGAAGATTGGTGCCGTTGCGAAGTTTCCGTTCAGCCGGCCAGCGAATATATTTATAAAAAACAGCGGACAGGTGCTGATACGCTGGTTATCGGCATATCTCAATCCGGTGAAACGGCTGATACCATTACGGCGCTCAAACAGGCGCAGAAAAGCAATGCTCAGGTTCTGGTTTTGACCAATCGTCCGGATTCCAGCATTGTCCGTTATGCTGATAAGGTCATTACCCTGCAGGCAGGCATTGAGGTCAGTGTTGCGGCAACCAAATCTTATACCGCCCAGCTTTTGCGCCTTTACCAGCTTGCTCTTGCTTTGGCGAAAGACAAAAATTTTCTGTCTTCGGAAGAAATTTCCGGTCTGCACAACGCCCTGCGGCAAATTCCGGTTAAAATTGAGGAGATTCTGGCGGAAGAAGAGAAAATCAAAAACGTTGCAAAAAAATATGCCCGTTTCCCGGCAATGGCTTATATTGCCAGGGGGCAGCAGCTGCCCAGCGCAATGGAAGGTGCTTTGAAGCTGAAAGAAATCAGCTATATCAATGCCTGCGCTTATGCCGCCGGAGAGCTCAAACACGGGCCGATTGCCCTTTTGGATGCCAATATGCCGGTTGCGGCTGTTTTGTGCCGGCAAGCCCCGACTTATGCCAAAACACTCTCGAACTGTGAAGAGGCCAAAGCCAGAAAGGCGCCGGTCATTATCTTCAGCGACCAGATACCGCAGGGGAATTTTGACGATATTGTTCTTCTGCCCCAAAATTGCGAAGAATTTGCTCCGCTGACAGAGGCCGCCGCATTGCAGCTTTTTGCTTATTTTATTGCCGATGAGCTCGGTCGGGAAATCGACCAACCGCGAAATTTGGCAAAATCGGTTACGGTTGAATAGCTGGAGAGCATTTAACACAAACAAAAAAAGGCTGCGAATCGGGCAGCCTTTTTTGTTTAAGACAATGAATATGTTAGTCGGTTACCGTTGTTGTGGTGGTTGTGGTTTCAACAATGGTATCTACCGGCTGCGGCTGAGTATGAACAACCTCTTCAATCATACCTGCACGATACGGTTCTTTTTCATAAGTAACGTCGGTATAGGTTTTGGGTTCATAAACCGTTTTGTAGGTGGTTTTCTTATACAGAATCTCAACCGGTTCTCTGGTTTCTCTGATTTCATCCGGGCAGCCTTTTCCGTTGGAAACGGTACGATAACCGTCAACTATGCGAGAACGGCGGCGGCAGGGACGTCCATCGGAATTGGTGCTGATATAAGTGTTATCATTGTAACGCGGA
Source organism: uncultured Alphaproteobacteria bacterium (assembly GCA_944390885.1). Taxonomy (GTDB): domain Bacteria; phylum Pseudomonadota; class Alphaproteobacteria; order RF32; family CAG-239; genus MGBC133411. Next base: position 108,272 of record CALXRP010000003.1, read on the forward strand.
CGGTTGTAAATTCTGCGGGGAGCCGGATCATCATCCATAATGCGGCGCGGACGGCTGTATGAACGCTTGGTATAAGACGGTTGATACGAATCTTCAACAATTGTAGTCGTCGGTTCGTAAGACGGCTCATAAACTTCTACCGGTGTTGTACGAACAACGCGAATCCGGCGACGGCCGGCATCGGCATATTGGCGGCGGCCCATATCTTCCTGATAAATCCGGCTGCCGTCATAATCACGATAAATAACACGTTCGGTTGTGACGGTTTCCGGTTCGGTTATAACTTCTTCATCCTGAGCAGTTGCGCAAGCAGACAGTGCAACGGCCATTGAGAGAACTAAAAATTTTTTCATTGTCCTTATCCTTTTCTCTTTTGTCGAGACTATTTTGTTAATTATGGCTAGTTTTTGTTAAATATAGTCTGTTTTGAAAAAAATTCAAGCATTTTCTGCACAAAAGTTCTATTTTTATTATATACAATTTCATTTAAACTTGGTTAACAAAGGTTTAGGGAATCGAAATTAACGCCTTGTTTTATCAAAAAGTTAGAAAATTATGTAAAAAAGCTGCAAAAAAAGACTTGTCTATTTTATTTTTTGTGCTATGTTCTGCTGTACCGAATGACGGAATGTAGTTCAGCCTGGTAGAACGCTACGTTCGGGACGTAGAAGTCGGAGGTTCGAATCCTCTCATTCCGACCAAATAAAAAAAAGAGTCAGCTTGTCTGGCTCTTTTTTATTTGATAATAAAAACCGGATTTGAACCTCCGAAGAAGGAGGTTCGACTACCAGCGAAAGGCGGGCGAAAGAACGCCGGTGAGCAAAGCGAATGAGCGCCCGTGCAACTCAAGCGCAGTGCAGAGTAATCCTCTCATTCCGACCAAATAAAAAAAAGAGTCAGCTTGTCTGGCTCTTTTTTTATTATTGTCTTTTATTTACGTTCATTACATGCTTTTTTCTTTTCAATTCTGCAATGACCTGTTTTTTCTGTTGCATTTTCACTTTTGACTCTCTAATATAGCTTTCAGATACAAAGTTGTATTTGTATTTAGTACCCTGTGTGGTACGGAGCTTTCAACGGCTTTTATAGACATCGGCGTTAAGGATATAACGTCGTCAAATTGTTGTCTGTTTATGCGGATAGCAGTGAATATATCCCCGATACATAGTGATATGGTCGGGGAGCTTTTGGCGTATGTTCAGAAGTTTTCGGACTTTAAAGGCTAAAAGAGTCATTTATGTCTATATGATTGTTGAACTCTCCGGCCACCTTTTAAAAGGTGGTTTTTTGGTTTAATTAAGAGGAAAGATAATCATATGAAAAATAAACTTTTGTTTACAACAGCCCTTGTTGCCGCGGTTTTTGCCGCATCCAACACTATGGCCTCATTAGCTATAGGATCCGGTGAAGAAATATCTGAGGATTATCTCGGACATAATTCAAGCGAAGACCGGATCTCCTTTTTAGGCGACGCAACCCTGAAAAGTGATGTTACCATGGGCAACTATGTTACCCTGCATAATAAAACAAAATTAGACGGTGACAAAAAACTTACCGTAACCGGCTATCTGACACAGACTGCCGAAGGCTCGGACATTTCCGGCATTGATCTTGAGATGCAGAAAGGAGAAGTTACCAACGGAGCCGGGCAACAGGTTTCCGAAGGCGAGCTGGTTTTGGGAAACAAGCTGACAGTCGGAAATGTTACCATGGCTGACGGGACAGGTGTTTTTCTTTATAAAACAAGTGAAGTTTTTGCAACCGGAGAAGAAAAGACAATGACAATTGCCGACGGAAAAACCGTTACTTTTGCCGGCAACAACTATATTAAAGGAATGGACGGCGCCTCTTTGACCTTTGACGGTGCCGGCTCTGTCGTAAACAACGGCGTTTTGACTTCTGATTCCGCAATCAAAACTCTGACGGATATTGACAACAACGGCACTATCATTGCCGATATTAGCAGCGATGCCGGTGCAGGAAGCGTTAATATGACTTCAGCCGCTTCTAAAATCGACGGTAACGTAACCGGAGCAAATCTTTATTTTCAAGCTAACCATACGCTGTCCGACGCCGTCGACGGAGAAATTAACGCTTATCAGATTATGGTCAGCAACGGCGGCAGCCTGATTGCCAATCAGACTTTTACGGCCAATGATTTGGTCATCGGCAGCAAAAACGGCCGAACGGGAACAGGAAGCTTGACACTAAAAGCTGACGCCACAACCGGCGGCGCAAAAGTAAACTCCGGTTCTGTCCTTGATCTGGGCGACAATACGTTGGAAATTTCCGGCGGACAATTCCAGGGGCATGATACAGCCCGGTTTATGGAAGGATCAACATTGGCGTTTAACTTTGGCAAAGGAAAAATCGACGGAAGTGTCAATATTGAAGGTACGGCAACATTAAAGCCGACTATTGCCCTCGGAACAGAAGACGGTTCATATGATTTTATTACCGGCAACGTAACGCATGAAGACCTGACAGTGCAAGAGCCGAAAGACTTTGACGCGAAAGCAACCTGGACCGGATATGAGGACAACAGCCTTTATGACATTAGTGTTGAAAATGAAAAAACACTGGTCATTAAGAAACGGGCGCAAGATGAAATGGCGGCCAACCTCGGTGCCAACAGCAATCAGGCCGGCGCCGTTGCAGCTATTGTTTCCGGCGGAGAGGCTGACGGAAATACTGCGTTTAACCAGGTAGCCGGACAAATCAACGCTCTGCTGCAAGGTAATTCTGCCGAAAAAGCAGCCGGTATGAAAATGCTTGATCAGATGTCGGCCGATACGTCCTCTTATGCGCAGTCTTCTTCTCTGACCAATACCGTTCAAGTCATGAATGCCATCGGAAGCCGTCTGAGCGGCGGTTTCGGTTCTGCCGGACAAGGAATGTCTTCCGGCGACAGTCTTTTGGAAAAAGGTGCCGTTTGGGCCCGCGGTATTGTTAACAAAACCGAACTTGATAAAACAAACGGGTTTGATGCTGACAGCAACGGTGTAGCTTTCGGTGCAGAAAAGCAGATTACAGACTCAACAAAAGCCGGTATCGGTTATGCTTATACCAATACGGATATTGATACCGACAGCCGTGAAATTGATGCCGATACCCATACCGCTTTTGTATATGGTGAATATAAGCCCAGCAACTGGTATGTTAACGGTTTGGCAACATATTCCTGGGGGGACTATGACGAACATGCCGCCGTTAAAAAGGCTTCTTATGACGTTAACAGTTTTGGTTTGCAGGCCATGACCGGTTATGATATGCAATTTAACAGCATTAATTTTACGCCGGAAGCCGGACTGCGTTATGTTAATATTGATCAGAAATCTTATACCGACAGCCTGGGGAACAGAGTTTCCGGCGATAACTCCGACATTTTGACCGGTGTTATCGGAGCAAAAGCCAGCAAAGACTTTGCGCTTGAAAGCGGTCTGAAACTGCGGCCGGAAGCCCGTTTGGCCATGACATACGACCTGACGCACGATGACAGCAACGCCATTGTTTCGCTGGCTAACGGTGCGGCTTATACGGTTGAAGGCGAAGCGCTTGATCGCTTTGGCATTGAGTTTGGCGCAGGACTGACTGCCGACGTCAATGACAACGTTGAGCTTTCGCTCGGTTATGAAGGTAAATTCAGAGAAGATTATACCGATCATACCGGCCTTCTGAACGCTAAATATAAATTCTAGCTTTCAGAAAACTCATATTGATCTCCTTACAGGCAGCCTGAAAACTCTTTTCAGGCTGCTTTTTTATGTTTTTGAAAACTTACATCTTTATATATCTTCCGGTGAGGCTTGCCGTATCCGCGGCAATCTGCTCCGGCGTGCCGACCGCCACAATCCGTCCGCCGTCTTTGCCGCCGCCCGGTCCCATATCGATAATGTAATCCGCATTGCGAATCACATCCAGATCATGTTCAATGACAATGACCGTTGCCCCCTGAGAAACAAGCGTTTGAAAAACATTAAGCAATACTTTGACATCTAACGGGTGCAGACCGATTGACGGCTCATCAAAAACAAAAACGGCATCAGACTGGCCTTTGCCCATTTCTCCGGCCAGTTTAAGGCGCTGCGCCTCTCCGCCCGACAAGCCCGGCGTTTCTTCGCCCAGTGTCAGGTAGCCCAGTCCCAAATCCTGCAAGACTTTTAGGCGTTGGCGCACAAGTTTCAAATCGCTGCAGGCTTCCAGTGCCGAATTGACATCCATATCCATCAAAGACGGAAGAGAAAAAGCTCCGCCCCTGCTATTGAGGTATTTGACGTTTTCCGCAGCTTTGGCATAACGCGATCCGCGGCATTCCGGGCACGGGATTTCAACATCCGGCAGAAACTGTACGTCTAAATTAATAACGCCGGTTCCGTCACAAACCGGACAACGCAATTTTCCGGTATTATAAGAAAAATCTCCGGCTTTATACCCCTGCTGCATGGCATCGCAGGTTTTGGCAAAAATTTTGCGCAGTTCATCATGCACATTGGCATAAGTGGCAACGGTGGAACGTACGTTAATGCCGATCGGCGTTGCGTCAACCAGTTTGACCTGGCCTATTCCGCCGGCTTGAACCGAGATGATGTGTTCCGGCAGTTTTTTGCCATTAACCGCGGCTTCCAACGCCGGAATAAGGCTTTCCAGAACCAAGGTTGTTTTGCCGGAGCCGGAAACGCCGGTAACAACTGTCAACCGCCCTTTTGGAAAATTTACGTTCAGCGGGCGGACGGTATGAATTGCTCCGGAAGACAGCGAAATCGCCCCGTATTTAAAAATATCTTCCGGTTTGGCGCGGGGTCTGACATTAATGACATTTTCCCCCGAAAGGAAAGGCGCTATAACAGAATCGGCATTTTGCGACACTTCGGCAACCGTTCCTTCGGCAATGACCATTCCGCCGCCGCTGCCGGCGCCCGGCCCCATTTCGACCAGCCAATCGGCCTCGGAAAGAATGCGCGTATCATGGTCAACCAATACAACGGAATTGCCGTCGGCAACCAAATCGCGCATCACATTTTTGAGCCCGTCAACATTTGACGGGTGCAAACCGATTGACGGCTCGTCCAAAACATACAGAACACCAGTCGTTCGGTTACGAACGGCGCGTGCCAGCTGCATACGCTGCCGCTCTCCGGTTGAAAGAGTTGAAGCCGCACGATCCAAGGACAAATAGCCCAGCCCGAGTTCCAACAGGCGTTTAGCCGCGGACTGAAACGACTCACAAATACTTTCCGCCATCGGCCGCATTTCTTCATCCAGGCTTGCGGGAACGCCTTCCACCCAGCCGATGAGTTCGGCCAGCGGCATTTTGCAGGCCTCATCAAGAGAAATGCCGCGCAACTTCGGCGCCCTGGCAGTTTCCGATAATCGGCTTCCCCCGCAAGAAGGGCAAATTTCCTGTTTTAAGAATTTTTCCACCCGTTTCATGCCTTGTTCGTCTTTGACCTTGGCCAAAGCATTTTCAACGGTATAGGTTGCGTTATAATAAGTAAAATCCAATTCGCCGGCCTGGTTGGAATTTTTGGCTTTGTAAAAAATATGCTTTTTTTCGGCCGGACCGTTATAAACAATGTCTTTTTCTTTGTCGGTCAGTTCCCGGAAAGGTACATCAGTGCGGACGCCCATTGCCCGGCAGACATCCGTCATTAACGACCACATCAGCGAGTTCCACGGGGCGACGGCTCCCTGATCAATGGACAGGCTGTCATCAGGCACAAGCGTTTCTTTGTCTACGGTTCTTATCATTCCCGTTCCGTCGCAGGTACGGCAGGCTCCCTGACTGTTAAAGGCCAGTTCTTCCGCCGAGGGGGCATAGAATTTTGCGCCGCATTCCGGACAAACGAGTTCTTGTCCGGCAGCAACGGCAAGCGTCGGCTTTAGATAATGACCGTTCGGACAGCGGTGGTTTGCCAAGCGGGAATACATTAAACGCAGGCTGTTCAAAAGCTCCGTTCCGGTACCGAAAGTGCTGCGAATCCCGGGGACACCCGGACGCTGACGCAAGGCCAGGGCTGCCGGAACATAAAGGACTTCGTCTACCCGGGCTTTTTCCGCCTGGGTCATCCGCCGACGGGTATAAGTAGACAGAGCCTCCAGATACCGCCGTGAGCCTTCTGCATATAAAATTCCCAAGGCCAGCGAAGATTTTCCGGAACCGGATACGCCGGCAATTCCGACAATCCGATTGAGCGGAATGTCTACGTTAATGTTTTTCAGATTATGCACCCGGGCACCGCGGATTTTGATTTTATCAACCATTGTGTTTTGAATACCTCCACTTCCGATACCGGATATATTTACGCCAAAGTGCCGTTCTGTCAAGAATTGGGTAATAGGATTTTTTGTAAAAAATTATCTGTAAATTGTTAAGAATATGGAAAAAATTTTTAGATATTTTTTATTTTTATGTTATAGTTTTGCATAAACTGCAAATCATTGACAAATATAACTCTTAGCATTAGCTATATGTTTATATTTCTTTAAAGAGAGGGGATTTATTTTGGCTATATTAGTAACCGGAGCGGCAGGATTTATCGGATCTTCTTTGTGTGATGCATTGTTGAAGCAAGGAACGGATGTTATCGGAATAGATAATTTTGACGGTTTTTACGCCCGAGAAATCAAAGAAGATAATCTGAAAAACTGTTTTCAACACAACAATTTTAAATTTTATGAGGCTGATTTAACAGACATCAAGGCCTTGGAAAAACTTTTTGAAAATAATCAGATCTGCCAAGTAGTTCATTTGGCAGCAAAAGCCGGTGTCCGTCCGTCAATCGAACATCCGCTGGATTATTGCCAGACCAACATTATCGGCAGCATGAATATTTTGGAAATGATGCGGCGCCATAATATTAATAAACTGGTTTTTGCCTCTTCGAGTTCGGTTTACGGGAATTGCCGCGCCGATATTTTTTCTGAAGATTTGAAAATCAACGAGCCGATCTCCCCTTATGCCGCAAGTAAATCTGCTTTGGAACAGTTTATTTATACTTACTGCAAACTGTTTAATCTGCAAGCCGTCTGCCTGCGCTTTTTTACCGTTTATGGTCCCAGACAACGGCCGGATCTGGCCATTCATAAGTTTACGCGACTGATTGATGAAGGAAAGGCCATTCCGATGTTTGGCGACGGTTCTTCCAAACGCGATTATACTTATATTGATGATATTGTCAGCGGGATTTGCGCAGCAATAAATTATACGCAAACACCATATGAAATTATTAATCTCGGCGGCGGAGAACCGGTTAATTTGCGGCAAATGATTGCCATGATTGAAAAACACTTAGGAAAAAAGGCAATCATCGACCATTTGCCTTCGCAGCCCGGCGACGTTGACAAGACTGCGGCGGATATCAGGAAAGCACAAAAACTGCTGGGATATGAACCTCATACAAATTTTGAACAGGGCATCCAGAAATTTATTGCCTGGTACTTAACGAGAAAGAAAGTTTTTTGAACGATGAATAGACGTCTATTGATTGGAAAGTTCAGAGAAGTTGTATATTCGGTCTTGCTGAAAAGGCGGCTGAATAAATTTCATGCTCAGCAGAAAAAATTTCCTCCTCAAAAAGTTATTTATACCTGCATTACCGGAAATTATGATTGTTTGATTCCGAATATGTATTTGGACCCTAATTATAAATATATTTGCTTTACGGACAATGTCTCTTATTTGAAAAAAGGGATTGTCGGTCCCTGGCATATTGAGCCTTTGCGCTTTAAAGAATCTGACAACACGCGAAACAATCGTTATCATAAACTTCATCCTCATTTACTGTTTCCCCAATACGAAGAAAGTTTGTTTATTGATGCCAATATTTATCTTCGGGGGAAGCTGCTTTTTGAAACTGCCGATAAGCTGCATAATACCGATACTTTTTTGGCAATTCCGCCTCATCGGCGCCGCAATTGTATTTATGATGAGTTAGAGCTGTGCATCTCTTTGGGCAAAGACGATAAAGAAACGCTGTTAAAACACCGCGCCTTTTTGGAGCAGGAAAAATATCCCCGACAAATGGGGCTGACCGAAAATAATGTTATTTATCGCAAACATATGGATCCGCGATGCATTAAAATCATGGAAGACTGGTGGTATATGGTTGAAAATTATTCTCGCCGAGATCAGCTCAGTCTGTTTTACGTTTTATGGAAAAATAATGAACAAATGACATATTTATTTGATTTTCCAATTAAGGAAGACAAAAATAATTTTCGACTGGTTCATCACAACAAATAATTCCGCAGAAACAAATTTTGTAACATTCCGCGAATCGGTGATTGATTTGCGGAATGTTTTGGGGTGTGTTTATTTTGCATAACTAATATTTAGTATATTAACCTGTCGTTTTTGAAAATGCCCGGATTATATAGTGTTTCGGCGCATTACTCACAAAAAAAATGCAAGAATGTTATGTACAACTTTAAACTTCCGTTGGAATTCTTTTCAAGCTTATGCTAGAATGAAGCTAGTTTCATGTATAGCATAGGTATTAGGCATAATATCGAGGACAATATATGAGACTTTGTATGAACAGACAGCGGGCTTTTGATAAGCTTGGCCAGATTAAAGCAGGTGCTTTATTTATAAAATCAGGAGCAAGAAAGGTTGAGATTGCTCTGGAGTTTGTCAAATCGCAGCAGTTCAAGGTCGATTATATTGTTTGGATAGCTCCGGCTGCCTTTTTATCCAGCCGTTCTTATAAGGACGAGATAAAAAAGTGGTCCCGAGGATTGGAAAGGAAGATTTACTTTTACTCCATTGAAGGTGTAGCAACTTCAGATACGAAATATTTGAGCCTATATAATTTAATTGATAAATTTAGGACATTTTGTGTGGTGGATGAAAGTATTACCATAAAGAATACCGAAGCTGGGCGAACCCAACGCTTGTTAAATATTGGGCGGAAGTTTAAGTATCGGTTACTTTTGAGCGGAACCCTGCTGACGCAAGGGCTTATAGATTTGTATGCTCAAATCCAATTCATCAACTCTTCAATTTTGAAGATGACGGAGACTCAGTTTTCCAACAACTTTTTACAATTCTTCCTTGGCGAAGATGAGGTAAAAAGAAGATGGTCAAAGCCTCAGAATGAGAAAAAGCTCATTGAGCTGATGCGACCGTATATTTTGGAATATGATCTCGATTTTGATTGCTCAATAAAATATTTTGACGAGTATTTTGACCTGACACCGAAAGAAGCTCAGGAATACGCGTTGGAAAAAGAGGTGTATTTGCGTGAGAGGACTCGGTTTCCTTTTATGCAGGTGGTTCAGAGATTTCAACATATCTATACCATCACAAAAGACAAAGTCTTTGCCCTGGTGGATATTGTTGACCAAATTCTGGCCCGCGGTGAAAAAGTCATCATCTACACCAAATATATTGATGAAATCAAATTCTTCAAAGAGTGCGGGGTTTTCGACTATCCTTTTGTCGAGCTTACAGGAAACACCAACAAAAACAAGGCTGTGGACGCTTTCCAAAATAAAGTCAATATTATGTTTAGTACATACGGAGCCGGCGGGTTCAGTATTAACGTGCCTTTTTGCAACAACATTATCTTTTTTTCGCAGACGTTCGATTATAAAGATAAGGTTCAATGCTTGGACTGCATTTATCAAAAAGGCCGGACAAAAGAACTGAACATCTACAACTTCTGGGTCAAAACAGGACTTGAGGATCTGATTCAACAAAGCCTGACCCGCAAGAAGCATGTGCTCTCCAACATATATGATTTTATTTCGAAAGAGGAGATGCTGAAATTATGAAGCACTATCTTGAAAAAGACGTCTACCAAGCGACGATGGAGCGACTTAAATTTATTTTTGATAACTTTGACAATATTTATGTTTCGTTTTCCGGCGGAAAAGACAGCGGATTGCTGCTTAATTTGGTTTTAGACTATAAGCGGAAAAATAATATTAAGAAAAAAATCGGCGTATTCCATCAGGATTTTGAGGCTCAATATCAGGAAACAACCAACTTTGTTTACCGGATGTTTGAAAATAATCTGGAAGATATTGAGCCGTACTGGGTTTGTCTGCCGATGGGTTCAAGATGCGCCGTCAGCAATTTTCAGATTTACTGGTATCCATGGGATCCGGACAAAAAGGATTTGTGGGTTCGTCCGATGCCGACCATGCCTTATGTTATTAATCTGGATAATCAGCATTTTGACTTTTATAAACCTAAAATGGTTCAGGAAGATTTGTATGCCGAATTCGGTGACTGGTATTCACGCCAGAAAAAAGGAAAAACAATCTGCCTTTTGGGTGTTAGGGCAGATGAATCCCTCAACCGTTACAGAGCTTATGCCAATGCCAGAAAGCAAATTATGAAAGATGCCCAATGGACGACCAAGATGGGCGAAAATTGGTATAATGCCTATCCGCTCTATGACTGGACAACCAAAGATGTTTGGGTTGCAAATGGCAAATTCGGATTTGACTATAATAAAATTTATGATTTATACTACAAGGCAGGATTATCAATCCATCAGATGCGGGTGGCCAGTCCGTATCATGAGAGCGCTAAGGAGAGCCTTAACCTGTACAGAATCCTTGAACCGGCGACCTGGGTCAAAGTTGTCGGACGCGTGCAGGGAGCCAACTTTGGTGCAATCTACGGCCGGACAAGTGCTATGGGGGTTAGAAACGTTAAACTGCCGGAGGGCCATACTTGGCGGACTTATGTTAAGTTTTTGCTGGCGACTTTGCCGGACAGCATGCGCAGAAACTATGTAGAAAAGTTTAAGACCTCTATTCGTTTCTGGTGGAAGAAGGGCGGCGTTGTTTGTGACGCGGCTTTGAAAGAATTGGAGGAATGCAATTATCCGATTAAAAGAAACGGAATCAGCCGATACAGCAAGACAAAAGAGCAGATCCGTTTTCTGGGGACGCCGGATAATACTGATGATATTAAATCATCGATCGATATTCCTTCTTGGAAACGGATGGCAATTTGTATCTTGAAAAACGACCATTTGTGTAAGTATATGGGTTTTGCCCAGACTAAAAAACAGTCGGAAAGAGAAAAAGAACTGATTGCCAAATATCGGAAATTATAAGGAGACTAGAAACTATGGCTTATCAAAGTCCTGTATATAACGTTAGGGCTGTCCCGGTTGAAAAAATCAGGGCGAATGATTATAACCCCAACAGGGTTGCTCCTCCGGAAATGAAATTGTTGGAGGTTTCTATCTGGGAAGACGGTTATACCCAGCCGATTGTTTGCTATTATGATAAAGAAAAAGATGAATATATCGTGGTTGACGGTTTTCACCGTTATACAGTTATGATGACAAGCAAACGTATTTATGAACGGGAAAACGGCATGATGCCGGTGGTTGTGATTGATAAAGACCTGAGCGACAGAATGGCCTCAACAATTCGTCATAACAGAGCACGCGGCAGCCACAGCGTTGACTTGATGAGCAATATTGTTGCCGAACTGCTTGAAATGGGAAAAAGCGACAGCTGGATTTGCAGAAATATTGGTATGTCGGCTGATGAACTGCTCCGTCTGAAGCAAATTACCGGTTTGGCCTCCTTGTTTAAAGATGAGGAATTTTCCAAAAGCTGGGAAGTCTAATTTTTCTTTTTTAACGGCGCCGTTTATTCGGCGCTTTTTTTATTCTCCCAAAAATGCGAAGGGAACAATTTGGAGCGACAAGTTCACAACTTCTCAAAAGGCGGAAGTGAGGCAAGGAATAAAAAAAAACAGGCAATTAAATAATCATAAAATTGCCTGCTGTGTTTCGTCCCGGACGGTTATATATCTTGTATGAAAAACGTTGTCCGTTACAAATGCGACGAACGCCTATCTTTTCCAACTCTTTAATTGTTACAAAGACATCCCGGTTATCTGTATCAGAAATAATAAAACCATAGCCCTTTTGATAGTTCACCAGTTTAAATGTCCCCTGTTTCATAAACTTAAATCCTTTATTATAAAAAACATAATTAAACGCGATTATTTCGGCTTAATTCAATTATATATTATCAAAGACAACCAAAATTACAATACCATAAAATTCGACAACTGTTATCGAATTTTTCTGACAGTGAGAAAAGAGCCAAACAAATTCATATAACGGAGAGAGAAGATAATCGGCGGCATGAGATGAGTGTGAGTATGAAGCAAGAAGAGA
>CALXRP010000004.1 GCA_944390885.1 uncultured Alphaproteobacteria bacterium
TATACCTATTATTCTTCCGGCGAATGTCCGCAATATCAGGCTAAAGTCGGTACTTGTTCCCGTGATGATCATTACCTGAAATGTGATGCCGTTAAATGGTGTAAAGATAACGGCTATAATACTCAGACCTGTTCTCTGCCGTCCTTTGTCAACGACCAATGTCCGAACGGCAAACCTTATTATAAAGGTTGTAAAGAAGACCGGCCGAGAGCCTGCCGTGAACAAGGATATGTCAACTCCTGTTCTCCGGGACGGTTGTATAAATCGACAAACCGCTGTCCGTGGGATAGTTCTTACGGTAAATGCTGTACCGCTTCGCCATCTACAGGTTGTCCGACTGATTATAAGGTCACTTGTGATCCGTCACGCGGCTCATCCGGTACTGATACTTGCGGATATACCTGCTATCGTTGCTGTGATGATACCTGTCCGTCCGGTACTTCTAAAAACTATCACGGATCTTATGCTTCTACTACCGAATGCGGTACCAGATGTAACAGATGTAAAGACTGTACTTCCGGCAGCCGGTCTTATTCCGGTTCTTATGTCGGTTCTTCCGAATGTGGAAGCTGCTATGCTTGTTCTGACACCTGCCGCTCAGGTCAGAAGTCCGTATCTTGCTCTTCCAATTATGTAAAAACCCGTGTATCGACAACCGAATGCGGAACGAGTTGTTATTCTTGTCAATATAATTCAGCTTGTTCCGTAACGTCAAAATCTTGTTCTTATGGATGTGCTTCTTATAACTCCTGCAACAAATGTACATCATGTAAATCTAAACCGGCCTGCACACACTCTACTCACAAAACTTGTAGTAATGGATGTGCGACTTACTGTCCTTGCTGCTCTGCTTGCAAAACTTGCAAATCATCCAGCAGTTCATCAACACCGTCAACGCCTTCGCACAGCCACAGCTACTCTTGTCCGAGCGGATATTCAACCTCTTCAAGCGGATGCTCCAATGGATATACAACGACAAGTAAAACATGTTCTTGTGGGGCAAAAAGCGGCACCTGCTATAAATGCAATTCTGGTCCAATAATGAAACAGTGCTCTTTCACTTATACTTGCTCTGAGGAAGGAATATGCCCAAATGCTCATGGCGCTCCTTGTTCAGAGGGTGACAGATGTTATGAATTAGGCGGCTCACAAGAAATCAATTGCAATTCCAGCAACACATCCGCAACGGTTACCTGCAGGTATGAGGCTACGAATTGTTAGAAAAAACAAAAATTATCCAAACAAAATAGATATCCTCTATAAACAGAAGATTCTATTAAGGATACAAAACTTTGGTTTGACCACTCTCGTTAACGTGGGACAGTGTCTAACGATACCTTCTCATTCAACCCCCGATAAATCGGGGGTTTTCTGTAAGGCATGTAATAAAAAATTACAGCACGATCATCGCCGTAAATTCAGCCTCCGACACAACCTTACCGTCAACCTCACTTTGCCCTTTGAACACAAAAACCTTACCGCGTTCTTTGACTTTTTCAACATGCATAATCAGCTGATCGCCCGGCTTTACCGGTTTTCTGAATTTTACTCCGTCAATTGACATAAAATAAACACCAGGCTTTTTTTCAAGATCCTTCATACCGGAAATTACCAGCGCACCTGCCGTCTGTGCCATAGCCTCAATTTGCAAAACGCCCGGCATAACCGGATTTCCCGGAAAATGCCCTTGAAAGAATTCTTCATTCATCGTCACGTTTTTCAGCCCAAAACCTTTAACCCCGGGTTCTTCTACCGTCAAACGATCAACCAGCAAAAATGGATACCGATGTGGCAAAAACTCCATAATTTGTTCAATATTATAAACTTCAGACATTTATTTTCCTTTTCAATCAGTTCAAAATTAACAAAACTACTTCTTCACTTTAACAGCATTCTGCAAAAAAGCCGTCTGGCGCATAAATTGCTTGATCGGCACAACCGGATACCCCATAACCACGGCACCGGGTTCCACATTGCCCATCACACCCGATTGGGCAGCAATCTGCGCACCGGATCCGATATGAACATGGTCTGCCAATCCGACCTGACCGCCGCAAACGACATAATCGCCCAAAACCGTACTGCCAGCAATACCGACCTGTGATACCAAAATGCATCCTTTACCGAGCCGGACATTATGCGCAACTTGTACCAAATTATCAATCCGGCAACCGTCACCGATAACCGTATCATCCAACGCACCGCGGTCGACACAGGAATTGGCACCGATTTCAACATCATTACCGATAATCACCAACCCCAATTGCGGAATCCGTTTATGTTGACCGCCGATCATCATAAAACCAAAACCGTCTTGCCCAATTCTTGCGCCGCTGAAAATATGGCAATTCTCTCCCATTCTGCAAAAAGCAATATGAGCACCGGCACCGATTCTCGAGCCTTGCCCGATTTCACAATTATCCTCAATTATGGCATTGGCCTCAATAATACAGTTATTGCCGATTTTAACATTCTTACCGATAACGGCATTTTCTCCGACAAAACAATTCATACCGAGCTGAGCAGATTTATCAATCCGAGCCGACGCGGCAATCTGCGCTTCCGGCAGCGGAATTTCATAAAACAGCGAATTCAGCTTCAAAAATGCCAGTTTCGGATTACCGCAAATCAAAACAGCCGTTTCCGGAGCAACAAATTGTGCCAACTCTTCCGTTGTCACGCAAGCTGTCGCCTTAATCTTGGCAGCTTCTTCTTTAGCCTTTTTATCATAGAAAAAACAGACATCACCCTTTCTGGCATTTTCCATCGTTGCAATATCATTGACCTCCAATCCCGATTTATCGTTATCAGAAATCCTTGCCTCACATATCCGAGCAATCTCGGCCAGACTGAATGGTCCGTTATTGCGATAAAAAGATCTATCTACCATATTTTTCTCTCCTCAGACAATTTAGAGCAACTCGTCGAATTGCTCTAAACAGTTTATTCTCCCAAATTACAATCGCGTACCGAAATTCAAGCGGAAAGTCTCGGTCTTATCATAATCTTCCTTAACAATCGGGAACGCAATATCCACATCAATTTGCCCCATCGGCGACAGCCATTGGAAACCGAAACCGGCTGCAACACGCGGAGAAGAAGAATATTCCACAATTCTGCGATCAATATCATCAGGCTCGCCCAACATACCCATATCAACAAAGGTACGTCCGCGAATACCGACCTCGTCCAATCCGATCGGGAAAGACATTTCCGCACCGGTATACAACATCCAGTTACCGCCCAAAGCATCGTCCGTATATTTATCACGGGCACCGATACCGGCAAATTCAAAACCACGAAGCGTTGAACCGCCGAGATAATACCTCTGAGCCAAACGAACATCTTCATCTCCGTAACCGGTAATATAGCCGGCATTAGCAAAGAGTTTGAACGTATAATAATCAGCCAGCGTATGATATGTATAAGCCTTAACGTCAAACTTAAGATATTTTTCATCACCACCGGCACCGGCCACATCATTGCCGAACGACAGATAATACCCTTCCTTCGGATTAATTGAACTGTCGCGTTTGTCATAATACAAAGTCTGTCCGATAACAGAACCGGTACTTGTCCCTTCTTCCCGTTTAATATAAATGGAAGAATACTCGTCAACGTTCGAAATTTCATCCTGCCGCAAAGTATAACGAACCTGTTGGGACAAATCATCGGTATAATTCCACCCCAAACGCAAGCGTCCGCCGGTTGTCTCATTATCATAAGACCCTTCATCCTGATAATCCTGCTCACTGCGGAACAAGTCAACACCGGCTCTCAATGGCTGCCCCATAAAATACGGTTCCGTAAAGCTCAGATCATACTCCTGCGCACGTTGAGAAACGGAAACATCTGCACCGAGCTGCTGACCTTTGCCTTGGAAATTCTCTTCATAAATTCCGGCTCGAACCAATGCACCGTTAACGGTAGAATAACCAACACCGACATTAAACGAACCGGTCGATTTTTCTTCAACGTTAACATTAACATCCGCTTTGTTATTATCCGTCGGAACGGTTTCAATATCAACCTTGCTGAAATAATTCAAACGTTCGACATTGCGGCGCGAAGCTCTGATTTTGGCAGCATTAAAGGCATCACCCTCTTCAATGCGGAACTCGCGGCGGATAACCTCATCATTTGTCCGCGTATTGCCGGCAATATTAATTCTGTCAACAAAGATACGCTCGCCTTCGTTAATATTAAAAATAACATCAATCTTACCGCTTGCGGTATGCCGAACCAGCTGCGGCTCGACCTCAACAAAAGCAAAACCTTTCTTACCAAGCTCTTCCGTTAGTGCCGTTACGGTATTTTCTATTTTCTGGGCATTATACCAATCACCTTTTTCAAACAACACTTCTTTATACATCGGATCGACGTTAACTTCCGAAATCTGCGACTTTATGGTAATATCGCCGATTTTATAGCGCGGACCTTCATCCAAAACATAAGTAATGACAAAAGACGTCTTATCCGGGCTGAGTTCTGCTACGGCAGAAGACACCGCAAAATCCGCATAACCGTGTTTCAGATAAAAGCGGCGCAACAACTCTTTATCATAATTTGTTTTTTCGGCATCATAATTTTCCTTAGAAGAAAAGATTCGGAACCAACGTGTTTCCTTACTCATAATCTCGCCTTGCAAATCCTCATCGGAATAATGTGTATTACCGATAAAATTGATCTTGCTGATAGAAGCAACCGGTCCTTCGTCAATTTCATAAATCAAATCGACGCGGTTTTCTGAACGAACAATAACTTTCGGATCAACAACCACGGCATAACGTCCGGCTCGCTTATAAATCTCCAAAATACGCTGTACGTCTTCCTGAACCTTGGCTTTTGAAAAAATTGAACGCGGAGCCAACTGAACTTCTTTTTCAAGCATCGCGTCATCAATTTTTTCATTGCCGTCAAACACACGCTTATTAACAATCGGATTTTCAATCAGCCTGATGTTCAAATTTCCTCCGGCACTAACATCCATAACCACATCGGCAAACAGCCCCGTATTATACAAACGCTTCAGAGCGTCATCCAGCTCCTCCTGTGATACACTTTCATTCTTTTGTATGTTAATATATGAAAGCACCGTCTCAAGTTCGACTCTTTGCAGCCCGCTCACGTCAATATTTCGAACCTGCACATCTGCCGCGCTTACACTTGTCGAATACATCAACGACAAGGCCAGTCCCATAAGTCCAACTTTCTTCATCAGTCAAAATCCTTATTATCAAAAAAACACTACACAAAAATTCTTTTGAATAAATGTACCAAATCATTCCAGGTTGCAAAAACCACTAAGGCCATTATTACCCCAAAACCAAATCTGAACATATATTCTTTTATTTTTTCCCCAATTTCTCTGCGGGCAATCATTTCAATAACCGAAATCACGGCCTGCCCGCCGTCCAAAACCGGAATGGGGAACAGGTTAATCAGCCCAAGGTTAATTGAAAGCAGCGCCATAAAGACCGTAAAATCTATCAAACCGCGCTCTTTGCTGATATCGCCTGACATTTCGGCGATTCGGATAACCCCGCCCACATCATCGGAAGCTCTTTTTCCTGTCAGCATCTGCCCAACGCCGCGTAATGTCGCCGTTGTAATATCCCAGGTCTCGGAACAAGCTTCTTTAACCGATTCGAAAAAAGACAACTCTTTCTTATCCAACTCAACGGCATTAACTGAACGAACACCGAGCAACAACTTCTGCTGCTTGGGAGCATTCTCGCTGTCATATTCGCTTGTTGGCACCTCTAACTCTTTCAGCGTAACGTGAATATTCAAAACCTCTTCACCGCGTTGAATAACGACATCGGCTTTTTTATCAACGCTCAAATCCACCTCGCGCTGCAAGTCGGCAAAAGTATCAATTTTTTTGCCATTAATTTCCAGCACCCGGTCATTTTTCATAATCCCGGCAGCCTGAGCCGCTCCGCCTTCAAGCACTTCACCGATAATCGGCGGAAAGGTCAAACGTCCGAGAAAGAAAAATATCGCCGTAAAAATAGCAATGGCAAACAAATAGTTGGCAGCCGGTCCGGCAAGTGTAATCGCCAGTTTTTTAGAAGGAGGCTGAGCCGTAAATGTTTTTTTCAAATCTTCTTCCGAAAGAGATTTAACTTCTTCGCTCTCTGTTGCACTTGCAGCATCGGCATCACCAAACATCTTGACATATCCGCCCAACGGAATGGCACAGACTTTCCAACGTGTCCCGGATCTGTCATTAAACCCCCAAAGCTCTTTGCCGAAACCAAGCGAAAACTCTTCCACTTTAACACCGACAAATTTAGCTACCAGAAAATGCCCGAGTTCATGCACAAAAACCAGAATTCCCAGTAAAACGACAAAAGGAACAAGATAATAAAAAATATCAATCAGCCAATCCATCTCTCTACATCCCGCTGCTGATAAAGCCAACAATAAACAAAGCCAGATAAAGCATCGGCGCCGCGAAGATCAAACCGTCAACCCGATCAAACATACCGCCGTGTCCCGGAATAAGATTGCTGGAATCTTTCAACCCCAAATGACGTTTGATTGCCGATTCGAGTAAATCGCCGATCTGAGCAACAACGGCAACGGCAGCAGCCAAAAGGCAAAAATAAAGCAACGGTTCTGTGCCGGCATAGTAATACACCAAAGCACCGGTAACGACAACGGCCAGAACAATACCACCGATCAGCCCTGACCAGGTCTTGTTCGGGCTGATCTTCGGAGCCAGTTTTGGTCCTTTAAGTGTCGATCCGACAAAATATCCGCCGATATCCACACTCCAAACGGCCAAGAAAAACCACAAAGTCAAAGCAAAACCGCCAAATTCATACAGCCAGTTAATAGAACCGGCGCCGATGGCAATATACGGAACACCGAGCATCAACAGATATTTATGCTCTTCATGACGAGCCAGCCAAATTGCCGTCAACCAGCAAAATAACACAACCGTCCCCCAGATAAGTCCGGGAAAAGGCACCATAGCTGAAAATACAGCCGGTACGGTATAGGTTATTGCAAAAGCATTTTGCCGGGAGCTTGGAACCATAGAACTCCACTCCCAAGCCAACAAAACGCCGATCAACATCACCAGAAAATTCATAAACGGAGCCCCGTAAAACAACGCCCCCAAAACAACCGGTATCATGACAATAGCCGAAACCGTGCGTTTCAACAATGCCTGAGCTTTAGATTTTTCCATATCGTCTCTCCCTCGCATTAAAATCCCTAATAATATCCTCCAAACATTTGCGGTCAAAATCCGGCCACAAAACATCCGTAAAACAAAACTCCGCATAAGCAATCTGCCACAAAAGATAATTGCTGACACGTTGTTCACCGCTTGTCCGAATAACCAAATCAGGATCCGGAATATCTTTGGTATAAAGCAGACCGGAAAACATCTTGGCATCAATATCTTCCGGCGTAATATCGCCGCGTTTGGCCAAAACGGCTATTTTCTGCGCTGCTTGCAAAATCTCCTGACGAGAGCCGTAACTAAGCGCCACGCACAAAGTCATTTTATCATTATCGGCCGTTTCATTTTCCAGCTTGCGCATGGCCTCGACAATATCTGGCGGCAACATCGAGCGCTCACCGATAAAAATTATTCTGACACCGTTTTCCTGCAGTTCTTTCAAATCCGACTTCAAATACTCTCGCAAAAGCCCCATCAGAGTCTCTACCTCTTCAGCCGGGCGCTGCCAATTTTCGGTCGAAAAAGCATACAGCGTCAGATATTTAACCCCCATTTCTCCGGCTGCTCGTGTAATTTCCTTTACGGTTTCTGCGCCTTTTTTATGTCCGACGGAACGGGGCAGCCCTCTTTTTTTGGCCCAACGTCCGTTCCCGTCCATAATAATCGCAATATGCTGCAGCTTGCCTGTTTTAGTCGTCAAAATATTCCTCGTCACACATTCTTGTTAAAAGTCCGCCGGCATAATTACACCTGCAAAATATCCTTTTCTTTCAGCGCCTGAAGTTCATCAATTTTCTTAATTGATTCGTCCGTCAGTTTTTGAATTTCGTTTTCAAATCTTTTTTCTTCATCTTCCGAAATGGCATTATCTTTTTTCAGCTTTTTAATCCCGTCGATTCCGTCACGCCGAACATTACGGACGGCAACCTTGGCCTGTTCGGCATATTTTCCGGCCACCTTAACCAACTCTTTTCTTCTTTCTTCACTGAGCGGAGGGATCGGAATACGAATAAGCTGCCCGTCAGATACGGGATTCAAGCCCAAATCAGATTCGCGAATGGCCTTCTCTGCCGATTTTGCCAAACCCTTATCCCAGACATTAACCGAAAGCGTCCGAGCATCGGGAACACTGACTGTTCCGACCTGATTCAACGGCGTCATTGATCCGTAAGCCTCAACCATAATGCCGTCCAACAAACTGGCATGAGCGCGACCGGCGCGCAAACCGCCAAAATCATTTTTCAACGCTTCAACTGTTTTTTCCATTCTAGTTTTGGTGTCGGTCTTAATCTCATTAAAATCCATAATCTATTCCTCATTTCTAATTATCGTAAATTCACCTTCGCCGCAAACGGCCTTGAGCAGTGCCTTTTCTCCTGCCTGAGCAAAGACCACGACCGGAATATTGTTTTCACGCGCCAAGGCAACCGCCGTTGTATCCATAACTTTAAGCTGCTTATTGATAACTGTGTCGTAATCAATTGCCTGATATTTTTTCGCCTGCGGATTCTTTAACGGATCGCTGTCATAAACCCCGTCTACCTGAGTCGCCTTCAAAATAACGTCGCATTTCATCTCCGAAGCCCGGAGCGCCGCTGCCGTATCGGTCGTAAAAAACGGGTTTCCCGTACCGGCCGCAAAAATAACGATTCTCCCTTTTTCCAAATGGCGCAACGCCTTCCGATAAACATAATGCTCACAAACGTCGGGAATATTCAGAGCCGACATAACCCTCGCCGCTGCACCTGCGCGTTCCAAAGCATTCTGAATAAAAAGCGCATTCATAACCGTAGCCAGCATGCCGACCTGATGAGCCACAACCGGCGCCATTTCTTTTGAGGCATCTTTTGCGCCGCGAAAAATATTGCCGCCGCCAATAACAACGCAAACTTCCGTTCCTGCATCCGCAATCTCTTTGATCTGTGCGGCCAACGCGTTAATAACTTCTTCCGACATTCCGTAAGGTTTGTCGCCCAACAACCCTTCACCGGAAAGCTTCAGCAAAATTCTTTTATAAACGGGTTTCATTTTTATCCTTAAAGAAATACATTTTTTTACATATTAACGTCTTTAATAGATTTGTCATCATATTTCTTTACTTTATATAAAAGAAAAATGCAACTCCCCGCAAGTTATCTCCACCGCAAAAAATAATATTGAAAAATCCGTATCTTCGTTTTAAGTTGAAAATAATTTTAAGACATCGGGATTGAGGATTTTTCTATGATGACAGCACTTATCTTATCGACACTCGGCGGTTACCTGCTCGGCTCCGTACCTTTTGGCCTTGTTTTAACTCGCATGGCAGGCCTGGGAGATATCCGCAAGATAGGCTCAGGCAATATCGGCGCCACCAATGTTCTGCGCACCGGACGCAAAGATCTGGCTTTGCTGACGGTTCTGCTGGACGCTTTTAAAGCCGGTATCGCCGCCCTGATTGCCAAACATCTGGTAACCAACGAGGCTATGATGTTTTGCGGCTATCTGACTTCTGTCAATACGGTCGCAGCTCTTATTGCCGGCACGGCTGCCATCATCGGGCACAATTTTCCGGTATGGCTCAAGTTCAAAGGCGGCAAAGGCGTGGCCTCTGCTTTTGGTTTTATTCTGGCTTTATCACCGGCCGTTGCCGGTCTGGCGCTTCTGACCTGGCTGGTGATTGCCTTCACCACCCGCTATTCTTCTTTGTCGGCAATAACGGCAGCAATCATGGTTCCTGTTTATGCCTTTTTTCTGACTTCACCGATTTATGCGTTTTTTTATACCGCAATCGCGCTTCTGATTCTGCTCCGCCACCATGCCAACATCGCCCGCTTGATTAAAGGCGAAGAAAGCAAAATTTCTTTTAAGAAGAAAAAATGAGCAAAGAAAAAGAAACAGAAATCATAGACTGCCTGCGCCTGATCAATTCAGAAAACATCGGGCCGGTTACTTTTTACAAACTAATTGACAAATATGGTACTGCTGCTGCCGCGCTGGATGCCCTGCCGACAGAAATGAAAATTTCCCCCTGCCCGAAAGCAGACGCTGAAGCCGAGTATGAAAGGGCACATAAAATCGGCGCAAAAATCATCACTTACCGCGACCGGGAGTATCCCGCTTTGTTAAAACCGCTCAATGACCGCCCGCCGTTATTATATGTCCTTGGCAACCCCGGGCTGCTCAACCTGCCGCTCAGCATTTCCATTGTCGGCGCACGCAATGCGACGATCAACGGCCGCAAAACCGCCTCAAAAATTGCCCATGATCTGACCAACAATAAAATTTTGGTCATCTCAGGAATGGCGCGCGGTATCGATTCGGCAGCTCATAAAGGAGCAATGTACGCCTGCAACCGGCAAGGTCCAACGATAGCCGTGCTCGGAACCGGCGTTGACATTCCTTATCCCAAAGAAAACGCAAGCCTGTATAACCAAATCATCGAGCAAGGCGCCATTGTTTCGGAATTTCCTCTCGGTACTTTGCCGCAAGCTGCCAATTTTCCGCGCCGCAACCGCATTGTTGCCGGACTTTCCTGCGGAACATTGGTTGTTGAAGCCTCTTTAAATTCCGGTTCGCTGATTACCGCCCGGTTGGCCTTGGAACAAGGACGTGATATTTTTGCCGTTCCCGGCTCGCCGCAGGATAACCGCTCGCTCGGTCCCAACAAATTAATCAAAGACGGCGCGGTTCTGGTTGAATCCGCTGACGATATTTTGGAAACCTTATCCCAAACCCACAGTGTTCAACTGACAGAATATATTGACAAGTTGCAAAAAAATGCCGATATTCCGGAAGAAGAAAACGAAGCGGAAGATTTGCCGGAAAACATCTGCCTGGTCGACTACATCAGCCGCGAAGGCGTTTATGTTGACGAACTGATTCGCGCAACCGGCCTGACGGTTTCCGAACTCTCGCCGCTCCTTTTGGAATTGGAATTAAACGGTAAAATCGAAAGACAGCCCGGCAACAAAGTTGCCTTGATAAAATAGAGACGGAAGAAAATGAAGTTAGTTATTGTAGAATCTCCGGCCAAAGCCAAAACCATCAACAAATACCTCGGCAGTGATTATAAAGTTCTTGCCAGTTTCGGTCACATCCGCGACTTGCCGAGCAAAGACGGCTCCGTTAAACCGGACGAAGATTTTGCCATGAGCTGGGAATTAAGCCCCGGCGGCCAAAAGCGTTTAAAAGACATCATCGATGCCGTCAAAGACGCCGATACCATCATCCTCGCATCCGACCCGGATAGAGAAGGAGAAGCCATCGCCTGGCATATTCTGGAAGAATTGAAAAACCGCAAAAAAATCAAAGACAAAAAAATTGAACGCGTTGTCTTTCACGAAATCACCAAACGTGCCGTTACGGAAGCCATCAAAAACCCGCGTCAGATTGACGACAACCTGGTCTCAGCTTATATGGCGCGCCGTGCTTTGGACTATCTCGTCGGCTTCACCTTGTCGCCGGTCTTATGGCGCAAGCTCCCTGGTTCCAAATCGGCCGGACGTGTCCAATCCGTTGCCCTGCGCCTGATTTGCGACCGCGAAACCGAGATTGAAAAGTTCAAACCGGAAGAATATTGGACAATCGACGTTGATCTGATTACCCAAACCCAGGCGTTGATAAAATCGCACCTGATGACGCTCGACGGCAAAAAGCTTGAAAAATTTGACATCAATACTGAAGAAAAAGCCCTTGCCGCCAAAGCCAAAATCGAGGCACAGGAGTTTAGCATTGCCAGCGTTGAACGCAAAAAAGCCAACCGTTATCCGGCGCCGCCGTTCACAACCTCGACCCTGCAGCAGGAAGCCGCCCGCAAATTGCGTTATTCGGCCAAAAAGACCATGCAGATTGCCCAAAAACTTTATGAAGCCGGTTTGATTACATATATGCGTACCGACGCGGTAAACCTTTCTCAGGAGGCCATTACCGCCTGCCGCGAGGCTATCGTAAAATATTTTGGCGAGGCTTATCTGCCCAAAACGGCCAAGGAATACAAAACCAAGTCCAAAAACGCACAGGAAGCACATGAAGCCATCCGTCCGTCCGACGTGATGAATACGCCGAAGAAAATGGAAACCAAGCTGGATTCCGATTCTCACAAACTGTATGAACTGATCTGGAAACGTACAGTCGCCTGTCAGATGAATCCGGCGGTTTTGGATAAGGTCACAATCGATTCGATTTCTGCCGACAAACAAATCATCCTGCGCGCCAACGGACAAGTCATCAATTTTGACGGGTTCCTCAAACTGTATCAGGAAAGCAAAGACGACAGCGAGGAAGACGATGAAAATCGTATTCTGCCGAATGTTGAGGAAGGTGAAAACGTCAACAAGGGAGAAATCACCACCGACCAGCATTTCACCACGCCGCCGCCGCGCTTTACCGAAGCCAGCCTGGTAAAAAAACTGGAAGAACTCGGTATCGGTCGTCCGTCAACTTATGCAACGATCATCTCCGTGCTGCAGGAACGCAAATATGTCCGGGTCGAAAAACTGCGCTTTATTCCGGAAGATCGCGGACGTATCGTTACCGTATTTCTGGAAAACTTTTTCAAAAAATATGTAGAATACGACTTTACGGCTCAACTGGAAGAATACCTGGACGACATCTCCGCCGGAGAAATGGAATGGAAAAAGCTCCTGGGCGGTTTTTGGGCAAAATTCATTAAGACGGTTGAATCGGTTCAACCGCTGCAAATTACCGAAGTCATCAACAAGATTGATGAAGCGCTGTCTTTCCACCTCTTCCCGCCGCGTGAAGACGGCTCTGACCCGAGAGTGTGCCCGGAATGCGGCAAAGGCCGCCTGAGTATCAAACTCGGCAAATTCGGTGCCTTTATCGGCTGTTCCAATTATCCGGAATGCAAATATACCAAACCGCTGGTCGACACCGCCGATGAAGAAGCCGCCGATTCGCAAAAGCCCAAATCCGGCGAGGACAAAGTTCTGGGCGAGCTGAACGGGATGAAAATTTACCTCAAAAAAGGCCCGTACGGATTTTATCTGCAACTGGGCGAAGACGCTACGGCAACAACCGAAAAACCAAAACGTTCCGCCTTGCCCAAAAATCTGAGTCCGGAAGAAATCACATATGAACAGGCGGCAACATTATTAAGCTTGCCCAAACAACTCGGCAACGGCATTGAGGTCAATATCGGAAAATTCGGCCCCTATATCAAACAGGGCGGAAAATCAAAATCGCTGACCGGCAATGACAATATTTTCAACATCACGGTGGAGCGGGCGGAAGAAATCTTAAAGAACGTTGCCGAACGTCCGGCCGGAAAAGTCATCGGGCAACACCCGAAAGACAAAACCGATATTACATTGAATGTCGGACGTTACGGTCCATATCTGAAATGGGGCAAAAACAACTATGCCCTGCCGAAAGCGCTAAAAGACAAAGAACCGACTTTGGAAGAAGCGCTTCAGGTTATTAATGCCAAAAAATAGGCGCTTTCACATTCTAAAAAATGAGAAATTTTATCCTCTAAAAAAGCATGCCGGACGATGTCCGGCATGCTTTTTTAATCAGATTTTCCGAGATTAACATTCCTGTTGATATGAACGCACAATATAATCCCAAAAGACGCCATTACCGATAAGATAACCGTACCGCCGTAAGAAATCAGCGGCAGCGGAATTCCGACCACCGGCAACAGTCCCAAAACCATTGCCGTATTAATACAAACATACAGAAAAAAGTTTGTCGCCAGTCCGATCGCCACCAACTTACCGAAATAGCTCGTGCTGCGCAGAGCAAAAGCAAAACTGTAAGCAATAATCAGCATATTCAGCAAAATCACAAACACGGCACCGACCATTCCGAATTCCTCGGAAAGCATTGTAAAAATAAAGTCGGTATGCTTCTCCGGCAAAAAGTTCAAATGGCTTTGCGTTCCTTTCAAAAAGCCCTTACCGAACACACCACCCGAACCGAGCGCAATTTTAGATTGGATAATATGATACCCGGCCCCCAGCGGATCTCTTTCCGGATTCAAAAAGGTCAAAACGCGGTTCTGCTGATATTCCCGCAAAAAATGCCACGCAACCGGTGCCATAATAACCGCGCCTAAAAATACCGCGCCAAACTTCCACAATTGCACACCGACCACAAAAAACATCGCACCGGCCGTCATCAAAAGCATCATCGCCGTTCCCAAATCCGGCTGGGTCAAAACCAGAAAGGCCGGAAACAAAACCATCAAAAGCGGGGGAATGATACCACGAACCGTTTCAATAGTCTGCAGAGATGTTCCGTGAAAATATTTTGCCAAAGCCAAAACCAACGCGATTTTCATCAGCTCGGACGGCTGCAGATTAAAAAACTTCAAATTAATCCAACGCTGCGCCCCCATACCGACATGGCCCATAATCTCTACATAAATCAGTAAAAGTAAAACCACAAAATAAAAGAAATAAGCATAGCGCAGCAAATATTTAATATTAATCATCGCCAAAAAGATCATCAGTCCGAAAGCCACGCAAAACCGCAAAAGATGCTTCAGCGCCCACTGATTCCAATCCCCGTTTGCCGCCGAATAGAGCATGACAACCCCGACCGAAACCAAAAGCACAATAAACAAAATATAAGAAAAGCTTAAGTTAAAAAACTTTTCTTTCAAAGACATGCTCTGGTTTCTGATACTTGTTTCATAAAATTTATACATCGGCACAATCCTATTCTATCACCTTTTTAACCGGGTCAAGTTTTAACGTTTCTTGCAGAAGTTTGCTGGCAATCGGTGCCGCCACGGAAGAACCGCCGCCGCCGTGTTCCACCAAAACCACAACGGCATATTTCGGATTATTATGTGGAGCATAGCCGACAAACAAGGCATGATTTCGGAGCCGCCACGGCAGCTCGCTTTCCTTCAAAATACCGGTCTGGCGTTCTTTCAGAGAAATACGCCGCACTTGGGTTGTTCCGGTTTTTCCGCCCATTTTCATACCGTTATAATCAAAGCGAGACATATAGGCTGTCCCGCCGGGAACATTCACCACATTAAACATTCCTTCTTTCACAATATCAAGGTAAGTCGGAGACAAATTGATTTTTTTGATGTTTTTCTGTTCCTCTTCGCTCACGCGCAAAAATGTCGGCTTAACCTCATAACCGCCATTCACCAACCGGGCCATCATCGTCACCAGCTGCAGCGGCGTTGTCAAAATATATCCCTGCCCGATACCGGAAATCAGCGTTTCCCCCGGGTGCCAAGGCTCCTTATAACGCCTTTGTTTCCAATCCTTATCCGGAATCAAACCGGCTTTTTCATTATCCAGTCCGATACCGATTTTCTCTCCCAGCCCAAGACGACGGGCCATATCGGCAATTTTCTCGATTCCGACTTTTTGCGCCGTTTCATAAAAGAAAATATCGCAGGAATGTTGCAAAGCCTGCACCACGTCTAAATACCCGTGCCCTGAATGTTTCCAGCAGTGGAACGGATGCGACCCCAAAAACATTTTTCCGGCGCAGAAAAAACGCGTTTCCGGTTTTATGGCACCGGATTCCAACCCGGCAAGCGCAACAATCATCTTAAAAGTCGACCCCGGAGAATATTGACCGGCAATCACTTTATTGGTCAGCGGATGACGTTCATTATTAAGCAAAGCTTTCCAATCATCATTGCTTATTCCGGTTACCATTAGGTTCGGATCATAGGACGGTGTTGAAACAAAAGCCAAAATCTCACCATTATGAACATCCATCAGTACAACCGCGCCGCTTTCTTCTCCCAAAAGCTCAAAAGCTTTTGACTGCAGCCTGGCATCAATGCTCAAATCAACCCTTTCCCCTAAAACACCGTCATTTTTTTCAATCTCTTTCATCACCCGGCCATAGGCATTAACTTCCAGTTTTTGGTTGCCTCCCCGGCCGCGCAAACGCTTCTCAAAAAATTTCTCAATCCCCGCTTTGCCGATCTTAAAACCGGGAACTTCCAACAACGGATCATCTTTCACATCACTGTCCGAAACTGATGATACATACCCGAGCAGATGCGTCATCTTTTCACCGAAAGGATAATAACGTGACAACCCCTCGTCAATCACAATCCCTGGCAGACTCGGTGCATTAAGCTGGATTTTTGCCACCTCTTCCCAGGTCAGATTATCTTTGATCTTGATTGGCACAAAACTTCTTTTCCGCTTCAGTTCTTTTTTAATTTTTTCCTCTTCAGCTTCAGTCAACGGCATAATTTTCTTAAAAGCATCTAAAGTTTCCTGCACATTCGTCGTCTGTTCCGCCACAATGGAAACTTGAAAATTCTGCCGGTTAGATGCCAAATGTTCCTGATTTCGGTCATAAATAATCCCGCGCGGCGGAATCAGCAAACGAGTACTGATTCGGTTTTCATCTGCCAGCATTTTATATTTATCGGCCTGATAAACCTGCAAATAATAAAGCCGCCCGATAATAACCACAAACATAAAAAACTCTGCGGCTGCCAAAATCAGCGACCGTTTGATTAAAACTTTTCCTTTATCATTGTCACGGTTCATGCCTATTCCTCATCCGCAATCATATTATTCTGTACAAAAGCCAAGACCAGGCTCAAAAACGGATATACCGCCACGGTAAACATAAAACTGAAAAACACCATCGAAAACGGCAAAAACTGTGCATAATAAATTGATAAAATCAGCCATTTTGTAAAAAACGCCGCAAAAGACATAATCATAAACCCATACCAGGTAATGACAAAAGGCTTGCCGTTAAAAAAACGAACCAGACTGTTTAACAGCACATAAAGAACCAGCATAGAAAAAATATTGGCACCGAACGGTACATTACTGATAATATCATCAACCAGCCCCAAAAAATAAACAGAAAGCAGATTAAACAAATCCGGACGGTGAATCAGCCAATAATAAACACACACAAACCCGACTGCAGGCCGGATGTTATGAACCGGAAAAAAATCAAGCGGCGTATAAGAGATGAACAACAGAAGCAGCGACGAGATAAGCGGCAACAACCTCTGCAAATAAGACATCAAATTTTCGTTCCAATCATCAAGCATGCTTTTTCCTGCCGCCGGTTAATCGATCAAAACATCATCCAGATTATAATCCACCAGCTTAATATACTCCAAGCGGTCAAGATTGCTAAAAGTCGTGACCTTCACATTATTTTTTTCAATTGAGCTGATTCTGCCGATCGGAAGCCCTGCCGGAAAAACACCGGCAACACCGGAAGTCACGATTCTGTCACCAACAGAAAGTTCAGCTTCCAACGGGATAAAAATCATCTTCGGATACGGTGTATTGTCACCGGACAAAATACCCCGCACCCGCGTCCGCTCAACCATTACCGGAATTTTCGAGTTAATATCGGTAATCAGGATGATTTTGGAATACATTTCACCAACCTTGTCAATTCTTCCGACAACGCCCTTATCGCTCAAAGCCACCTGCCCTTTTTTAACTTTATTAATATGTCCGGTATAAGCAATCAGCGAATGAGAAAAAGCATCACCTTCTTCGGCAATAACCCGTGCCGTCACATATTTGGCTTCCGGCGGCGGTGTATAATTAAGCATATTGGCCAACAGATTGTTCTCAATCTCCAGAGCTTTCGCCCGATCCAAAATCCCCATCAGATAACGGTTCTCATCCCGCAGTTTTTTATTATCCGTCCTAATCTGTTTTAATTCTTTAAAATAATCATAAACTCCGGCAACTGCCTTGGCCGGAACCACAAAAACATCAATAACCGGGCTCAAAACATCCGTCACAACAGATGATGTTTTCTCAATCAGAATGGTATCCGTCTTATTAATTAACATCAAAATAAAAGCCGATAAAAACAACAATACCAGCGCAAATTTTTTCGCCAGTTTTCTGATATTGCTGAAATGAATAAATAAGCTTTTCCGCCGTTTCATAATCGTCTTTCATTCCGATAAAAAAACAAAGGAACGCCGGTCAGACGCAGCTCTGCACCTTTCCGGCTCCTTTGCACAATCAGCAGTTAATACATGCTGGAAAGGATCGTATGCAGCCTGCTGATATCTTCCAAAGCACGTCCGGTACCTTTAACCACACAAGCCAGCGGCTCTTCGGCAATAGAAACCGGTAGTCCGGTTGCATTGCGCAAAACCTGGTCAAGATTAGCCAACAATGCACCGCCGCCGGTCAGAACAATACCCTTATCAACAATATCGGCTGCCAATTCAGGAGCAGTATGTTCAAGCGCAACTTTAACGGCTTCCACAATCTGAGAAACCGGCTCACTCAGGCTTTCAGCAACCTGGCGCTCCGTAATGATAATCTCTTTAGGCACGCCGTTCATCAAATCACGACCTTTAATCTCAATAACCCGGCCCTCGCCGCTTTCCGGCGGACAAGCAGAACCAATCTCTTTTTTAATTCTCTCCGCACTGCTCTCACCAACCAACAGATTGTGATTACGGCGAATATAAGAAATAATGGCACTGTCCATTTTATCGCCGCCGACCCGAACGGAACGAGCATAAACAATACCGCCCAAAGACAACACGGCAACCTCGGTCGTACCACCACCGATATCAACCACCATGCTGCCGGTCGGTTCGGTAACCGGCAAATCAGCACCGATTGCGGCGGCCATCGGCTCTTCAATCAACCAGACTTTTCTGGCACCGGCTGCTTCTGCCGATTCCTGAATAGCACGACGTTCAACGGCAGTAGAACCTGACGGCACACAAACAATCACCAGCGGAGAAGCAAAAGTACGACGGTTATGAACTTTGCGGATAAAATGCTTGATCATCTCTTCGGCAATTTCAAAATCGGCAATCACGCCGTCGCGCAGCGGACGAATGGCCTGAATATTTCCCGGTGTACGCCCGAGCATTTGTTTGGCATCATTACCGACGGCCAGCACCTGTTTTTTCCCGCGGTATTCTTCAATTGCCACCACGGAAGGTTCATTCAGCACAATTCCTTTACCCTTGACATACACCAACGTATTGGCCGTACCCAAGTCGATTGCCATATCAGCCGACAGCCATCCCATCACTTTTGAAAGCATTTAGATTTTCTCCACAAAAAAGATTTCACAAAATTTTGTTATTGCCATAATTTTTATAACCATAACGAATTTTATGCAACAGCTTATCTTTATTTTTTAACATTAATTAACAATTTTTTTAACAACGGAATCATCACCGTCATAACAATGGTCTAAAATAATCTGAGCTGTCAGTTTGTTCGCAAACCATGTCCGCTGGCGCTTGGCATATTGCCTGCTGTGCAGTTTGGCTTTTTCAATTGCCTCTCTTTTGGAACACTGACCTTTCAGATAAGCCAACAGCTCCGGAACACCAAGCGCATGCATTGCCGGAAGTTTATCACTATATTTTTTGGTATAAATATTTGCATAAATATTTTCGGCCTCTTCCAAAGCTCCGGCTTCCATCATCTTGTCAAAACGGCAAAAACAGCGCTCATCGAGTTCTTCCTGCGGCGGCAATATTTTTACCACGGTAAATTCGGCTTCCGGCAGCACCTTTCTCAGCGGCTGTTTGTGCCACTCACTTAGCGTTTTTCCGGTATCAAGCCACACCTCGTAAGCACGCCGCACCCTCGTTGTATCATTGCGGTTCAGTCGAGCTGCCGCTTCAGCGTCAATCTCCGCCAGTTTGGCATGCAAAGACTGAACACCGTCGGTCTCAAGCATTTCCATAACTTTTTGACGAACTTCCGGCTTTGTTTCGGGGATTGGCGTCGTGCCGTTAATCAGATTGTCAATATACAGTCCCGTTCCACCGACAACAACCGGCATTTTTCCTTCGCCCCAGGCTTTTCTGATTTCTTCTGCTGCCAGATTAAGCCATTCCACAACCGATCCGTTCTTCTCAATTCCCCAAATTTCATAAAGCCGATGCGGCACGATTTTTTTGTCCCGATCATCCGGACAAGCAGACAATAACGGCGTGCAATCATAAACCTGCTGAGAGTCGGCATTAATAACCACACCGCCTGCGGCCTTGGCCACATCAAGCGCCAACTGCGACTTTCCGGAAGCTGTCGGCCCGGCAATGATTATA
Organism: uncultured Alphaproteobacteria bacterium; assembly: GCA_944390885.1. Classification (GTDB taxonomy): domain Bacteria; phylum Pseudomonadota; class Alphaproteobacteria; order RF32; family CAG-239; genus MGBC133411. Next base: position 20,217 of record CALXRP010000004.1, read on the forward strand.
ACCCTGCGTTTTTCTTGCTTGTCGTTCATTTACCCTCTCTGCATTTTTCGACAACCGGCCTCTTCGACCAACATGGCACAAAGACGTTCATAAGAAATCCCGGCATATTTCGCCTGCTCCGGAACCAAAGAAAGCGGCGTCAGCCCCGGATGAGTATTAACTTCCAGAAAGATCACACCATCCACAGGATTATAACGAAAATCACAGCGCGAAACCGTCCGACAGCCTAATGTCCTGTGCACAATCTCGGCATACCGCTTGCAGGTTTCGGCAGCTTCTTCCGGAATTTCTGCAGGCAAAACATGCTCTGTTGCCCCGTTGGTATATTTGGCATGATAATCATAAAAATTAACTTTCGGACGCAGTTCCGTAACAACATAAGCCTTGCCCTGCAAACACATACAGGTCAACTCTTTGCCATCAATAAACCGCTCAACCATCACCTCGACCGTGTCATCATCATACTTGACAAGATCAGCATCTTCCGGCTTCCGGATAATATAAACGCCGACGCTGGAACCGTCCGAAACCGGTTTAACAACATATGGCATCGGAAGATCTTTGGCCAACTGCTTAAAGGTTCCGGCTTTCATCTTATCCCCCTGCACAACCTTGCCCCCGGCCTGAGAAACCAGCATCTTGGTCAGAACCTTGTTCATTCCGATTGCCGAAGCCAGCATCCCGGAATGTGTATACGGAACCTGCAGTATATCCAACAGTGCCTGTATCTCTCCGTCTTCTCCCCAATTGCCATGCAGAGCGTTAAAAACAACATCCGGTTTTTCGGCATCTAGTACCCTGATAAATTCGGCCGTGTCCTTCAGATCATGACAAACAACCTCATAACCGCCGTTTTTCAAAGCTTCGGCTACACCTTGCCCGCTAACCAGACTAACTTCTCTTTCCGCAGAAAAGCCGCCGTTCAACACCAAAACTTTTTTGCTCATTTTTTTATTCCCTTTCTGAAAATTTATGCTATTCTACGCAAAAATGTTTTAAGAAAGACTAACACAAATGAAAAATTTTTGCCTGACTTCATTGTTTTTGCTGCTGTTTTCCTTTCAGGCACAGGCAGCTGCCGTCCAACATAATTTCACGGTATTCCTGGGGCCGTTCAACACCGGCAAAACCCGTTTTACCTATTCGCTGACACCGCAAAGTTACAGCGTCCGTTCCAGAGTAGAAACCGCCGGCATTTTTGACACGCTTTATCCCTTTGCTGCCGAATATGCCACGACCGGAAACATCAAAGGCAAAGACCTGGAAACCTCCAGCTACAAATACAAGTCCAAAAGCCGTTTCAATACCCGGCGCAAAGAACTGATTTATGATGAACACGGCAATCCGGTCTTTCGTATCAGCGCCAAAAACGATAAAGTAAAAAAAGTAGAAATACAACCATCGCCGGATAATAAAGACACGACCGACCTCCAAACCGTTATTGCCGAACTGGCCTTGCAATACAACAAAACCAAAAGCTGCAACGCCCGCATGCAGGTTTTTGACGGCAAACGCCGCTTTGACACCATATTTAAAGATGAAGGAACGGAAGAAATCAGCGCCAACGAATATTCGCCCTATGCCGGCACGGCACACAAATGTTCAATGTATATTGACAAGCTCCTAAACGACGGCGATGACCTGTTATGGGAACTGACCTCCGAAAAACCGATTGTCTTTTGGATTTTGGAAGACAAGGAAAGCAAACTTCCGTTTATTGCCCGGATCGAGGTTGAAGACACGCCTCTGGGCAGATTGTTGGCTTATACGCAAACCATTCAAACAGAGAAATAAAATGCTTCAAAAATCAGAACTGCTACTTCCGGCCGGTTCGCTGGTCAAACTCAAAACCGCCATTCTTTACGGAGCCGATGCCGTTTATGCCGGCACACCGGATATGTGCCTGCGCGCCCAATCCAAAATGACAATGGAAGATTTGAAAGAAGGCATTGAGTTTGTTCACGCCCACGGCAAAAAAATCTACCTGACATTAAACCTGTTTATGCATAACCGCGATGTGGAAAAGCTGCCGCAATTCGTCGCAACCTTGCGCGAACTCAAACCCGACGGGGTATTAATTGCCGACCCCGGCGTTTTTCAATATGTCAAAGACAATGCGCCGGAATTAAACCTTTTTGTTTCCACCCAGGCAAACATCTGCTCGTGGCAGGCCGTCAAATTCTGGCAAAAGCAAGGCGCAAAACTCTGCGTCCTCGGCCGGGAAGTTACTTATGAAGAAATGAAAGAAATCAGAGAAAAATGCCCGGACATTCTGCTTGAATGTTTTATGCACGGCGCAATGTGCATGTCTTATTCCGGCCGCTGCCTGATCTCCAATTATCTGGCCGACCGCAGCTCCAACCAGGGCAAATGCGCCCATTGCTGCCGCTGGCATTATAAACTGCATCTGCGCTTAAAAGACGGCAACATCAAAGAAATCGAAATCAATGACCAAAACAAAGATGCCTTTGAGTTTCTGCTGGAAGAAGAATTCCGTCCCGGTGAATATTTTGAGGTTATGGAAGACGAGCACGGCGGTTATATGCTCAACTCTAAAGACATGTGCCTGATGCCGCGTCTGGATGATCTCTTAAGAATCGGGATAGATTCGCTCAAAGTAGAAGGCCGCAACAAAACCGAATATTATGCCGGCATCGTTGCCCGCGCCTATCGCAAAGCCATTGATGATTACTATGCCGCACCGGACAAATGGGACTATCACAAATATATGCCGGAACTTGATACTTTGCAAAACCGCGGCTATTGCCTCGGCTTCCACGACGGTAAACTGACCAACATCAGCCAGAATTATGAATATACCCGCACACTGGGCGATTGGCTTTTTGCCGGCTCAATCGTCGAATGGCAAGGCAATGATGCCGTTTTTGAAATCAGAAACTATATCAACGGGGGTGAGTTCATAGACTTCCTGATCCCGGGAAGCCTGGAAAATCTCCGCCTGACGCTGAACGAATTTGAAGACGCTGAAACCGGCGAAATCACCTCAAAAGTTTCGGCCGGACAAGGCAAAAAAATCCGCATAAAACCGGAAGCCTGGCCCTTGCCGATACAAGAAATAAAAAAACTTCTGCCGCAATATGTCATTGCCCGCAAACCGGCTGCTTTAACGCCGGAAAACGAGCAAATGCTGCAACATAAAAAAACCGAATTCACCATCCTTTGCGGCAAATAAATCTCAAAAGAGTGATATGACAATCATATCACTCTTTTTTTCTTAACTTAATAATCAAATGAACAAAGCCGACCAAGGCAAAGAACCAAAATGTTCGGTCAACAAAACCTAAAACAGCCATAAGCAAAGTAACCAATGCCATAAAACAATTACAAAATACGGCAAATTCTCCTTTTATTTCAAAAGCCCAGTCTAAAACCAGCAAAAATAAAAAAAGAACCAAAATTTCCGTAGAATAATCGGCATTCATAAACTCAATAAAGTTTCTTACATTTTCCATATAATTATAATTTAGATTAATAATTCTAATTTACCTAAAGATAGAACAATATATAACCTCTGTAAACCATAAATTTAAAAACTCTCATTTTCAATAATGGAAATGAGAGTTTTTTATGGCAAATAATTTTATCAACAGGCCTATCTTCTGCGCAGAAAAGACGGAATGTCCAAATTCATCTTGTCTTCATAATCATTATCGGCAAAAGACGGAGAAACCGGTTCCTGAAAACGTTCGTTTTCCTTTTGTTTTTTGCGGTTTCTTCTGGCAATTGAAAAGCCGGTAACACGCTCGATCAATGTCGGCGTATGTTCTTCCTCGTCAACAATCAGCTGTTCCGGTTCTTCTCTCTTTGGTGCAAAAATTCCCGGATTATGCTCCGGAAACAGTTCCGGTTCTTCCTCTACGGCTCGCACGCTCGTCTTGGCCGAAAAAACATTTTCATCCGAAGCCAAAATATTGTTCAAAGTTGCAGCATCATTGGCCGAAGTATCTTCTGTTTTGTTGATAATTGCCTTAAACAAAGCCGAAGCCTTAGGCATTTCTTCCATAACAGAAGATTTATCCAACATATCAAAATCTTCAATATTTCTTTTTTCTGCCACAACCTCCGCGGTAGGAGCCGGTTTAACAGCAGCCTCTTTTGCAATTTTCTCTTCTTCAAAAGAAACAATCTCGGCAGCATCAATGGTTTCTTCCATCTCCTCGACCTCATTTGTTTTATGCGCCGAGAACTTTTCCAAATTAGAATCAATCTCAACATTCGGTGCAATCGGAGCCGAAACCTTTTCTTCAGCAAAACTCTCGGCAATATATTCCTGAGCCTTAGGAGCCTTAGCTTTTGCAGCAATAGCGTCACCGATGCCGGTTGCCACAATCGAAACACGGATTTTGCCGACTAAAGATTCGTCATAGCTGGAACCGAAAATAATATTGGCCTCTTCATCAACTTCTTCCTTAATCCGGCTTGCGGCCTCATCAATTTCAAACAATGTAATGTCAGACCCGCCGGTAATGTTGATCAGCACACCTTTTGCACCATGCATGGAACAATCGTCAAGCAACGGATTGGAAAGAGCCTGCTCGGCGGCTTTAACGGCACGATCGTCGCCTTCAGCTTCGCCCGTTCCCATAATAGCTTTGCCTTTATCCTCCATAATTGACTTAATATCGGCAAAATCCAGATTAATCAGTCCGGGCATCATCATCAGATCGGTAATGGAACGCACACCGGCATACAAAACATTATCAGCCATCACAAAGGCATCGGCCAGCGTGGTATTTTTATCGGCAACCCGAAACAGGTTCTGGTTGGGAATAATAATGATACTGTCAACTTCTTTGGTAAAATTCTCAACGGCCGTTTCCGCCGTTTCCATTCTTTTACGCCCTTCAAATTGGAACGGTTTGGTCACCACGCCGACGGTCAGGATTCCTTTTTCTTTGGCTATTTTAGCCACCACCGGCGCAGCACCGCTTCCGGTACCGCCGCCCATTCCGGCAGTAATAAACACCATATTGGCACCTTCAAGCTCTTTCTCAATTTCGGCTCTGGCTTCTTCCGCAGCCATTTTTCCGACTTCCGGTCGAGCACCGGCGCCAAGTCCTTGAGTTGTTTCCAAACCGAGCTGAATTTTTCTGCTGGCAGATGAATGAGCCAGTGCCTGAGCATCGGTATTGGCAACAATAAAATCAACGCCTTCCAGATTCTGCGCAATCATATTATTAACAGCATTCCCGCCGCCGCCACCGACGCCGATAACCGAAATCCGCGGTTTCAGATGCATAACTGTTTTTTCAGGAACTGCTAATTTGATTGACATGGTGCTTCTCACTCCAAAATACTAAAATACACTTTGGAAATCAGTATACGCTTTCAATCATTAAGTTTTGGTTACCAAGATTAAAAATTTTGTTTTATCCACGAGAAAATTTTTCCCAGACCGCCCATGCTGCGAACCGGCCGGTTAATAATCTTGTTCGGACGTTTTTCTGTATAATTCAGAGCATACATCAGCAATCCGATACAAGTAGAATAAGCCGGATTGGTAAAGACTTCCGGTTGGTTAATATCAGCCTTCGGTTTCCATACCCGAACCTCTTTGTCCAATACCATCGCTGCCACTTCGCGAATTCCGGGCAGCTGGCTGCCGCCGCCGGTCAAAACCACGCGATGGCTCGGCATATCTTTCAGCCCCTGTTCTTCCAGCTTTCTATTAACCAGTTCAAAAATCTCTTCAATCCGCGGCGTAATAATACTGATCAAATCCGCTTTGGTAATTTGCCGGATACTGCTGTCATCTTCTTCCCCGACCGGATAAACATTAATGGTTTCTTCTTTATCTTTGCTGGTCAGAAAAGCGCAGCCGTGATAAGTCTTCAACCGCTCCGCATTAGCGATAGACGTCGTCAGACCGTAAGCAATATCATTTGTAACGTTGTTGCCGCCCACCGGCAAAGCGGAAAAATACACCGGATAACCATGACGAAACGTTGCAATACTTGTTGTCCCGCCGCCGATATCAATCACCGTTGCGCCAATCTCTTTTTCATCCTCAACCAAACACGCCAACCCGGACGCATAAGATGAAAAAGCTCTGCCCACAATCTCAAGATGAGCATTTTCAATCACGGTCGAAAGATTACGATATGTAATATCGGGCACAAGCCCTAATACAATATCAACGGCCAGTTTTTCGGCAAAAATATTCCTCGGATCCTTAATTTCTTCTCCGCCATCCAAACGATAATTCGTTGGCAGGCAATGAATCAGCTCACATCCGTCAACACTGATCTTATTCAACCCTTTTTCTAAAACTTTGTTTAAATCCGCCTCATTAATCGGCCGGTTTTTATTAAGAGAAATGGCAGCATTTTTAATAGAACTGTGAACCTTATCACCGGAAACATTAACAATAATCTTACTGATACGTTCATTTGCCCGCTGTTCGGCGGCTTCAACGGCATTGCACACAGCTAACGTCGCCTTGTTGATATCGGTAACGACGCCGTTTTTAATACCGCTGGAAGCATTATAGCCATAACCGGCAATTTTTATCTGTCCTTCCCGGCTGACTTTTGCAATCACACAGCACACTTTTGAAGATCCGACATCCAAAGCTGCAAATGTTGACGATTTGTTCAAGTTTTCCCCCTTCTCAAACTATGGCATCGCCCTGCCGTTTTCTCAGGTCGCTCTTTCTTTGTTTTCATTAAGCTTTACCGGCTCCTCCGGAGCGGTTTTCTTAATTTTTATAACCACTTTATCCTTCAATCTTAAATCAATTATGGTTAATTTACGTTTAAGAATCCCTTTCGTCATATTTAATTTTAACAATTTTTTCCATGCTTTTTCCACTCCGACTTCCGGTAACTTGACCGTAATTCCGTCTTTTATATCGTCCAAAACCAGATTCCAACGTCTTTTGGAAATATAATTGGCCACTTTAACACGTTTAAAAACGGTATTATCTTTCTGAATAATCTCAAGCAAAGCATTAATATTTTCAGGCGCCCCGGCTCCGACAATCAGCAAAATCGGTTTATCGGGTTTAAAATCAGCATTAATAACCTTACCGTCCTCATCTATCGGATGAAACTTCTCGGAAATCTGCCAAATAGACTTAACCTTTTTTTCTTCAATGCTAATCAAAACCACATTCGGCATAAAAGATTTTCTGACGACTGCTGTCTTCACCCACGGCAGTTCTTCCACTTTTTTTCTGATTTCCGCGACATTGACTTCAAAAATATTATCCTGCCTGCTAAGATTAACGGCTTGCCGCAGCTCCTCTGCCGAAGTTCTTTTATTGCCAAAGACCAAAACCTCCTCAACGCCAAAACCGTGCTGGCTGCTGAAAGCATAAAATTCCTCTGCCCATTCGCTAAATTGTTTGCTCACCAAACTTTGTTTCACCGTCGCCGTTAGCGAAGCCAAAACCAAAATCACACCGAGAACAACCAAACTTCCGGCAAGACGATAAGGCCATTCGACCGGAAAGCGGACAATATCTTCCAGCGGATCAGGTGCTACTTTGGTTTTGCTTTTTCCAAACATTACTTTTTCATAATTCCCATACGCTTAACTTCCCATTCCAAAACAATGGAAGTCTTTTCTTTTACACGATTAATAATTTCTTCCCCAAGCGTCTCTATATCATTGGCCGTTGCTTTTCCGGTATTAATTAAAAAATTACAATGCTTTTCCGAAACTTTTGCTCCGTTAACGCTCAAACCGCAGCAGCCGGATTTTTTAATCAATTCCCAAGCCTTCAACCCTTCGGGATTCTTAAATGTCGAACCAGCCGTTTTTTCATTATAAGGCTGATTCGCCATCCGATATTGTTTTTGTTCCTCCAAAATACGGGCAATATTTTCTTTTTTGTCTTTTGCCATCCGGAATGTAATTGAAGTAATAATCCAGTCATCGGGAAAAAGACTGTTACGGTATGAAAGCATTAAATCATCCACGGTAACGGTCTCTTTTTCTCCCCTTCCGTTCACAATCGTCGCCCGAGCAATCACATCTTTCACACAGCGCCCGAAACAACCGGCGTTTGTTTTAACCGAACCGCCGATAACGCCGGGAATAGAGCACAAAAATTCCAATCCGCCAAGCTCATGTTCCAACATAACCTTTTTCAAATCGGCATTTCTGACACCGGCAAAACAAGTTATTTCATTACCCGAAATCTTTATCTGTCGAAAATATTTTGTATCCAGCCGGATAACAACACCGGTAATTCCCCCGTCCCTCACTAACAGATTGGAACCGCCGCCGATAACACAAACCGGCAGATTATACGGCATCATTTTAAGAAAATAGCCCAAGTCTTCTTCATCTTCGGGATGAAACATCACATCTGCCGGACCGCCCACACCAAACCAGGTATATTTTGACATCAAAACATCTGTATCATAACGACCGCGAACCTCCGGTAGAAAATCAACCAATTTCTTTTTCGAAGGCCATATTTTTTTCAACCCGAACATAATCTTTCTCCCCGCTATTTTACCGAAATCTCACGCTCAACTGCATCGGCAAAACGTTGGGCAGCATCAGTAATTGCAACCTTATGTGCATTTTCTGACATTTTTTTCATTTTCTTCGGATTCGCCATTGCATCTTTAAGAATATCTGCCAGAACTTCCGGCGTAAACTCCTTTTGTTTGATAACATTCGAAGCCCCTGCCTCAGCCAACGTCTGAGCATTATAACTCTGATGATCATCGGCAGCAATCGGCAACGGTACCAAAACCGACGGCAGACCGGCAATGGCTATTTCGGAAACAGACGACGCTCCCGCCCGTGAAACAATCAAATCGGTCGCGGCATAAAGCTCATCCATATTGTCAAAAAAAGAAGAAACCACAACTTCCGCCTCACAACCGTTATATGCGTTTTCCACCAGAGTAATATCATCTTTTCGGCATTGCTGAAAAATTTTCAATTTTTTCTGTTCCGCTTTGTTCAAAAGGGCTATTGCCGCCGGCACGACTTCACTAAAAACTTTGGCACCCTGGCTGCCACCCAAAACCAAAAGCTGGAAAGCATCAGCTGTTTCCCGTTCTTTATATTTTCCTTCTCCTGCTTTCACAATCGCACCGCGAACCGGCATCCCGGTCAACAGAGATTTAACATTTGCCGGCGTATATTTAACATTTTTAAAACTCTGAGCAATCAACGAGGCATATTTGCTCAAAAAACGGTTTGTCCGACTCATCACGGCATTTTGTTCATGCAAGATCAAATCCGTCCCAAGCAGAATAGCCGCCATAGAAGCCGGAAAAGAAGCATACCCGCCAAAACCGACCACACATTTCGGCCTTTTTTTCAAAATCAGAAAACCGGCTTGCAACACGCCGATACCCGTTTTGAACAAACTCTTGATTTTAAACCATTTTGATTTTCCGACCAGTGCACCGGCCCAAACGGCATAATTCGGAATCTCGCCCAAACGTCCTTTATAATTATCTTTGCCGCGGCTGTCGGTTATCAGCGCCAGACGATATCCGCGCTTTAAGAGTTCTTCTGCCAAAGCTTCTGCCGGATAAACATGACCGCCCGTACCGCCGGCTGTTAAAAAGATTAAAGGCTTTGCTTTCTTTTTAGTACGTTTCATCTTTATCCTCCGCATGCACATTTTTCCGGGTTATAGCCAGCAGCATCCCCATTCCCAAAGCCGTTGCCAAAACCGAAGACCCGCCGTAAGAAACAAACGGCATTGCCATTCCCTTAGTCGGCATCAGATGAAGGGTAGACGCCATATTGATAATGCCTTGCACGCCAAAAGACGCACTCAGGCCGGAAGCCGACAAAATAATAAAAAGATTATTGTCTTTAAGAGAAATAATCATCGAACGTATGACTATTATGGCAAAGACCGCCACAATAAACAAGCACAAAATAAAACCATATTCCTCTGCCGCTACGGCAAAAATAAAATCCGTATGCGCATCGGGAATATTCATTTTAACCACGCCCTCCCCGGGTCCCCTACCGAACAGGCTTCCGTTCTGAAAAGCCTCAAGCGATTTTCTCACCTGATAACTCAAGTCACTGCCGGATGCCAAAAACTGATTAACACGGGTATGAACATGGTCAAGCGTAAAATAGGCTGTCAGAGCGATACCGGCAAAAACCACCACCAATGCCCCGACAAATTTCATTGATAAACCGGCCAGAAAAAACTGAAATCCCCAAATGGCACAAACCACAACCGTCATACCAAAATCCGGTTGCAGCAACAGCAATCCGACCGTTAAAGCAAAAAGGAAAGATGAGATCATATTACCGGGAAAATTCGCCGATTTCTGCTGTCCGTCAAACAACCAGGCCGCCACCACAATAAACGTCGGCTTAACAAATTCCGAAGGCTGCAACGTAAAACCGAAAAGCCGGATCCAACGCGTCGCTCCCTTAACCTCAAAGCCCCACAACAACGTAAAAATCATCAGCAAAATTGTTGCTGCATATCCGAGAATGGCAACCCTGCGAATAGTTTTCAGATTCTGCATCGATAAAAATAACATCAGAGCAAGAGCCAGAGGCATAAAAAACAGCTGGCGTTTAACAAAATGATAACTGTCTGCTCCGATTCTGTTAGCAACCGAAGGGCTGGCAGAAAAAGTCAGCAGCAGTCCGACCAAAACAAGCGCCAACACAAGAGAAAGCAAAACCTTATCAACGGTCCACCACCAGTTGCTCACAATACTCCGGCTGTTTCTGGCTAAACTAAACAATGCCGTCTCCTATTTGACCGTTAAAGACATCAAAGCCGCTACAGCCAAAATCAGTGCAACAATCCAAAAGCGGATAACAACACGTGTTTCCGGCCAGCCTGACTGTTCAAAATGATGATGGATCGGAGCCATTTTGAAAAAACGCTTACCTCCGGTCTTTTTAAAATAAGCCACCTGAATCATTACCGACAACGCTTCCATAACAAAAATACCGCCGGCAATTGCCAAAATAATTTCCTGCTTCAGCATAACGGCAATCGTGCCGAGCAAACCGCCCAAGGCCAAAGAACCGGTATCACCCATAAAAACTTTCGCCGGAGAACAGTTAAACCACAAAAAACCGAGACAGCTGCCGATAACTGCCGCACAAACAACAGCCACCTCACCAACGTTCGGCAATCTTGCCAAAGCAAACGCCTCGACCAGCGGACTGCCGCCGATATAAGCAAAAACCAAAAAGACAAACAAAGCCGCAATCATCAATCCGGAAGCCAGACCGTCCAAACCGTCGGAAAGATTAACGGCGTTGGAAGCCCCGACAATAACAACCATTGCAAACGGAATATAAAACAACCCCAAATTAATCGCCAAATCTTTAAAATACGGAATAGTCAGACTGAAGCGATTCTGTTCCGGTGTCAGATAAGACACGACCAAAACCGAAACCAAAGCCGTAGAAAACTGCAAAAGCAGTTTCATTTTGGCGGTCATCGCATTAGAAGTTTGCTTTTTAACTTTAACATAATCATCAACAAAACCGACAAAGCCGTAAACCAGCAACACCAGAATACAAACCCAAACCAGAGGATCATTCCAATGCGCCCAAAGAACGGTTGACAAAATACCGCTGCCCAGAATCATCAACCCGCCCATTGTCGGGGTTCCTTTCTTGGTCAACAAATGGCTTTGCGGCCCGTCCTCTCGGATTGGCTGTCCTTTCCCCTGATGATGACGTAAAAAATCAATAATTTTCTCGCCAAAGATCAATACCAGAACAAAAGCTGTAAAAAAAGCACCGCCGGTACGCCAGGAAAGCGTCGAACTAAACACCGGCATTTCATTTGCAACTGACTGAAACAAATTATCAAACATGAGAACTTTCCCCGGATCATAAAATTTTGCCTTTTATCCTAACCGGAATTTCTAAAATAAACATTAAGATATCATCAAAGATAAAAACTTTTCCCATTTCATGCCCCGACATCTTATTCTAGCCAAAATCCTCCCCCTATTTTTCACAAAGTATTGACTCTTGCGTTTTCTTGTGCTATAGTATCTTTATTGTCGTTCTCGGACATCCGAGCGTCCTCGGACAACTTGTTTTTCAAGTTACCTAGAGCTGCTCGTATTTTACTTGTCATTCCCGGACGGCTTGTTTTTAAGTCATCCCCGGGCTGCGACCCGGGGATCCACAGGCACCGGCCTGAGCGATCGGTTGTTGGCATTGTGCTTCAGAAACCGCGTTGCTATGACGGAATTTGTGAATGACAAGGTGCTTTGAAGTATTTGTCATTCTCGGCACATTATTTTTCTGTCATCTCCGGGCTGCGACCCGGGGATCCACAAAGAAACAAGCAAAATGCTTGTTGTGAGATGGATTGCCGGATCAAGTCCGGCAATGACTAAAAAAAAAGCGCCCGGTAATGACAAAGGAAAAGAACGACAATAGAAAAAAGAATTTTTATTAACCATTCTAAGCACAATGCTGCTCAAGAAAAAGAAAAGAGCAACGCGTAAGCTTTGGCACAATGTCAACAATTGTTCGCCGAGGCGCGCTCGCCTCTGGGGAGGAAGCCGATGAAAAATTATAACACTATGCTACACATGAAACTTAATTCTGCGGTGTCAATTTTTGCTGTTGCTGCCGCGTTCGCCGTCTTCCTCCCGCCTTCCAATGCTTCGGCAGGTGTTTGCTTTCTGCCTGATTGTAATGAAGAGGATTTGGCCGGTGGTGGCGGAAATATGAACATTAACGAAGATACAGAATTTTGTGAAAGTAAAGGCTTTACCTATTATGCTTCCGGTGAATGCCCGCAATATTATGCCAAAGTCGGACAATGTAACCGTGATGATCATTACCTAAAATGTGACGCCAAAACATGGTGCGAACAAAACGGTTATAACACAACTTCTTGTTCTATTCCAAAATATGTGGATCAGCCCTGTCCGAGTTACGGTTCTTTGTATAAACAATGCAAGACCGATAATCAACGGGCCTGCCGTGATACCGGTTATACAAACTCTTGTCCTTCCGGCCAGAAACTCAAAAAGAACTCCGGACGTTGTGCTTATGATTCTTCTTACGGGACTTGTTGTCGCCCAAGCGGTTGCCCAAGTTATACGTCCTTAACTTATTCGTCTTACGGCTCAAACGGTACGGACGGCTGTGAATATACCTGTTATTACACCTGCAACATGAACTGTCCGTCCGGCACGTCGACCTCCAACCCCGGAGGATGCGGCGGGTCGACCAGAAACGGCTGCGGCACAAAGACTTGTTATTATCCTTATGAGTCCTGCTGCACGCCCTATTCCAGTGAAACCGGCTGTTCATGCGGAACTTATTCTTGTTCCGACGGTTGCGGCGGGACCAGAACTTGTTGCTCCACCTGCTCATCTTCTTCCGGCTCAAGCAGCTCTGGAAGTTCTTCTGGCGGAACCTATGAAGTATGGTTGGCATGTGATAACGGCAAAAACATCTTTTATAGAACCGGCTATTATTCTAAAGAAGAATGCATACCAGAAATACATGGCTGTGGCGATTATTATGGAGTCTGCCCCGGCACAGCTTGTGTCTATGACATTTGCAATTAACGCCTAAAACAACATACCCTCTTTCAGGCCGCTGTAAAAACGCGGTAGAAGCGCCAAGCAAAAACAACCGCTGCTCCGGTTGTTTTTGTCTGCAAGCTCTTTGGAACATCTTGGCAAGCAAGGAAAGCGTTAGCAACCGCAGCGCGCCTAGATGCCTAAGTCAGATAATAAGAAAAAATCTTTAAGGCGACAGGCGCGTACATAAACGTACGTAACTTAGCCTTAAAGATTTTTTCTGTATTAGGTGACCCCAATTTTATAAAAATGCGGAGAATGAGCCGAATAATAAGATTTTAGGGTGGAGAAAGCGGAGTGTACATAGAGGTACATGAGCATTTCTCCATCCCGCTAAATCTGTATTAGTCGGCCATTATACACATTTTTACCAAAAAGTTTGATAAGAGCTTGTGCTACGCCGTTCTTTTTCGACGACGTGTACAACCAGCTACACGAGAAGAAAAAGAACAAGTATGACAAGCTCTTTGCAAACTTTTTACTTGATGTAGCGACGGGCTTCTGCCAAATCCTCTTCCGTATCTATATCCGCAGGCGCTTCTTGAATCAGCTTCAGATTATTAATGACTTTTGCACGAATGGTCATACCGTTCTCAAGTGCCCGCAATTGTTCCAAGGATTCGCGCGCTTCCAAAACACCAACCGGCAGATCCACCATTTTGGCCAGCGAAGAAGCCTTGTAAACATAAATACCGATATGATGATACAAATCCTGATTTTTGCATTTTTCCGGATTGCGGGTAAACGGCGCCACGGCACGGGTAAAATACAAACATCTGCCTTCGGTTTCACCGTCACGCAGCCCCATAACAATTTTTACATTAGCCGGTTTAGCCGCTTCCTCGGCAGATTCAAACACCATTCCGCAAGTGGCAATATCGCAATCTGTCCGCTCAATCATCTCAATCAGCTGATTGTTAATATCCGGATCCACATTCAGAGCATCGCCCTGGAAATTGACAACAATATCATATTTGCTGCCGTCCGGATCAATCGTTTTCAAAGCCGCAGCAATCCGGTCGGTTCCGGAAGGCAGGCTCGGGTCGGTCAAAATAGCCTTGGCACCAAATTTTGCACACTCGTCCAAAATCACCTGATCACCGGCCGCCACATAAACATCACCTTTAATCGCCTTGCACACATTTTCATAAACGCGGTTAATCAGCGTCTTGCCGTTAATATCGCACAAGGGTTTGTTCGGCAGGCGGGTTGAGGCCATTCTGACCGGAATCATCGTAACAATTCTGCTCATCTTAAAAAAATCTCCGTAAAAGGTTGTTGCTAATACGGCATTTATATATTATAACAAGCAAAAAATAAAGGATTAGATACATGAAAGTGGATATTTTTGATTTTGAGCTCGACCGCAGCCTGATTGCCAAAGAGCCTGTTTCCCCGCGTGATGCCTCCCGCCTGCTTGATTTGTCGGAAGAAGGCAAGATTACCGACCGCCATTTTTATGACCTGCCGCAACTGCTGCACGAAGGCGATGTCTTGGTCTTTAACGACACCAAGGTTATTCCGGCGCGGCTCTACGGCAAACATGGCGAAGCTTTGGTAGAAGTCACGCTCTACCGCCCGGTTGACGGCATCAACTGGTGGAGCTTTATCAAAAACTCCAAGCGTCTGAAACCCGGCGACACCGTCTGTTTTTACACTTCGGAAATCAGCGCGGAAAGCTCGAATTTCACGGCCGAAGTTATTGAAAAACAGGGCGAAGACGGAACGCTGCTTAAATTCAACTGTGATCCGGCACAACTCGGTCATTTGCTGGAAAAATACGGATCAATGCCGCTACCACCTTACATAAAACGGGAAAAACCGACAACAGACGGCATTTGGGACAAATACAATGACAAAGAAAATTACCAGACCGTCTATGCCAAACATGAAGGCGCCGTTGCCGCTCCGACCGCCGGCCTGCATTTTACCGACCGAACACTGAAAGCCTTAGATGACAAAGGCATCAAAAAAGTCTTTCTCACGCTCCATGTCGGTGCCGGAACTTTTTTGCCGGTCAAAACCGATGATACCAAAGACCACAAAATGCACGCTGAATACGGCATTATTACCCAAGAGGCTGCCGACACCATCAACGCCGCCAAAGCAGCCGGAAAAAATATCATTGCCGTCGGCACAACCTCGCTCCGTCTGCTCGAAAGCGCCGCCGATGACAAAGGCATTCTTCATCCTTTTGCCGCCGATACTGATATTTTTATCACGCCTGGCTACAAGTTCAAAATGATTGATTATCTGATAACCAACTTTCATCTTCCGAAATCAACCTTGTTTATGCTGGTTTGCGCAGTTGCCGGCATTGAGCGGATGAAGGAAGGCTACGCTCACGCCATGGCTGAAAAATACCGTTTTTATTCTTACGGGGACAGCTCTATTTTGAAATGCGTAAATAAAATTTAAACTTTCCGCCGTTATACTTTCTCTCCGAACAAAGAGGAGGATAAACGTGCAAAAATTCGCATTGATATTGGATAAGATTATCCCGTTGATTCGCAATATGTTGATTCCGGCAGCCTTGTTTGGCGGCGGGTTAATCTACTTTTTTGCCACGGAAGAACTTCCTCATGCCTCGCAATTAACCCTGCATCATCTTTTTTATGCCTCCTCCTGTCTCAGTTTTCTAATTCTGCTTTATTTTCGCAAGGGGATTGCCGTTTTTTTCATATTAACCGGAGCCGTCAGCTATGTTCTGACCAACTATGCCAAAATATCATCCCCGGCTGCCTTTAGGGAAAGCGCCGATTTTATCAATCTGAGCATCTTCATACCGTTAAATTTGATTATCTTTTATTTTTGGCCGCAAAAACAACTGCTGAAGAAAAAAAACATCTACCTCTTGCTGCTGGTCTTTGCCCAATTTTCCATCGGAGAACAGCTGCATAAATATAATATTTCTCTAAACTATCTTCCAATTTCAGAGAACGGCAACTTATGTCTCTTCAGTTACCTGGCCTTCTTCGGGGCCTTAATCTCTTTTTTCTGGAAAGCCATCAACACCGGAAAAATTTATGACTATGCTTTGTTTTTTGCTGCTGCTGACATCTTCCTCGGATTTTATTACGCCGACAGCGCAACCGCTCTGACCCTGTTCTACAGTCTTTCCGGCATAACCGTTTTAATTGCCACAATCCTATATATCTACACAGACACCTACAAAGACGAGCTGACCGGATTTTCAAGCCGTAACGCTTTCATGTTGCAATACAAAAATTTTCCGCTGAAATACAGCTTGGCCGTTGCCAAGATAGACAATTTCATCTCGCTCAAAAACGCTTTTCGCCGCCGCGGCTTAAACAAACTGATGAAGATGATTGCCATGCGCATAAACGGCTGCGAAACAGAAGCCGTAATTTACCGCTACGGAGAAGACGAGCTGGTCATCATTTTCAAAAACGAAGACAAAAATGCCGCCTATAACAAAATGGAGCAAATCCGTCGTTCCATTGCCTCCGCATCATTTATGCTCTCAAACTTCAAAAAGCCGGTAAAATTAACCCTGACAGCCAGCGTCACCGAAAAGAAACGCAGCGATGCCACAGCCATGGAAACCCTTGCCCGAACCTATAAAGCTCTGCAGGAAACCGTAAAATTCAGTCAAAACGTTACCTCTAAGCTTTAGCCGGTCGCTTCCAGACAAGCCACAAAACAACAATCCCCAGCCCAATAAGCGGAAAAGATAAAATCTGCCCCATTGTCAGATGAAAAAAGAAAAATCCCATATGTGCATCCGGCTCGCGGAATTGTTCCAACAAAACCCGAAAACACCCATACAACAGCACAAACATAGCCGAAACCGTCCCTTTATGCTCGCGCACGGGTTTATACCGCCACAGCCAGTTTAACACAATAAACATGACAATGCCTTCAAAAAAAGCCTCATAAAGCTGCGACGGATGGCGCGGCAATCCGCCGCCGTTCGGAAAACGCACCGCCCACGGCACATCGGTAACTCGTCCCCACAGTTCGTCATTCACAAAATTAGCCAAACGCCCTAAAAAAATCCCGATCGGCGCATACAGAACAACCAAATCTGTTATGCCTAAAAACGGATATTTAACTTTGCGGGCAAACAAATACGATGCAACGGCAACGCCGATGGCCCCGCCGTGAAAAGACATTCCGCCTTTCCAAATTTCAAATATCTGCAAAGGATTATGCCAAAAAGACGATGTTCCGTAAAATAACACATATCCCAATCGGCCGCCGAGAATTATCCCGAGCGTAATATAAAAAACCAAGTCCTCAATATTGCCCTTGGTCAAACCGCAGCCATATTTTTTAATATTGCGGTTGGCCAGCAACCAGGCAATCAAAATTCCAGCCAGATAAGCCATCGAATACCAACGAACAGCTAACGGCCCGATAGAAAAAATAACCGGTGAAATTGCAGGATATTCCAGCCCCGTCATAACAATGTCCTTTTCCCCAAAAAACAAAATCGTTAATACTATATTAAAATAAAAAAAAATATCCACACTAAAAAAAATTAAAAATTTTATTTTAAAATACTTCTTTGATTTTCAAAGCAAATTAAGTGTAAAACTTTTTAACCGACTCGATGAAAGTGGAAAACTTTGCCATCAATATTGTAAGAAACGACTCGCAAAGGCAATATGGATTTATCAAAAAATTTTGGAGTATTATCACATGCAGCTGGCAAAGGATCTGCCTTTATCATATAACCCTATCGACGTGGTTGAAAATATTTTTTCGGCCAGATCGTTTGAGCTTGACCGCCGCGGTCTTAATGAAGTAGTCATTGAGGTTCAGGGAAAATGGAACAATATGCTCCTCTTTTTTGCCTGGGAAGCCAACCTGCGCTGTCTGCATCTTTCCTGTCTGATGGACATTGAGAGCACGATTGAAGATCGCAGCAAAATTTTTGAGCTTCTGGCTCTGGCCAATGAAGAACTCTGGGTCGGACATTTTTCTTATTGGGCAGAGCAAAACATGCCTGTTTTTAAACATTCTGTCATATTGGATAATACGGAAGAAAATCTTGAAGGCAAAATTCAACAGATTATTGACATCGCCGTCAAAGAATGTGAACGATTATATCCGGTCTTCAAAGTGGTTTTAACAAAAGGAATGGACCCCAAACATGCTCTTTATCCAATGCTAATGGAAACAATGGGTGAAGCCTAAAAAAAATGCGTTGGAAAAAATCCAACGCATTTTTGTTACTTTCCTCGCACCCCGCTTCGCGGTATGGTTCGGGAATGTTTAAGACCCTGCTCGGCAGAAATTTTGCTCTTATCCGCCGCTTCAATCTTAATCGACGATCTTGGCGGAGCAAAAATCCGCATCGGTTTTGCCAAAATACCAAACTTTCGGGCAATCTTTTTTAATTTTTCCAACATAAAAAAACATTTAAGAAATATCAACAAATAAAAATTTCATCTATGCTGATAACATCACCGCTTTGCGTACAACTGCAAACAACTCTGTCACCAGCCTTCAACTTATGCAAATAATTTGGGATCGAGCCATATGGCGGCAAATAACGCCCGACGGCTTCCTCCGCATCCTCCAGCAACACCAGAATAGCGTTTGTTCCCCGCACCAACACGGTTCCTGTTCGTTCATCGCCAAATTTTTCATCAGGAAATCTGGATTTCAAATATTGAAAACTTAACGAAAAACTATTCTCCGGTTCCCAACGGGCCGCAGTCTGAGGCATATAAACCAGTTCGACAACATCTCCCTTTTCCCAGACGTCTGTACGCCCGTACATATCAACTTTGCAGCTTCCGCCGCGATCCAAATCGACCAGCAGTTTTCTGCACTGAACATCTACGGCATATACAGTTCCCTTAAAAATCTCTCCCGATTTATATACCGGAGCATAACAAGCCAGATATTTATTTTCCAGCTCGCGCAACTTTTCTTTTTTTTTCATATCCAAAACAAGATTAATGTTTATAAAATTTCCAGATCTTAATCCAGCAGCAA
Organism: uncultured Alphaproteobacteria bacterium; assembly: GCA_944390885.1. Lineage (GTDB taxonomy): Bacteria > Pseudomonadota > Alphaproteobacteria > RF32 > CAG-239 > MGBC133411. The sequence continues at coordinate 39,731 of CALXRP010000004.1, forward strand.
ATCAGCATCAAAGTTGTCGCCAGCACCCAAAGCCATCCGGCTCCGCAAAAGATATAAGCACAAACGGCAACCCACGAAACCGCCCACAGACATCCTAAAAATAACCTGTGGCGAAAAAAAGAAATGATTGTCTCAAACAAAGCTAAACCGGCAAACAAAGCCCAAATAATAATCATGCCGTCTGCTTGCCCGTTCAACACAGCCCACAATGCCAAAGCCATAAAGCTGAACATTGTCGCATAGCAAAACATTTCCAATTTTCTGATTTTCGGCAAAAAATATTCTCGCCTTCGTCGGGTACAATTCCTTTTGAATTCTCCGATCTTTCGATTAAAAAACAGTCCTGACGCTGTTAACAGCATCAAAACCGTCCAAACAATACTCGTCATAAAACCAAAGTTTTAAGGTCAGGCAACTTTCAAAACATCACATACGGTCCGATAAGAATCAGAAACCCGCACCCATTTTTCGATTTTTGCATCTTCCAGCCGAGGCAGCGAAAATGCTTTTTCAATCTCCATTGCCAACTCAATCCGATCTAAGGAATCCATCCCCAAATCATCACAAAAAAGGCTGTCCAAAGTTATGTCATTAACAGAAAACCCCTTTTCTGAAAACTTGTGCTCACGCGCACATTGTTTGACAACATGTTCTGAAATAATTTTCAACAATTCGTTTTTAATCTTTTCATTATTCATAATCTTAAATGAATTTATATTAAACAATAATAACTTCATAATTTCTTTGTGGCAAAGATTATATTACGTTTTGTTTGATTTCACAAGCTTTTTTTTCTGTCTAAAAATAAAAAAAAGCGCAGCCTTTTACTGCGCCTCCTTTTTCAATCAAATTCAAACATTTTTGGGGATCTTAATTTTAGGTTGTTTTTTAACCAAATACTCAAGAACATCGCCTAAAGTATCAAAGCGTTCCGCCTCATCATCCGCAACCTGAATGCCGAAAATCCGCTCAATATCCATAACCAGCTGGATTTTATCCAACGAATCCATCCCCAGATCATTTTCAAAATTTGTTTCCGGTGTCAACGCATTCGGAGCCTCGGCACCATCTCGATAAACAATAAGCGACGCAAGTAAATAAAACCATTCTGCCGCAATATTCTTCTCTCGCAAATACTTCCGGACTTCTGCCGGCAACTCAAATTTCAAAATTTCCATATATCTAATTTTTAAAAATGTCCCCGATACCTTTTCGTTAAAAAAAATTCCCTAACAAAATGTCCCGGAAATAAAATAATAAAAAAAGCACCATAATAATTTTAAGATGCCTTTTTATACTTCCCCTGATAAAATTTTGTCAAGAAAATTATTTGCTTCGCTGACGCCAAACTTTTACGTTTCTATTATGCTCGGCCAAGGAGGCTGCAAAATTATGCCCACCGTCTCCGCTTGCAACAAAATACAAAAAATTCGTATCGGCCGGATTTGCAGCAGCTTTAATTGCCTCCATTCCCGGATTACAAATCGGCGCAGGTGGTAAACCATAATATTTATAAGTATTATACGGACTATCCGTTTTCAGATCTTTTTTAAGCAACGGTCTCCCAAGTTCCTGCTCTCCGTTCGTCAAAGCATAAATAACCGTCGGATCTGTCTGTAGCTTCATCCCTTTTTTCAAGCGGTTTACAAAAACCGATGCCACTTGCGGACGTTCATAATCAATTCCGGTTTCCTTCTCAACGACAGAAGCCAAAATCAACAGTTCCCTCGGAGATTTAAGTGGCAAATCAGATGCCCGTTCTTCCCAGGCTTTAGCCAAAACTTCTGCCATCGCTTTTTTAGCCCGAACAATAATTGAGTTTTTGGTGTCACCATATGTAAAGCTATAAGTTTCCGGCAACAAATCCCCTTCCTCGGCTTCCTCGGTCAGCTCCCCCGACAAAACGGGATGATTATGAACCAACTCCAAAAACTGAGCCGTTGTCATGCCTTCCGTAAACGTGATTTTACGATAAAAAACTTCACCGGAAGTCACCTTTTCCAATGCATCTAACAAAGACATCCGCGGCACGAACTCATATTCTCCAGCTCTGATTTTTTTATCCAAACCGTTCAAACGCCCGACAACCCGAAACAGCCAAGGCTTATCAATCACCCCTGCTTCGGTCAAAACCCGGGCAACATTTCTCGAATTGGCACCGCGGGGAATAACAACCGTTACAGAATCAGAAAGCGGGCCGTTTTCAACCGCCCACTCTCTGACTTGCCAAACTGCAATTGCAGCAAACAAAACAACTGCAAGAAAAACTTTTCTCATTAGCCTTCAAATTTCTTGAAAATCAAAGAAGAGTTTGTTCCGCCAAATCCGAATGAATTGGACATCGCTGCCTTAATCTCACGTTTTTTAGCTTTAAGCGGCACCAGATCAAACCCTTCCAACTCATCAGCCGGATTCTCCAAATTCAGTGTCGGCGGACAGATCTGATCTTTAATCGCCATAATACTATAAACCGCTTCTACTGCTCCGGCAGCACCCAAAAGATGCCCGACGGCTGATTTGGTTGACGACATCGAAACTTTTCCGATAAGCTCATCACCAAACAAACGTTTCACAGCCAAAGCCTCGCCGACGTCACCGGCCGGCGTTGAAGTCCCGTGAGCATTAATATAATTAATGTCTTTCAGCTCAACACCATGTTCACGGGCATGATCAGCGGCCATTTTCATGGCACGATAAGCACCATCGCCGGACGGAGCGGTAATATGATAAGCATCGCCGCTCATACCATAGCCGACAATCTCAGCATAAATTTTGGCACCGCGTTTTTTAGCATGCTCATATTCTTCCAAAACCAAAGCACCGGATCCTTCACCCATAACAAATCCGCTGCGGTTTTTATCCCATGGACGAGAGGCCTTTTCAGGAGCATCATTAAAATCAGAAGTAACCGCTTTCATTCTGGCAAAACCGGAAAGCCCGAGAACATTAACAGCAGATTCGGCACCACCGGCTAACATCATGTCAGCATCCCCCATTGCAATAATCCGGGCAGCATCACCAATGGCATGCGTACCGGTCGAACAAGCCGTAACACAAGCGTGGTTCGGCCCTTTAAGGCCGTATTTAATGGAAAGGTTTCCTGAAACAAGATTAATCAGACAAGAAGGAATAAAGAAAGGAGAGATTTTCTTAATACCGTTTTCATGAAAAGAAATAGAGTTATCGTAAATAACCTGCAAACCGCCGATTCCTGATCCCATCATAACGCCGGCGCGGCATTTTTCTTCTTCGCTGGCCGTTTCAGCATTCCAGCCGGCATCTTCCAAAGCATCTGCACCGGCAGCCAAACCGTACAAAATAAACTTGTCAACTTTCTTTTGATCTTTGGGAGGCATTACCGTATCGGGATTAAAATCATTTTCACCGTCTCCCCAGGGAACCTGCCCGGCAATTTGCACCGGAATATCCTTCAAATCGATATTATCAATTTTCTTAATTCCGGATTTACCGGCCAGAATACTTTTCCAGTTATGTTCAACTCCTCTTCCTAACGGAGAAACAATGCCAAGACCGGTAACAACAACTCTTTTCATACATTAACCTCATAAAAAATTATCAATTGTCAAAAGACACGACTATTTTATATGAAAAAACTCGCTATAAGTCAAGCGAGTTTCATCAATTCTTCAAGTCTAAACAGACTAGGCATTCTTAGAAAGATAGTCGATAGCATCTTTAACGGTAAGAATTTTTTCGGCAGCTTCGTCCGGAATTTCACAACCGAATTCTTCCTCAAAAGCCATAACCAATTCTACCGTATCCAAACTGTCTGCGCCCAAATCGTCAATGAAGCTTGCATTGTCGGTTACTTTTGCTTCTTCAACACCAAGGTGTTCTGCAACGATTTTCTTAACGCGATTAGCTGTATCAGTCATATGATAAACCTCAAAAAAATATTAAAACAAATTAATCAAACCGTTAAGCGGCCTGTGATGATTTGTTAGCACAGAAAATCCCAATTTGGCAAGCATTATTTTTTTCTTTCGCCCCAAACGGGGCATAACCCGAAATACAACCGGCCGAAAACCGGGGAAAAACAAGCATTTTTAAAGGGGATAAAAATTCATTGTCTTTTAGTTTTATGCACAACCGAAAAAAGATGTTTTTTCCCGCCACCCGCAACAGAATCAATTTCCAAGATTCGTTTTCAGAATTTTCTTTTCCTTTTTAACACAAAAAAGGCGCTTAACAACGGCGCCTTTTTCAAAAAACTGTCTGTCTGATCAACAAGAAATTAACCCTGACGAGCTTTGAGCTTCGGGTTCTTTTTGTTAATAACGTACACACGACCTTTCCGGCGGACAATTTTGCAGTCCTTATCGCGTACTTTTTTCGACTTCAATGAGCTGTAAATTTTCATTTTTCTTTCCTTATACGAAGTGTTTGCCCGCAACTTATGCCAATTCTTCTGCTTTGTCAACCAAAATTTATACCATTTTCGAAAAAAGATTTTGCAAAAGCAAATATTTTCACTATAATCGGCATAAATCTGCAATATGGAAAGAGAAAATGAAAAAATTTCTGTTGCTGTCTTCGGCTTTTATTTTATCTGCCTCTGCTGCCTTTGCCCAAATTCCGTATATGGAAGAAGTCAAGGTGCTCGGTGCCATCAGCGGCCAGGGAATGGCTTGCGGCTCTTCCCGCTATACAACCTTTGAAATGCTGGCCCGCGCAATCATGCTGACCAAAGCCCCCGATCTTGAAACCATGAACAAAGCCATGTATGCCTATAACCGTGAAAAAGCCAACGCTTATATGGCCAAACAAATGGATGGTTTTTATGAATGCCCGCTGATTGTCCGCCGCTTTGACAATCAGGAAATTTTCAACATCACGCTTTATGCCGACGGTTCGCTAAAAATGCCGGACGGAAAAGTCATCAAACCCGTTCGCCCTTATGATGCTTCCCAAATTTACGATTCTTCCGCGCCGGAAATTCAAACGGCACAAAATATATATAACCGTAGCCAAAAAAGAGCCTTACCGCAGAAAATAACGCCGCAGATCAGCTCTTTAAAACCTGAGGCCCGACCGAGATATGAAAACGCCATTATTGAAACAAACGCCTCTGTTTCTGCTGCAGCCCCTGCTGCTTCTGTTCCGTCAAGCGTCAAACATATCAGCCGGCGCTAACAAATAACTTTCTTGCAAAATCAAAACTTTTCGCTATACTTGGCGCAATTAATATTTAACCCTGATAATGGAGAAAAAATATGGCTTCATACCAGTATATTTTTGTCATGCAGAACCTGACAAAAGTTTTCCCCGGCGGCAAAGAGCTTTTCAAAGGCATTACGCTGTCTTTTCTGCCCGGTGCCAAAATCGGCGTACTGGGCGTTAACGGCGCCGGAAAATCCACCCTGTTAAAAATCATGGCCGGAGTCGACAAGGATTTCAACGGAGAGGCCTGGGCTGCCGAAGGCGTCCGCGTCGGTTATCTTGAACAGGAACCCAAACTCGATCCGTCTAAAAACGTTATAGAAAACATTATGGACGGTTTGGGAGAAACCCGCGATTTGTTAAAACGCTTTGAAGAAGTTTCCGCCAAATTCGCCGAGCCGATGAGCGATGAAGAAATGAATGCGCTGATTGAGGAACAGGCCGCTCTGCAGGAAAAAATCGATGCCTGTGACGGTTGGGATTTTGAACGCACGATAGAAATCGCCATGGACGCCTTGCGCTGCCCGCCGGCCGATGCCGACGTCACCAAACTCTCCGGCGGAGAAAAACGCCGCGTCGCCCTCTGCCGTCTGTTGCTGCAAAAACCGGATATGCTGCTTTTGGACGAGCCGACCAACCACCTGGATGCCGAGTCTGTTGCCTGGCTGGAAAAACATTTGCAAAACTACAACGGAACCGTTGTTATGGTAACGCACGACCGTTACTTTCTTGATAACGTTACCGGCTGGATACTGGAACTTGACCGCGGACAGGGCATCCCGTACGAGGGCAACTATTCTTCCTGGCTGGAGCAAAAACAAAAACGCCTTGAACAGGAATCCCGCGAAGAAACCGCCCGCCAGAAAACACTGGCTAACGAGCTGGAATGGATTCAGAAAAACCCTAAAGCACGTCAGGCAAAATCCAAAGCGCGTATTAACGCTTACGAAGAACTTCTGGCACAGGCCGGCAAAGACAAAATCTCCTTTGCCAGCATCAATATTCCAATGACCGACCGGCTCGGTGATTTGGTCATTGAGGCCAACGAAATCTCCAAAGGCTACGGCGACAAACTGCTGATAGACAACCTTTCTTTCAAGATTCCGAAAGGGGCCATCGTTGGTATTATCGGCCCGAATGGTGCCGGCAAAACCACCCTTTTCAGAATGATTACCGGACAGGAACAGCCCGATTCGGGAACGATTCGCATCGGGGAGAGCGTCGACCTCGGTTATGTTGACCAATCGCGTGATGAGCTCGACCCGAATAAAACCGTCTGGGAAGAAATTTCCGACGGCCTGGATATGATTCAGCTCGGCAAAAAAGAAATGCCGTCCCGCGCTTATGTCGGACAATTTAATTTTAAAGGCGCTGACCAACAGAAAAAAGTCGGACAACTTTCCGGCGGCGAGAGAAACCGCGTTCATCTGGCTAAAATGCTCAAAAAAGGCGCCAATGTCATCTTGCTCGACGAACCGACCAACGACTTGGATGTCGATACGCTGCGCGCTCTGGAAGAAGGCATTATGGAATATCCCGGCTGTGTTTTGGTAACGTCGCACGACCGCTGGTTTTTAGACCGTCTGGCCACTCACATTCTGGCTTATGAAGGCGACAGCCGCGTTGTTTGGTTTGAAGGCAACTTTGAAGAATACGAAAAAGACAAAAAACGCCGTCTTGGCGAAGATGCCGTCAATCCGCACCGGATTAAATATAAACCGCTGATTCGCTAAACCGTACTATTTTAAGCAGCCGGAACCCAAACCGAGTTCCGGCTGTTTTACATTCTCCTCTCTCATACTTCATTTTTCCGAATTTTTCAGCTGCCGGACATCCCCTCCTCGCTATTTTATCTCCTTCACTTCCTAGCCAAAATCCCCACCCCATTTTTCACAAAGTATTAACTCTTGCACTTTCTTGGGCTATAGTATCTTTATTGTCGTTCTCGGGCAGTTTGTTTTTTTTACACCCTGTCCCCGGGCCGCTTGTATTTTACTTGTCATCCCCGGGCTGCTTGTTTTTTAAGTCATCCCCGGGCGGCTTGTTTTTAAGTCATCCCCGGGCTGCGACCCGGGGATCCACCTGCACGGCAGGCGCGCGGCGAATTGAATACACTGTGTCTAAGAGACCGCGTTGCTATGACGAGGTTTGTGAATGACAAAGTGCTTTGAAGTTTTTGTCATTCTCGGGCTACTTGTTTTTCAAGTCATCCCCGGGCTCCGACCCGGGGATCCACAAAGAAACAGGCAAAGAGCTTGTTGTGAGATGGATTGCCGGGTCAAGCCCGGAACTTGCTATAAATGCAAACAAATTGTTAATCCGGATTGTAACGTATCTTCAAAATCTTGTACTTACGGATGCGAATCAACCAACTCTTGCGGAAAATGTGTATCTTGCAGAATGTGTCCGGTCGGACAAGGCATCTACACGGTTAACGGCAGAAAATATTGTTCCGGCGATTTATCAGGTTGCGTCAGAGATTGCAATCACCAAGAACCATGCATGAACAATTGCCGTGACTTTTTCTAATAAAATATCACTAATGTTCCTTTATCTTGTCTGATAAAGGAACATTTTTTTAATCTTGACAAAATTCCTCCATTCATTACAATCTCTGTCATAATACATTATTAATCTTTAATTATTTTAATTTATGAGAAAAAAACATAGTTTCTTAAATTTCGGCTTTATTATCCTTATGCGAAAATGTTACCGTCGTTTCAAACGTTTTGGCTGTCTCAAACATCTGAAAAACAACACTTCAGAAAGCAGAACATCAAACAAGCGTTCGGGAAAATACCTCTGAATAAAAAAAGGCTTTTGCATAAATAAATCAGCTCGAAAAAAATTTCATTTAAAGCGCCGGATTTCCGGCGTTTTTTTTGACTCCGCCGCAAACTTGACCAAACGGCAAATTTATGCTATAATAAATTTTGGTTTGGACAGTAAAGGACTAAACACATGAGCATGAATATTTCATCCAATTACGGTTCTTATCCGCCAATAATAAACTCGTCTCAACTAAGTGATATGAAAACCGCGCTTCAGGTTCAGGAGAAAATTGCTGAAACTGAAAAAAATACCCAAATTCAAACAGCCATTGCGGCAAGTGGCGCCAAAGGACAAATTGTCGACATCAGTATTTAGAGTTTCAGGTCAGAATACCTAAAAAAACCTCCGCCAAATGAACTGTCCAACTTTCCGGGAACAATTCAAAACGGAGGTTTTTCTTTTGCCCGCAAAAAACTCACCCGGCATCAAAAAAAAACGCCCGGACTTTATCCGGACGCTTTTTCTATTTTGCTTCAAACGAGCTCAATTAAGCACATTTGCGGCAGGTTTTCTCAATCTTTTCGCCTTTATGACGAACGGCAGCCTGAGCTGCAGCCAGACGAGCTACCGGTACACGGTACGGAGAGCAAGAAACATAGTTCATGCCACAAGTCTGGAAGAAATCGATAGATGCCGGATCACCGCCGTGCTCACCGCAAACACCCAACCAGATGTGCGGATTAGAACTGCGGGCTTTTTCACAAGCCATCTTAACCAGAACACCAACACCTTCAACGTCAATAGAAGCAAACGGATCTGCAACATAAACGCCACGGGCGCGGTATTCATCCAAAATAGCGCCGGTATCATCACGGCTCATACCCAAAGTCGTCTGGGTCAGGTCGTTGGTACCGAAACCGAAGAATTCGGCAGACTGAGCCAGTTCGTCAGCTTTCAGGGCTGCACGCGGCAATTCAATCATGGAACCAACTTCATACTTAATCTTCTTGCCTTTTTCAGCAAAGATTTTTTCGGCTGTGCTGTCAATAATCGCTTTAACGATATCGAGCTCTTTCTTGGAACCGGTCAACGGAACTTCGATTTCCGGCAGAACTTTAATACCGGCTTCTTCGCATTCCATAGCAGCTTCCAAAATAGCGCGGGTCTGCATCTCGCAGATTTCCGGATAGGTAATCGGCAGACGGCAGCCGCGATGACCCAACATCGGGTTAGCTTCATGCAAAGCATTGGCACGTTGTTTAACTTTTTCCAAAGTCATACCCATTTTATCAGCCAATTCCTGCATTTCGGCATCCGTATGCGGCAAGAACTCGTGCAAAGGCGGATCCAACAGGCGAATAACAACCGGCATACCTTCCATAATCTTGAACAGGTCTTTGAAGTCCTGCTTCTGATACGGCAGCAAACGAGCCAAAGCGGCACGACGGCCTTCTTCATTCTCGGCCAAAATCATGGCACGCATGTCAGGAATACGGTCAGCATCAAAGAACATATGTTCGGTACGAGCCAGACCAATACCCTGAGCACCAAAGTCGCGGGCAGTCTGAGCATCTTTCGGAGTTTCGGCGTTAGCGCGAACTTCCATTGTGCGGATTTCATCAACCCAGCTCATCAGTTTACCGAAATTACCGGTATTGGTATCAGCTTTAACAGTCGGAACCTGGCCTTCGATAATCTGGCCTTTACCACCGTCCAAAGATACCCAGTCGCCTTCTTTGATAACAACGCCTTTATCAGTCGTCATCGTCTTTTTGGCATAATCAATGTGGATCTCATGAGAACCGGAAACGCACGGTGTACCCATACCACGGGCAACAACGGCTGCGTGAGAGGTCATACCGCCGCGGGCAGTAATAACACCCTGAGAAGCATGCATACCGCCGATATCTTCCGGAGAAGTTTCGTTACGGATAAGAATAACTTTCTCACCTTTGGCAGCCCAAGCTTCAGCATCTTCGGCATTAAATACGGCACGGCCGACGGCAGCGCCCGGAGAAGCCGGAAGACCGGTAGCGATAACGTTTTTCTTGGCTTTCGGATCCAACATCGGGTGCAGCAACTGGTCAAGCTGATCAGCACCGACGCGCATAATAGCCTCTTCTTTGTTGAGCAGACCTTCTTCAACCATTTCTACGGCCATACGAACGGCAGCCTGAGCGGTACGTTTACCGTTACGGCATTGCAGCATCCAGAGTTTGCCGTGTTCAATGGTGAATTCCATATCCTGCATATCTTTATAATGTTGTTCAAGTTTATTACGAACATCAACCAACTCTTTGTACAGGTGCGGCCATTTTTCTTCCAGAGAAGTACCGTCGCCTTTAGAGCCCATCGGTTGCGGTGTACGAATACCGGCAACAACGTCTTCGCCTTGAGCGTTAACCAGATATTCACCGTAATAAACATTTTCACCGGTAGCCGGGTCGCGAGAGAAGCAAACACCGGTAGCGCAGTCATCGCCGGCATTACCGAAGACCATGGTCTGAACGTTAACGGCTGTACCCCAGTCACCAGGAATATTATTCAGTTTACGATAAGTAATGGCACGGTCAACCATCCAGGAACCGAATACGGCGCCGATACCTGCCCACAACTGATCCCACGGATCCTGCGGAACAACTTTGCCAATTTTCTGGCCGATGGCTTTGTATTGGTTAACCAGTTCTTTCAAATCTTCAGCTGTCAGATCGGTATCAGATTTATAACCTTTGGATTTCTTCATATTTTCCAAAGCTTCTTCATACAAATCGAGATCAGCCCCCAAAACAACGTCGGAGAACATCTGCAGAAAACGACGATAAGAGTCATAAGCAAATCTCTCGGAACCGGAAGCTTTGGCCAGAGCCTTAACCGTTTCATCGTTCAAACCGAGGTTCAAAACGGTGTCCATCATACCCGGCATGGAAACGCGGGCGCCGGAACGAACGGAGAAGAGCAACGGATTGTTGGCATCGGCAAATTTTTTGCCCATAACTTTTTCAACACCGGCAACAGCCTCGCGAACCTGATCTTTCAAATCAGCCGGATAAGTTTTGTTATTGTTGTAATAATATGTACAAACTTCTGTTGTTACGGTAAATCCGGGAGGTACAGGCAAGCCGACCTTATTCATCTCTGCAAGGTTGGCACCTTTACCGCCAAGGAGGTTACGCATGCTGGCATCGCCTTCAGCTTTGCCGTCACCAAATGTATATACCCATTTACTCATGGTCAATTTAGCTCCTTAAGCTTAAAAGTTAAAATATAGTTGTATCAGAAATACAACCCGTTAAAGTTAAAAACTGCGTTGAATTTAGAACATTTCAAACGATTCTACAAGCAAAATTTTTGATTCGGAAAATTATGCACAGATTCCGCCGATTCGGGGATATAATACCAATACGGGAAAAATCAATAAAGAGAAATACAATAACTCAGCCCCTGCCCTGCTGGGCGGCTTTTTGCTGAAGAAGATAATCGTTGTTTTGCGGTGTTGATTGAACTTTTGCCTGAACTTCCGGCAAATGCTGTCCGCGTTTCTGCAAGATGATTTCTTTGACCTTTTTCTTGTCTTCTTCCGTCTTGCTGCCGGAAGATGTGCCCGCTGCCTCAGTCTCTTTCGGCTGACCGGTCGCCGCGGCTCCTTTGCTTTCGTCAACCACAGCTTTTATGTCTTTGGCTGCCAAGCCCACGTCTATGGCTGCACTTGCCGCCGTACCCAATCCAGGAAAACATCCTGCCACGCCTGAGGCAACCTCTCCGCATGCGCCTTTCCAATCTCCGTCCTTTATTCTATCCCAGGCAAAATAACATCCCGCCGCCGCACTAACCAGCGGAATTTTCTTTATAACCGATTTGCCGACCGCACTGCCCGCCGTCTTAGCCGCCGCTTTCACAACTGCTTTGCCGACCGTTGTATTCGCCGCTTTTTCCGCAACCTTGGCCGTTGTTTTCTCAACCACTTTCACAACCTTAGTATCGGCTACTTTCTCCGCCGCTTTTTCATATGCCCGGCCGACGGCATTGTTATTCAAAAGCTCGCTGCCTTTGTCTATTGTCTTGTCTATGGCCTGATTAACCGCATTGTCGGCTTTGGCTATCGCGGAAACTATTCCCCCGGAAGACTTAACCGCCTCTGCTCCTGCCCGGACGGCCGCCTTCTCCGCAACCTTTTCTCCTGCCTCGGCTGCCGCCTGCGCTCCGGAATTCTCCACCCCGCGCAGCTGCTGAATCTTTTCCGCCGCCGGATTCTCCATTTTGACAGACGTTTTTTCTGTCTTGACCTCTTGCACCGCAGCAAATTTATCTTCTGTTCCCTTGCCACCGGATTGCAGTCTGGCTTGCTTTTGCTCTAAAAAATCCGGCGTTCTCGCCTGATGAACAATACCTTGCTTAAACTCTTCCTTTTGCCTTTGAAAACGAGCCAAAACATCCTCTCTGGCTGAAGCTTTGAATGTGTCTGTCATATCTGCTTGGCGGGAATTAAGAAGATATTTAACAAATCCGTTTGGATTATCTGGTATTGGAATATATAAATCCTCCAATTTTCCATAAGGATTTCCGTAAGAAATATGCATAATTTTGGCCTTTAACGGATTCTTTTCCGGCGTTACATAAGTCTCTGCATCATATCTTGGCTGCAAATAAATTTTTCCATTAATCTCATATTCTGCGGAACGGCTAACATAACCATTTATTGCTTGTTCTTTAGTTAATCTGTGATTAACAGGCATCTGTCCCCGTCTGTCCAAAATAACCGCGCCTTCCGAAGATGATTCCCAAAGTTCAAAACTTTTTCCCTGGCCGATTTTCATATCCTCTTCTTTTGAACGACAATAATCTTCCATTCCGAAATTATCAAAAAATTTATCTTCAGGACTCTGTTCATAAACATTAATAAAACCGGCATAAACTTTTTTTTCATCAAACTGTCCAACTTCCGTGGAAATATACCTATCACCTGTTGCAGAAGTCCCCATCCCTTTTCCCACATCTGTTGCTCCATCATAATATGCCGCATATCTTATATCAGGCGTTGCATAAACCATTCCGTTTCTGCCAATTCTCCCACTAAGCTGGCAATAATCATCTGAAACCATTGTCCCGGAAAAAAGATATTTATCTTTCGGAAACTGCTGTTTTAACTCGTCTATTGACCCATAAACCGGAGGTAGTTCATCCAAAGAAGACACACCCAGATATTGTTTAAGTGCCTCTTTTTGTTTTTCTGTTTGAACAAAATAAGGACTTTTCTTATTATTTTGGTATCTTGCCATCACCATCAGTTTATGCAAGCCATCATTCACAATATCTTGTGCCACATTTTGTTTTACTACATCTCTAAACATATTTTCCGGAATCAGAGGAACAACCACACCCGATGAAACTTTTGCATACTCAAAATCAGCTTTCAGTTTTGGCATAATTTCTTTAGCTTCTTTTACTGTCATGACTGGAGAAAATAACTCATGCATTCCCTCATCTGAAATATAACGCGTTTCTTTTCTAATTAACCATTGATTTATATCATCACCAGATTGCAATCCGTTATATTTTAAAATCCGTTCCACAGCTTTCTGAGTTTCTTTTCCATCAGAAAGACGCAAATTAAACATCACTTTTTCATCATTCGGCATATTCTCCAAACATTCAATATAATCGGATACTTTGTACTGTTTGGGATTTTGAATCTCATCCCGGATTTCTTTTGCAAAATTCCTGATTGTTTCATCTTCTGCCTGGAGACGTTCACTTTCTTTAAAAGAGATCTTACGCTTTTCAATTTCTGCCTCAGTTCTCTGAATATTCTGCTGATTCTCTGATATTTATCTTTGCCAAATCCCTTCCTGTTTTGCAAATTCTTCTGAGTTTAACGCCGTTTTTTCCTTATCCCGGTTTGCAATACTTTCAAACTTTGATTTCAAAGCAAAATCGTCTCCGTAGGAAGACATTTTTGACATTTCATTCAGTTCTGTTCTCAAATTTACCGTTTGATATTTGTCAATAAATACATCCAAATACAGGTTTGCATCTTTGATTTTTGTTCCTTGTCTGATTTTGTTAAAAAATCCTTTAGGCGGCTGCCTTAATTGGCGAATATTCCAATCATCACTTTGATCAACAAATTCACCCGTCCTAAAATACTCTCCCAACAGATTTTTAACATATAATTGACGTTCCGGCGGATATTTTGAAACCAATATTTCAACATTTTTTTCAAAATCATCAAGTTTTTGATTAAAAATTTTGGCCCGGGAAGACTTTTCTTCTAACCGAGAAAGCTCCTCTTGATATTTGGTCTTAATATCTTCAAGAGGGGTTATTTCATCTGCTGCAAACGCCTCGTACAATTTCTGATTCTTGGCATTAATAACTTCTTCAATATCACCATTGGTTTCAATCTTTTCCATAAGCTCGTCACACCACGGCTTTTTCCAGATATCTTCCTTACTGTCCTTACTCACCAAAATATGTTTAAAAAAACCTTTCGAATCAGTATGTACCCAATAATCAAAATACGGCATATCCTGCCTCCTGAAATTGTCTCCTGACTAAATTTTAGCATAAATTTCTTTTAAATAAAAGAAAAACTAAAAATACGGATGATTTTTTGTCAAAAAAAAATAACAAAATTGTAATAATTAAAACAGATTTTTATTAGAAATTTGATAAAGCCCCCTTGCTGCCGGTGAAACAAAATTCGACGTGTACAACATTCAGTACACGAGAATTTTGAAGCACCTACATGAGGGGAGCTTAAATGTTAATAGAAGGAAATAAAAAAATATGACACGTTAAAAATCTGAAGAATGAGATAGATAGAGCCATTTCAACGACTAAAAAAATTCTAGCGTATTTAAACATACGTGAATTTTTTTAGAACGGAAGAAATAGCTCTAGATGCTCATTATACAGATTTTTAAGGGATGTAGACTGTGTGAAGCATATTAGTCCTTCCCTTTTTGCCAAGAGGAAAACCGGCCGTGATAATGATAAAGTCGCCGGATTTGGCATAGCCGTTTTCTTTCACCAGTTTGATGGCAATTTCCTCCACCTTGTCAAAACTCTTGTAGCCTTCTTTATTCAAAAAGGGCTTCGTTCCCCAAACCAGAGCCATCCGGCGGGCAACTTCCGTATCAGGCGTAACGGCCAAAATCGGCTGTGTCGGCCGCTCGCGCGCAGCCAAAAGCGTCGTAAATCCCGAGGTCGTATAAGTAACAATCGCCGCCACGTTTTTCAGCACATCCGAAATCTCGCTGGCAGCAAAAGTAATGGCATCCGCCTCGCCGCAGCAACACGGATGAACGCGGGAATTTTCCATATGTTTGTAAAAAAGCGGATCCGCCTCAACCTGGGTAATAATGCTGTTCATCATTTTAACCGCCTCAACCGGATATTTTCCGGCTGCGCTCTCGGCTGATAACATAACCACATCGGCGCCGTCATATACGGCCGTCGCCACATCGGAAACCTCGGCGCGCGTCGGGCTGGGATTATTAATCATCGATTCCAGCATCTGAGTAGCCACAATAACCGGACGGGCATATTTCCGGCAGGCCGTAACAATCCGCTTTTGCAAAACCGGCACCGTCGGCAGCGGACATTCCACGCCCAAATCACCGCGCGCTACCATAATAGCATCGGAAAGCTCGATAATCTGTTCCAAATCATCAATCGCACTCGGCTTTTCCAGCTTGGAAATCAGCCAGGCTTTATCGCCTATAAGCTCACGGGCATACCGCACATCATCCGCCGACTGCACAAAAGACATCCCAATCCAGTCAACCCCGAGTTTCAGGGCAAATTTCAGGTCTTCTTTGTCTTTTTCGGTAATCGCCGAAATATTCAACTGGGTATTCGGCAAATTAACCCCCTTATGGCTGGAAAGATAACCGCCGACTTTTACGGTCGTCCGCATCATATGGTCATTAGCCTCTTCCACCTCCAAAACAATACTGCCGTCATTCAGCAAAAGGTCATCACCCGGCTTGACTGCGGCAAAAATCTCCGGATGCGGCAGGTTGACCCGGGTAATATCTCCGGGAACTTTATCCATATCCAAAACAAAAGACTGTCCTTCTTTCAAAAAAACCTTATCGTCCTTAAATTCACCGACCCGGAGCTTTGGCCCCTGCATATCTGCCAAAATGGAAATATGAACTTTCTTTTCTTTTTCCAGTTTGCGAACAATGTCATAACGTTCCTTATGCTCTTCGTGCGTTCCGTGGCTGAAGTTAAAACGAAAACCGTCAACCCCGGCGTCAATCAGCTTTTCAATCTGCTCGCGGGTTGAAGAAGACGGCCCGATGGTCGCCAGAATTTTTGTCTTGGTTTTTTGTGGCATTTAACACCTCATAAATAAATTCCGAATACAAAAAGCATTATCAAAAATAAGTTAACAGCTTATTAAATTTTATTATTGTAAAAGGCAAACATCTTTGTTAACTTATACCACAAAAGTAATTAATTTTTAGGAGAAAACAATGAGTGAAGAAGAACAAAAATCCGAAGTCGGCGGCATTGCGGCTGACCGCCTGCGTTCATTAATTGAGCGGATTGAACGCCTGGAAGAAGAGAAAAAAGGCATCAGCTCCGATATTCGCGATATTTTTGCCGAGGCCAAAGGCGCCGGATTCGATGTCAAGACCATGCGCACGATTCTCAAACTGCGCAAAATGAACGCCGCCGACCGCGACGAACAAGAGTTTTTGATAGAAACTTACCGCAAGGCCTTAGACCTTTAATCCCCGTTTCGAGCCCGTGTCAAACGGGCTTTTTTTTTACAGTTTCAAAACGATTCCCGCCGCCATTCCGAGCAGAATGTAAACAATCGGATGAATTTTGATAAAATGAATGGCTGCAAAAAACACCGCACAGAGAACCGCGGATAAAACATCAACGACCGCCAGCCGAAAAAGCTGCAGCGACGCACCGAGAATCAGCGCAACAACCGCCGGGCGTATGGCATAAAAACCGGATTGCAGATAAGGATTCTCCTTAAAGCGGGACAAGATTCCGGTAATCCAGACAATAACAATAACCGAAGGCGTCGTCAGGCCGATTGTGGCAATCACGCCGCCCAAAATTCCGGCCGTATTAAAACCGGCATAAGTTGCCATATTCACGCCGAGCGGCCCGGGTGTGGATTCGGAAATCGCAATCATATCCGCCAGTTCCTGATGAGAAAACCAGGCGTATTTATCACTCAGCTCAAACAAAAACGGCACCGTAACCAAACCGCCGCCGATAGCCAGCAACCCGACTTTGAAAAACTCCCAAAATAACAAAAGATAAATCATCGGCGCCCCCATTTTTGCAAAATCAGCCCGAAAGCAACCGCCAGCAAAACAATTACCGCCGGCGATACGCCCAGCCCGATTAACAAACCGGTACTGACCAGGAAAACCGCTATGCCGGTCTTATCGCGGATTCCCTTTTTCCAAAAAGAAATCAGCGTTTCGGCAATCAGCGCCACAACCACAATCCGCACACCGGCAAAAGCATGAATAACATACGGATTGTCCAGAAAATTATGCAAAACCGAAGCAATCAAAATAATCAGGATCATCGACGGGACGATAATACCGAAAGTTGCTATAACGGCACCGGTCTTTGCTTTCATCTTATAACCGCAGAAGGTCGCCACATTCACGGCAATAATCCCGGGTGTGCATTGCCCGATGGAAAAATAATCCATCAAATCGGATTCGCTGATCCATTTCCGTTTTTCGACCAGCTCCGCCTGCAAAAGCGGAATCATGGCATAGCCGCCGCCAAACGTAAACAGCCCAACCTTAAAAAAAGAAAAAAACAATTGCCATAACAATTTCATCCAATACCCCTCTGTTTTTCTTTAATCTAATTACTATATCGGTACAAAACAAGCAACACCCAAAATCTCTGACAAGGAAAAAAGATGATAATCGCCCTACCCAAAGAAACCGCACTGCATGAAAAACGCGTTGCCCTGACCCCTGAAACCGTCGCCAAAATCATTGCCTGGGGTTTTCGGATAAAGGTGGAAAAAAACGCCGGTTCCGCTGCCGGTTTTTCCGATGAAGAATACCGTCGTGCCGGTGCCGAAATCATTTCCGGCACTGCCCGTGTTTACACCGATGCGAACATTATCTGCAAAATCCGGGCGCCGATACCGGAAGAAGACAAGTTTCTCAAAAAAGGCACAACGATTATCGCCAATTTTCAGGCATTGGACAATCCCAAACGTATCAAAAAACTCGCGGCTCTCGGCACAACTTGTTTTGCCCTGGATATGATTCCCCGTATCTCCCGCGCCCAATCCATGGACGTTTTGTCCTCGCAAAGCAATCTGGCCGGATACAAAGCCGTTCTCGAAGCCGTCAACCGTCTGGACAAAGCCGTTCCGATGCTGATGACCGCCGCCGGTACGGTTTCGCCGGCCAGGGTTCTGATTCTCGGAGCAGGCGTGGCCGGATTGCAGGCCGTTGCCACCGCCAAACGCCTCGGCGCGCAGGTCTATGCTTTTGACGTCCGCCCACAGGTCAAAGAACAGGTTGAATCACTCGGCGGCCGTTTCCTGGCGATTCCCGGCGATGAAACTTTTGAAAACGCCGGCGGCTATGCCCGAGAAACTTCGGCAGAATATCAAAAAAAACAAAAAGCCGCCATTGCCGAACAACTTTCCAAAACCGATATTCTGATTACCACGGCGCTCATTCCGGGCAAACCAGCGCCCCGGCTGGTTGATAAAGAAATGTTAAAGCTAATGCCGAAAGGAAGCATTGCCGTTGATATGGCCGCCGCAGCCGGAGGAAATATTGAAGCTTCCGTTGACGGCCGTGAAACCGAAATTTCCGGCATAAAAGTCCTCGGCGCATCTAATCTGGCCGCAGAAATTCCCAACACCGCCAGCCGGATGTTTTCCCGCAACATCTACAATTTTTTAAGCCCGATGTATAATTCGGAACAACACAAA
This sequence comes from uncultured Alphaproteobacteria bacterium, assembly GCA_944390885.1. Classification (GTDB taxonomy): domain Bacteria; phylum Pseudomonadota; class Alphaproteobacteria; order RF32; family CAG-239; genus MGBC133411. Next base: position 58,638 of record CALXRP010000004.1, read on the forward strand.
ATCATCTTCGATTTTGAGGACGAGCTGATAAACAAAACCTGCATCTGCAAAGACGGAGAAACAAGATGAGCGATATCTGGACACTGCTTACGATCCTAATGCTGGCCTGCTTTGTCGGCTATTTTGTTGTCTGGGGCGTCACACCTGCGCTGCACTCCCCGCTGATGAGCGTCTCAAACGCCGTTTCCGGCATCATAATCATCGGCGCCTTGATAACCGCCGGCGGAACTGAAATGAACATCTCCAAAATTCTCGGCCTGATTGCAGTATTTCTGGCCAGCATCAATATTTTCGGCGGCTTTGCCGTCTCACACCGTATGCTGTTGATGTTCAAAAAGAAAAAAACACCCGGGGAGAAAAAATAATGACCAACGCCATTCTGTCCTGCTCCTACCTCATTGCCAGCGCTCTATGCATTTTGGCCATTCGCGGTCTGGCCTCCCCGCGCACTGCTCGCAGCGGAAACATTTTGGGGATGGTCGGAATGTCCGTTGCGGTTATTGCCACTTTATCTTTGCCGGCAATAACGGACATTCGTTGGATTCTTGCTGCCATTGCCGCCGGAGCCCTGGTCGGAATATTTTCTGCCCTGAAAGTCAAAATGACGGCCTTGCCGCAAATGACTGCAGCCTTCAACGGATTAGGCGGACTGGCTGCCGTTTTCATTTCAGCATCAGAAATTTTCGCCGGTTCCGAAGCCTATGCCGAAGCATCAATCGGCATGCTCATCGGCGCCGTTGCCTTCTCCGGCTCTCTGATAGCTTTTGCCAAACTGCAGGGATTAATGCCATCCGGAGCCGTTGTTTTTTCCGGCCAACAGGGAATAAACCTGATCTTTGCCTTAGGTATTATCGGCACCGCCGCGGCCTATATAACAAACGGCAATATTGCTTTGTTTGAAATACTCGTCAGCCTGTCAATCATCCTCGGAATATTGTTAATTCTCCCAATCGGAGGAGCAGATATGCCGGTCGTTATTTCCGTCTTAAACGCCTATTCCGGCTGGGCAGCCGTTGGTATTGGATTTTCATTAAACAACGTCCTGCTGATAATCGTCGGTGCCATTGTCGGCGCCAGCGGAGCAATTTTATCTTATATCATGACAAAAGCCATGAACCGCTCGCTGGTCAGCGTAATGCTCGGCGGGTTCGGCCTGGAACAAAACAAAGACGAGGAACAAAAAACCGATGACCGTAAAACCGCCAAAAGCGGAAATCCGCAAGACGCTGCTTTTATTATGGAAAATGCCAATAAAGTCATTATCGTTCCCGGATACGGCATGGCCGTCGCCCAGGCGCAGCATGTCTTAAAAGAAATGGCCGATGCCTTACATAAAAAAGGCGTGGAGGTAAAATACGCCATTCATCCCGTTGCCGGACGAATGCCCGGACATATGAACGTTTTACTGGCTGAAGCAAACGTACCTTATGAAGATGTTTTTGAGTTGGAAGAAATCAACCGGGAATTTGCTTCCGCTGACGTTGCTTATGTTATCGGCGCCAATGACATTACCAATCCCTTGGCCAAAACTGATCCGCATTCGCCGATCTTCGGTATGCCGGTTCTGGAGGTCGAAAAAGCCCGCACCGTATTTTTTGTAAAACGTTCTCTGGGAACTGGCTACTCCGGCGTCGAAAACCCGTTATTTTTCGCAGACAATACGATTATGCTGTACGGCGACGCCAAAAAGGTCACGGAAGAAATCGTCTCCGCCCTGGAACAAAAATAGTTACTCACCACACCTGAGAAAATTTCTATTATCGACAGATTTCAGTCTAAAAATGCCCTATATAATTAAAGTACCACATGAAAAAACAAAAAAATACCGCTTGAACAAAAGTTCAAACGGTATTTTTGTTACTGAACAACCCATTTTCGATAATAAACCGGCTTTGTATCCGGAATCGTACTATAAATTTCAATCTGCAAACTGTTTCTGCTGGTCAGCACGCCAAGCCGGAACTCTTCCCCGCTATCAGCAAACTTTCCTAGCCGCAGTTCTTTGAAATCATCCTCGCCAACCATAAAAACCTCAGAAATCACCGTTAACGGCATTCCCTTAATCTGGTTTTTACCATTCAGCTTCAACTCCCGTCCTTCAAAATAAATTTTTTTCAAGACATAAAGCATATTCAGCTTATTATCCCAAATAAGGTCGACTCCCAGCTCCGGCAAAGAAAAATATTCGTTCCCGGGCGGATTTCTGAAAAAAGGTTCAATCTCAACCCCCCGAACAAGTCTGGGCGGCGCCATCTTACCTTCTTTATTTCCATTAAACTGCTGGGAAAAAGCGCTAAAAGGCAATACAATTGCCATAATCAAAGAGCAAAATAATTTTAGCATAAACAAAAATTTATAATTTCTAATAATCTGATTTAAGAAAGTTATATTAACACAAAATCTTTTTTTGTCCAGTCAGAATCACCAATACAGCAATAGAGCAAAAACCAAAAAGCCGTAAAACAACACACCGGAAACAAACATTCCCGCCACCTTAAAATCTGCCCGCGACGGAATGGCATTTTCAATAATAATCGTCTGCAAAAGAACATAAAGAATATAATTTGTCAGATTCATCGGTAGCTGAGGCAAAATATAGCGATTGATACAAAACCCGAGCGGCAGCAGTAAAAGCGGCGCCATCGCAGCAGGAACGGCGTTATAATAAGTCACATTCTGAAAACCGACGCTGCCCATAACATAATACCCGTTCAAATCTCTCTTGGGCCAAATGGAAAAATTCACCGGACGGGCATTCAAAAGCAACCCGACCCAATAATGCATAAACTCATGCAAAATCGTCCCCGGCACATTGACCAGCGCCGATAACCACAGGCTGCGATAAGTTGCATATTTGGCCCGCATCAAAAAAATAACCAACAGGATCAGAAAAAAACGGTTATCCGCAACTGTCCAAAACAGCTCGGAACTACTCAAAAACCCGGTAACTTTATGCCATATTCCATACAGCATTATCTGTCCCTCTTCAAAACTTTCAAACCTGCCAGATATGAATTTAATAAAAGCCGACAGATATTTTTACGGCTGAGCCGCCCTCGTTGCTGAGTCGCCAAAAAGGAACTCAGGCTGAACAAAGCAAGCATCAGCACCTGACGAAAAAGTTTTCTCTCTTTTGCACCAAAATTATCAACTTCATGCTCAAAATCTTTCCGCCAAATTTCCTCAAGCTTAACAAAACGGCGCAGATAAGCCGTCGGCAAATGCTTTCCGCTGTGATGGAGATGAAAATTAAACAGTAAAAACCATAAATTCTCGTTTCCGAGAACCCATCCGGCATAAACATCGGTATACATATTCAAATTTTTATAACTGTCGTACGACGGCACAATTTTTTGCAAAACTGCAAACAACTCGTCCAAAGTCAGGATATTTTGCTCAATAACAAAACGATCCATATTGCCAAACTGGTTATAAATTGTTCCGACCGAGCAGCCGGAAGCCTCGGAAAGCTTACGTGCCGTTAAAAACTCTGCCCCTTTTTGAACGACAAGTTCACGCCCGGTTCTGATTAACAAAGCCCTGATTTCGGCTTTTTTATTGTCTTTTGCCTCTGTCATTATTATATCATCTTAACAAAATATTTGCAATTTAACGCTATATTAAAACAAATCTGAACAGTGTTCAATTTTTTTATTGCCGATTAAGGATAAAAATATGAAAAAAAGTATCTGTTACATTCTGGCCGCCTTGTTCTGCACCGCCGCAGCCGGCGTCCGGGCACAGGAAAATCCCGCCAGTGCGGAAATATATGAAAATCTGCTGATTTCGGAAGATCTCAAAATGCAGGATAAAATGGATGATGCTTCGACCCAGGCCAGAAAGCTTCTGGAACAAAAGCCGGATCCCGTCAAACTGAACGTTCCCGAGGGTATAGAACCTGCCCGTTTGCGCAAACGCACGCCGCTGGAAATAAAAAAAGCTGCACCGGAAAACCTTTCTCCGGCTCCGTTCGGCCTGCTCTGGGGAGCTACCATTGCTGATATCAACGATCTCGGAATCACCTTAACGCCGATTGAAGTCAAAGACTATGTAAACACTTTTACCGCAACCAACTTACCCAAACCCATTCCCGGATTTCAAAGCGTAAATGTTATTTTCGGCCAAGAAAACGAACTATGGCGGATCATTGCTTATGGAGATCTGCTGAATGATGATGCTTCGGCCAGCCGTGTCATGTTGGAATACCGCAGATATTATGCATTGCTCGAAAAAAAATACGGCAACGCGCATGAAACCTATATCCCGGCCGCCACAAACGTCGATCAGACAGATGAGTTCAGCTCCGAACCGGCTTTTGTCCCCAGCAAAGACATTCCCAACCAGCAAAACGCTCCGGATCTGTTAAAACAGCTCCAAAGCGGTCAAACCGTCATTTATGCCACTTTTCAAGATGAAAATACCGGAGCGGCACTGGCTGTCGGCGTCGACGGTGAAGGCAAAAGCTATATAACGATTGATTACAAAAGCCTGAGGATTCTTCGCCAGCGCGAAGCTCAGACCCTCGATGCATTATAACAATAAGGACCAAACAGATGAAAAAAGTAAGTTTTTGCGGCATTACCGGAAACGGCATGAGCGCCCTTGCCCAAATTCTGAAACAGGAAGGCTGTGAAGTACGCGGTTCCGATCTCAATATCGACAACGGTTTGGACGGCGACGGCCGCCGCGCAAAACTGGAAGCCGTCGGAATAAAAATTTTTCCGCAGGATGGTTCCGGAATTTCCGATGACCTGGACACGCTTTACATTACCAGCGTTATTAACGAACAAAACCCCGATGTAAAAGCTGCCCTTGCCAAAGGGATCAAAATCCAAAGCCGCTCCGACCTGTTGGCCGAAATTTTCCATCGTCACAAATATGGCATTGCCGTCGGCGGAACTTGCGGCAAAACCACGACCACCGCAATGATCGGCTATATTCTTAATGAACTCGGCAAAAAGCCTTGCGTCATCAACGGCGGTTTTTTCAAAAACTACGCTTCTGACAAAGGACTTGCTAACTACATTTACAACCGCGGCGATATTTGCGTTATTGAAGCCGACGAAAGTGACGGATCAATCCGCAAATACCACCCGTACATTGCTCTCATCAATAACATCGGACATGATCACAAACCGCTTGCCGAACTAAAGGAATATTTCTCGGAATTTGCTGACCATGCTTCCCAGGGTGTTATTGTCAATTACGATTGCCCAAACGCCCGCAGCATCAGCCGTCACCCGAATACTTTTTCTTATTCGATAACAGATTCCCGCGCCAATCTCTTTGCAGAAAATATCGGCTTAACCGAAAACGGCGTCAAATATGATATCGACGGCAAAAGCTTCACATTGCAGCTGCTCGGACGTTTTAACGTGTCCAATGCTCTGGCGGCAATTTCAGCCTGCATGATGCTGGGAATTGACAAATTTGAAGCAGCAAAAACATTAGAAGGCTTTACCGGCACAAAACGGCGCCTGGAATACATCGGCACCAGCAAACATGGCGGCATTGCCGTTTATGACGACTTTGCTCATAATCCTCAGAAAATCGAGGCTTCCCTCGGCACTCTCCGGGAATATCCCGGCCGGATTATTGCCGTTTATCAGGCTCATACCCCATTTTCTGCCCGCAATACCGGCAAAGAAGACGGCGAAGTCTTCGGTCGGACACTAAACAAAGACGATATTTTGCTCATGCCTGATATTTATGAACGCATTCCGGAAAGAGACACGGATATTTCCGGCGCCGATCTGGTGCAATATGCCAAAGATAACGGCGTCAATGCCATTTATCTGGAAACTAAGGACAACGTTCGCGACTATATTTTGCACAATGCCCGCCCCGGGGATCGCATTATCGTTATGGGCGCCCACGATAACTCTCTTTCTGATTTTTGCAAAAATTTATTAAAGGATCTGTAAAATGAAAATATTGCCCGGCAGCAAAGTTGGCATTGTTTCTCCGTCAAAACCAGTCACACCGGAAAACATTTCCCGCGGATTGGCCTATCTGCGCAGCCTCGGCTATGAGCCGGTTCTCGGCCGGCATGTTTTTGATCGCTACCGTTATATGGCCGGCACACCGCAGGACCGGGCCGAAGATCTGATGACTTTTTACCGCAATCCGGAAATCAAGGCCATATTCAGTACTGCCGGCGGCGACGGATCACAAATGGTTGCGCCTTTTCTGGACTATAAAATCATCAAAGAAAATCCCAAACCGTTAATCGGTTTCAGCGACACCACCGCCATCCAAAACGCAATCATTGCCCAAACCGGCACACCGCAGCTCTCCGGTTTTCTGCTGAGTTATGACTTCACGGACGGAGAAAATCCCGCACCGGAAATTGACATATCATTAAAAACGTTGCTTGCCGGAAAAAAGCTGAAAGCGACCGGCGGACAAACCGTCATCGGCGGACAAGCGGAAGGCATATTGCTCGGCGGCTGCCTCAGCCTGTTCCGAAGCCTCTGCGGCACGCCCTATTTTCCGTCATTAAAAAATGCAATTCTGCTGATTGAAGACGTTGAAGAAAAAACTTACAAGCTGGATCTGATGCTGGAACAACTGCGCCAAAACCCAGTTTTTTCCGACATCAAAGGCATTATCTTTGGTGATTTTGACAATTGCGAAATTCGCAAACCGGAAGACGGCGACACCGACGAAATTATCAATTACTTTACTCGGGAAATGAATATCCCGGTAATCCGCCGCTTTCCTTACGGACATCAAAAAAGCCGATACGTTTTGCCGCTCGGCTCTCCGATTCGGATAAATGCGAACAAATGCACGCTAGAACAACTCTGAAATAAAGCGCTTTGCCCAAATCCAGTTCTGATTGTTCAGATAATTAATCAACCGCATATAATCATATATGCCGGTCCAACTCCGGCTGTTAAACGCCAGCATGGAACCGATGGCCCACAAATTGGCCGCCGGCAGAAACAAAAAACAAAACTTATAAGAAACCTTGATCAAATCCGTCTGCTTCTCATGAATCTGCGAACCGACGGCATCAAGATGCTGAGCAATGAAAAAACCCAAAATCCCGTTCAAAATAAAATTAGACGGCGCAAACCGGGTATAGATTGAAATTCCGCACATAACAACCAACGCTACCAGCGGAAAGAAATACGGTGCAATAATAATCAGCCAGTTTCCTCTTCCCGCAAAAGCCATCTCGCCGCCGGTATCATCGGGATTAACCCTGATACTTTTAACCTTATGCAGCGTCAGCATGGCAAAAAAACCGTGCGTCAGTTCATGTGTTGCCACTTCAAACGTCTGGTTGATCTCCTTATCCATCATTGAACGACAGATAAAAAAGAAAATAAAACCGGCAATCAACCACACATAATGCAGTTCCAAAAAGCGAAAATATCCAAAAGACTGGATAAACGCCGGCAGGCTCAAAAACATAAAAATCCCGACCGGCCACTTGCACAGATCAATAAATCTGTCAACTAAAATACGCATACAAAATCCTCCGTATTCTTGCACTATATATTAAATCAAAAAAATTTTCACTATTTATTTGCGATATTAACACTTATCACCACAGCCGGCGGAAAAAGATAAACAGGACAATAAAAACTATTGTCTTTCCCGAGTTTTCAGAGTATTATAATATTAAATGTATGGGTAACAAACAAGGAATACTCCAATGGTTAAGGAAAATAACGAAGAATACCGTACTTTTGACTTTTTGATTAATGATGAAGATGAAGTCATGCTTTTATTGTACGAGCAGGAGGGCGAACCCGGAAATGCGGCAATAGAATTAAATGAAGAAGAAAAATCCGCCATTCTTTATCGTAATGAAAATGATGAAATTATGCTGACTGATATTCCCGAAAATGTTTTTGACAGTCTCCAAGATGCCGATAAGCTGATGATCTGCGAATTAAGCGTGGAAGAAAAAGAAGAAGATACCAAAATTGTTTATGCCTATGAGGCAGAAATTACTGATTAAAAAACAAAAAAATACTCCGCCGCCGCGGAGTATTTTTTTGTCTCATCAACCATCTATCGCCGAATGGTAAAAATTGTCTGCTTACTGCTGCGGCGGGAAAGCATCCGTTGGATATAACGCCCCTGATACAAATTGATTCCGAGAGAATTTCCGACTTCAACCGCCTGCGGTTCATCAACCCGGCATAAGATCATCTTTGCCCGCTCGGCTTTATTAACATAATCCATAAAATGCTTGTCTTCATGAATCACATCCATAAAAGTCGGATGCCAGATAATTTTGATCAAATCCGCATCAAGCTGCTCCCTGTTCAAATATTTCAATTTATCAACCGTAATTCCGTCAATACATATTTTATATCCGCGGGACTGAGCAAAGGTCTTAGCTAAAATAAAGGCTTTAACATCACTGAAAATATCCAAAAGCTGCAGTTCCAACACGATTGTCGAACGCATGGAAGCATTAATATCTTCGTCAAACTCCAAAAACTCGTCAGAAAGCACGGTAGACACATTCAGGTTAAGGCTGAAATTGCTGGTCAGCGAACCATCATCATGATTGCTGATACTGGCCAAAACCCGCTTATCCAAAGTCTCCGTCAAATATTGAAACAACCACGGATTTGCCGTCAAATCAACATCCGGCAGCAAAGTATCCCGCAAATCGGCAATGGAAACATAAACTTCTTCAAACAACATCTGCGGCGCAGATTTGCCAATAACGGCACAAATAGCCTGACGTCGAATAAGGCTGGAGAAATCCGCCATAGAAAGCGTTTTGGTCAACTTACCGAGCATATAAGGCGTCAGTTCTTTTTTAGGCTTGCTGGGTGCCGACGTCATCTGGCGCATTCTCGGCTCTCTGCTCTGCACGGCAGTTGTTTTTTCTTGTCGAGCAATCGTCTGACGATTAGCTTCTTCCGCAACCAACTCCTGAAATTCTGCCAGATCAGACCGCAGCTCAAAAAACTTCAAAAAGCCGGCTGCTTCCAAATCAAAATTATCTTTAATCAGCTTATCATCGTGCAAAATAAACCTGATTTTGATAATACAAGCCTGAATCTCCTCTTTTGCTATTGCCCGGTAAACCACAACCAAATCATCATTGGGCAAAGAAAAGATCTCCCCGTTGTTCTTACGGGTAATATTATCAAAAGTATCAAGCAGCCCCTGCTTTTGCACCGTTTTCAAATTAGGATTTTCAAGTTTGCTGATTTTAATATAAAGAGCATTAAAATTTCCGATATCTTTTTCAAGATTCTTCAAATAATCCATAATAACCACGTCTTTTTTCAGCGTCGGTTTCTCGGCCGGGGGCGTATTGCTGCTTTTAGAAAAATTAAACATTTTTTACCCCTCCAGCAATTTTTCCAAAAATTCTTTTTGCGTACATTCGTCCCGAAAAGCTCCCCACAACAAACGCCGCCGTTTCAGACAGGTTCTCAGTGAGCAATACTTTGCATCAGGGCATTGACGATGAATACAGGCCGTTTCCAGCTGATCAATCAGTGGCCCCTGAAAAGTATGAAGCCCATACTTCATCCCCCAAGCCAGAGCCGTTTCACTGTCGCATTTTGCCAAAACAATATTATCCGCCCCAAGATATTCAATCATCTCTCGAATATTTTCATTTTCGGTATCATATTCCAGCAGCGGTTCCCAAAACAGCTTAATCATATCCGGTTCAAGTCGTTTCAGATTTAGCATTTTCAACAAGGCCGGACTCATATTGTCAATCAGCAGACGATGACCGCCGGCTTTCAAAATTTCTTTTACTTTAAAATAGACCGGCAGATTATTAAACACGTCCATCAACTGAATCTCGACAATCAGCTTCTGTCCGTCTTGCAGAAAATTCTTTGCTAATGTTACAAACTCCAATGAAAAAACTGAAGAAAGATTAAGATTAAGACTAATCTGATTCGGCCAATTTTTAATATCCGAAGCAAAAAACGAGCTCATCGTTTTCTTATCCAGTTTTTGCGTCAAATACAAAAACAACCAACGGCTGGACAACAAATCCAGGCTGTCATCCAAATATGAACTCAAATCTTTCACGGCCACAAAAAATTCCTGAAATTCGACTTTAAATTTTCCCGGGCCGCAAATCTTCATCACACTTTGTCTTTTGATAATTTCGGGAATATCAATCTTATCCAGCTGTTCCATCACCGCATCGATTTCATCGGCTCTGATCGGACGTTTTATCTCCGGAGGCGGCGTCATGGCTGCCAGATAATCGGCATTCTCGCGCATTTTTTCAATAAACGAGCAAAAAGAAATATAATCGGCCGGAAAAGAATATAACACGGCAAAATCTTTCACATCCCGTCCGTGCAATATCGGATCGGACGACAAACCCTGCCGGATTTTAAACACGGCCTCTTCAACCATATCGGAAGTAATGCCTCTCCCTAAAATGGCAAAATCTCCGTTGCTCATAACAAAGAAAGATCCCTGCGCATTACCGACCATACTGTCGAACAGCTTGGCAAAAATCTTAACAAACTCGGGATGGCGGTTTTTGGGTTTGAGTTTGGAAATATTAACATACAAAACCGAATACCCGATAGGGTTCCGCCCCACCCGGTTCAAGGCATCCAGCAAATATGTTTCTCCCATATTATTCGCAGATTTGGCCATAATACACCCAAAACTCCCAGTCTACATAATTATCAAATCATAAACGCGCTTTAATCCGATATCAAGAACCTTTCTGATTTTCTTCACATACTTATAACATCTTCGACAGTTTATCATACAGTTCCTGAATGCTGTACGGCTTCTTAACAAATTCAACATTCGGATTTTCCTCGGCAATCTTATTAACCTCTTTATCCTGCGTATAACCGCTCATAAACAGAACTTTCAAAGACGGATTTTTCAGCAGCAGCTTTTTATACACCTCCACCCCGCTGATTTTCGGCATAACAACATCAAGCATAACCAGATCAAAACTTTTGTCATACAAGAAAAGAGCTTCTTCCGGCGCACTGCAGGAAACCACCTCACAACCGAGACTTATCAAAATATCTTTCAACAGCTCATTAAGAACTTTCTCATCATCCAAAACCAAAATCCGTCCCTCAAGCCGTCCCGGCTGTTCAACGGGCTCAGTCTTGCAGGCTTTAGCCTTTTTCAAAGGAAAATAAACAAAAAACGTTGTTCCGGCAGGAGAAGTTTCTACCCTGATCGTTCCTTTATGTTCACGCACGATACCATAAACCGCAGCCAGACCGAGACCTGTTCCTTTGCCGCTTTCTTTGGTTGTAAAAAACGGCTCAAAAATGTTATGCAGAAGCTTCTTGTCAATTCCCTTCCCGGTATCGCCAACAGACAATTCCAGATATTTCCCCGGCTTAACCTTAAGCAGACAGGCGGCAATATCCTCTTCCTTCAATATGACCGATTTGGCGGTTATAGACAGTTTTCCGCCGGTTGGCATTGCATCTTTGGCATTAAAACCGAGATTCAACAAAAGGCTTTGCAAATAATTTTTATCCCCGAAAATACAATAGTTTTCCTTACGGCACTCAACCGAAATATCAATATTTTTCGGAACACCGTGTTCTAAAAGACAAACCGCATCTTCAATAACGTCTTTAATCCTTACATCTTCAAAAGTCTTTTCCTTGTCACGGGCAAAGACTAAAAGCTGAGAAGTCAGATAAGCGGCTCTCTTACAGGTTCGGATAATAATATCCACATACTTTTCATTATCGGCATTATTTTTTTTAAGCCTAATAAATTCGGCAGCCCCCTGAATCCCCGCCAGCATATTATTAAAATCATGAGCCACGCCGCCGGCCAGCCGCCCGAGAGATTCCATTTTCTGCAAATGATGCATCTGTGCAGCCCTCTTCTGAAGCCTTCTTCCGCGCCAGACAACCCCAAGCAGCACAACCACCAAAATAGCAAAAAATCCCGATACATAAGGGCTGTATTTGGCAATCACGGCCTCCCAGCGCAGATATTCAATATTTTGCCATTGTGCCCGGATTTGCCAATGTCGTTCGGCATCAATATCTTTCAAAACGCCGTTAATTTCTTCCAACAGTTTTTTATGTTGCGGCATCACGGCAAACCCAAAAGCATAAGCAGAACCAACCACCGGAGCCACATAATACAGATTGTTCAACCCCAACCGTCCGGCAATAAATTTGGTATGAAGAATATCGCCGATATAAAAAGGAATTTCTCCGCGGTCAACGGCTTTCATCGCTTCTAACGGATCATCAAAAACCACAAAATTATGCTTCTTGTCTTCCGCCAACAAACGATGAGATTTTGTCAGCGGCGTCACGGCAATTTCTTGCCGGCCCACCTCATTCAAATTATTGGCCAATACGCCTTTAGGCCCGAAAATCCCTAAAGATGAAGACATATACGGAACCGATACGTTCCAACTTTGATTTGGAAAACGTTGTTTTACGGCCAGAGTCATTACCGCAATTTCACCATTTTGCAACATGCGATACCCGTCGGCTTCTGTTTCAAAAGGCACAATTTCAAAAGGCCTGTTCAGATTCTGTCTCAAAATTTCAACATAACTGGAAGTAAACCCCTTCAATTTTCCGTCCTCAATATACTCATACGGCGGAGAATACCGAAACACACCCAGGCGAACGGGAGCATTTTCCCCGGCCGTCGCAGAAACGGAAATCAAGACCCAAACGGCCCACACGGCAATTGCCGCAAAAACCTTGTCCGGACAAATTCGTTTCAACGCGGACCGAATTTTTTTCAACATATTTCCGACCTCCCGTGTTTCTTATGAAAAATCAATTATTAGTACTGCAAAACCCATTTAAAACTTGACGACAAAACTTCCTGTTGCTAAAAGAATTGTAACAGAAAATATTTAAAAAATAACTATTATCAAAACAGAAGGTAAAAAATAAATGTTGACACCCAAAAATAATGCCGCGTTTACCCGCAGTACTGTTCTCGACAAAGTCGCCGCCAGCTTCATAAAAGATCGCTTTGCCGGCATTAACGACATAATTGCGGAAATCAACCCCTGCTCCAGCTGCACAAAACATATGCAGTTTATTAATGACATCAACAAATTCCGTTGCATGGCAGCCCTTGGTTTCTGCCCGGAAGATGAAACGGATTCGTCAAAATCATTGCACGATTATGCCATGGAAGCCTTAACGCGTGAAAAACCCGGCAAAAGCAAAATTTCGGTCATCAACATTGCCTGTGCCGCCTGCAAACGCCAACAATATGTTGTAACCGACCAATGCCGCTGTTGTTTGGCTCAGCCTTGCCGTCTGAACTGCCCGAAAGAAGCGATTGATATTGTTGATGAACGGGCAAAAATCGACACAGACAAATGCGTCAACTGTGGTCGCTGCCATGATGTTTGCCCTTACGGCGCGATTTTAAAAGCTATTGTTCCGTGTGAAGACGCCTGTCCGGTCGGCGCCATTACCAAAGATGAACACGGAAAAGAACACATCGATCCTGAAAAATGCATTTCTTGCGGCAAATGTCTTAATTCCTGCCCGTTCGACGCCATTGTTGAACGTTCGGAAATGATCGATGTTATGAGCAAAATCCATAACAGTAATAAAAAAGTTGTTGCCATGGTTGCACCGGCCATTGTCGGACAATACAACGGCAGCGTCAACAATCTGGTCGGCGCATTGAAGAAAATCGGCTTTGATGAAGTCTTCGAAGTTGCCGTCGGTGCGGACATAACCACCCGCAAAGAGGCCGCAGAATTTGTCGAACGGATGAAAGAAGGCCAAAAACTGATGACAACTTCCTGCTGCTCGGCCTACTATTATGCCGCCAAAAAGCACATTCCGGAAATTGAGCCTTTTGTCTCCGGCACCAGAAGCCCGATGTATTACACAGCTGAACTGGTCAAAAAACAATATCCCGACTGCGTTGCCGTTTTCCTTGGTCCTTGCCTGGCCAAACGGGTAGAAGCTGAAGATGATCCTAATGTAGACTATGTTCTGACTTTTGAAGAAGTCAACGCCATGTTCAATGCCCAAGACATAAAAGTTGAAGAATGTGATCCGCAGGAGTTCACTCTTGTTTCCAGTGCGCAGGGACGCCGTTTTCCGTTAACCGGGGGCGTTGCCGGAGCCGTTGCCTCCCTTCTGGAAGGCAAAATTGAAATCCGGGCAGAAAACATTGACGGTTTGACGCGTGATAGTATCAAACTGATGAAACGCTACGCCACCAAAGGCTGCGACTGTAACATGCTGGAAGTTATGTGCTGCGAAGGCGGCTGCATTTCAGGAATGGGCTGCGTCGCCCTGCCGAAAAAAGCTGCTCGGGCAGTGGAGGCCTATGTAGCTCAAGGACAGGACCTGAAAGAGAAAGATTAATAAAATTATCCGGCCCAAACCGGAACTTTATGAAAGGAAACAATTATGCAGTCTTTTACTTTTCATAATCCGACCAAAATCATTTTTGGAAACGGGCGTTCCGCCGAACTCGGTAGCCTGGCCAAAACCGTAGGAAACCGGGCATTGCTTGTATATGGACGTGAAAGTATCAAAAAAAGCGGACTGTATCAAAAAATTTGCCACCAATTGGATGAACAAGGCATTAGGATTGTTGAACACGGTGGTGTAAAATCAAATCCAAGCTTGGATCATGCCCGCAAAGGTGCTCGTAAGGCCCTGTCATACCGGGTAAAATTCATCATTGCGGTCGGCGGCGGCAGCGTTATTGATGAAGCCAAAGCCATTGCCGCCGGAGCAGGTTCTAAAACAGACATTTGGGAATTCTTCACACAAAAAGCTTCCATTACCAAGGCTTTGCCGCTGATAACCGTTCTGACGCTTCCGGCAACCGGTAGTGAAATGAACGCTAATATGGTAATTACCAATGATGATACCAATGAAAAACTGGGAATGTTTGATGAACATCTCTATCCCCTGGCCTCCATTCTTGATCCGGAACTGACCTATACAATTCCAAACAGATATACGGCCTATTCGGCGGTAGATATCATCTCCCACCTGACCGAAAGCTATTTTACCAACGAAGGCGGCTGGACACCGATTCAACAGCGTTATGTTGAAGGTTTGGTAAAATCGTTGATCGAGGCTGTTGAAAGGATTATGGACAATCCGGAAGACAATGAGGCAAGAGCCACCATGATGTGGTGTGCAACCTTAGGCTGGAACGGCTTAAACACAGCCGGCATCGGTGCTTATTCTATGCCCTGCCATACCTTGGAACATCCGTTAAGCGCGATGTACGACATTGCCCACGGCGCCGGCCTAAGCATCATCACACCGGCCTGGTTGACATTGCACCTCAAAGACAAAAAAGAACGCATTGCGCGCTTCGGCAAAGAAGTTTTCGACATCAAAAAAGAAAATGACCTTCAAACGGCAGAAGAAACCATCCGGGTTTTAAAAAGCTGGTATGTAAAAATCGGCGCCCCCGTCAGCATGAAAGAAGCGGGGATTTATGCCCCCAACATTCAGGAACTGGTTTCATTGGCAATAAAAGGAGCCAAATTGCGTAAAGTTCCCGGACTAACGGAACGCCTTGTTGAAAAGCTCTACCGCTCTTGCATTTAAGACTTGACTTGCAAAAGAGAAAACATCTGCTCTATTTTTCAAAAGCTGCTTTTTTATTTTGATAAAACAATTGTGGCTTGGAATTGTTCATCATTTCCAGATCCTTATATAAAAAAAGATTATCCGGAGCCGTTCCTGTTTGTGCGATTGTCCCCACATCGTTTAGATAGCTGTTATAAATCTCAGCAAAAAACGAAGCGGAATAATATTCAAAATTTTTTTCCATTTTTTCAGCAGCTTTTTCCGCTTGTTTAACATAACGTCTCAAATGCGGATCAACTTCTTTCTTCTCAACATCTTCCGTTGCATTATCTTCCGCAGCAAAAGCCAAACAACTGCCCAAAAAAATTTCAATCGTCAATAACATCCATAAAAAATATTTCATTTTTCCCCTCTTTTTATAATCAGTATAGTAAATAAATTTTAACAAATTAAAAATAAACTAAAAATATGATAAAAATAATGCCAACAAAATTTTTAATTTTCTTTTTTACCTTTAACGCTTTGTTTTTTTTACCGTTTCAAGCGAGAGGAAGTTGGGACTATGCAAAATTTTTATCTTGCGACAGTTTAAACCCCAACCCGATTATCAGACTAAAAGTCGCATATGGAAAACTCTTCCACGATTCTAGCACTGTCTATAATCAAATTCAAACAATGAAAAGCAAAAGCCCGGAAACATGTCCGATAACCAGCGGATTTGCAAACCTCCGGCTTTTATACGAAATCAATTTCAAACAAGAAAAAACTGTTGAAAAAGGCTCGCTTTTTTGTGTTTTTCCCAAAATAATAGAAGTTTCATTATACTACGAAGAACCAACTATCTATGTTGCCAACGAATACAACTATAAAAGTTGTTACTTTTCCCAAGTATTAAGACATTTTCAAACTCATCAACAAATCAACAAAGTAACTTTTGAACTTGCTTTACCACATATTTACAAAGCAATCCGTGAAAGTTTCGGCCAATTAAAAGCCTATAAAGCATTAAACTCCCAAGAAGCTGGTCAAGCCAGCCGAAAACTAACCGAATATTATACGGCGCAACTTGAAACAATCATCAAAAAATTCGAAGAAATCAGACTCAACGAAAACAAAAAATTCGATGATCTCATAAAAAAAGATTTCTTAGAAAATACTTGCAAATTATATCACAAATACCACAAAGATGTACCCATATTCAAAGAAGCAACAACAAAACCGATTCCGTTTTAATTTAGCCGCAGCTTTCAAGCATTATGAGGCCAAATCTCCTTTTGAAAAACACAATATGATTCGTAAAAAACAATAGAGCGACAGACCTCTTTGACACAATGTTGTCAACTTGCCGCACGCCGGTCATCCCTGGGCCGTGTTTTTTTATCGTTATCCCGAACACTTTTTTATTCCGTCCGTCTTTTCTTTTTCTCGTCATCCCCGGGTACTTTATTTCTTTCTCGTCATCCCCGGGCTTCGACCCGGGGATCCCCCCTTCAAAGTACAACGCCCTTCACAAACTCCGCCGGAGCAACGCGGCCCCTGCAGCACAATTTCAACAACCGACCGCTCAGACCGTTGCCTGTGGATTGCCGGATCAAGTCCGGCAATGACACAAGAAAAGAAAGCCCGGCAATGACAGTGCTTAGAAACAATTCCCCCCTCTTTGCTAAGAGGGGGCCAGGGGAAGCGCTAAGTAAAAACAACCGCTGCTCCGGTTGCTTTTATCTGCAAGCTCTTTGGAACATCTTGGCAAGCAAGGAAAGCGTTAGCAACCGCAGCGCGCCTAGATGCCTAAGTTGACCTCACCCTTTGCGAATGGCTTAGGTTTTGGAGCAAAACACTTAAGCTCCCTCTCTTGAAAGAGGGCGCTAAGTAAAAACAACCGCTGCTCCGGTTGTTTTTATCTGCAAGCCCTTTGTAACATCTTAGCAAGCAAGGGAAGCTTTAGCAACCGCAGCGAGCTTAGATGCCTAAGTTGGGGTGAGTTGACCCGCCCTTTAACGAGTACTTCTTAGTCTTTGTGAAAAAGAGGAAATTAAAAATACTATGTGCCTTCTTGCCGTCTTAGCCTTGCGCTTAGACGGCAAGAACTTTTTCACGAAGACTTAGAAAACGAGTTCAGGGCTAGCTTTTTTGGGCTACTTTTGTAGCATGACAAAAGTAGCGAAAACAAATATTTCAGTAAAAAAACAGGAAAGAAAAAAAATCTCCCTTGGGAGAAAATAAAAAAAGGGGGAAACAAGTTCCCCCTTTCCCGAAAGATATCGGAGCAACGCGGTCTCTTCAGCACAATGCTGACAATCGGGCGCTGCCGACGTTCGGCTAGAACAGTTGCAATACAGCCTGAGAAGCCTGAGAAGCCAAGCTCAAAGAGTTGACTGCCAGCTGCTGTCTGGTCTGCAGAGCAAGCATGTTTGCACCTTCTTCGTTCATATCGGCCAAGGTCAGTTTGTCTGCACCTTCTTCCAATACGTTAATCAGGTTTTCCGTAAAGTCTTCACGGGTTTGAACGATGGAGTAGTTGTTACCAAAGTCGCTGGCCATCGAACGCAGTTCCCTAATTGCGCCTTCAACTTGCGTAATCGCGTCATCAATGGCCGTATCTACATTCCAGCCACCTTTTTCAACCATCTCAAGACCAAGACCTTTGGAAGAAGCATCAACACCTTTAATTTCAATAGAAGAAGAACGATCTTCATTGAAAATGACTTTCAGATCGTTTTCCTGCAACAGGTTAATACCTTTGTAGGAAGCATCTTTAGCCAAAGCGTCAATCTGCTCCAGAACCTCGTTGTATTGTTCAACATATTTGTTACGTTCAGAAATGGCTTCTTCATCGGTAACAATCGTATCAATCGTACCGCTGACGTCACCAACCACATCTTTAGCGCCGCCTGTTACAATAACACTAACCTGTTTACCGGCCGCCTTAGCTGCATCAGAAGCAGTAATAACAAATTTGCCATCCTCATTGGTCGTTGTCTCAACATCTGCGGTAAATAACCCTTCTACAGTCGTAAAATCATCATCAACCGAAACATTATCTGTTTTTACAGTAACCAACTTCGTATCCGAATCTGCTTTTGCCGTAACACCTGACGTTCCTGCTTCTACACTGACAGAAGTGTTTGCCTGCAGCGTGATATTACCGGAAGCATCTGCCGTAGCTGTCAGACCGGAAATTCCCTGAGCGTTAATTGCATCCGCAATAGCTTTCGCGTTTCCTGCAGCACCGCCACCGGCCTCTGCAGAAGTAAAATTAATGGTATGTTCCTGGCCGTCAACATACAAAGTAAGTTTTTTAGGATCTCCGTCACCTGCAACGGCCGTAATTTCAGCTTTGCTCATATCTTTACGAGAATCAACAATAACTTTACCAGCTGTTCCGGCTGTTGCTGTTTTATCAACTTCTCTGGTAGAAGAAAGCTTAGTTTTCATATTGTTAGAAATATCACGCGCCGAATTGGCAATTGATTTCAACTGCTCGGCAAAGGTTGTTATGGATTCAATCGCCTCATTGGCCGCCTGAATCGTCTGAATCCCCTGCCCCATGCTGTCCAGCAAAGAAGACAAGTCAGAGGCGCGGTTGGTCAACGATTGCGCAGTGTAATAAGAAGACGGGTTATCAATAGCGGAATTTACTTTTTTGCCGGTAGACAATCTTTCCTGGGTCTGATCCATCAAATCCTGAGTTTGCTGCAAAGACAACAGGTTAGAACGCATACTGGCCGTGAGTGAAATATCAGACATCTTTTTTCTCCAATTCTTTGGAACACATATCGTGTCAGGTTAAGAATCATGCATCATCATTCTGACGACGCAAAATTCAAGACAATAAATTAAAAACGTTATCAGCTTAATTAAAAGATAAATACTTTATATCTCAACCAAATATAAGCTTAAATCTCCCGACTTCAAGCTTCGGCAATGCCGATTCCGATTTTTAATCGTAGATAACTGAGACAAAATTACATAGTGACTATTAAAAATTAATTAATAAAGGTATGTTTTATACAATAAAACTTTTAATAATATCTCTTTCTCTTTTTTTTCTTAGGATAAACAAAGGGATCATTGCTGTTCATCGCTTCCAAATCTTTATAAAGCTCAAGATTATCCGGCGCCGTCCCCGTCCTTGCAATAGTTTTCAGATCTTTCAAATAATCATCATACGCTTGTTGATATTTCGGTTTATCTAATCCCTGAAAATCCTGAATCATCTTTTCGGCATCTTTTTTGGCCTCTGCCAAATAATAAGCCTCCATCTCATCCATATTGTCAAAACTCTCCCCTGCCACTGCCGGAAAAGCTGCCAAACACCATCCTACTGCAAAAAACATCTTAAGCATATCAATTTCTCCTTTAATTTTTTTATAGTAAATAAATTTTAATAAAGTGATAATACAATTTTTTTGCACTTATTAGGAAAAATCTATGAAGAAAACCTGGCTTCTTTTAATATTTTTATTATGTCTCTTTCCCGTTTCAAAAACAAACGCCTGGACTTATGGTGAGTTCATCTCTTGCGACGGTTTAAATCCCCGCCCCAAAATCACATTTAAAACCTCTTACGGAGAACTCGTTCACGACCTCTCCACACCACAAAGAGAAATTCAGAGTCAATCATTACACACTCCGGAAAAAGGATTTTTTACAGCCGGCCTTGCCACCCTAAAAACAGCATCAAGCATTTGGCTAAAATCTGTTGAAATACGCAAACTTGATAAAAACCACACCTGCATCATGCCCAAAGAAATAGAAATCTCTTTTATGTATAAAGATCCGGTTATCTACGTATCAAGTGAATATGACCATAACAGCTGTCAGTTTTCTCTAATTCTCAGGCATGAACAAACCCACCAGCGAATAAACAAACTCACATTGGAATATTTTCTGCCGTTAATTTATAAAACCATCAAAAAAACAATCAAAGAAGTTCGTTCAGTTAAAGTTCCGTCTCCCGAACATGCTCAGGAAGGGATGAAACTGCTGCAAAAATATTATACAATAAAGCTGACGCCGATCATTCAGGAATATGAAAAAGCGCGTCTGGCAGAACAAAAAAAGCTGGATAACTTAACCAATTATACGATGGAAAATGAATTATGCAAAGAATTCAACCGCAAACACCCGGAAAAACCTATCTTCAAACAAGGTGTCAAACCGTTGGGATAAAAGAAAATTTCAACACAGAGGTCAAAAAACGCCCCTCAACGGGCGTTTTCTGGTTTTACACCTTATAATTAAAGCAAAGCAATATTACCGGCAGCAATACGTCCTCTGTCATCATATGTATCATAAGACACACGCTGCCCATCACGCAAGCGGCGCAACCCGATTTTTTCAATCTGAGTAATATGAACAAACACATCTTTCGGACCATCATCCGGAACAATAAAGCCATACCCCTTTTTGCTGTCAAACCATTTAACGGTTCCACTTTTCATAATTTTTCTCCCTGAGTGTTGAAGTCAAAAATGATTGTTATTTTCCATTATATCAACCATATCGAACATTAGCATACAACAATCAGATAGAAAGACAATACGGTATTTTTCTACTCCTGGTCACTAAAAATTAGGACACTCAAAAGTTTAATAACAATCATCAAAAACGAACAAAACAAACCTTTTATCTGCAAATACAAAGAGATAGATCAAATTATTTAATCATTATAAAAAGCCAAACAAATTCATATAACGGAGAGAGAAGATAATCGGCGGCATGAGATGAGTGTGAGTATGAAGCAAGAAGAGA
>CALXRP010000005.1 GCA_944390885.1 uncultured Alphaproteobacteria bacterium
ACGGATGCGCGTCTTACAACTCTTGTGACAAATGCGTCTCTTGCAAATCCGCTCCCAAACCTGTTGAAGAAAAATGGGAATGGTGGATTTATCCTGATGAAAGTACATCTTCTTGTTGGGTAAACCAAAATAATTCAAACGGCTGTAAAAAAGGTACTTATATGCGTGTATATAAGGTTACCCATTATTGTATAAAAGGAAGTACAAAAAATAAAATCTTTACTTCATCAAAATGTAATGCAACAAACTGGGGGACTTGTTATAAGACTAAAGCAGAATGCGATGTCGTTCCTGCAAATTGGAAACCTCGTCACGAAGGAACTTGTAAAGACGCTTGGCATACACAAAGCGGAACAGGTTCTGAAGGTGAAGGTAAATGTACATCATAATAGCAGAAGCCTCTATAAAACAATTACAAAAAATAATTTCCTCAAAGGCAACTTTGAGGAAATTATTTTTTTAATAAATCAGACCTGAAACAGTTTATTCCTCTGTATCATCATCTTCAATATCAGTATCAAAATCGTCATCTTCTGCCGAATTATTTTCAAGCAGCAGCATATTATCCTGCTCATCGCCGGTCAGTTCCGTCTTTTTCCGCCGGCCGCGACGCTTTTTCTGCGGCGCTTTCTTCTTCATCGCATCAATCACATAATGCCCGACAATTTTATACAAATCGACCAGATGATTGTTATACATGTGATCACCCTCTTCAATCAGGGCAAAATCCACATCAACATTCCGCTGCATATTCAAACGCTTTGCCAAAGTCGCCACGCTTTGCGGATTAACAATTTCATCTGCCCCGCCCTGCACAATCAGGCCGGAAGTCGGACACGGCGCCAAAAAAGAAAAATCTTTTTCATTGGCCGGCGGAGAAACCGCAATAAAATTATTAATATCCGGACGGCGCATAAGCAGCTGCAACCCGACCCATGCCCCAAAAGAATAACCGGCAATCCAACACTGTCTGGCTTCCGGATTAACCGATTGCAGCCAGTCAAGCGCAACCGTTGCGTCCGAAAGTTCGCCCGGTCCGTCTTCAAACTCGCCCTGAGAACGCCCGACGCTGCGGAAATTAAACCGCAAAACCGAAAAGCCGAGATTTTGAAAACAGCTGAACAGCGAATAAACCACTTTGTTGTTCATCGTTCCGCCGTATTGCGGATGAGGATGCAAAATCAACGCGATCGGCGCTCCCGGTTTTTCACTGTGATGATACCGTCCTTCCAACCGACCGGCATGTCCGTTAAACAATACTTCTGTCATTTTCTTAACCTAAATTTAGTAACCTGCAAAGTATACTATGGAAAAAGTTTATATAAATTGTTAATTTTCTGAGGAATATATCATAAAATGAATCAAAAATTCAAGACAATTCTACAAGACATTGATGCCGTTTCAGCCCGCGACCCGGCCACAAGCGGCAGATTCGAAGCGCTTTTATGCTCCTCCGGACTTCATGCCATTCTCTGCTATCGTTTCAACCATTTTCTATGGCGCCATAATTGCCGCCTGCTTTCCCGAGTCCTTTCACAGATTGCAAGGTTTCTGACCGGAATCGAAATTCATCCGGGCGCAAAAATCGGAAAAGGCTTTTTTATTGATCACGGATCCGGCGTTGTCATCGGAGAAACAGCCGAGATCGGCAACAACGTCACCATGTATCATGACGTTACGCTCGGCGGTACAACAGTATTTGACGCCAAAGGAAAAATCACGACCAAACGCCATCCGACCATTGGCAACAATGTCATTATCGGATCGGGCGCCCAGGTCTTGGGACCGATAAAAATCGGCAACAACGTAAAAATCGGTTCTAACGCCGTTGTCTTGAAAGACGTGGAAGCCGATACGACCGTTGTCGGCGTTCCGGCACACAAGGCCGACAAAAATAAAGGAAAATCAACTTTTCAGGCTTACGGCTTAACAGAAAACACCAAAGATCCTCTATTGGAAGAAATCAATAGTCTGCGCAAAGAAATTTCTGCCCTCAAAAAAGAGCTTGCCGACATCAGAAAGGACGGAAAGTAGTGCTAAACAGTCTGGGGCTGAACAAATCTCCGCAAGAAACAAAAGTCTGCATTGCTATGTCCGGCGGCGTAGACAGTTCTGTGGCAGCCTGGCTGCTGCAAAAAGAAGGTTATCAGGTTTTCGGATTAACGATGGATTTGCTGCGGCCGCCTTATGCTCCAACCGTCTCTTCAATCTCAGATGCCGCAGTCGTTGCCGATCAATTGGGCATAGAACACCATTTCATTGATTTACGGCAAGACTTTTCAGAGCGGGTGGTCAAATACTTTTCCGATGAATATATTGCCGGCAAAACACCATCTCCCTGTATTATGTGCAATAAACACATCAAACTCGGATTGCTGGCGGAAAAAGCCCGAGATTTCGGCGCCGATATTCTGGTCACCGGACATTATGCCCGAACCATTACCACTCCGCACGGGATTGAACTGCATCGCGGCAGTGATCCGGTTCGTGATCAGAGTTATTTTCTGTTTGCCGTTGCAAAAGAAAAACTGCAAATGCTGCGCTGTCCGCTGTCTGATTACAGCAAGGATCAAACCCGCAAAATAGCCAAGGAAGCCGGCCTGAAAACAGCTCAAAAAACAGACAGCCAGGACATTTGTTTTGTCTCCGGCGGAAAATATGCCGAACTGATACGCAGCCTCCGTCCGGAACTGCAGGAAGAGCCCGGAGATATTGTTACGACGGACGGTAAGATACTTGGCCGTCATAAAGGCCTGATAAACTATACTGTCGGCCAACGACGAGGTTTAGGGATCGGCGGGGGAGACATCTTATACGTTCTGGCTTTGGATACCGTCAAAAACCGGGTCATTGTCGGAAGCAAACCTCAGTTGGCACAAAAATATGTCTTTCTGAAAAACGTTAACTGGCTGGCCGAAGATCGTCCCTCTCAAATGGAACTCGGCGTAAAACTGCGTTCCCGGCAGGAGATTGTTCCTGCCTCCGTGTTTTTTTCTGAAAACGAAAACACTGCCCGCATTGAGCTGAAAGACGAGTTTTTTGGCATAGCTCCCGGCCAGGGCTGCTGTTTTTATAACAATACCCGGGTAATGGGTGGTGGATTTATTTGCAAAGAAAATTCTACGTTTTAACATTTTTGTAACTGGAAAAAGATACAAGAATAGAGTATAATAAATTATATGAGTTCAATAAGGAGGATTGTCATGACCAAAGTTTCATATCACATGGCCTTGCTGAGCGCCCTGCTCTGTGCCTCCGTTGCCGCAGCGCAACTGCCTTCCAACCCGTGGGATCCGCAGTCTGTTGCCGCCTCAAATGCTCAAAATCAGAAAAATGCCCAAATCGCTGCCGAAGCAGAAACAGCCGGAACGGAAACGCAGGCCTATGCCCAATCTTCCACCCGCAGCGGTACGCCGTCTTACGATGACATCCTGCCCGTTGATCCCTGGGCTCGGGCACGCGTTAATAACGGAACACCGACCTGGCGCGGCAGCGGAAGAAATGACCGTGGTCTAAATTACATCGGCGAAGCAACAACCTACGGCGATGCAATGGGACAAGAGATGATTGCTCCGGAAGTCAACCGCCACAACATGCTTGTGATGACGGAACACCTGCGCAAAATGGGCTATAAAATTCCGGACAGTTACGACCAGAAAATCCGCGACATGCCTCAGACTTATGCCCGCTATTTGCGCAATGCTTATGACAAATCAACCTCTTCTACTTTAAGCGATGACCCGCTCGGCGCTTTGTTCTCCGGCGTTATGTCCAATGTAGAAGAAGGAACGGGGCTGGATTTTGAAAATATATTATTCAATAGTATTGACATTCTTTCCAAGGATTAATCATGAAAAAATTTTTACCGGTCATATTTCTTTTTGCCTGTGGAATTAACAATAGTGTTGCTTCGGATAAATTGTTAATGACCCCGGAAGAATATGCCCGCCAGCGCTATGAAGTCCAAGACAGCGTAACCCGGATGTTAAATGCCGCTTCACCTTTGCAGAGACGTATGCTCGTCAATGAAGCAAAACGTCTGTCCAAGCTGCAAAATCCGGAAAAAGAAAATACCCTGCGCGATGTAGATATAAACGACATTGCCGATCTGAGCAGCTATTTCAACAAAGATGTCTTTCAAACCGTTTCACCTGACGTTCCCTATCATCTGATAGATACGACAGAAGCCGTCCAAAAAGAGGAAGAAGCTTATCATAACAGACAAGCGGCAAAAAGAGCCGCAATTCTGGCCAAACAAAAACCGGCTCCCAAGCCGGCCGAAGAAAAGCCCAAACCCAAAACTTTCCGACGGGCATTTTCTCAATAAATCATCAAAGGAACACATAAAATGGACAATTTTCCCGCCATTATTTTGGTTCAGCCGCAGCTGGCTGAAAATATAGGCATGGCCGCCCGTGCCATGATGAACTGCGGTTTATACGCTCTGCGTCTGGTTTCCCCGAAACAAG
Organism: uncultured Alphaproteobacteria bacterium; assembly: GCA_944390885.1. Taxonomy (GTDB): domain Bacteria; phylum Pseudomonadota; class Alphaproteobacteria; order RF32; family CAG-239; genus MGBC133411. The sequence continues at coordinate 4,470 of CALXRP010000005.1, forward strand.
ACCACCTGTCACCCAAAGCCGTCGCTGCCGCTTCCGGAGCCGAAGAAATTTTATATAGTGCCAAAATTTTTGCCACAACCCAAGAAGCCGTTGCCGACCTTGCACAGGTATATGCCACAACCGCCCGCCACCGCAATCAGATAAAACTTGTTTACACTGCGGAAAAAGCCATGCAGAACGTTGATACCCTTTGTCGGCAAAATGTCAAATGCGGCATATTGTTCGGCCCCGAAAGAACCGGACTGCAAAACGATGATATTTCGCTGGCCGACGCAATCATAAACATCCCGCTCAATCCCAAACATTGTTCACTCAACCTGTCTCAGGCTGTTTTGCTTGTCGGCTATGAATTTTACAAATGTCAGACAGACACACCGACAACCCGTTTTATCACCAACGGTGCCGAAATCGCCGCCAAAGAAAAGCTGTTTCAGTTTTTTGACTTCCTTGAAAAAGAACTTGATGAATGCGGCAATTTCAGAATTGACGAGAAACGTCCGAGAATGGTCAGAAACCTGCGCAATATTTTTTCCCGCCCGCAACTTACCGAACAAGAGCTAAATACCCTTTACGGCGTAATAAATTATTTGCGTCACCCGCATAAAAATTAAAACAAAAAAGATTATATCTTTACCAAATTTTGAAATTTCGGCTTTATCATCTCATCAAAGGGAGGAGAAAAAAATCATGCCGGCAGAAACTCTTGGGCACATATCACCTATAATATTCGGCCTCAATCCGATGATCCTTTCAACCGCCATTCTGGCCGTGAGCTACCTGATACTTTTTACGGAAAAGCTCAATCGCGCCGTCATTGCCCTGCTCGGCGCCTGCGTTATGATCTTTTCCGGCATACTGACACAAGAAACAGCACTTAAAGGAATAGACTTTAACACTTTGGCTCTTCTTATCGGGATGATGACGATTGTCGGCATATCGGAAAAGTCCGGAATGTTCCAGTTTGTTGCTGTCTGGGCTGCCCAAAAGGTCCGCGCCAATCCCCGTGGATTGATGATTGCCTTATCTGCCGTCACGGCCGTTTTTTCGGCACTGCTTGACAATGTCACAACCGTTTTGCTGATCGTTCCCGTAACTTTTCAAATCACCCGGCAGTTAAAAATCACCCCGTACCCTTACTTGATTTTAGAAATTTTTGCTTCCAACATCGGCGGTACGGCCACTCTCATCGGCGACCCGCCTAATATTCTTATCGGCTCTGCCCTAAACTTAAGTTTCATGGATTTTGTTTATGAACTGACCCCGGTCGTAATCATAACAATGCTGGTCTTAATCCTCGGCTTTGACCTTATCTGGGGCAAACAACTGAAAACCACCGAAAAAGATAAAAAAGCCGTTATGAAAATCAATGCCAGAGGAATGATTTCCGACTGGAAATTGCTCAAAAAATCCCTATTCGTTCTGACCGCCGTAATTGCCGGTTTCATCAGTGCCGAACACCTGCATATCGCCAACGGAACAATAGCCATGTTCGGTGCGGCCGTTCTGCTTTTGTTATACACGACAGGACTTTCCCATAGCGACCGGGAGCACAAAGTCGAAGAAGCTTTTGGACTGGTTGACTGGACAACCATCTTCTTCTTTGCCGGACTATTCGCCATTGTATATGGTCTGGAAGAAGCCGGCGTCTTAACACTGCTCGGACAAAAATTTATAGAAATAACCGACGGCAGCATAGAAAAAGCCGCCATGCTGGTTGTTTGGATTTCAGCCCTCGTTTCCGCAGCCATCGATAACATCCCGTTTGTCGCCACGATGATTCCGATGATAAAATCAATGGAAGAATCCATGGGAGGACGCGAGGCGATGATGCCGGTCTGGTGGGCTTTATCCTTGGGCGCCTGCTTTGGTGGCAACGGTTCGCTGATCGCCGCCTCGGCTAACGTCATTGTTGCAGGAATGGCACAAAGAGAAGGACACCCGATAAGCTTTCTCGGTTTTCTGCTCTGGTCTGTCCCGGTTATGCTGATAAGCGTGGCCATTGCAGCACTCTACCTGCATATCAGGTTCTTTATGTAAAAAAAGCTAAAATTAACAGATTATTAGCACTCCGACTGCTAAAAAGATAAAGTATCGTTTTTTTTATTTTAAGGAATATGCTATGCACGCAACAGATCTACTCTCTGTTCCGCAGCTGGCCTGGGGAATAGATGCGCAAATTTTGGCAGCGGCAATTGTCATTATCGCTTATGCCATTTTATTTACGGAAAAAATCAACCGTGCCGTCATAGCTTTGCTCGCCGCCTCGGTTATGATTTTCTCAGGCATTCTCACGCAAAGCGAAGCTCTGAAAGGCATCGACTTCAACACTCTGGCTTTGCTCATCGGAATGATGACGATTGTCGGTATATCGGAAAAATCCGGAATGTTTCAATATGTAGCCGTCTGGGGAGCTAAAAAAGTCCGCGCCAATCCTCGCGGATTACTGGTCGTCCTGGCTGCGGTTACGGCTTTCTTCTCTGCATTTCTGGACAACGTTACAACCGTTTTGCTGATTGCGCCCGTAACTTTTCAAATCACTCGCAAACTAAAGGTCAATCCGTATCCTTATTTGATTTTAGAGATTTTTGCCTCCAACATCGGCGGCACGGCCACTCTCATCGGCGACCCACCAAACATTCTTATCGGCTCTGCCTTAAATTTAAGTTTCATGGACTTTGTCAACGAACTGACCCCGGTTGTAGTCATAACTATGCTGGTCTTAATCCTCGGTTTTGACATTGCCTGGGGCAAAAAGCTCAAAACTACCGAAAAAGATAAAAAAGCCGTTATGAAAATTAATGAAATCGACTGTATTACGGACTGGAAACTCTTATACAAGTCATTGTCCGTACTTGCCATTGTCATTTTAGGCTTTATCAGCGCCGAACACCTGCACATTGCCAACGGTACGATCGCCATGTTTGGCGGCGCGGCTCTGCTCCTGCTTTATACGCTGGGCGATAGTCATGATAAAAGAGATCATAAGGTTGAAGCCATCTTCGGAACGGTCGACTGGACAACCATCTTTTTCTTTGCCGGCTTATTTGTGATTGTCTACGGTCTGGAAGTTACCGGTATTTTGGGAATGCTCGGACAAAAATTTGTAGAACTGACAGAAGGCAGCATAGAAAAATCGGCAATGCTGATTATCTGGGTTTCGGCAATCATATCAAGCGCCATTGACAATATCCCGTTTGTCGCCACGATGATTCCGATGATAAAATCAATGGAAGAATCCATGGGCGGACGCGAGGCGATGATGCCGGTCTGGTGGGCTCTGTCCTTAGGCGCCTGCTTTGGCGGAAACGGAACACTCATCGGGGCCTCTGCCAATGTTATCGTCGCCGGCATGGCTCAAAGAGAAGGACATCCGATAAGCTTTCTCGGCTTTATGCTCTGGTCCGTCCCCGTTATGCTGATAAGCGTGGCCATAGCCGCTCTCTATCTGCATATCAGGTTCTTTATGTAAAAGCAAAAGCGGCTGAAAAGCCGCTTTCCTTTTATTGACAAAAAACAACCTTCTGCTTATCATAAACTCAAGATTAAAACATATTTTTATCCCCGATTCCCTACAGTTTTTGCCACTCTGCAAAAATCCTTGACAAGTTTTATAATATAACCTATACTAGGAAAGTATAAAACTTATAGTAAGATTTTCACATGTGTAGCAAAATAACTTCACGATCTCGGCGCTGATTCAAGTTTTATACATATGCCGAAGACACAAGTTAAACAAAAAAAACCGCATTTCTTATGCGGTTTTTTTACACCCAAAACACACCACTCTCAAAAATAATACCGCCAGCTGAGCAATGCCTCATCCAGATCTTTGCCATAATTTTGTTCATAGCGATATTCGGCAGCAATAGCATGACTGCGGTTGAGCGAATAAACAGCCTCGGCTTTATATCTCATCTTATCACCAAAATGATTAGTTGCTAATACTTTTTCTGCCTCTGCAATCAGCCGCCAGTTGCCGTAATCTGCAAAAATACCGGCCGTCCACCCCAACCCGCCGATTGTATTATCGGGAAGGATAGCCCCGTATCCGGCATAAACACTGCCCAGAAAATAAAACCAGATTTCGTCATTCAGTGCCACCGTTGAACCGCCACCGACTTTAAGATTAAAGGTATATCCTTCTTTTTCCGTTCTGGGATTCATCTCCCTTTTAACATCAGCATTGATCAGATAAGAAATCGGCTTAAACATCGCATCAATCGGCGACAAAGACTTAATCCCGACCAAATCAAACTGCTGTAACACCGTTTTGTCGGAATTATCATAATGTCGAAACGTTGTGTTCAAAAAATTTATCTCTGCACCGCGCAAAAAACCGTAATTGTCATCGGTAAGCGAATGATAAGCCGGCCGGTAGCTGATTTCTTGAAAAGCCTCACCATTCCGAAAACCGGCTCCTAAAGTTGCACGCATGGCATCATGGGTAAACAACGGATTATTCCCGTCTTTTAATTCTTCCATATCCCCGTTTTCCGCAATCTTATTCCGCGCCAGCAAAGCCTTAAAACTACGCTGCCGATAATCGGCAAGTTCAAGTTCATGCGCAACATATTGATATTGCACATATTGATAGGCCGTTTCCAAAACATCAGCTTTTGCCGCATTGTCATCCACACCGGACAAAGTCCAGTCCTGATTTTTAATAGCCGCCAAATAAGCCTCTTTTTCTTTGTCATTCATCTGTTTATAACGATGCCTGATCTTTGCCTGACGCGACGGACGATAATTTATGCTTTTCACCAACCCCGGACGAGAATACACGGCCTTTATGGTATCCAGCGGAATTGTCTGAACCGGAAACGCATCTGCCAGTTTCAGGCTCGGCCGGACGGCATCTAAAGTTTCCATCAGCATATAAGAACAATTGCGGGTAAAAAAATAATACCGGCTCTGAGCATGTCCGACTTCCCACAAATGCGCCACAAACAAATCCAGCTCTTCCGGCGTCAAATCCAGATTAAGTTCCCAGATATCACGATTTTCAATATTGTTATAAGTATTGATAACATCATAATAAGGTTTGACCGTAAAACCACCGTAATATCCGCCGGTCAAACCAAGCACCGCAAACAAAACACTATTTTCCATTCCTTCGGTAAATGCACCGTAATTTGCACCATGCGCCAACAGTTGGGTTCCTTTACGCGCCGTATCGATTCGCAAAAGCGTGTGCCCGAACAAAGAAGACGGATTATTCATATAAGCATCGGTAAACAATAGTGTAACACCAGACGGCTGCAAATCTTTTTGAAATTGCTCAAACTCCTTGCACTTGGGAAAATCCGCCGTAGTCAGGCCATACTTTTTCAAATACAAATAACGCCCCGGGAAAAGGCAGCGTTTTTCATCTTTACTGTCAAACAAAGCACGCGTAGCCGCCAGCTCGCTCTCCGGATTAATCTTACCATCCGGTGCCAAAAAGAAATTGTCGGAATCAATCGTGCTCTCATACTGCCTGCTTCCCTGCGGACGATAATGCCCGAGTGCCAACCATTCCGGAGAATATGCGGGACTTTCCGCGGCACAAACATCAACAACCGCGGCACAACAAGCCCAAACACAAAAAAGCCATTTTCTAAACATTATAAAAAAAATAAAGCGGCTTCCCGGATTCTTGGTACCGAAAAACCGCTTACACTTTCAAAAATCAGGCGTTTTGAACCAATTCCAACAGGTTCAGAGTAACCTGAACAGCATCGGCATTCTCATCAGCAAACAAATAAGCAAAATTTGTTTTTGAAATTTCACCGAGTTTTTCGCTATCCATATTCAGAATACCGGCCAGAGTATCAATGGTTTCGCCGCGGCCGGCAGCTGCATCCATTGCATATTGCTCCATATTATTTTCCAAAAAAGCCAGAGTCATTCTACCTGTTCCGCCGGTAACACGCCCGTTCGGATCACAGCCGGAAGTACCGAACGTAATACCGAAAGTCTGAGTGCCGAAAGACCCATTGGTCGTAGCAGCCAAAACCTGCGGTCCGATACCGCTTTGTCCGCGCCAGGCCATAGACCCCAATCCGCACCCGGTACTGTCAACGGCACCGGCATTGGAAGCTGCCATCATTGCTCCGCTCAGAAACATAGCGGCCAAATACAATTTTTTCATAAACACCTCCAGTTAAAAAGTTACTCCTAAATTTTTAACACAAATAAAGCTTTTGTATAGCACAAAATTCAATTTATGCCTCCTCAAAAATTTCACTTGAAAATCTCAAATTTTATGTTATAGTGATAAAAATTAATTTATGGCAGGCTGTGATAAGTTTATTCTTATCGCAGTCTATTATTTGTAACCAGTAAAAAGAGGTGGATGAAATGGAAAAATTCCCTTTAACCAAACAAGGATACATTGCTCTTGAGGAAGAGTTGAAACATCTCAAAGGCGTTGACCGCCCGAATATCATTGCGGCGATTGCAGAAGCGCGTTCTCATGGCGATCTGTCTGAAAACGCCGAATATTCGGCCGCTAAAGAGAAGCAAAGTTTCATTGAAGGCCGCATTCAGGATCTTGAAGCCGTTTTGAGCCGCGCTCAGGTTATTGACGTTGCTAACACCAAATCCGATGTCATTCGCTTTGGCGCTACTGTACAAGTAGTTGACGAAGATAATGATAACGAAAAAACCTATCAGATTGTCGGAGATTATGAAGCAGATATTGAAAAAAATAAAATTTCGCTTTCTTCTCCCCTGGCTAAAGCTTTGATCGGCAAAGAAGTCGGCGATGTTGCCGAATATGTTGCTCCGGGCGGCAAAAAATCTTTTGAGATTTTGGAAATCAAATATATTTAAAAAAACAAAATCAGACTTATATCAAAGCCGGTATCACGAAAGATACCGGCTTTAATTTTTCAAAGGAGCAAATAAAATGAAAAATCAAAATTCATCCCGCTGCAACTGCCTGCAAAAAGAACAAAATATAGAAATAAAAACCCCTGAAACCCATATCAAAAAAGAAACAACCTGTTATTGCACGCCCCAAGAATGCGATTGCAGCATAACCCGTGAAGAAATTGAAAACTAGCAAAATAAGGACAAACCATGAACAACAACAAAATAAAAAAATGCCAATATGTTTTAGACTATAATAACAAATGTGATTGCAGAGAAGACGACAATTGCGGCTGTACTTATCCCAATAATCTGCCGCAAGACTTCAAGCAGGAATGTAACAACAAAACAGATTGCCCTCAGCCCAGACAATAATTCTTCGGCCTAAAAAAACAAAAACGACACATTTCCGTTTTAGCTTGCAAAAAACAAATAATTCCGTTATCTAAAGAAAAAAATGAACGGAGAAAATTATGGCACAATACAAAACGTCTGTCCTTATCATCGGTTCCGGCCCTGCCGGTTATACTGCCGGAATATACGCCGCCCGAGCCGGCTTAAAACCGCTCATCGTTTCCGGAGAACAAATCGGCGGACAACTGACCATTACCACAGATGTTGAAAACTACCCGGGTTTTCCGGAACCGATAAACGGCGGAGAACTGATGGAACGGATGAAACAGCAGGCACTCAATTTAGGCGTAGAATTTGTTGAAGACAAAATCATTGAGGTCGACTTCCAACAACACCCGTTCAACTGCAATTCCGAAAATAACAATCTTTTCACGGCCGATACCATCATTATCGCAACCGGAGCCTCGGCCCGGTGGCTCGGATTGGAAAGCGAACAAAAATTTTTGGGCTTTGGCGTATCCGGTTGTGCTACTTGTGACGGATTTTTTTATCGTGGCAAAGATGTTGCCATTGTCGGCGGCGGAAATACAGCGGCAGAAGAAGCTTTGTATCTGACCAACTTTGCCAGATCCGTAACCCTCATTCACCGGCGGGACACCTTGCGAGCAGACAAGACAATGCAGCAACGCGTTTTCAACAATCCCAAAATTGCCATAGAATGGAACAGTGTTGTTGAAGAAATTATCGGAACGGAAACCCCTAAAGCCGTTACGGGCTTAAGACTAAAAAACATCAAAGATGACAGTACCAAAGAATTAAAAATCGACGGCATTTTTATCGCCATCGGACACCACCCGAATACGGAAATTTTTCAAAACCATTTGGAACTGGACAATAACGGCTATATCATCACCCGTCCCGGCACCTGCCAAACCGGAATCGATGGTGTTTTTGCTGCCGGCGATGTCAAAGCACCGGAGTTTCGACAAGCTGTTATCGCTGCCGGTTCCGGCTGTATTGCTGCCTTGGAAGCGGAACGCTGGCTGAACAGCCGACATGATTAAGATAACGACTCCGATTCTGTATCTTTTTTAAAACTATTAACTTTCCATAATGCAAAACACAACTAAAAAGCATTAAATTTATATTTTTTTATCACCAAAAACATAAAAAAAGCACTCTTTTATAAAAAGAGGATTGCCTTTATTGCGTTTTTTGTCTATACTACAAACGATACTTAATTTTTAATCTTATATAATTATGGCAAATAATAGCAATTTAGAGAATGTAAAACAGAGTAGCAACACTAATCAGTTCAGCCATGCTGATCTGAAAAAGTACAAAAACAAAATTGAAAACAAGGAAGAAATCCGTAACAAAGAAATTAAAAGATTTCTTTCCGCTGACTTGGACGACCTTTCCGAGGTTGATAAAAAGAAAATAATCGCCCTTTTGAGCAAAAAGAACGACTACTCCAAATCGGCAGTTTCGTACAACTTACTGATGTGCAGGATTGCACAATCACACAATGAATCCCTGAAAACAAAAGCCTTGCTTTTTGCTAAGAGAAACGGGATCGAAGCATTATTAAAAGCCTCTGTTGATGCCGAGGCCTAAAAAAAATTATTAATTAATTAAAAATATTATTAAAATGCAGAAAAAAGAAAAGACTATGGTTACTACTGTGACCATAAAAAATTTGGCCCAAGAAGAACACGCAAAAAAGCTCAGAGAAAAGGCTAAAAAAAGACAAGCAAAAATCGACGCGAGTCCTTATGCTTGTAGTGAAAATGCTGAGAAGGTGGCTCGAGAAGCTTCCAAAAGGCAAATAGAAGATTTTGCCGCAAATGTGTTAAGAGCCAGAAGAAAAGAGTACATTTTTTCAAAGATGACACCGGAAGACGAGGCAAAAATGCGTCTGACGGAAGAGGAAAGAAAAACGCTGAAAGAAATTCTCACCCATGAGAATTATTGTGCTTTTCCGTATCCGATCAAAAACATCCTCATTGAGGGTTTTAAACATCCGGAAGCGGAAATTCGGCACGCAGTACGTGACTTTGCCTCAGAAGAGTTCAAACAGGAAGATTCACCCATTATTGGACTTGATCTCTGGATTGACCTCCTATCGAGAGAATATGTCTCTGACACAGGTTTCGCATTTTTGCGGGATCACGTAAAAACGTTGAAAAAGTATTCCGGACGCGTTCTTTACAAATACATCAAAAATGTAAAGGATCGCAATCATAGCCCGGAATCGGAGGAACTCTACCAAGAAGTTCTTTCCCTATACAAATAGTCTGTTGTTTCCCCTCTTGAGCCCGTGCTCCTGAGGGGAAACCTTTTTTTCACCGATAAAAACACAAAAATTATGAACCCGTCTATTATCAACAATTTTTCTGCCCGGCTGAATGCTCCGGAAAACAAAGGTCTTCAACAAGCGTTATCTCAAAATGTCGACAAGGAAAAAACACTGTCCAAAATAAACCTTTATACATTGGAACAAGTCTTTGCCGCCGAACCGTTAGATAAAAAATGGCTGAATATATTGTTTTCCATACCTGACCAATCATTTATCCTGAAAATTCTGGGAAAATATAATTGGCAAATTCGCAAGGCACAATTACAAACCGTTTGTTATCGTTATCTGAAAAAGATAAAACAAGATTATCTCGCACTTCTTTTTCTGTAAAAAACATCGCTTAAGTCCAACAGGCTTAAGCGGTGTTTTTTTATCTGGCAAAAAATCCTTGCCCTTTTCCCCTTAAAATGATATTCTCCGTTTCAAACAATATATTATTATAGTTTAACAATTAATACTGCATAATTATGACAAACAAAAGAAATTTATCGGCAAAGGAAAAACCAATATTTTCCAACATGGAAAGAGCAAGCAGAAAACTTGTCTATCTGGAATTGGCCGAAGATAGAGACTTCTCTGAAGTAATGAAAAAATATTGCGATATTATTGCCTTTGAGAAAAGAATAAAAAAACAATGGGATAAAAATTTACTCCGAGAGTTGTCCTCTTCCAAATTCGACGGTTATATTTTTTCACTTTGCCTGAAAATCCAAACCAAAATTGACATACCGCACCATAAAAAGGGAAAGCGTGTCAAACAGGTCTACCCTCGGGCTCTCAAATATCGTGATCGTCTGAAATTTCAAGGCACTCCGAGCCGCAATGCCGAATTGTTCTGCCAAATCTGCAAAGATTACCTGCAGCGCAAGGAAGATTTTAACAAACGGCTTTCCGAGTTAATGGCAAAAGATGTACCGACTAAGGAAATTATTTACCGTTTAACGGAATTATACGCTGAGGAAGATGCCAAAAAGGACGCCAAAAAGTTTCTGATTTATGCGCTTCAATACACAAAGCATGGCTTCAAAAACAAACAACCTGTTGCCCCTGCTCTGATAGAAACCGCGCTTGACCAAAACTTTATTTCAACGCCTGATATTTTTGAAGAACAAATTGACGTCATTTGCCAAACTTACGACGCTTATAAAGACCATACCACGGCCATTGAAGTCAAAAAAATTTGTTATGAATTTATTGAAAAAGCCTTTTTAAAATATAAAAAGGTCGATGCCCGTCTGATAAATTTCTTGTTCTTAGGTGACTGGATAAGCGTGGAAACCAGCAACCTGCTGTGCCGTGCTTTTAAAATCATCAAAGAACGCGAATTAAACTTCTTTGTTTTTGAAACAATTAAAAAACTTTATAACAAAATAGAGTTTTCTCAAGAAGAATACCTTTCAGAATCAGAAAAGTTAATTTGCACCTTGTATGAAATTTTCAAACCCGTTTAAAAAATCCCTGCCTTTTTCCATCGGCAGGGATTTTTTATTACAAAAACAAAAGCTATTCAGAAACAATTGTTTCATCCTCATCACTGGTCAATTCAGGATGTTCCTCAACAACTTCCTCAGCGCTGTTCTCAGCATCAATATTACAACCGCAAGCTACCATTTTGTCTAAGCAAGCCTGATCTCCCTCTTCACATCCTCTTTCAACATTACAATCGCAATCTTCAACCAGCGCCACACTATTCTCTTGATTTTCAGCCTGCTGACGCAAAACCTCCTTCAAAAAGCTCCCGGCCACCATCAAAACAACAACCGTCAATACAATAAAAAACAATTTTTTCATCTGTTCAACCCTTCAATTATAAAAAATAAGATATACAAGGAATATTGCCAACACGCTCCTTTGTCAATATCAAACAGAAAAATTCATTTAAATTTTTAGTGAAACATTAATAAAAATATGCTATAATTAATTTCAGTATAGAAAAGAAAGGATTTTGCCATGGCAGAACTCGGAGCAATCAGTTCATATATTTTGAGCGTACAGCAAATGCAAATGAGCCTGATAAAAAATGCTGTCGAAATGCAGCAGCAGGTTATGGAAACATTGCTGGGCGATTCCGCCGCCGTTGTTCCTCCGTCGGAAAACCTCGGCCATAATATTGATATTTCAATCTAAAACGCCAGCAGCTCAATAAAAGCAATTGTCAACGCACTCGAAAAAACAAATTTGAATGCGGAAAAAACGGTATTGCCGAACATTGCACCTTTATCCAGCGTATCTCCGCCATCTTTATAAATTTTATGAAAAACAAAATTATAAGCTGCTGCCAGCAACAAAGCCAGCAGATAAAAGTGATAATTCTTATAAACCTGTTCCAGCATTTGTTCATAAGTCATCTTAATCTCAAACAAAATGCCAAAAAAAATCCCCAGCAAAATCATCGGATTAAAAATTGCACCCGATGTAAATAATGCAACAATTCCCTTTATCATATCAAAAAAATCTCTGCCAGTTATAAATCCTTGCCCCAAATCCGCTTGGTCACGCGGCGGGAATTGCTCTCTACATACAAATTAGGCCAGATATATCTCTTCTTGGCAGAAAAAACAGACCCGTCTTTACTGGTATAAGAAGAAACCAAAGCCAAATTGCCTCTTCTTTTAATCACCTTATCTAATTCAGCGGCATTAGATAAAAAATCGCTCTGCCAAACTTTTCCCATCATTTTCTCCCATACAAATTATGGTTATAATAATAAGATAGCGCTAAAAAGTAAACAAAATATTATGATTATATAAAAACGTCCGAAATCACATAAAACCGGCAATAACATCATTAATTTTCCGGCTGACATTCTGCACCATCTCGGCATTTTCCGCCTCAACCCTGACTTTAATCAAAGGCTCTGTCCCCGATTTTCTGACAATAACAGAACCATGGCCGGCAATCTCGGCTTTTGCCTTTTCAACAGCGTCCAAAACAGACGGATCAGCCATCACCTCGGCTACTCTCTCTCTTGACGCAAAACGCAGATTATCAATTTTGCAGGGACATTTTTCAAAGACCGGAAAAATCTTGCTCATTTTTTTACGGGTCTTCAAAAGTCCCAAACAAACAGTCAGCCCGGCAATCAACCCGTCTCCGGTCGGAGCAAAATCGCTCAATACCATATGACCGGATTCTTCACCGCCGAAGTTGGAACCGATCTCCCTCATTTTTTCGGTAACATAACGCTCGCCGACAGCAGTACGATAAAAATCAATTCCCTGACTATGACAAAACTTTTCAAGTCCCATATTAGACCAGATTGTTGCCACAACGGCATTTCCTTGCAATTTTCCGTCTTGCTTCAAATATTGCCCAAGAAAAGCAATAATCTGGTCACCGTCCAGCCGGGCTCCTTTATCATCGCAAATAATAATCCTGTCTCCGTCACCATCCAAAGCAATACCGATATCCGCATTTTCTTTAACTACGGTTTCACACATCAGTTCCGTACAGGTAGAACCGCAGCCTTTATTAATATTATACCCGTCCGGAGCCGCCCCGATAGCAATAACATCTGCCCCGAAATCTTTCAAAACTTGCGGCGCAATCTTTGAAAAAGCCCCATTAGCACAATCAATCACAATTTTCAAACCGGAAAGCGGAAAACTGTTGCGTTTTATCGCGGCAATTTTACTCAAATAAGGCGTAATTGCCTTAAAATTATATTCAATTTTTCCGATTTTATCGGGATCAAGTTTAAAATCATCTTTCTGAACCAAACTCTCCAATTGCGCTGTCATATCATCGGAAAATTTATGCCCGTCTGCTTTAATCAGTTTAATCCCGTTATCATGATAAGGATTATGAGAAGCCGAAATCATAACGGTCATAGCAACACCGAGCCCGGGAGTGACCATTGCAGCCGCCGGTGTCGGCATAACGCCCAGCAACATCACATCACATCCCATAGAAGTCAAACCGGCCGCCAATGAACTTTCCAGCATATCACAAGAAACGCGGGTATCTTTGGCAATAGCCACCGTCCCGGAAAACATGGTTCCTAAAGCCTTGCCTAACTTCAAAGCAAAATCAGCCGTCATCGGAAAAATATTTGCCTTACCGCGCACCCCGTCCGTACCAAAAAGTTTGTCTGCCATATCTGCCTCCGTTCAAAAATTAACTTAAAAGAATTCTGCCACAATAACAATAAAACTCAAGCAGACTTTAAGCACTTTACATACAAGTTTTATTAAAAAATATTACAATCACATAAACTTTACACTTTCTCTAGCCAAAATCCCCACCCTATTTTTCATCTAGTATTGACTCTTGTGTTTTGTTGTGCTATAGTATCTTTATTGTCGTTCTTATGAGGCTTGTTACTCAATTGGTCATTGCCGGACTTGATCCGGCAATCCAAGTGAAAAAATTAGCCTTATGATTGACCTGGATCCCCGGGTCGAAGCCCGGGGATGACTAAAAAATAAAGTGCCCAAGGATGACAAAGGAAAAGGGACGACAACAAGAAAAGAATTTTTATTAACCATTCTGAGCACAATGCTGCTCAAGAAAAAGAAAAGAGCAACGCGTAAGCTTTGGTTCGATGATGACAAACGATCGGGTCAAGCGCGCTCGCCTCTGGGAGGAGACCGAAAATGAATAACACTATGCTACACATGAAACTTAATTCTGCGGTGTCGGTTCTTGCTGTTGCCGCTGCTTTCTCGGTCTTCCTCCCATCTCCCGCATATAGTGGCATTTGCTTTCTGCCAGACTGTGCCGATGAGGATTTGGCCGGTGGCGGCGGGAATATGAACATTAATGAAGATACCGAATTTTGTGAAAGTAAAGGCTATACCTACTATGCTTCCGGCGAATGTCCGCAATATTATGCCAAAGTCGGACAATGTAACCGTGATGATCATTACCTTAAATGTGATGCCAAAACATGGTGCGAACAAAACGGGTATAACACAACCTCTTGTTCCATTCCAAAATATGTGGATCAGCCCTGTCCGAGTTACGGCTCTTTGTATAAACAATGTAAAACCGATAATCAACGTGCTTGCCGTGATACCGGTTATACAAACTCTTGTCCTTCCGGCCAGAAACTCAAAAAGAACTCCGGACGTTGTGCTTATGATTCTTCTTACGGAACTTGTTGCCGTCCAAGCGGATGTCCGAGTTATACGTCCTTAACTTATTCGTCTTACGGCTCAAACGGTACGGACGGCTGCGAATATACCTGTTATTACACCTGTAACATGAACTGTCCGTCCGGTACGTCGACTTCCAACCCCGGCGGTTGCGGTGGGTCGACCCGAAACGGCTGCGGCACAAAGACCTGTTATTATCCTTATGAGTCCTGTTGCACCCCCTATTCCAGCGAAAGCGGATGTTCCTGCGGTTCATATTCTTGTTCTGACGGTTGTGGCGGGACCAGAACTTGTTGCTCTACCTGCTCGTCTTCTTCCGGCGGCGGTAGTTCTTCAGGTTCAGGCAGCAGTAGTAGTTCTGGAGGCGGAAGCAGCGGAGGAAGCTCAAGTTGCTCAGTTTGTTATAGCGGACAATGCGTTTCAAGCGCCAACGTTGACATGTCAGAGTGTCTAAAACAATCTTCCTGTTGTGAATGTCTCAAAGCTGCATACGCAGCAACTTTATGCGTAATAATCGGAGGAGCAATAACCTGGGACAAAGACTGGATAAATTCATGTGTGGATGGCGTTATGTCCGCTTCTTGCTCATAACTTTATTTCATTCAACAAAGGAGTGTACTTTTTGTACACTCCTTTCATAAAAAAATCTTTCCACCTAAAAAAGCACAATTTTTATATCGGCATTTGCATAATCGTCTGATAAGCCTGTATGGCCGTATCTCTGACGGCAACAACCGTTTCCAACGCCGTTTCGGCATTTGCAACGGCTAGAACGACATCCTGAATATCAGCCTTGCCCTGAATCCCCTGGATTGTCATTTTTTCACTTTGTTGCGAAAGCTCCACCGCATTTTCGATTGAATCCCGTACCATGGAACCAAAATCCGAATTCTGCGCCGGTTTTGTTTCCGACACCGGCGTTTTTGCGCCAATTCTGCCCAAAGCCTGCTGATAAGCATTTAATGCACTGGAAATACTGGTCGTCACGTTTTAATCCCCTTTACAAATTATCTTAACAAATCCAACACGCTGGAGCTCATCTCCCGAGCCGTGCGCATAACATTCATATTAGCCTCATAAGTCCGCTGTGCTTCTTTCATATCCATCATCTCAACCAACGGATTAACATTTGGCATGGCCACATATCCCTGAGCATCGGCCCCCGGATGATTCGGCGCATATTTCTTCTCAAATTCGGACTGGTCTTTCAGCACTTTGTCAACCTTAACCAAATGCGCTCCGGTAGCCTTATCGACATAATTTTTAAAAGTCACAACCTGCCGGCGGTAAGGTGCTTCACCCGGCGCTCCGGC
Organism: uncultured Alphaproteobacteria bacterium; assembly: GCA_944390885.1. Taxonomy (GTDB): domain Bacteria; phylum Pseudomonadota; class Alphaproteobacteria; order RF32; family CAG-239; genus MGBC133411. Next base: position 20,444 of record CALXRP010000005.1, read on the forward strand.
AATCGAGTCGGCATTAGCCATATTCTCGGAAATAATCCGCAGACGCTCGGCCTGAGCCTTCATTCCGGAAACGGCTATATCTGCACTGACAATCAGGTTATTGGCCATCTGTTACATCCTCTCTTTATGAACCGACTTTGGTTGCCGCCGTTTTGATCATATTCTTATAAGTGTTATACAAAGTCATCACCCGGGTATATTCACCCTTATCCTTGCTGATTTCGTTCAGCTGGTCTTCCAACACCACGCCGTTGCCGTCAATTGTCAGCGGCTGAGTCGGTTTGGGCGTATAAACACGTGCGGAAAGAGAACTTCCGCCCAGTCCGGTAAAATGATTTTCATTGGTAACAGTCATCTGCAGGGCAGAATTAAGCTCATCAGAAAATTTCGGTTTTTTAAGATCTTTGGCAAGATATCCGGGCGTATTGGCATTCGCCACATTACCGGCCAGAATCTTCTGGCGCTCGGTCAGATATTTCATATCTTGATTCGCCAAAGAAAAAACTGTCAGATTGTTCAAATCCATATCTTAATTCTCCCCAATACGGTTATGTTTCCCTCATAACCTCATGAATGCAAATTTTATGCCGCATATAAACCCCTTGCCAAATCATTCCCCAATGATTACAATAAGCAAAAAGGAAAACACGGGAAACACATCCATGTCTGAAAAACATAATACTCCAAAAAACATATCAGACAATCAAGACTTAGATTTGTCCACAGATTATGCCGTCGCCCTCGGCTATGACCAAAACAAACACAATGCTCCGGTCGTTTTGGCCAAAGGACAAGGCCACGTGGCGGAAAAAATTATTCAAATCGCCATAGACCAGGGCATAGAAATCCGCCAGGACGCCGATTTATTACAGATTCTCAAAGCCGTAGATATTGACGAGGAGATTCCGGTTGAAGCTTTTGCCGCCGTGGCTGAAATCATCTCTTACATTTATCAGAAAAACGGGCAGAAACTTGCCGAGCGTGAACAGTCCTAACTTTTAACAAGAACCGTAAAGAAAAAACCGTCCGTTCCGGTTGCCGCCGGCGAAAGTCTCAGATAATGCTCATCCCGGCAGGGATACGGACAACCAATCTTTTTCTCCCACAATTCTTTGACATCCAACTGTTTCATATCCGGCTTATCCCGCAAAAAGGCCTCGATAATATCTTCGTCTTCATCCCGCAAAACCGAACAGGTAATATAAATGATACGGCCACCGGACTTGACTTTCGGATAAGCTGTTTCCAAAATCTCCCTCTGGGTGGAATTGAGGGAACTAAGCATTGCCGGTGTCAGGCGGAATTTAGCGTCGGGCGAACGCCGCCAGATTCCCGTGCCGGAACACGGAGCATCAATAACAAAACGGTCGAACTCCTTGTCACTGTCTGCCACCAGATCCGTCAGTTCAATATTTTTGATGCCGAGACGCTGCATCCGGGGTTTTATCGCCTCCAATCTTTTCGCCGACACATCATGCGCCAGAATATGCCCCTGATTGCCAAGCAGATAAGCAATCGTCAAACTTTTGCCGCCGGCGCCGCAGCAATAATCAATCACTTTATGCTCCGGCCGAACATCGCACAAAATCGCCGCCAACTGCGAAGCCTCATCCTGCACGTCAATCTCGCCGTTTTGATAAGCCATACAGTTGCCGAGACTGATTCTGTCCCGGCTGCGCAACCCGATAGGCGAATAAGGCGTCGGCTCGACGAAATATCCTTCCTTCGCCATATTTTCCATCACGGCCTCGCGGCTTTTGACATTAATTCTGAAATCTGCCGGCGCCGGAACATTAAGCGATTTAAGCAGCGACACATCTTTTATTTTTTCAAACAGCCATTGCGGACACTCCGCCTCAACATAATCAGGATAAGGTTCTTCATTTTCTGCTGCCAGCCAAGCCTTTTCTTCTGCAGAAAGAACAGCCGGAGCATATGCCCCGCCGTTAAAAACGTCTTCCGGTTTGTCTGACGTATAATGCTTGAGATAAAGCAAAACAATCTTGCGGGGTTCCTCGCTTCCGGTATCAAAAGAAAGTTTCATCCGGTTACGAATAATGTTCCATACGGTTTCGACAATAAAACGCCGGTCTTTGGAACCGATGTATTTGCGTGCTCGCATATAATCATTGATAATATTGTCCGCCGGCACTCCGGAATTCCAAATTTCCCCAATCAAATCCAATACCGCCTGATAACGCGCTCCCGTCTGCATTAGCCAACATCCTCTATTTTCAAATATTGTTTAATCCGATATAAACATCCCTGCCAATTAGATAAAATATCATTATTCCAAAATCGTAAAATTGTATACCCTTCTTTTTGTAAATAAGTATCTCGTTCCATATCCTTTACGCTGTCACAATGTTGTCCGCCGTCACATTCTATAATAATCTTCCGCTCCCGACAAACAAAATCAACAATATATTTATCATTAATCACATATTGCCGAAAAAACTTATACCCAATCTTTTTATTCCGTAATTGCTGCCAAACAAAAGACTCTGCCTCTGTATTATGACGACGCAAATTCCGCGATAATTTTTTAAAATTTCGATTTATTGGCAAGTTCTAACTCTCCCTAACCCTCTCTTAGCAAAGAGAGGGGATTTTTATGCTTTTGATTAAATAGAATATAAAAAAGCTTCAAATTTACAACACTATTTTCTTAATTTCCATTCCTCAACTTCCATACTTTTCATTCCCTCTCTTTGCTAAGAGAGGGTTAGGGAGAGTTAGATTAGAATTTTTTCTGACAAAATACGCCGGCTTCCCGCACACATCGGAAAAAGCTGATATGTGAGGAAAATAATAAGATTTAAGAAAAAATGTGGGGAATGTACAAAAAAGTACATGAGTATTCCTCCAGCCCGCGAAATCTGTATTAATTACTCCCACATTAGTAAAATGCAGAGAACGAGACGAATAATGCGATTTTAACGATAAAAAAAATTTTAGTGTACACAAAAGTACATGAATTTTTTTTATTCGGAAAAAATCACATTAGGCGCTCGTTATATGCGTTTTACCCCGATAGCCGATGGCCACCAAATAAGTCTCCGGCGACGCTTTGCGGCTGGCATCGGGTTTAAAATGCCCGACCTTTTTAAAGTTGCGCTTCACGTCTGCTAAAAGCTCTCCTTCCGCACCGCCCTGAAAAACTTTGGCAATAAATATACCGCCTTCCGCCAAGACTTCTTTGGCAAAATCATAAGCCAGCTCTACCAGATGAATGGTTCGCAAATGATCCGTCTGCTGATGCCCAGTCGTATTGGCCGCCATATCGCTCATCACAATATCAGCCTCACCTTGCAGCAAAGCCTTCAACTTGTCTGCAGCTTCCGGCTCGGTAAAATCCTGTTGAATCAACGTTGCCCCGGCAACCGATTCCGTTTCCAGAATATCAAGGCCGACCACCTGCCCCGCGCCTTTGTTGCGCATAACGGCAATCTGCGTCCAACCACCCGGTGCACATCCCAGGTCTACGATTCTTTTGCCTTTGCCCAAAAACTTATATTTCTCATCCAGCTGTATCAGTTTAAACGCCGCGCGTGAACGATACCCCAAACGCTTGGACTCCGCCACATAAGGATCGTTCAACTGGCGCTCCAGCCATTGATTGGAAGATTTCTTGCGATATTTTGCCGTTTTAACATGCACGGTCACGGCTCGTCGGCCGGACACTGCTTTGGCAGACTTGGTCAGTTTTGTCATTGCTCATCAACTCTTTAATGATTCCGTCTTTGGCACTCTTGAGCGAGGCCGTAATTTCTTTTGCTCCTAGGCAATCATAGATAGTTTTAAATATAACGCACGCCGGCGCAAAAATAAAAGAACGCTTTTCACCGATATATTTATTACCGGCCATTTCTTCCCGGGTCAGACTCAAAACCTTGGCTATCGCCGCATCAGCCTCTTTAACGGTAAAAATAACTCCGTCAGCAGCTTCCCGGTCATATTTTCCGAAATTCTTAATCATCGAGGCCAGACGCAGCGGCGTGCTGGACGTAGCAACAAAGCAAATACCGCCATCACAATTCTTTAAGCCGGATTCTTCAACAAAAGCATCAGCATATTTCAAAATTTCCGCATGAAGTTTTTCGGCATTTTCAGGAACATAAGAGACAAGATTAAACTTCTCACTGGCATTTCTTGCTCCCCACGGAATAGAAACTGTATACAAAATCTTCGGAGATGCCTCATTAGTTGCCAGCGTAATCTCGGTCGACCCGCCGCCCAAATCATAAACCACCATATATTTGGCCGAATTATTTTTCACATTATCGCGGGCCCCGATCAGATTAAGCCGCGCTTCTTCTCCGCCGTCAATAACCTCAAGTCTGATTCGCGTTTCGTCAAACACTTTCTTGACAAACTCAGCACCGTTTTTGGCCTCACGGCAAGCTGCGGTTGCAATGGCCCGATAAGCCTTGATATTATGCTTGTCCATTTCCTGTTTAAAAGCAAAAAAGCAGGACAAGGCACGATCTGTTGCCTCTTGGGTAATTTTGTTCTGACGTGACATCCCTTCGCCCAGCTTGGTCGGCACGGCTTCATTATACAAATATTTTCCTTTTTCATCAGCAATCAGCAGCCGACAGGAATTTGTCCCCAAATCTATGGCCGCAAAACACTTATTTTTCATTTTTGTTCTTTCCTCTTCTGTAAGGATGGCGAAACCGGCGTTTTTTTCCGGCTCTGAAATTTTTTGCATGATGCATCAAATCCAGCAAAATCCCTTCTCTTATTCCTCTATCTGCCACAGTCACTTCTGCAATCGGCCAAAAAGAACAAATTGCCTCAATAATCGCACAGCCGGCAATCGTCAAATCAGCTTTTTGCACACCGATACACGGATGCTTGCGCCTCCCTTCGTCGCCCATATTTTTAATCTTGGTAATAACTCTGTCAATATCAGATTTCAAAATTGAAATACCATCTACCGCCGAACGGTTATAACGAGCCAGATTCAAATGCACGGCTCCGATAACCGTAACCGTCCCGGAAGTGCCGATAACCTGAATCTCCTGATTTCTTATCGCTTCGGAAATATTATACTTATCATCAAATTCCTTAAGAATTTTATGCGTCCGCTCAATAACGGTATCATAAGCCAGTTTGGTCATATCTTGCGCAGGAAAAGCTTCCGACACGGTAACAACCCCGTAAGGTAACGACACAAAACCTTCAATAAACGTATTCCCGCTATTGGTAACACGCGCCAGAGAAATCTCCGTTGACCCGCCGCCGATATCAAAAACCAGAGCGCGCTTGATATGTCGGTTCAAAAGCGGAATACATCCCACCACCGCCAACCGGGATTCCTCTTTGGAAGAAATAATCTCAATATCAAGCCCGGTTTCCCGTTTAACAGCTTCTAAAAACTCATTACAGTTTTTCGCTCGTCGACAAGCTGCCGTTGCCACATAACGCGACGCAACAATCGGCGCATACTCGTCCAACACACCGGCACAAACTTTTAACGCACCGATAGTCCGTTTGATGGCCGGACGGGAAAGCTCATTATCATTAATAATCCCTTCGCCGAGCCGGGTTATTTTTGAAAAAGTTTCTACAATTCTGAAAGATGTCGGGGTCGGAGAGGCAATAACCAAACGGCACGAGTTTGTTCCCAGATCAATCGCGGCATAATTGCTCCCGCTCTGAATATTTTTTTTCTCTGATATTATATTTCGACTATTTTGCCTTTGCCATTTCTGCATTCTTTTTTTTCAATTCAAACAAAAAATCTACTCCCCGTAGATCTCAATACGGACAAGTTTACGCAATTCATCAATGCTGACCAAGCTTTTATTTTCGTCTTCAAAATGCCAATAAACCCATCCGTTGCAGGCGGGAGCGTTCTGAGCAGCGGCTCCGACCTGATGAATTGAACCTTCTCCGGCCGACGAAGTAAGTGTTCCGTCAGAACGAACAAAAGCACAATGCTTGCGGCTGGCATCATAGAGTTTATCGCCCGGATGCAGTAAGCCGCGTTCAATAACGGCTCCGAAAGGAACTCTGGGCTGGCGTTTCTTGGTACTGTATTCCAAACAGGCTTCTTTTGAAACCGGCTTAACGGCTTCAATTCTCTGTCTGGCCCCTTCAACATAATTCTCATCTTTTTCAATACCGATAAAATTCCGCCCCAGCATTTTTGCAACGGCTCCGGTCGTCCCGGTACCGAAAAACGGATCTAAGATCACATCACCGACTTTGCTTGAAGACATAATCACACGATACAACAGAGCTTCCGGTTTTTGTGTCGGATGAAGTTTGTTCCCCTCGCTGTCTTTCAGCCGTTCTTTGCCGGTGCAAAGGGCAATCTGCCAATCGCTGCGCATCTGTGTATCTTCGTTCAGCGCTTTCATTGCTTCATAGTTAAAAGTATATTTGGAATTCGGATTTTTACAAGCCCAAATCAAAGTTTCGTGAGCATTGGTAAAACGCGTCCCTTTAAAATTCGGCATCGGATTTGTCTTGTTCCAGATAATGTCGTTCAAAATCCAAAAACCCAAATCTTGCAAAATATAACCGACACGGAAAATATTGTGATACGATCCGATAACCCAAATAGCACCGTCTTCCTTCAGCACCCTGCGTGCCGCAGTCATCCATTCGCGGGTATAATTGTCATAGGCCTCCAAACTTTCAAAGCTGTCCCATTCCTCATAAACACCGCTGACGTTAGAATTATCGGGACGCGTTAAAGCATCACCAAGCTGAAGATTATACGGAGGATCGGCGAAAATCAGATCCACGGAATTTTCTTCCATCGCATTCATCACCTTCACACAATCATCGTTAATAATCGTGTTCAGAATATTTTTTGTATGCATACTGCTCATTTTCACCAACCAAATAAAGGGTTTCCAAATAACATAAGATGACCTCAGTATGAGAGATATTTCTTATAAATTTATTAACAAAAATAAGTTTTTTTACCAGCTTTTTTTTACGTTATACAGAAATTGCTTAAATACAAAACGTTACCGAAATTAGCATATTTTCCAATCGTCTGCTGAAGATTTTATGCCAAGGAACCGGCTCTGTATCGCTAACAACCGGTTTCATTCCGGATAAGCATCTGTCAACATATTGATATTTAATCAAAATTAAGCTGCACAAACATATCACGGTTATTTTTTTTGTCAAGATTCTACGTTTTTACGCTCTTCCGTAATTTCTCGCACCGGCCGATAAGAAAAACGATGCTCCGGCGTCGCTCCGTGTTCTTTAAGCCCCTGAATATGCAGAGCAGTCCCATATCCGGCATTTTTCTCAAAACCGTAATACGGATATTTTTCCGCCAATGCCGTCATCAATCGATCGCGATATACTTTTGCGGCAATCGACGCGGCGGCAATCGACATAGACTTCCCGTCGCCTTTAACCACGGTTTGCACGTTGCAAGGCAGATTTTTTGGTTTTTGATTGCCGTCAACCAGTGCAAGCTCAGGTTTTACTTTAAGATTTTCCACGGCGCGCTTCATTGCCAGAAAAGTCGCCTGCAAAATATTCAGTTCATCAATTTCCTGGGCACTAGCTAGTCCGATCCCGACACTGACTTTTCCTGACTTTTCCTCATCTGACAAAAGGTTATACAATTTTTCTCGTTTTTTAGATGAAAGTTTTTTAGAGTCGTCAAGCCCGGCCAAAAGTTCGGGATTCAAATTCCGGTCTAAAATAACCACCGCTCCGGCCGCTACAGGACCGGCCCACGGCCCTCTTCCGGCTTCATCAATCCCTACGCATAATTTTCCAATATTGTCTTCAAGTTCAAAATCAGGCATTTCCGCCTCCCGTCTCCATTATATCTTACTCACCTCAAAAAAAAACGGCCAGATTATGCTTTATCACTTAATAAAGCATAAAAAAAGAGGCTGGCATCTCCAGCCCCTTTTGAACGCCTCAGAACTATTGCTGATTAATCAACACAATCTCAACGCGGCGATTCTGCTCGCGACCGGCCGCCGTTGCATTGGAAGCAATCGGATTTGCCGAGCCCAAACCGTCGGTAACGATTCTGTTGCCGTCAACACCCTGCAAACGCAGATAATTGGAAACCGCATTTGCCCGGCGCAGAGACAATGCCATATTGGTTGCATTGCTGCCGGTGCTGTCGGTATAACCGTTAATCTGAACCATCGTCTTGTTGTATTCTTTAATTACTTTGGCAATCGAATTCAAAACCGGTTTAAAACCGTCCATAATGGTCGCTTCATTCGTATTGAACGTAATATTTCCCGGCATAATCAGATAAACTTTGCCGCCTTGTTCAGCCACCTGAACGCCTGTTCCGAGCAATTCCTGACGCAGTTTACGAGCCTGAACATCCATATAAGCGCCCGTTCCGGCTCCGGCAACAGCACCAACGCCGGCCCCGATTAAGGCACCTTTTTCACCACCGACCAAAGCACCGATTCCTGCACCGGCCGCTGCTCCGATTCCTGTTCCCCAGGCTGTTTTGGAAACCTTACTCTCTCCCGTATACGGATCTGTCGCACAAGCCGACAAAAAGGAAGCCATCATAATGGCAAGCACAAATTTTTTCATTTTTATCTCCTTTAAAAAAACATCTGAATAGACTTTAGAGGGATAAAAACAATTATTCAAGCAAAATTTACGACTTTTGAATCTTTGCATATACTTTATGGTTGCGATATCCGTCATATGCCAAAAGCACATCGCGCAAAGTTCCTTCATATACATAGCCGCCCCGCTCTGCCACCCGCTGCGACGGCAGATTGCGCTCGTCAATCTCCAGTTTCAGGCGATGAAACCCTTTTGCAAAAAAGTATTCCTCAAGCAATCGGACAAGCTCGGCAGCATATCCTTTTCCGGTTTGTTTTTGGTCAAGAAAATATCCAAACTCTGCCGCCCGGTTTTCAAAATCAATATTAAAGGCGCCGCCTGCTCCGACAACTGCCCTGCCGGCCTTTTCCAAAATCACAAAATCAAACGCCGTTTTTTCGTTCCATTTACCGGCAAACATATCCATGGCCTTATCAACATCCTCAACCGATTTTGTTCCGTCCACCCAAAACAAAAACTCCCGCAGAAAATCCCGCGACCGGTCAATCGCCTGAAAAAGCTCACAGCTGTATTTTCGGTGCCGCTTAACCAGGCGGATTTTCTCACCGGTCAGTTCTTCCGGCATTGTAAACTCTTCTTTTTTCATCTTCTTCCTCCTCTGTCCAAAAGTATACAACCGCCGAAAACAAAGTAAAGAAAAACCGGAAAGTTTCCTTTCCGGCTCAATATCATCCAGCCTAGTTACGAGCTGTCGTTTGCAATATCCCTTGATAAGACAACAAAACACCAACCTTTTGCTTTTGCAAAACCTTTCTTTTTTCTTTCTCCCATTCATCTTCCTTGGCATTCAAGACTTCAGGATGAGTTGTTATCCGCACGGCACTCGGATTTTCCGGCAAACGTCGCATAATGGGGATCAGCGTCATTCCGTTCTGCTCGGCCAAAGGAGCACCGTAAACCTGCTCATACCCGCAGGCCTGCCAGCGCGCCAACAATTCTTTTTTGCACTCGCCGTAAACCTTTGTATATCCTTTGCGGTTCACAAAATCAAACCCCTTGTTCATAATCAGGCTCGACAAAGCGCTTTTGCGAAATTCCTTCAAAACGGCCATCCGTTCAAATTTCACAAAATCGGCAAAATACCGAATACGCATGGTTCCGACCGGTTTTCCGTCAACCTTGGCCAGAATATGCGTCGCGCAATAATCATTGCCGTCAAATTCTCTTTCTGCTGGGATATTATGCTCTTTAACAAAAACTTCCTGACGAACATGCTTCATACCGGCAAAATCGTCATCGCTTCTGACAATCAGTATTTCAACATTATTTTCAATCATAAGTGAGCTAATATATTGACTCATTATAAATTAAAAGATACTAATTTTATAATAAGATCATATATTTTGAGTCATGCAGAACAGAGATTTTAAAAAATGACAATAAAAAACAACCTCGCGCTCATCCGCCGTCTGCTTTACTTTTACGCGGTTATAGAAAACGGCCGGATAAACATAACCGCCGAGCGAAACGGCATAAAAGCGGCAAACCTGAGCAAAATGCTGACCGAACTGGAAGAAGAGATCGGCGCGCCGCTCCTGGAACGCAGCAATCAAGGCGTCAAACCGACTGTTCTGGGACAAAAAATATATCAGTTAAGCAAAGAACTTTCCCAAAATATTTCTTTCTTACTGGACCAAACCACCGAACATAATATGGAAGCAGAAATCTCTTACTGCTTTCCGGAAAATTTCCGTCTTAATAATCTGGAAGAATTTCATACTCGGCACCCGGACATTCTGCTGATTGAAGAAAAAAGCCCCCGGGCTGATGTTATTGTCAGTTATCAAAAGCTGCCTGACGACGTATCAAGAATTATTATAAAAAACAACTTCGGTAATACCATCACCCAAACCGTCTGGGTCAGCTGCCGTCGGGACCTGGAAGCCGCCGTTCTTTTTGCCGAATTCATAAATACATCGCTTCATCTTTAATATATCTGACCAATGCCTGCACAAGCGGCTGTTTTTTCAAGCCGCGCCGCGTAACAATCCAAAATTTATGCTTTAACTCCATATTGATCTTATTCAAATAAATCAGGTCATTTTCCCGTTTTGCCACCCCTAAGGGATGCAACGCAATACCAATGCCGTCTTTCGTCATACGCAGCAACATGGATGATGAATTGGTCGAAGCCGCCACATACCGCGCACCATCCAAAAAGCACCGGTACTTTTCCCACACATCTGCATAATTATCCCGGGTACAAATTTTATGATTCTGTAAAATATCATCCTTATTTTTCGGATAACCAAATCGTTCCAGATAAGACTTAGAAGCAAACCAGCCGAACTCCAGACAATATTCGCCGACCGAAAAAATATCGCTCTTCTCCGGCTTTTCATAAACAATAGCCATATCAACCTCACTGGTCAGAACAGGCGGTTCAAGAGAACAACAAATATTGATGTGAACATCAGGATATTTCAGATAAAAATCCGGCAGACAGGAAGATATATATCCCGCCCCCAAACCGTCACTGGTCCATAACCGTATATCGCCGGAATTATTATGGGATTTTGTCTTAAAAGTCAGAATTTTATGCAGCACATGGTCAATATCGCAGCTCAATTCATAAATATCCTGCCCGGCCTCATTTGCCTGAACTCCGTTATATACCCGGTTAAAAAGCGTAACCCCGCAGTATTCTTCAAAACTCTTCAGACATTTTGAAAAATTAGACTGTTTCATCCCGTTGACTTCCGCCGCTTTGGTAATGGAATTATGCTTTATGGCCTCACCAAAACACATCAGGTTTCTGAGCAGCTGTATCTTCTCTTTAATCCCCATTTTGTCTCTTATGAATTAAATTAAAAGGAAAACAAAATATATGAACAATATTTCATATAAACAGCAAAAAGACAACATAAATATTTATGTAATTTTCTAAAAATTATTTTCCGGAAGTAAAATGTTTCAAAAGCAGATTAAGTTGATCCGCGGCATAATCAAGCAGCCGGTCATCCATCATTTTGATTTTTTCGATAATAATATTCTCTGTTTCCAGACGACGAACAGACTTCCGGTCAGAAAAATTAAGCCCCATCATTTCATCAATACTGACATGATAACGCCTGGCAATTTTATATACCATCAACAAATCGGGCACCACCAGACCCCGCTCCAAATTCGAAATTGTCCGCCAGCTGACATCACAAACGCTCGCCAGCTCTTCCTGCGTCATTCCGGCATTTTCGCGTAATGACCGAACCTTTATTCCCAGAGATTTCTTTATATCTTCTTTCATAATCCAGTTTATACTCTGAAACAGATTGTTTATCCACAAAATGGATTTCATAAAGAAGGAGTTTAAAAACAATCTGTTGCATTATTTTTTTAATTTTTTAGAAAAATATAAGCAAAACTAAGAAATTCAAGGGAACCTATACTAAAGTATAGGTAACAATATAAAAAAAGCACTGTTTATAAAAAAACGGAAAGAAAGCCGTCGCAAAACAACTTCCTTACCTGAGAAAAGTTTCTCCTCTTCATCCTTTATTTTGACCTTCATCTTTATAAAAAATTTACATTTTTCCAATAAGATGATATAAATCTTGGAGAATTATAACTATGAAAAAATTTATTCCGTCTTTTTTGTTTACCCTTCTTTCTTCATCTGCACTACTGGCCAATTCCAATAAAGAACTTTCCCATTTTGATTGGATGACGCAAGAACTTCTAAAAATAAACTCTCCTGATACACCCTATATTGAATCGGATGAACCTTTTGCACCACTTGTAAATGCGTTTATTGCAGAAGCGCATAATGATGCGCAGACAGCACAAAAATATTTACAACAATTTGAAAACACCCTCACTCCGTTTATACAAGAACAGATAGATAACACATATTCAAACTATAATAAAAAAAGTTTTCAGGAAACTCTACAAAACATACAAACGGCCATAAAAGAAAAGCATACATACAATGCCTTCAAAGAACTGTCCTCCAAACGAAATATTTTAGAATATTGTACTTCTCAGGATCAATGCAAACCAACCTTAATTTCGCCATTTTCCTTTTTACAAATCTCACCTCATTTGCATCCAAGGAAAAAATTTTCTACTTGCGTGGATGTCACAACTTTCTATCCTATCTGTAAAGGAGAAAACTATTTTGATTCAGAAGATCCGCAAAAGTTACCTTTAGCAATTAAATTTGCAAAAGAACCACTCAAATATTACAAAGATATCAGATACAAGAAACCCGAACCACAAACTTTTGCTGCTCCGGCAATATCCGAACCGGTAATTCCGGAAGGAGAATGGACTTTTTCTCAGGCTCTTCTCTACATGGAATATAATCCGTCCAAAGCTTATAATACCCTAAAAAAAGCCCAAACGCTAACTGAAAAATTACAATTGGCTCTTTTCTTGAAAGCTTACTATCCTGAAAAGATCAAAGAAATTAAAAATGCTTTAAGAGATGTTGTAAAAGAATTTGACAAAGGTGACCAATACCTTGGTTATTCAAGAAACTACAATAAAGAAACATTTTACAAAACTTTTGCCTCAGACTTGGCAGAAGATAACGACTACTTATCTCAGGATTATCTGTCCGAAGTTGTTGTTTCCGCCTCAGACAAAGGACTGGTAGACAGTCAATATACACAAATATATTGCGGTATTGCAAAAAAATTACCGGAAATTATCGATGTCACATCCCCCTATTACGGAAGCAGCCGAGATAACTTCATCCCCCGTTTAAAATGTTATTACGATATAGATTATCAAAAATTTCCGAAAAGAGATATTGAAAAATTTGTAAATTTAACTGAAAAGGCAGATGGACATTTCCTGTCATCTTATCAAGGAACTATGCGTTACGGCCATTATGCCCATCAGAACCTCATACAGAATAAAACCTTCTTAGGAATACTCCCCCCGGACACTCAGCAATATCAAATAAAATATCCTTATGAAGTCTGGTCTTATCTGTCCTTAGAAAACCGTAAAATCTTTTTGGAAATCAAAAAAGAATATATCAAAACCAGACAAACTCTTATTGACTACTTTACCAACAACAGAAAATTTTCTAATGAAAAAGCTATAAAACTGGCCGAATACATATTATTCAACCAGCCTTACGGTACAAGATATTGGTATCGAACAACCTCAAGTGACTTTCAAGGAAAAATATATGACACGATTCCTCAAACTCTTCGCAGCTTGATGATTGAACAAAAAAGTCCTGACGAAATAAAGAAATTTGCAACAGCCCCCGATTTTCGGCAAAAACAAAAGATTTTAATTCCACAAGACTACATTTTTGGCCACAATACTCAACCGGCTCCACTCATCCATATTGCCGTTCAAAATCCGGAATACTTAAAGTTCCTGCTCGAGTTAACCAAAGATATGCCAATTGAAGAACAACAGGCTCAAGATTTGGTAACAGATATCAATGCCCGTAATAACATTGATAAAACACCTTTAATGGTCGCCGCACAATTTGACTTTCTGGAAAGTGCTAAGATTTTACTCCAAAACGGTGCTGATGTGAATGCAGTCACCAATGACAAAGAGGGTTATCCGGGGCTGTTGCACGACAATCGTACAGCCCTAATGTACGCTGCAGAAAATGCCGGATTCGATATGATAAAACTTCTGCTTGATAACGGAGCAGACAAAGACATAACCGATACTAGAGGCTACAAAGCCGTTGATTACCTGATGGGCTTTGCCTATGGCGATTATAATGAAAAATTATCCGAAGAAGAATTCAGTAAGGCACTTCAATTGCTATTATAACAAGATAAAAAACAGTGTATTGCATTAAGCATTTAGCACTGTTTATAAAAAAACCGGAAAGAAAGCCATCGCAAAACAGCTTCCTTCCCGAAAAAACATCAGTGACCGTATTTTAACAAAACAACACCGGAAATAATCAACAAAACACCCAGACCCCGCATCAGCGACAAAACATCATGAAAAAACAGCACCCCGATTAAAAAAGTACAGCTTGCACCAATACCTGTCCAAACGGCATAAGCCGTCCCAATCGGAATTTCCTTTTGCGCCAGATACAAAAAAACGCCGCTAAAAGCCATTGCTGCTAATGCAAAAACAATCCACCCGACTTTGAATGCCGAAGCTTCAGCCATTTTCAGCCCCGTCGGCCAACCGACCTCGAAAACCGCTGCAATCATCAGATAAAACCACGCCATACTCCACCTCCTTGGAAAATATAAACATCATATATAAAAAAACATCGCATTTTCGTCTTCTGAGGCCTAACGACAGAAAATACAATGTTTCACTATTTTACCCGGCGGCAAAATAATATTAATTATAAAAAAACAGAAATAATGCCAACGGGTTAATCCAACTCAACCCTCGGAATTGAACGCCGCCAATTGGCATATTGGTCAATTTTGCTTTTATTCGACCATATCATCTGCTGTTCAAGACGATATCCGGTAATAACCGCACGTGCAAACTCACATTTCTGCCACAGGGTATCCGCCGCCAGATTTTGAATAGCCGGTAGCGGAACAAAATTCTCCTCTTTTTGCCGGCATGAATTTTTAACAGCGTTTTTCAAAATATTATTGGCAAATTTTTGCAACAAGCGTGCTCCTTTGCTCATGTTTTCCACCGGTTCAAATCCCATAAAACCATGTTCGCCGAGTTCCTTGTTTTTGCGCTTTCCGCAAAAGAATTCATCTATCGGAACCGCCATTATTTCCCGGGGCGGATTTCCTTCCACGCCGAACTTGTCAATTTGTGCGCAAGCCAGCGTGCGTCCCCAGACTTTGTTTTGATAACACACCCCAAAATCTTTATGCTTCATCAACAGCCATTCCTTCAGATAATGATTATAAAGATTATGATTGTCCTGTGCCGATTCAATAGCAATAAAACGCAATTCGGATGTATGCTTCGGACAATCGGGATTGTAACACAAAACTAAAAATTCCGATTTAATTTGTTTTTGTTCCTCAACTGAATAACCAAGCTCGTTCATTTTTTGCGTCATCATTTTTTCCAATTGCATAGCAACATAACCGCCATGGCAATGTCCGACGACATTCAAACGGCGGATATTTTTCAAAGCCTGCTGCTGTCCCAAACGCTGCTTTCCGTTATCTTTTGAAATACGCGGCAAAACAGCAGCCTCAAAAATATCTTTAACATAAGACGGATTAAAAGTTTCCTCCCTGCAATTCTCCGGTATGCTGCGTTTTAATTCAGCAAAATGTTCCGGCCAATAAGTTTCATAGTGCATTCCTTTGCGGGCGATTTTATCTGCGTGATATTTTCCAAAATCGCACACAGCTACACATACGCGCACATTTTCATCCGCCAATTCCGGAATACTTTTAACAAAATCATCCGTTTTCTTTAACATACCGTTATAACCGCGAAGATACACCCCTTCTCCGCCCGTTCCTGCCAAAACCAAGACACAAGGCTCTTCCGGCGATATGTTTCCGGCTTTTTTTATACGATAAGGTGCCTCTGCGGAGGTAGCACACCGCTCTGCTAAAAAGGCAAAACTTTTACCTTGGCGTTCTTTTTGACAAACGCCAATATAATCTTTAATATTCATAACACAAATTCCTGTTGAGATTTTGTCCCCATAATACAAACATTTGTCTTTTTTGTCAAGTTGCAATATCATTTTTTATTATTAATTCATAATTTACCAACACCGTGATAAATTAACTTTTATAAAATCAAACAAGGCTGCAAAATGAGGAAAAAAAGCATGACTTTTAACATTTCGGAATTCATCCGGGTAAACCGGGTTTACTTTATCTGGGCCGTATTTATGGGGCTGTTGTACCTGTTCCGGAATATGTTCGGACTTATATTCATCACTTTCATTATGTGCTTTATCGTCTCAAGCATCAGCCACACCCTCCGCCGGAAATACCACGTCAACCGGAGAGCAACCGTCATCTGTTTTTACATTATGTTTTTAATGGGAGTAACGGCGTTTTTGGTATATATTCCGCCGCGAATTTTATCTGAAACAATAAATTTTACGGAACAACTGCCGGAAAGCATGAAATCCGTCCGCAACTGGATGAACTCCAACCTTGGAGAAAATGAGATGATTGCTCCGCTGCTCCCGCAGATAAAAGAAGCCTTGTTTCCGGAAACGCTGGTTGTCAGCGTCTGGAACGTCGTCCGCAATATGTTGGAAAAAGGGTTGCACTATTTTGGTTGGTTCTTTTTGGCCATGCTGTTTAGTTTTCTGATCATGCTCGATTTACCGGAACTCTCCAGAGGAATGCGTCGTCTTCGTTTCACGCGCCTTGCGGAATCTTATCGGGAAACCGCCGACAGCATTCTGCTTTTTGCAAAAGTCGTCGGCGAGAACTTCCGGGCTCAGTTATTGATTTCAACCATTAACACCATATTAACGGCCGTCTGTCTCCATTTTCTGGGGGTAAAAGCCATTGCTCTCTTATGCACAATTGTCTTTATGTGCGGGCTGATTCCTGTGCTGGGAATGTGGATTTCTTCCGTTCCGATTGTCCTGATGGCCATAAACAGCGGCGGTATGGAACTTGGATTATGGGCTCTGCTGATGATTATCATCATTCATATGCTTGAGGCCTATGTCTTAAATCCGCGGATTGTATCATCGGTAATGCACATCAACCCGGTAATGACATTAATAATCTTGTACATTGCCCACAGTATGATCGGCATGTGGGGAATGCTGCTCGGCGTACCGATTGCCGTATATATTTACCGCAAAATAAGCAAGCCTGCTGAAGAGGGCTGAAATAAAAGCTTGTTCCTTTCCTTAATAAAAAAGCAGCTTCTGCACATGAAGCTGCTTTTTTTCCCAATCCGAATAAATCGGATCATCCACCTTTAATTTTCAAATTATGAAAAGGCTCACGCTTGCCGCTCACCGGAAAAACCACCGCATGAGATGTTCCTTTGCAAAGAAATTGATACACCTCGCTGATCGGAAGCTCCTCAAACTCTGCCGCCGAAAAAGGCAACAGCTGCATTTGTCCGCAATAAAGCGTCATCAAAAATTTTGCATCTTCGGGAGATCTTTGCAAATCTTCCTGAAACTTAGGATATTCGCTCAACTGCTCTCTGGAAAACCAGCAAGAACTCCAAAACAAAACTTTTTTAACATCAGTATCGCTGTTAACGACATAACAACTCCCTACTGCCACAGCTCGCTCAACAGCATTTTCCAAAGACCTCGGCATTTTAAAAACTTCATACCCGGCAAAAAAGAAATTCGCCGCACAATAGCTCTTTTCCATAACATTCTTCTGTATAAAAATTAAAATAATAATTCATTTTGCCAAACAGATTAAAACATAATCCTCCGTTTGACAAGTCTTAAAACCAACATAAACAATTACAACACCAATCTCATTCCATGATAGATGACAAAAGCAGCCAACCAGGCAATAAAACACTGCAAACAAACAATCAACACGGCATACCGGGCTCCCAATTCCTTTTTAACGGTTGCCACAGCTGCAACACAGGGCGTATACAACAAAGAAAAGACCAAAAACGAATACGCGCTCAGCGGCGTCAACAACGTCGGCAGCAGCTCAATCTGTCCGCCGAGCAAAACGCCCAAAGTGCTGACAACGCTTTCTTTTGCGGCAAACCCACTCAAAAATGCCGTAGACAAACGCCAATCTTCAATACCCAGCGGAACAAAAACCGGTGTTATCAAACTGCCGATAGCACTCAAAATACTGAACGAAGAATCTGTCACCACATTCAACCTGCTGTCAAAAGAACTCAAAAACCAGATCACGATGGAAGCAACAAAAATAATGGTAAAAGCTTTTGTGATAAAATACTTAGCTTTATAATAAATCAACCGCCACACATTTTTCAATCCGGGCATCCGATAATTCGGCAATTCCATAACAAACGGCACAGCCTCACCACGAAACACAGTCGATTTAAAAACAAAGGCCAAAAGCAAACCAACAAAAATCCCGAGCAAATATAAACTGATAATCACCAAAGTCTGATATCGGTCAAAAAACGCCGCCGTCAATAATACATAGATTGGCAATTTGGCCGTACAGCTCATAAAAGGCGTCAATAAAATCGTCATTTTCCGATCCCGCTCAGAAGGCAGCGTCCTGGCAGCCATAATAGCCGGAACCGAACACCCGAAACCAATCAGCATCGGAACAAAACTGCGCCCCGATAAGCCTGCCCTGCGCAATAATTTATCCATAAAGAAAGCAACCCGCGCCATATAGCCGCTGTCTTCCAAAAGAGATAAAAAGAAAAACAGCATAACAATAACCGGCAAAAAGCTCAACACACTTCCGACACCGGCAAAAACGCCGTCCACCACAAAAGATATAACGACCGGATTCATTCCGTAACGATTAAGTGCATTCTGAACATTCTCCCCCAGAGCTGCAACCAGCGCCTCCACAAGCTCGGATAAATAATTTCCCAACGGCCCGAAAGACAAATAAAAAATCAGTGCCATCAACCCCAGAAAAACCGGCAGAGCCGTCCACTTTCCTGTCAAAATACGATCAATTTTTTCGCTTCTAACCCGCTCTCTGCTTTGCGCCGGTTTAATAACACAATCTTTGCACAAACCACCGATAAACGAAAAACGCATATCCGCCATTGCCGCCTCGCGATCCATACCGCAGTCTTGTTCCATTTGGGCAACAATCTGATCTAATATTCGGCAATGTTCCTGATCAATTTTCAGGCTTTTCAAAATCGGTTCGTCGCCTTCCGTCAGCTTAGAAGCGGCAAACCGCAGCGGAATACCGGCTCTTGCGGCATCATGCTCAATCAAATGAGCAATCGAATGAATACAACGGTGCACCGCCCCTTCCTCTTTTCCGCCGCAAAGGCAAAAATCAACCTTATCCGGAATCTCACGATATCGGGCAACATTTTCGGCATGCTCAATCAACTCGCGCACCCCTTCGTTTTTAAGAGCCGAGATCGGAATAACAGGAATTCCGAGCATTTTTTCCAAACGATTAATATCTATGGAAGCGCCGTTTAAACGAATTTCATCCATCATATTCAAGGCAATAACCATCGGAATGCGCAAATCCAAAAGCTGCAGCGTTAAAAACAAGCTGCGTTCAATACTGGAGGCGTCAACAATATTAATTATGGCATTCGGATGTTCTTTCAGCAAAAAATCTCGGGTAACAAGTTCTTCTCTGGAATAAGGCGACAAAGAATAAATTCCGGGCAAATCGGTCACCTTGATATTCGGATGTCCTCGAACAATACCGTCAGTCCTGTCAACGGTCACGCCCGGAAAGTTTCCGACATGCTGATTGGCGCCGGTCAGTTGGTTAAACAGGGTTGTTTTTCCGCAATTCTGATTACCGATCAGAGCAAAAGAAATCTCGGCATTCTCCGGAATAACATCCCTTGCTGACTTTAATTGCAGTTCAGACTTTTCTCCTTTGCGCACCATCTCGTCCGGAACAGCTTTTCGTACAACATCGGCGGCAGTCTTGGCTCTGTGAATGTCCCTGATTTCAATATTGCAAGCATCTTCACGCCGCAAAGTCAGCTCATAACCACGAACTTTAAATTCCAAAGGATCTCCCAACGGAGCAGTCTTAACCAGAGTAACCTCCGCTCCCGGAGTCAGCCCCATTTCCAATAAGTGTCTCCGCAAAGAATCTTTTTTTCCGGCCACGGCACAAATCACTGCTGTTTTGCCTTTTGGAAGTTCATCTAAAGTCGCCATTTTTCATCCCTTATAAAATACCAGACACCTGATCTGACATGTCCCAAATCAATATTCCATAATAAAGATTTTTGTTCAATAAAAACCTTCATTTTAAAACAAAAAATTTTAACAAAATTTCTCCGAAACATAAAGCATTCCTCATGCTTATAAAAGTAAAAAAACATTCCAATATGCTCACAGCTATACATCACTTTAAAAATTTTCTTATTAACAACCTCAAATCTACATTGACAGAACAAATATAAAGGTTAATATGAACAGCATTAAAGCTTATAGGAGAGAAGCATGATACCTTTGGCCGAAAAGTGCAGTCGTTTTCCCTTGTGATTGCATACCGTATTGTGCCTCTCTCCTGCCTAAATATTAAACAAAAAACCTTTACCACTTGTCAGGTAAAGGTTTTAAGCTATAAAAATTTCATTTTTGATTTAATAAATTTCTATCTTAATAAAGAGTCACCAATCTCCCCTCTTCGATATTCATAATACAACTGTCCGGCATTGTTACGAACATTTATATCCGCTCCTGCTTGTATTAAAAGCTTTAATCCGCAGCCGGAATGCCCCGACAAATTTTTTATGAATTCAGGCATTTTTATACTCTTTTTTTAAATTTTCTAAAAATTCTATAGCTTTTTCTATATTATCATACGGAATATCCTTAATTATATCATCGGGTAAATTCCACCACTGTAAATCAAGCAATTTTTTGATTGTCTTTTCATCAAAGCGATATCTAATAATCTTTGCAGGCACTCCTGCCACAATCGCATAAGGTGGAACGTCTTTAGTAACTACAGCGTGAGCACCGATAACTGCTCCGTCTCCGACTGTAATACCATTCATAATAAAGACACCATCCCCAATCCACACGTCATTTCCGATATAAATGGCTGGGTAATCCCAAAACTCATTATGTGATGGAGTAAAGCTCGATTTAAAATGTAGATTATCATAATAAAGGTACGGTGATGTTGATAAAAAATTAAGAGGATGTCGACCACATCCCAGCACAACATTTTCTCCTATAGAACAAAAAGCTCCTATAGATGTTTGCCTGGAGTAAACTTTTAACCCTGTACAAGCATAAGTAAATCTACCAACATTATCAATACGCGGCCGCATCAAAACTAATCTGTCATACTCTTTACCTGACGCTACATAGTTAGAAAATTTACTTTTTACTATTTTCTTCTTTTTTACACAAATACCAAAAATATAACAAGCTTCTTCTGTGTCACTTTTCTTATATTTAACCAATCCTCCGAATTTTTTATTTTCCAATAAGGTAGAATATCTGCGTAATATAATTATATTTTTTATCTTTTTCTTTAATTTTTGTTTTTTCTTTTTATTAAACTTAAAAAGTAATTTTACGGAAAAATATACCTTTTTTAATATATTAAAAAAATATCTACTTTCCTGAGAAAAACATCTGTAAATATTCTCATATATATATTCTGTTGGATATTCCGAATTATTTTTGATAAAAGTCAAAACTTCAAATGGATTTTCTCCATCTTGCTGAGGAAATTCAACTTTTCCCTTCTTTATAAATAATGCTTTTCGTTTTAATATCGGACACCGTTCCTTTTTTATTTGCTCTACAGCACAATAAACTGCAGAATTACCAACTCTGTCAAAATATTTTTTATAATCAATAAATGTTGAAGATTTAAACCCCAAATTCTCAAAATACTTAGTAACTCTTAGCTCATGATAGGCAACAGCTTCTTCATAATTATTAATAGGCTGTAGTGATTTCCAATAATTTTCGAACGCATTTGCCTGAAGAATACTTTTCTTAAACGCCATAAAATGAGATTGAATATGTTCACAAATCTCAACACCTGCCATATAATTATTAGGTTCGTGCCTATACCTATGTATTCCCCAAAAATCACAATCCCTTGCCTCCATTTGCAAAAGCATCTCGTCCAACGGATAAATAGGACCAAAAAAAGTAAAATTACATAAGATCAATTCATCATACTTCTTTATTTCATCATATCCATAGTCTTCAATTGCTTGTTTATAAGCCCAACTATCAAAACCTTTATTTTCTCGAATAATTAGCTTATCACAGTATTTTTCCAATCTATTTTTACCATTAGAAGATAAATTTCCATTTACGACGACGCAAATTTCTAAACAAACACGTCTAAAATGCTCTAAAAAATAAAACACATAATTATCAACAATCCCATCTTTATCAAAAAAGAAAAATATTCCTAATCTTCTCTGCAATGTCTTATTCCTTTTCTTTAGAAAATATTACTCTTAAAAATTTCCTCTTTCGTCACAAATATCAAAAACATTTCTTCCTTCAAGGATATCATTTATAATTTCTTTCTCATTCTTAAACGTACCTAAAACACGTTGAATAATTTCGTTTTCAAATTCCTGAGAAATAACAACCACAGCGCAATCATCACAAAAAAAACAAATCCCCTGGTTGTACATAACAATATTGTCCGGTTATCTCTGAAAAAATCTTTATTGGCTTATTTATATATTCTACAGTAGCTCTTCTTCTTACATCTGCCGAATTATATGAACGAGCAAATACTGGATAGTTCAATCTTGCTGTCTCGGCCAAATCTCTTGTAGCTCCATCCACTATTGTAGCTGCTGCACCGGCACGTATTGCCAATCGAGCATTTAAATCTCCAAAATATGCATATTCCTTCTCTTCGTTTTCGACAACAATAACATCATTATCAGATATTCCTTCATATGATGCCAATGCGCCGTATATACCTCGAAAATCCTCTCCTTCTTTAAGAGATCTTAGTTTTAATGTTTTTGCTCTTCCCAAAATTTTAATATTTTTCATATTACATTTCCAATTTGGAATAACAAATCCACATTTTTGTTTTTTTTCTAATTCCATATCATCTAATAAATCAGATAAAGCCGCTGATGATACGAAATGTTTAATTAAACTTAATCTTTTTCTTTCTGCAATCTGCTGTCCTCTAGCTATTATTTCTGCAAATTCTAAATCGGAAATATTATTAACATCTACCAACTCTTCTTGCTTTCCAAAAATAAAATACGGCTTATTTCCATATCTACGATTATTTGTTAATGCACTTTCTTTTGTCGAAATATATAGCCCCATACTTTCTATCAAGGTTTCTGGTAGATCTTTGCTGTTTGGAATATGATTCATATCATATGTTGGCTTATTATTATCCCAAAAGTAAAATTTATCTTTTTTCATCAATATTGCAGAATCATATTGTTTATTTTCTTTTATATATTTTATCGCATTATCTATTGTTTGAGGCTCAACAAATGGCGAAGTGCAAAGTAATTGAACATATATATCCGCATCTGGATAGTTTTTTACTTCATTTAAGAACATTTGATGTCCATCTGTTTTATTATTGGCTAACTTAGGATCTCTTTTCATAAATGTTATAGGAAGATAATCAACCAAATTATACATATCCTCAGATTCTGTATCTAAAAATACTCTGTCAATTTCTTTGCATTTCAATAAAGTTTTTAATGCTCGTATATACAATCTTTCACCATTAAGAAAACGCATATTTTTATTTTCTATTCTTTCACTAGTACCTTTTGCTGGAACAAATGCATAAACTTTCATTTTTATCTCCGATATTTATTATAAGCTCATCTCTCTATTTCTAAAAAATCAATTGTCATATCAACGCTGTCAGGATACTCATCTCCCGATGAGTTATGATTGGAAATCTTTTAATATATTTTCCAATAAGGTTGGGGAACTATTGGCTAATTCTGGACTTTTTTCTAAAAAAGATACAGTATAAGCATCTTGAAAAAGTCCCTTTAACCCCTTAGGATTAATAGAAATAATTTCTGTATTAGGATAGTGTCCTCTTACAAACTTTTTAAAATCTTTCCACCCTTCTTTTAAAATAATAAAATTTTCATCTTTTGCTTGAATTTTGTTTTCCTTATCTTCTATAAAATGCCCATTATTAACACAATCGCATCCTACTAAAAAAACTCTTTTAGGATTAGTCCATAAAATAAAATCCAGTGCACAAAATACAGTACTGCCGAGGCACAACAACGGTCGGCTTGTCAAATCGGCATTTCCCAATGCACACCCATTTAACGGGCTGCTTTCCAATAAAAAATAATATCTTTCCGCATTTGCTTGCTCTGCATCTTTTTCGCTTATAAAAGAACTTTCTAGATTGGGAATTATAAGATAATGAATTCCAAAAAATTTCTTACATTGTCTTTTTCTATAATTTAGCAATGCTTCCCCAGCAGCTTCAACTACATTTTCTCCATCTTGCGCAAATAAATAATCTAACTGAACTTTTTCATTTTTATATGCATTATTTACACCAACATGAATAGCTCCGGGAATAGGAGTATAATAATTAAATGTAGGGCCAGTTGCACATAAAACAACATCCCTACCCTTGTACATATCTTTGTATTTTGAAAATACATCAGGATGTTTTTTTTGTGCCGGCAATACAATATAAAACAATTTATCAAATTTATCCTTAACATATTGTTTGAGAGAATCATCTTGAGGAATTGTACAAAGTGGAATTCCACAAAAATATATTTTTCTTTTGTTCTTTTTTTGTTTTACTTTAAATATTGCCATTTTAATTTCCTTTATTTATTATTATGTTAATACGAGAATTATCTCCCCAAATGGCTGGAGAATCATATTTTCGAGATGGGAAAGCTCCATATTCCGGCTTTATATTAAGATTGTTATTTCGAATAAATTCTTCCACCTTATCTTTTAGAGATACTGCGTTTCCTGAACAACAATTAATAATTCCGGATATATTATTTTGTGTAGAAGCGGTAACAATTTGTTCTGCTAATACCTCAATATCAATAAAGTCATACTTATTTGTTCCGCTGATAAACGGAAAAGAAGTTTTTCCTTCTTTCGACATTTGCAATATCTTTGCAAAAATAGACTTATTGTTATTATCGTCTCCAGTAATGTAAAACGCCCTTAACCATTTTAATGAAACATCTTTATCCTCAGCATATGCAAGTACAGACTGCCGAAGAGCATTTTTAGCTATTCCATATAAAGACATTGGATTACATGGCGTATTTTCATCTATTTTACCTTCATGATATCCGACCTCATGCATTGTCCCCATAACAGCTATAGATTTACAACCAGCATCTATCATATTTTTTACAAAAGCATAATGAGCCGATAAATTTTTCAAATGAACTTCAGATTGATGATTAAACCCATCTTGCCATGCCAAATGAATAACCACATCAGGCCTTCCTAAAAAACCATACAAACTTGGATCATTTGCTTTTTCTAAAAAATCCATTTCTATATTTTTTACTTTATCATTAAAAAGAGGCTTAATATCCAAGCATATCACATCATTATTTTTCTGAAGTGCTTTATTTACGACATGCCGTCCTATATACCCATTAGCTCCTGTTATTAAAATTTTCATGACTGCCTCTCTTTTAGTACTTATTAACTTTTTACAAAAAGCTGCACAGGAACTTTACATATTTTTACAATTAATTTTCCTGATTTGCTTATTTTCTTTTGATACAAAAATCTTTTCACTTTACAAAAGCTATATGGAAGCACTAAGGGGGAAAAACGACTAAATGTTTTCTTATAATAGATACATATATCTATATATGAATCCCTGTGTTCTTTTTTTAATTTGAATAATAACGATCTTACATTTTCAATACAGGCATCCTGTAATACGAAAACCTTCCTTTTGATTAACGGTATGTTTTGTTCTAACAATGTTATTGGTTTCATTGTAGGATTTATTTTTTCTTGATGTTTTATAAATACACCAGATGTAAAATTTATATTTTGCAAGAAAGGAGTTAATGCTATCTCATAATTTTTTATGACATCATTAACATTATCTTGCCGTACAACAGAATTAAGAAAATTAGCA
Organism: uncultured Alphaproteobacteria bacterium; assembly: GCA_944390885.1. Lineage (GTDB taxonomy): Bacteria > Pseudomonadota > Alphaproteobacteria > RF32 > CAG-239 > MGBC133411. Next base: position 46,666 of record CALXRP010000005.1, read on the forward strand.
AATTCTTTATGTGTAAATACGTTCTTTTTAAAAACTAAAAAATAGCTTTGCAAATGATATTGGATTTCTATGCTATCGGTAACACCCCAAAAATCACAAGACCTCCGACTCATTTGGGCAAACATATCATCAAAATCCATAACTGAAAAACAACTGTCATTACACAAGACAAGCTCATCAGCTTCTTCTAACAGACCATGTTTCATTGCATATTGATAACCGCGTTTATATGAACCAAAATCATATTCCCCATGCGGAGTAAAATCACTAAACACGACTAAGTCACTTAATTTCTTTATTTCTTCATTTTTTGCATTATTATCAGAAATAAAAATGATTTTTTCAGCAACCCGTTTCAGCCTTTTTAAATAGCTTATTACATAATCATGAACGATCCCGTTTTTATCATAGGAAGCAAAAATCGCAACTCTACTCATTAATCACACTCCTCCTATAAACAGGAATTTTACAAATTTTAACAATCAGCTTTCCGTTTTTTGTAATCTTCCTTTGAAAGAAAAACCTCTTCATTTTCCGGACTGTTTCACAGATTTTTCCGGGAAACTGTATAAAAGTAATAGGATCTGCAATTTTTTGAGATTGAGCACCAACCAAACATCCCAACAAACGTTCCAGCACATGAGCCCTTGTAGAAATTTTACAATGAGCAGAAGACTCTTCAAAATCAGAGAGATCAATACCCAGCCTTTTTAATGGGCTGAGAAGAAATGCCCTGCACCAAAACATTGTACCGGCAACATAACCATAAGATATATTCTCATACCCAAGTTGTTTTAAGATTTTTATTGCTTCCTGCTGAGCCTGAATATCATCTCGTTCTTTATTGACAATCAGATGATAATCCGCCGCCATCCCCAGCTTTTTATCTTTTTCAAAAGCGCTTATTATATTTTTTACAACCTTTTCAGACTTTAAAGTAGCCAACACATAATGACGCCATTTTGCTCCGGACATATCAAAATATTTTAAATGAGCACCAAGGGGCATATCCCGTTTGGTATGCAGTTTCACAACATAACTATAATCATCCAAATCAACTTGGTTTAATACATGAACAAACGGCCCCACATCAAAACCCCGGTTTTCAACCACCTCAATATGAGCTTTTGGGAAAGCCGACAGAACATCAGCCTTAAGCTCATTATTATCAACAACCATTGTTACAAAAAGCTCAAACGGATAATCAGCCAGATTTTGGATGCAAGATTTAAGCTCCGGCCATAATTCGGAATAAAAAATATGAGCATGAACAAGTATTGGCTTCATTTCACATACCACTCCACGGTTTTGACAATGCCGGAAGCAAAATTTTCGTCCGCTTTCCAGCCCAGTTCCGTTGTCAGCTTATTGGCATCAATGGCATACCGCCTGTCATGTCCGGCCCGGTCAGCAACAAAAGTAATCAGTTCGGCATATTTCTTGCCGCCGGCACGCGGTTTTTTCTCGTCCATAATCCGGCAGATTTCCGAAACGATTTCCAGATTTGTCTTCTCGTTATGTCCGCCCACGTTATAAGTCTCACCGGCTCTGCCCTGGTGATAAATCAAATCAATCGCCTTGCAGTGATCAAGCACATACAGCCAGTCGCGAATATTCTTGCCGTCGCCGTAAATTGGTATCGGCTTCTCGTTCAGGCAATTGCTGATAATCTTGGGAATCAGCTTTTCCAGATGCTGCTTCGGGCCATAATTATTGGAACAGTTAGAAGTCGTTACATTCATGCCGAAAGTATGAAAATACGCCCGTACCAAAAAATCAGAACTGGCTTTTGAGGCCGAATAAGGTGAATTCGGCGCATAAGGCGTTGTTTCTTTGAAAAATCCGTCTTCTCCCAGCGAGCCGTAAACCTCATCGGTCGAGATATGATGAAAACGGCATTTTTCATAACCGGGCCTGCATTTTCCCGGCGCTTCCATCCAATGTTTTCGAGCCGCTTCCAGCAAATTAAACGTCCCGACGATATTTGTTTCAATAAACGGACGCGGGCCGGAAATCGAATTATCAACATGGCTTTCCGCTGCAAAATGAACCACGCCGCGAATGTCATAATCGGCAAACAGCTTTTCAACCAAAGCCTGATCGCAAATATCCCCTTGCACAAAGCGATAATTCTTCATCCCGCTGCATTCCGCCAGATTATCCAAATTTCCGGCATAAGTCAGCTTATCCAGATTAATCACCTGATATTCCGGATATTTCTTTGCAAAATACGGCACAAAATTGGAGCCGATAAATCCGGCGCCACCGGTTACTAAAATCGCTTCAGACATTCTTCAAGTCCTTTCTTCCAATGAGGAATTTCCATACCGAAACTTGTTTTAAACTTTGTTTTGTTCAGCACCGAAAAAACCGGACGCTCCGCCGCTGTCGGATAATCCTTGCTCTCAATCGGCAAAACTTTGCAATTCCGCCCGCCCTGCGCCATAATTTCCGCCGCAAAATCATACCAGGAACAAACGCCCTCGTTGCTAAAATGAAAAACCTCTTTATATCCGGCTTCAAGCCGGGGCAAAACGGCAACAACCGCCTGCGCCAGATGAGCGGCATAAGTCGGTGTCCCGACCTGGTCAAACACCACCTTAAGCTCTTCCTTTTCGGCGCCCAGTCGCAGCATTGTCTTCACAAAATTGTTGCCAAACGGCGAATACAACCATGCCGTCCGCAACACAACCGCCGACGACGCCGTCTCCAAAACCGCCTGCTCGCCTGCCAACTTGCTCTTTCCGTAAACCGATTGCGGATTTGCCTCATCATCCTCAACATACGGATGACATTTCCGACCATCAAAAACATAATCCGTAGAGATTTGCACCATTGGTATTCCGGTCGCCGCCAGATTCTTCGGACCGGTTGCATTAACGGCCCATGCTTTCTCCGGCTCGCTTTCCGCCTTGTCCACCGCCGTGTACGCCGCGCAATTTATAATCGCCGCAAACGCCCGTTGCCGGCAAAAATCCTTCACCGCCGCCGCATCGGTAATATCCAAATCGGCATAATCAACATATTCGGCCTTATCCCCGAGAATAAGCCGCAGCTCCTGTCCCAGCTGCCCGTTTGCACCTGTCACTAAAAGCACGGCTCATACTCCTTTAAAAACGGCAACTTCAAATCTTTATCCGACAGCACCGCATCTTTAAGATTAACTTTCCAGTCAATATTCAGATCCGGATCATCAAAACGAATGCCGCCTTCGCTCGCCGGATTGTAAAAATTGTCACATTTATAAGAAAAAACCGCTGTTTTGCTCAAAACGGAAAAACCATGGGCAAACCCGCGCGGCAACAAAAGCTGGCGCTTGTTTTCACCGGACAACTCAACCGCAACATATTTCCCGAAAGTCTTGGAACCGGGACGCAAATCAACACCAACGTCCAATACCGTCCCTTCAATCACGCGCACCAGCTTGGCTTGCGAAAATTCCCCTTTTTGAAAATGCAACCCGCGGATAATACCGTAAGAAGACTTCGACTGATTATCCTGCACAAAATGATAATCCAGCCCATGCGCGGCAAACTCGTTCTGATTATGGATTTCAAAGAAATATCCTCTGGCGTCTTCAAAAACCCGCGGTTCCAAAATATAAACGCCGTCTATTTCCGTCTTAATAAATTCCATGATACTCCTCATAAATTTTCTGAAGATATTTTTTATAAGCACATCCGTCTTTAAGCGATTTAATAAGCACAGCCATCTGCTCATCGTCAATAAAACCGCGACGATAGGCAATCTCTTCAATACAGGCGATTTTAAGCCCCTGCCGCTGCTCAATAATCTGCACAAACTGGGATGAATCCATCAGACTGTCCGGCGTTCCGGCATCCAACCAGGCATTCCCGCGCCGCATCGGAACAACGTTCATCCGCCCTTCTTCCAGATAAAGCTTGTTCAAATCGGTAATTTCCAATTCGCCGCGCGCTGAAGGTTTCAGGCTTTTAGCCTTCTCGACCACATCCGACTTATAAAAATACAACCCGACCACGGCATAATTCGATTTCGGATTCGCCGGCTTTTCTTCAATGGAAACCGCCTTAAAATCCTTATCAAACTCCACTACCCCGAAACGCTCGGGATCAGAAACATGATACCCGAAGACCGTCGCTCCCGGATTATGAGAAACTTCTTCGCGAAAAGTATCAATCTGTCCGCCCAGATAAAAAATATTATCGCCTAAAATAAGACAGACATCATCATCTCCGATAAAGTCCGCGCCGATAGTAAAAGCCTGGGCAATCCCTTTCGGCTCATTCTGAATGGCATAATGAATTTGCAGCCCCAAATGAGAACCGTCTTTGAACAAAGCCTGAATATTCGGCGTATCTTTGGGCGTGGAAATAATCAAAATCTCCCTAATACCGAACAACAATAAGGTTGACAAAGGATAATAAATCATCGGCTTATCATAAACCGGCAGCAGCTGTTTTGAAATCGTCTGCGTCAGCGGATACAAACGGCTTCCGCTTCCTCCCGCCAGAATAATACCTTTCATGTTATTTTCCTCCTCCCGCCGAATATTTTATCTTTTCCGACCACAACGGAACAAAACCAAAAAGCTTAGCCTCTTTAATCTGATGTTTTTTCCTGATTGTTAAAAAAGGCAAAAAACCAAAGAGCTTGATTCTTTTGATCCAATCGGCATTTTCCTTCGCCGCCTTCCACAATTCGGGATAAGTTTGGCGAATATTTTGTTGAATACGACGGGTCGCAGCCTGCATTTTTCCTTTTTGGGAATGTGTCGTATTGCCGGCGTAATCACGATATTCAAAAAGCACCTCCGGCAGATTGGCAAACTTTGTAACCCCCATCAACCGGCTCCATAAGGCATAATCCTCGGCCGGACTAAACGCTGCCTCATAAGCAATCTTATTTTTCTGCAAAACAAATTTTCTGATCATTGTTGCCGGGTGGCAAAACGGACTGTAAAAAACAAGAGCTTCCCTGAGTTCATTATCATCTTCCGGCAACCTCCGAAACTTTGACGTTCCGATATACCGCACGGCACAACCGACAACCCCGATCTCCGGATGCTCATCCAAATAATCTGCTTCCTTCTGCAGACGTTCCGGCAAAGAAACATCATCATGATCCATCACGGCAAGATATTCGCCCCGAGCCAGTTCGATTAACTTATTGCGAGCACCGGAAATTCCAAGATTATTGGAGTTCTTAATATACCGGATTCGTTTATCTTCATAAGACAAAACAACTTCCTCAACCCGAGGATCACTGGAACAGTCATTCATAATCAAAAACTCAAAATCATGATATGTCTGCTCGAGAATACTCTCTATGGCCCGGCGCAAGAATTTTTCATCTGTATTATACACCGGCATCAAAACCGAAACTTTAACCATAGCAGCCTCCGGCATAAAGAAAGATAAAAAGAAAATCGGGATGGTGACAAATACCAGTAAATAAAATCGATATAAAAAGGTACCTTCCGGTTTTTAGAAACTTATGTTTCCTGAACATGGCCGAAACATCCCGACAATTATTCGGGGCCGTCGAAAATACAATGCGGTGATCATACCTCTCGCCCTTTAAAACCCTCAATACAGATTTCTGAACATACGGCAAGAAACCCCGAACAAAAGAGCCTGATGACAGAAAATAACTCCTAAAAGTTTCAATACTCGCCATCAAAAAAGCCCCAATCCTCATTCTTCTTAAATTAAACTAAATAGCACGCCCAAAAAACGGACGTATAAATTTCTCATTAGGATGAGGCTTTGTTCAAAAAACAAAAATATTAACCATTAAAAGTAATATTTAAAATTTATCCAAGAAAACTGTAGCTTTTATACAAATTCTACTTGCATAATTTTTTTTATTATTTAAGATAACGCCATAAGAAAAAATAACGTCCGTTATTTTTTCCCATCTTCAATTTGATACTGCATAAAATTATAAAGCGTTCGCCGGCCAGTTCGCAAAACCGGTTGCATCAGCTCACTCTCCGCCTTTCAAATCCCTGCTCAAATGAAACCATCGCTTTTTCCTCATTTATCGTTACTATTTCCTTGCAATAATCTGATAAGACTAAACTTTCAGAAACAGATTTCATTTTTCAATATGTCAAAATAAAATATTTCTTCGCAAATTAAAAATTTATATTGACAACACAAGCAAAAAGGTTAATGGTTATATCATAAAACCTATGAGGGAGGATGTCTTTTTACAGCAGTCAAAGACAGCAAGGTAATATTTACCTAACAACCTCCCTCCCCTTTTGTAGATTTCATTGCATATAGTATGCTGAAATCATTATACAGTTTTATGGGAGAGAACTATGCCGTCAAAGACAACACCATTCAACCTTTCAGGTTGTGTCTTGACACAATATTTCTCTCCTGCCTCTACATCACCAAACCTTTGCCACCACCTGGCAAAGGTTTTGTCGTATAGAAATGCTATTTCAGGAGATGAGGATGAATAAAAATTTCAAATATACGATTCTTTCATTTGTTAGTTTGTTGATATTTTCTACAGAAATATCCGCCCAAACAGCTCCCAGTTTCGATTGTGCTAAAGCAACCACCGAAATTGAAAAACTCATCTGCTCCGATGATGAATTGGCAAAAATCAACAAATGTGAAATTTATACTTTTCTCAATTGTAAGAAAATTAATAATCAAATTGATGACCTAACTTGTTCTGATGCGAAACTATTAAAACTTTATGAAAAGATGCAAAAAAAATATTTTGAACTTTGTAAATCTTTATCAAATAAAGATGAACGAATCAAATTATACAAAGATCAAGTAGAATGGCTAGATAAACAAAAATCAGCCGATTATATGGGATTCGGAGCATATAATCGACGAATTTTTTATTTAAAAGAAGCTTATCAAGAAAAAATAAATGACTTAGATAACTATAAAGCACCCAATAAGTAGAAGACGAAGCTTATTATATAATTATTTTTTACTATATGTGCAATCTCGCTGCCGGTTCTGATTTGATAAAGAAAGCCGTCTAGCCAACCAAGTTATCCGGTTATCAAGTTCTTTCTTGATAACCGGATAAACCGGAATATAAAAGGACGTGGTTAAAAGTAGTGTCAACACAAAAAATAAAGCAAAAATTTACACTTATTGATAAATAGTTTCCAGTATAAGAATAATCTGAAGTTTTATCCACAGGGGCAAAACGAGTACCACTAACGGTTTAAGGAGAAAACTAACAAAACATTAATAGAACAACAAAAATAAAAAATAATTTTCTTGCATAATTAAAATTATAGAGTGAAACTAATTACAAAATTACTCTTAACGGGAGAGGTTGGAATGAACTGTTATACGGAACGGCCAATTAACGGCTACCCCCATGGATTACCTCCGTCGGACATTGTTTCAGGTGTTTCGTTTGTTTCGGCTGCCTCTCAGATTTCAAATTATGTTTTCAAACATCAACAAACCTTTGCCGCTCACCCGGCAAAGGTTTTGTTGTATAAATAAAAATTTTTAAACTTGGAGGAAAAATGAAAAAAATAGCAGCTATATTTTTTCTTTTATTTGTAATATATGGAACAGCACAGGCTTTTTTTAAACAGGATGAACGAGCTCATGAAATCGTTGCCCTTGGAACTCCTGAAGAAGTAAAAAGTTTATTACAAAGCGGATATAATGTAAATAAAGTATACGAATGTAATACCTTATTAAATACCGCAATAAAAAGCGCTGCTTATGGAACCCATATGAAACTTCCTCCAGAATTTGCATTAGAGAAGATTAAAATTTTAGTAGAAGCAGGAGCTGATATAAATATTGTTCCTTGTCACGGTAAATCTATGTCAGCCTTAGATTGGGCTATAACGTTACCTACTATGGTTAAAAATATAGAACAAACCGCTAATACCATTTTTGATCAAATGATACATGAGGGCACTGGAGAATGTAATCTTCCAGGTGTTGTTTCAAAACCTTGCAAAAATATAACTGCTGAAGATAAGAAAAAAATGGAAACAGCTCTTCACTCCGCATACACAGTTATGGGAAAACTTTGGACGCCATATTTTATGGAAATTATCAGATACTTAGTAGGACACGGGGCAAATATCAACGGTAATAATGCAAATGGAAGAAAAATAGCTCCTATTCACTTGGCTGCAACAAATTCTGACGAAATAACTCTTGAACCGTTAAAATATTTAATACAACAAGGAGTTGATATAAATATCCAAGATGCCAATGGAAATACCCCACTGTTTTATGCCTATGGGGCTCAAAATGAAAAAGCAATTAGATTATTACAATTAGCCGGAGCAAATGAAAACATCAAAAACAAAAATGGTTCATTATATAATGAAATTACAGCAACACATATACACACTATAGTTGATAAGAATGGAAATATAAAGATTCAAGATAAACTATATAAACCTCAAGATGAATTATAACCTCAATTAAAGGAGATTTTTTATGACAAATCTGACAAAAGATGATGTTAAAAATTCTTTAACCTCTATTTTACAAGCTCGTAATTTAGATCAAACACTAATAAATACATTACTATCGGATAATTTTATAAATGGAGCATACGAATTACTTCAAAATGAACCAGAGAACGATGAATTTTTAATTTTTATCAGAAATTTCTCGGAACAGCAAAATCTAACAACCATTTCAGATGCAAAAAGTAAAATACAAGAAGAGTTGGGAAAAAGCGGATATTTTTCGAATATTGTTCAATATGTGATTGATGCTTGGAAAGATATTAATTTTTCAAATACATATTCTTTAGTCAAAATGAATAATAATTTTTCAGAAAATATAAATACAGATGAAATTGAAAAAGCTATGGCCATAAGAGATGCTGTTGAAGGTTTATTTCGATACAAAGTTCCTAACCCTGTAAGAACTTTTTTTGGCGAATTATTATCATTACAAATAATATTAGAAACGGTTCAAGGTCATTTTGATAAATTTTATAAAATTGCTGAAAATTTTTATGATGATATGATGAAAATCGCACGAGGTATGCACGGTTCTTTTTCCACCGCCCATGAACAATCTTCACCCTTGGTTTTAGACTTAGATGGTGATGGGGTGGAAACCAATGAAGAAAATTCCACAGTCCATTTTGACCACGATAATAATGGTTTTGCTGAAAGCACCGGCTGGGTTGGTAAAGATGATGGTTTACTGGTTCGGGATTTGAACAATAATGGACAGATTGATAATGGAACGGAGTTGTTTGGCAATAACTCCGTTCTTTCGTCTGGGGAGAAAGCTGTCAACGATAATTTTTATTCTGTTTTCTTCGCTGTATAGCCTCTATTTATTTTTTTTAATATTTTATTATTCACAACCTCAAATTTAAATTGACTACACAAATAAAAAGATTAAACTTTCAGATATAAAATCTTATAGGAGAGAAATATGATTCTCATAAATCGAAGTCAGCAGTATTTAATCTTTATGATTGTATTTTCAAGCAATATTTCTCTCCTGCCTCTACATTAACAAGACCCTTGCCAGACAATGGCAAGGGTCTTGTTGTTTTCAATATATATATTTATTGCCCCCAATTTTGACGATGAGCCCAATAAATCGCCTTTTTCCGGATACACAAAAAGCTCCGGCGCTAAACCGGAGCTTTTAAGTGGTGGGTCGAACGCACCCCTCAGACGAACATCTGCCAGACCACCGTTTCCAAGGCAGAATTTCTGCCACACTAACAGCAAATCCCACGCAATACAAACACCTTATCGCCTTTAAGCTGCTACAAAATTACCATTTTTTGATAAAAGTATCCCTGATAGATACCATCCAAACCAATATATGTGCAAAATCTAGATACTTTTATTATCCGTTGCCCCCAAATTCTTAGTAATATCTACAAAAAATTCTTCGCTCCATAAATCCAATTTATTTGGATCTGCAATAAAAGGCAAAACATCTTGTTTGGCTTGCTCATAATTAATCATCTCAAACCGCTCTCGAAGCATTTTATGAAGTTTTTCCAATGTTAGCGTTTCACTGTTTTTCCAAGCGCCGGAATCTTCCAGCCTTGCCTGCAAATGCGGCAGATTGACCTTTACCTGCCGTGAGAGATAAAATACATAATCGTATAAATCCCGCCCTTTGACCCGATTCCTCCATGAACGACAAATAACCGCATGAATTTTTCCGGCAAATAAAGATGGCATGTCATAAAGCTTAACCTGATACGGCGACGGCAGTAGCCGGTATTTATTTTCAAATTGTGCAAAAGCCGGCGGATTGGTATCAACCTCAAACTTTATTTTTATAACTTCATCAGGATTGATGCCGATATTCTGGATATCATAGATATTTAAAATATGTTCTTTGGTATTTCCTTTCAAAAAGGCCGATTTTATAGCTGACTCAACCGTTTTTTGCTTTTCTTCAATTGAAAATTTCAATCCCAGCGCCGCCAATTCGCTTTCCACACCGGAAAAATAGCGATTAAACTGAAAATCCGGATTAGGCATAACCAATGAAAAATCCAGATCTTCGGAAAACCGGTCAAGTCCGTAAAAAATACGCAACGCCGTACCGCCGTAAAAAGCCGCGTGCTTAAAAAATCCGGCCCGAGACAAACCGCACAAAGCCACTTCTTGCACGACCTCTTTCAGCGCATTTTTCTTTTCTTCAGTCGTATTTGTTTTGTAATTACCGAGCATCTGCTCCAAAACAGTCTGCATTATTTATTTCTCCTGATTAACTTGCCTAAAAGTTTGAGATTACTTGCATGATATAACGGAGCCAGCTCATTTAAGCTATTCATATTGAGCCTCCAAAATTCCTGCTCATCAATTCGCAAATCATCAAATAAAAGAGCATGTAATTCGCTCAAATTTTTAGCCGGCGACAAAGAATAAAGCTTATCGCACAAAGCCTTTTCAGGAGTGGCAATTTGATAAGAATAGCCGTTCTCTTCATGTAGCACAATTCCTAACGGGTAAACTTCAGACGGAATATCCCTATATGTAAAAACACCAAAGTGATTTTGATACTGCTTCGCTTTTCTTTTATTGAAAGTTGCCGAAGTATAAGTCCGATAAACAGCCTCGGGAATGAGCGAATACACGGCCAATGCATAATCAAAAGATAAATACGATGGCCCAAAAATTCTGCCGGCCAGATATTTTCCAGGCGTATCTGCATCAGTTTCATAAAGTCCGCGAGCAACCTGTACAAGCCGTCCGTCTCTTACTTCCCGCCGGATTTTAGCTTTTATGTTGCTATAATCATGAAACTTGAGCGTTAAATCATCAAACGAATATATCATATTTCCTCCAGATAGTTCTATAATATAGCACTTTTCGGAGAAAATCAAGAATTTTATATTAGCATTCCTGTTTTCTAACATATCCGTCATTCTTTTTTTAGTGTATCCTGATATCAATATTGCAGTTAATCCCTTAAACAACCGATGGGAACAATCAGAATACCATCCTTGCGTTTGTATGCATAATTCCCAACACCGGTTAGCACCATTTTAAATGAGGGCGCTTTCATTTTGAATGTATCAATATTAGAAGCCAATTTATTAAGGGTTTCTAACGTACTTTCAATTTATAGATTTGGCAAGTTTTTAATTATATGTTTGGCGAATTTTTATTTATGCGTTTGGCTGGTTTGGAATTATGTATTTAGCCATATCTCATATGTCAACCCCTACCTCTCTTTCAAGCTCTCGTTAAGATATTTCATGACCGGAGAGAGGAGATATTCAATCACGCGGCGTTTGCCGGTTTTGATTTCGGCGGTCACGCTCATGCCTGGCTTGAGCTGAATAATCTGCCCGTCCGCTTTGATTTTATTATCCAAGAGCGTCAGCCGGGCGTTGAATACCAGCCCCAGCTTTTCGTCCTGTATCGCATCGCCTGAGATATTGCGGACTTTGCCTTTTATTGTACCGTATTTGGTAAACGGAAAACTGTCGATTTTAATTTCCACATCCTGCTCCGGCCGCACAAAGCCGATATCTTTGTTCAAAATCTGCACTTCCGCCTCAAGTTTATAGTCTTCCGGCACCAGGTTCATAATCGGCTTGGCGGTTTCCACCACGCCGCCCTTGGTATGATAAACCAACTGCTGCACATAACCCGACAGTGGCGCCTTGACCACCGTCCGCTTTAAGGCCTCCTGATATTTAATCAGCTCCTGCTGATAAGATTCAAGCTGCTCGCGGTTTTCGGTCAATTCCTGCATCAGGTTCTTGTCAAACTCGGCCAGATACTGCCGTTTTTGCTTTTTCAGCGATTCAATATTTGCCTCGGTCTCCGCCATTTTCTTAACCTGCACATTACGCTGCTCCTGCAGATTGGTCAGTTCTTCCTCCTGCTCCAGAAAGGTCAGCCGCGCCAGAAGCTTCTTATCTACCAAAATCCGTTTTTTCTCAATCCGCTCCTCAACACTCGGCAGCAGTTTCTCAATCCGGTTCAGCTCGGCCTGAATGGTATCTTTTTCTTTCTCGGCCTTTACGATTTGCCCGTCCAAAACCTCAATCTGGGCTTTTTTCTCGGTCATCTGGCTTTTGAGCAGATCCTTGTGCATTTTTATTAAGTATTCGTCAATCTCCGGATTATAGCTGAAATTCGCTTCCGGATTGTCGGTCAGCAGAGCTTTCAATCGGGCAACGGCAATTTCCAGAGCCTCAATCTCGTTTTCCACCCGGCTGATGTTGGCCAGCACCTCGGTCTGATTAAATTTAATCAAATCCTGCCCTTCTTTCACATATTGCCCCTCTTGCACATAGATCTCTTCAATCTCACTGTCGGTCAGGGTCTGGATAGTCTTAATGTTTGAAGCCGGCATCAGCTTTCCGGCCGAAGTGGCGATAATATCGATTTTACCCAGGATTGACCACAAAATCAGCACCGTAAACATCAGCATAATAACGTAGGTCAACAACCGCGCGGCATGAGACGGCGGCATCTCGGTCACTTCCAGCACCGCCGGCAGAAACTCTTTTTCATGCTCGTTCATGCCTTTGATTTTGCTGTCTTTGGCGGCTTTCTCCTGCAAAAGCGCCAGCTTGGCAATCTCCCAATATCTTTTCAGTTGTTCCCACATCGTCCGTTACTCCGCCGCCACTTCATTCGGCACAATCGGCGCGGTCTGGCTGTTCCACAAATAAGCATAGCGCCCGCCGCGTTTTAACAATTCGTCATGCGTGCCGGTTTCGGTAATCTCGCCTTTTTCAATTGTGATAATCTGGTCGCAGTCCCGCACGGTGGAGAGCCGGTGCGCAATCATAAACACCGTCCGCCCTTTGCAGATAGAGGCCATATTCTGCTGAATAATCCGCTCGGATTCATAATCCAGCGCCGAGGTTGCCTCGTCAAAAATCAAAATCCGCGGATTGTTGACCAAAGCCCGCGCAATCGCAATCCGCTGCCGCTGTCCCCCGGAAAGCGAAGCGCCGCGCTCTTCAATAATCGTGTCATATCCGTCCGGCAGTTCGGTAATAAACTCATGCGCCCCCGCCAGCTTGGCTGCGGCAATAATCCTGTCCATCGAAATCGCCGGATTAGTCAGAGCAATATTTTCGCGCACGCTCTTATTAAATAAGTAATTCTCCTGCAACACCACGCCGATTTGCCGCCTTAACCACGCCGTATCGACGGTGGAAATGTCAATCCCGTCAATCAGCACCTTGCCGCTCTCGGGAATATACAGCCGCTGGATCAGCTTGGTGACGGTCGATTTGCCTGAGCCGCTTGGCCCGACAAAGCCGATTTTCTGCCCGGCTTTGACTCTGAAATTCATCTTTTTGAGAATCTCCGGCCCGTTCGGCACATAGCGGAAAGTAATATCCTTAAATTCTACATCGCCTTTAATCTCCGGCATCGAACCTTTGGACAAGGTTTCGGTATTTTCGGCCGGATTGTTGAGGATGTCGGAAAGCTTTTCAATTGAGATTTTCGCCTGCTGGAAATTCTGCCACAACTGCGCCAAACGCAAAATCGGCTGCGTTACCCGACCGGATAACATGTTAAAGGCAATCAGCTGCCCGACTGACAGCTCACCTTTCATCACCAAACTTGCACCGATCCACAACGTCAGCGCCATGGTGATTTTTTGCACCAGCTGCACCAATTGTCCGGCGATGTTGTTGATATGCGATGCCCGGAAAGAAGACCCGACATAAGCCGCCAGTTGCTGTTCCCAACGCCGCTGCATTTGCGGTTCGACTGCCAAAGACTTAACCGTTTCCACACCCGAAACCGCCTCCACCAGAAAACATTGGTTTTCTGCCCCGCGCTGAAAACGCTCGTCTATCCGCGCCCGCAAAATCGGGGTAAAAAACAAGGACAGCAGCACATAAAAAGGAATGGAGAGCAAAACCAGCAGCGTCAGAGTTTTGGAATAAAAGAACATCACCGTAAAAAAGATAATCGTAAAAAAGAAATCGATAATCAGGGTTAAGGTCGAACCGGTCAAAAAGTTGCGAATGCTCTCCAGCTCATGCACCCGCGCCACCGTATCGCCGACCCGCCGTACACCGAAATAAGACAGTGGCAGCCGGATAAGATGTTTGAACAAACTCGCGCCCAGCTCCACATCCACCCGGGTGGTGGTGTGCGAGAAGGTATAAGTGCGCAGCCCGCCGAGCAGGGTCTCAAAAATCCCAATGCAAATTAGCGCCACCATCAACACGTCAAGGCTGGAGAGCCCGCGGTTGACCAGCACCTTGTCAATCACCACCTGAAACAACAGCGGCGACACCAGCGCAAACAGCTGTAAAAAGAACGAGGCCAGAATAACCTCGCCGAACAGCCTGCGATATTTAACCACCGCCGGAATAAACCACGAAATGTCAAACTTGCGGTTTTTGCCGTTGATAAACTCACGGCAGGTCATCATTAAGAGCCTGCCGTTCCATCTGTCCATAAATTCTTCTTTATTCAAAACCTCCGGGTGGTTGCCTTTGGCGGGGTCTTGAATTAAGGCCTTGTCTTCCGCCACCTTGCCGAGAATAAAATAAGCGCCGTCTTTGCTTTGGGCGATTGCCGGCAGCGCCGTCTTGTCCAACCGCTCCCACTTGGTCTCGACAAAGCGGGCTTTGAAAGAAAATTCCTTGGCCAGCTGCAACAGCTCATATTCTTCAAAATGCGAATTCTGCCGGTCATATTTATGTTTGATTTGGTCAATCGACACCGGCTTTTCAAAATAATTGGCCATAATCGCAAAACAGGCCAGCCCGGTGTCAATGTCTTGAAAAGAAGTATTATCCATGGTTGCTCACAAGTCAGTTGCAAAGCTTTAATAAAAAATATCATAAAGAGAGGAAAACAAAAAATAAAGCAAAAATTTACACTTATTGATAATTAGTTTCTTATATAAGAATAGTCTGAAGTTTTATCCACAAGGTCAAAACAAGTACCGCCAACAGTTTAAAAGGAAAACCTAACAAAACATTAATAGAACAACAAAAATAAAAAATAATTTCCTTGCATAATTAAAATTATAGAGAGAAACTAATGACAAAATTACTCTCAGGGAGTGCAATATGGCACATGAAAGAGAATTGCGGGATAACCTTTCCCTTTCTGGACTACCATCATCTTGCAGTTTTTTAGATGTTTCCCTTAGTGCGCTCCAATTAAGATTTTCTTTTTCTCGATTCTTTTTTCTGTTTTTCACCTTTTGTTATCTGCTTTTAAGTTACGCTTTCCAAAGTGTTAATTTAGTTTTCTCCTTTGGAGGCGCTTATGAATAAGATTAAACAGCTTTTATTTTACAAAGATGGTGAATTCTCTTGGTGGAAAAGTATACAGAATATAATTCTTACAAAAAAACTAAAGAAAACAGAAAAGTCTCTTTCAGAAAAAATAACTTTAAATATTTTAAAATTAATAATTATCTTTATTGGTCTTTACCTTATAAGCGTCGCTCCTAGTAATATGTACAGTACTGCTAATATTACCATAGAAGGCAATGGGACAGCATATTATTTATGGTATATTGTATATATTTTTTTATCTTTAATCTCTATACTGTTTTCGATTTTAATAAAGTTTATTAAAATAATATTTTCTAAAGAGATTCAATTTTCTCGTTTTTTTATGATTTTATCTACTATTACTAAACTCTCTATATTCGTAATAGTTTTTATTGTATATCATGAACTTTTATCTGATCATTTATCTCCATGGGGATATTTTTCCCCTTTTCTAATATTACCAATACTGCTTTATATACTTTACTTTTTCAAAAATAAAATAAGATATTTACTCTTATTATTAGTCTTTGTACCTCCTTTTTTTAATATTATTTATGATAACATCCAATTAAAAAAATTTGAACAAGAATGTTTATCATTTAGAAAAAAGCATCCTATTCATCAATATATCTTACCTCCAAATATGCCCTCGGTAAAATATATTTCATCTCAAAAAATAGAATCAATACAAGATGGAAATGCCTATACATTATATTGCAGTCTCATCTCTCCTTCTATATTGGAACAACTAAAAAACAGAAATGTTATAATTGAATGTATGGATAATAAAATAAAAAATGTAAATAACAGGACTTATTCTTTTCATTACCGTTATATTCTTAACAAACAAGACACATACAAAAAGTATTATTATGAAATACTGCCTAAAAATAATAATTTTTGGATACTTTCAGGTTATCAATGCTATCCACAAAATATCACTGATAGCATAATTAGGTCTAACTAAATTTTCAAAGGAGATTTCTTATGACAATTACCTATAATTCATCACAAGCCTGTTACGATAAAGCATTTCTATCGAAAATTTGTTATGACACTGATTTATTGCAAAAAGGAGATAATGCATTTTCCAATATTCCCTATTTAACAAATGCTCAAAAAGATTATTTTAATACAACGTATGAACTTATTTCAGTACAAAAAGATACAGAAACTGGTTTCGAAGCTGCCATATTTAAGAACAAAATAACAAATGAATATACAATGGCAATTGCGGGAACAGACAAAAATGAATTACCAGATTTAACAAACAATACTACAATAGGAACCAGAGGGATAGCTGTAGAACAATTTATTAGTGCATACAATTATTATCAAAAATCAATAACCACTACAGGAAAAGTAAAACAAATTCAGATCACCATCTCAAGTATTCCTATTGAAGGAAGTTATTCTAAAGTATTCCTAGATACTGATGGTAGTATATACTCTCAAAGATAAAAATGATTTGGAGGAAAAATGAAAATAATAAAATTTATAACTTTAATTATAATAACTTTTTATACTAATTCTGCATTTGCGCAAAATGCAACAATTCAAATCAGTGATGAACAAGCTCATGAGATTGTTTTGAACGGAACACCGGATGATGTAAAAAAATTGCTTGAAACGGGTTATGATGTTAATAAAGTTTATCTTTGTAATACGTTATTAAATGAAGCAGTAAAGAGTTCTGCTCGGGGGAAAAATGCTAATAAATATCCATCGTATGCTTTAGATAAAATAAAAATACTGGTAAATGCAGGAGCTAATATAAATTTAATTCCGTGTGATGGTTTTTCTATGACAGCTTTACATTGGGCTATTTCACTTCCATTGGATATTCAATATCTTGAAGATGATGCTAATAAGGTAATTGATGAAAAAATAAAAAATAAAATTGGAGAGTGTAATTTTCCAGGAATTGTTTCTAAACCATGTGGAGAAATTACTTCTGAAGAAAGAGAAAAAATTAGAATAGCTATAAAAGGAGCAATGAGGCTGGCATATAGTAAATTTCCTCCATATTTTATGGAAATTATAGATTTTCTTGTTAAAGGCGGTGCAGATATCAATTTGAAAGCAGGAACTCTTGGGACAGCACCTCTACATATAGCAGCCACCAACCCTCAAGATGTAACTTTGGAACCATTACAGTATTTAATTGCAAGCGGGGCAAATCTTAATATTCAAGATAACAATGGGAATACACCTTTATTTTGGGCTTATGGTATAAATAATAGTAAAGCTGTAGATATGTTAATAAATGCAGGAGCAAATACAGAAATTGTAAATAAAGAAGGGATTGTTTATAAAAATGTAGAAGGAAAAAAAATAAGGGGATTTATTGATGACAACGCCAATATGATATTTGATGAATTCTAACTTTAATTTTTATTACGGAGAAATCTACTCGTGCATACACACAAAGAACACCCATACTGCAAATATGCTTGATTTTCAACAGACTATAATAGATACGCGCTCAGACCAAAAGTATCTATTTTGCCCTAAAAACAGAAAACTTGCTTAAAAATACCGATAAAAAACAACAATACCTCTCAGACCGACACTTACCAATACCGCAGAAATCCTGCCTTTTTCCGGATACACAAAAAGCCCCGGCGCTAAACCGGAGCTTTTAAGTGGTGGGCCCAGATGGACTCGAACCAACGACCAGACCGTTATGAGCGGCCTGCTCTAACCAACTGAGCTATGGGCCCGTATAAGAACCTCAATAGCAGATAAATAGGATATTTTTAAGCGCAAGTCAAGCCGATTTTTGCTTATCTTTGGTTTCATTCACAACAAAAAAAATCCTTTGCCGAAACAAAGGATTTTTTAAGACTGTTATTGATCCAAAAAGCTGCGCAACTTTCGCGACCGGCTCGGATGTTTCAACTTACGCAAAGCCTTTGCCTCAATCTGACGAATACGCTCACGCGTAACGTTAAATTGCTGTCCGACTTCTTCCAAAGTATGATCCGTATTCATTCCGATACCAAAGCGCATACGCAAAACACGCTCTTCTCTCGGCGTCAAAGAAGACAAAATCCGAGTGCATGTTTCTTTCAAATTAGAATGAATCGCCATATCCAACGGCTGCAAAGCACTGTCATCGGCAATAAAATCGCCCAGAGAAGAATCTTCTTCATCTCCGACCGGAGCTTCAAGACTAACCGGCTCTTTAGCAATTTTCATAACCTTGCGGACTTTTTCCAACGGCATTGACAAACGCTGAGCCAATTCTTCCGGAACCGGTTCACGTCCCATCTCTGCCAACATCTGACGAGAAGTGCGTGTCAACTTGTTAATTGTTTCAATCATATGAACCGGGATACGGATCGTTCGTGCCTGATCGGCAATCGAGCGGGTAATAGCCTGCCGGATCCACCAGGTTGCATAAGTCGAGAATTTATAACCGCGGCGATATTCAAACTTATCAACAGCCTTCATCAGACCAATATTGCCTTCCTGAATCAAATCAAGGAACTGCAAACCTCGGTTGGTATATTTTTTGGCAATGGAGATAACCAAACGCAGATTGGCTTCAATCATTTCTTTCTTGGCTTTTTCGGCCTCTCTTTCGCCTTTTTTAATGGTGTCAACCATGCGGCGGTATTCACTGATCGGCAGTCCGCATTCCTTTGCCATTTCGGCTACGGACTCACGCAGCTCGGCAACTTCCGAGCCATATTTCTCCACAAAATTCTTCCAATGCTTATCGCTTTTCTTGGCAATGTTCTCAATCCATTTCGGATCAAGTTCCGATTTTTGATAAACATTAAGAAAGTCTTCACGTTTGATCTTACAGGACAAAGCATAACGCAGCAATTTTCCTTCCAAGCCCATCAAACGTTTATTCAAACCGTTCAACTGCTCTACCAGCTGCTCAATCCTGACGGCGTTCAAATGGATAGAGCTCATCAGTTCGACCAGCTCTTTCTTAACCTGCAAATACTTTTTCTCAACCGAAGCACTAACGGATTTCCCTGCAATAATAGCGGCAACACGCTGCTTCTGGATTTTATCCAAATCATCATAATAACCGGAAATTTTGGTCAAGATCTCCAAAACAGGCTCACGCAAAGCTTCTTCCATAGAAGACACAGACGCCGCAGCCCGGCCGCCGGTTTCATCATCTTCATCAGCATCATCATGCGCCTCATCATCCCCGTCGTCCAGCTCATCGTCGGCCTCGTCTTCGTCATCATCTTCAACGCCGCCGTCCAACTCGATATCATCGGCAAGTTCGTCATCAATATCATCCAAATTATCTTTGGTTTCGAGCTCTTCCGCCACTTTTTCCAAATCATCGACGGTTTCCTCGTCTTCATCAAAAGCCATGGCCTCAGGATCATCGCCGTACATCATTTCCAAATCAACGATATCACGCAGCTGCATTGTGCCTTCCAGCAATTCATCACGCCAGCCGGCAATAGCCTTAATCGTCATCGGACTTTCGCACAAACCGTCAATCATTACGGTCTTTCCGGCCTCAATACGCTTGGCAATGGCAATTTCACCCTCACGGGAAAGCAGCTCAACAGTCCCCATTTCCTTCAGATACATTCTGACCGGATCATCACTGCGTCCAAGCTCTTTCTCGTCAAAATTACCGCCTTCGTCATCGTCATCAAAATCGTCAATATCATCATCAACGGCATCTTGCTCAAAACTGTCAACTTCCGATTCGGCAATCAGACTGATCCCCATATCGGAAATACTTGACATAATATCCTCAATATTTTCAGAAGATTCACGTTCGGGAGGCAATGCTTTATTCAGTTCTTCAATAGTAATATAGCCGCGAACTTTTCCTTTGTCTATCAGGCGTTTAACTGCACTTCCGAGCGTATCAATCAACGGGGTATCAACGGCTCCCCCGTCATAGAGATCTGGATTATCTATATCTGACATCAGTATTCCTTAAAAAAATCGATTCTTTTTTTGCTAGCTTGCAGGAACTTTTAATAATTTATAAGGCAAATGTCAAGCCCTCCCGTAAAAAGAGTAACAATATATAAGCGCTTTCCGGCTGTTTACAAGGCTTTCCCAAAAATAAATATTTTTTATTCCGGCATAGCCTCATTGAGAATCGCCTCTTTTTCCTTCTTAAGCGATTCGTAACGTTTAAAAATCTCATCAGGAAAAGCCGGAGCATTATCAATCTCTTTCAAACATTCCTTCATCTCCTGCTCCAGCATTTTGAGCTGCACTTCGGCAATTTTGGTATTAATTTCTTCCCGAAGCTTCAAAACCGCCGGTTTTTGCAAACGCAGCATTTTAAACTCCCACAAAACATCAACTTCTTTTTTCTGCCCGGCATTTTGCAAACATTCCAAAACCTTGTCGCAGTCAGCCTCCGGCTCATCCATGCTGATCTGAACCAAAACATCAAACAAGGCACGCAACTTGGCGTCTTTAATTTCAAAATCCGCCATTTTTTCTTCATATTCTGCAATCAGCTCCGGACAGAAAATCATCGCTGCAATCACAAATTTAACAATCTGCTCATCCAATACCCTTTTCGGCCGAACAACCACGGAAAGCTGCGGAGCAAAAGAATTGCGGCCGTTTGATTTTCGATAACTGCCGTAATCGCGGCGGGATTGAAACTCTCCGCTACGCTGAATCTTGCGCCGTGCCCCCTGCCCGACTTCAAAATACAGCCGGTCTTTCATCTCTTGAATATAATAACCGCGCACCGTCGGATCAGTAATTTTGGCAACCTCTTCTTTCAAATCGCTCTCCAGCAATGCTTTCTGCTCCGGCGTATCCAGCGGACGGTTTTCAAAATTCTTCCGCCATAACAAATCCTTAAGCGGCACGGTTGTATCAATTTGTTTCTGAAATTCCTCCGCCCCGTGCGCTTTCAAAAATTCATCAGGGTCCATTTTTTCCGGCAAAAAAACATATTTAAGCGAATAACCGGGTTTCAAAATCGGCAAAGCCCGGTCAACCGAACGAATTGCGGCTTTAATACCGGCACCGTCACCATCAAAACACAAAGTCGGTTCATTGCAGATTTTCCAAGCCTCGGCAATCTGATCCTCGGTCAGAGCCGTCCCGAGCGGCGCCACGGCATAATGAAAACCATATTTATCCATGGCAATCACATCCATATACCCTTCGCAGACAATAATCCGCTTGGCCTCAAAAGCTTTGTCCCGGGCATTATTAAGGTTATACAACACACGGCGCTTATTAAAAATCGGCGTTTCGGGCGAGTTCAGATATTTCGGCTGCCCATCACCCATAATCCGTCCGCCGAATGCTATCGGACGCCCGCGCTTATCAAATATCGGAATAATAACCCGGTCACGAAAAAAATCAAAAGTCCGCTTACTGGTATTATTTTCTGCCAGAGAAACCAGGCCAAGATCAGACATATCGCGTTCAGATACGCCTTTGGACTTCAGCAACGCCAACAGGCCGTTGTTGCCGGGCGCATACCCCAGACGAAATTTGGAAATGATGGCATCGTCAAAACCACGGCGGGACAAATACTCCATCGCCCGTTGCCCTTCCGGCAGCCGCAGACATTTTTCAAAGAATTTGACCGCCATCTCCATAATGTCGTAAAGCGAATTTTTCTTTTCCAACTCAGCTTTGTTTTCATGGCTCAGACGAGGAACCTCCAAACCGGCCTTATGCGCCAGTTTTTCCACGGCATCCATAAACGGCAGCCCGTTGGCCTCCATCTCAAACTTGATGATATCCCCGTGCGCACCACAACCAAAACAATGATAAAAGCCTTTGGCTTCGTTCACGGTAAAAGACGGCGTTTTTTCATTATGAAACGGACAACAGGCCTGATATTCCCGCCCTTTGCGAATGAGTTTGACCTTATCTCCGACCACATCAACAATCGAGATTTTTGCCCGTAACTCATCTAAAAATTTTTGTAAATCCGCCATTATTTACCTAGACTATCTTCACTATCCGGCTCTGCATTAGTTGACCTCAGAGCAGCTTTTACTATAAATTTCGTTATATGAGAAAGATGATAAGATTTTAGGGTGAAGGAAACGGAGTGTACAAAAAGGTACATGAGTATTCCTTCATCCCGCAAAATCTGTATTAGCTTTCCATAGAACGAGATTTACCCCAGAAGAGATTTAATCGCCCCCGAAGCCTTTCCAAAATCCATCTGCCCGGCATATTGGCTGCGCAGTTTGCCCATAACGGCGCCCATATCTTTCATGGAAGATGCATTAACCGATGCAATCACCTCTTTGATTGCCGCAATCATCTCTTCATCATTCATTTGCTTTGGCAAAAATTTTTCAATAACTTTAATCTCGGCCATTTCTTTATCTGCCAAATCCTGACGTTTGCCTTCAACATAAATTTTGATAGAGTCGTTTCTCTGCTTAATCATCGACTGCATCATGGAAAGCAGCTCTGCATCCGAAGCCTTCTCAGCCCCTTTGCCGCGAGCTTCCACATCTTTTTCTTTCTGTCCGGCAATAATCAGACGAACGGCGGAAACAGTAGTGGTATCATGATTTTTCATGGCTTCTTTCAAAGCATTTTGCAAATCTTCTCTTAACATTTCTCTCTCCTAAAAAATTCAATAACACGATTGTTTTTGAGAATAATCGCATTAACATAAAAAATCAATTCAAAAAAATAACATTGTAATCAGCGGCAAACCGCGTTATATTTTAACATAAAATTTTATGGGAGATTCTGATGAAAGCTTTTGTTTTAAGTTGCATATTTTCAGCATGCTGCGCCCTGCCTGCTTTATCTCAGGAAAATGCGTTAAATGACAAAGAAATAGAAAAAACCCTGCAACAAACCGAACAAGCCATCCAACAGTCCGCCGCCAATATGAATGAAACCATCGGCAAAGTCATGCCCCAAATTGCCGAAAGCATGAACAAATCGCTGACAGACATCATCGAAACTTTTCCCGAACTCCTGTCCTCTATGGAAGAAAAACGTATTTTTTCCAAAACCTCGGAACAAATGCTGAAAGAATTAAAAGCTTCATTGGATGAAATGCAAATTTCTGTTGAAAATTATAAAATTGAAAATTTCAACAACAAACTGTCTTTAAGCGGCTCACAGGATCAAAACAATATCGGACTTGATTTCATGATCACACAAGACCCGATGACCATTGCCCTCACCCGCGAATATCTGAGCAACAAAAAATCCAAACTGCAGGAGGACTTGCTCATCACAACATTAAGCGGCAAAAAAATCGAATTAAAAAAATTCTCAATAGAACAAATCAATAATAATCCGTTTTTGTGCTTTGATGAAAAAGATTACACTTTTCTCATCGGAAACTTGGGCTACGATGCCAACATCAAAATTGAAACCCGCGGAGAAGATCATCAAAAACAGACCCGAGAATTTATCAAAACCATTAATCGTCAGCAGCTGAAATAAGCTCAAAAAATCACCCTTTTCCTTCTTATTAAAATATATCGGCTGAAGTTATAGCCAAAATCCCCACCCCTCTTTTCAATTATAGCTTAACTCTTTCGTTTTCTTGTGCTATAATATCTTTATTGTCGTTCTCGGGCAGTTTGTTTTTTTACACCCTGTCCTCGGGCTGCGTTTTTTAAGTCATCCCCGGGCTGCGACCCGGGGATCCACAGGCAGCGGCCTGAGCGATCGGTTGTTGGCACTGTGCCTAAGAGACCGCGTTGCTATGACAGGATTTGTGAATGACAAGGTAGTCTGAAGTATCTGTCATCCCCGGGCTTGACCCGAGAATCCACAGGCAGCGGCCTGAGCGATCGGTTGTTGGCACTGTGCCTAAGAGACCGCGTTGCTATGACAGGATTTGTGAATGACAAGGTAGTCTGAAGTATCTGTCATTCTCGGGCTTGACCCGAGAATCCAGATAAATAAAAGGCCTTATGATTGACCTGGATTGCTGGATCAAGTCCGGCAATGACTAGAAAAATAAAGTGCCCGGTAATGACAAAGGAAAAAGGACGACAATAGAAAAAAGAATTTTTATTAACCATTCTGAGCAGAATGCTACTCAAGAAAAAAGCAACGCGTACCTGAATACCATGGATTTAGTCCCCCAAAACAGTACATTTTCTTTTTTGCCGCCGTAAAAAAGCAATATAAGCGCTAAGCAAAAACAACCGCAGCGCGCCTAGATGCCTAAGTCAGATAATAAGAAAAAGAAAATCTGGCGGCAGACACGTACATAGGCATACATAACTTAACTTTAAACTTTTCCACACTAAGCGTCCCTTCTGGCCGCTGTAAAAACTGCGATAGACGCGACGGACAATAAGAAAAGGAAAATCCGGCGACAGGCGCGTACATAGACGTACGTAACTTAGCCGGATTTTCCTTTTCTGTATTAGGCGTCCGTATTGCGCAGTTTTTACGGTAACAACGGAGACCATGCCGGATCCGACGCATCCCCCGGGGTAATAATCTGCCGTTTATTATGACCGGTCAAATCAATCGAATAAAGCTTAACATGGTCAGAACCTCTCTCCTGACGAAAATACATCAACACACGTCCGTTCGGCGACCATGTCGGAGCCTCCACCATATACCCGACATCAAGCATCCGCTCGCCGTTACCATCAGGATACATCACACCAATATAAAATTCGCCGCCTAAAATCTTGGTAAAAGCAATATAATCCCCGCGCGGAGACCATACCGGCGTTGCATAGCTTCCGGAGCCATGGCTGATTCTCTTCACATCCGTTCCGTCTGCATTCATCACATAAAGCTGCTGGTTGCCCGCCCGGTCAGAGCTGAACACAATCTGAGAACCGTCCGGAGAATAGCTCGGCGACGTATCAATAGCAGAACTGTTAGTCAGTTTTTTGCTGCTTTTGCGGTCTAAATCCATTTCATAAATATTCGTCCGCCCGTTATTTGCATAACTCAACAACAGTTTTGTACTGTCCGGAGAAAAACGCGGTGCAAAAGTCATCCCCGGAAAATGCCCGACCAATTCCTGTTTTCCTGTTTCCAGATCCAGAATATAAACTTTGGGCGCAGAAGAAGAAAATGAAATATAAGCAACTTTCTGCAAATTCGGAGAAAATCTCGGCGTCATGGCCATTGACGAACCAGAAGTCAAAAACTTATGATTCTCGCCGTCCTGATCCATAATCGCCAAACGTTTGATTCTTCTGGTCACCGGACCACTTTCGGAAACATAAACAATCCTCGTATCAAAATACCCTTTCTCACCGGTCAGCCGCTCATAAATTGCATCGGCAATCACATGGGCAACCCGGCGCCAATTGTCTTTTGAGGTAGTAAAAGACTGACCCTTCAGCTGATTTTCGGCCGGCACATCCCACAAACGAAACTCAACACGCAACTTTTCACCCGGAATTTCGGCAACCGAACTCTGAACCAGCGCATGAGTGTTAATCGCCGTCCAATCAACAAAAACCGGCTCCTGTTCCATTGAACTGAAATCCTGAATATAACTGTTCTGATTGATAATGCGGAACAAGCCGGAACTTTCCAAATCAGAAATCACCACATCACGGATTCTGCGTGCATATTGCCCGACAAAAAAACCGTCGTGTATCATCTCCGGAAAAGCTATCGGCATCGGATCACGCATTGCCCCTGCAACCTCAATCTCCAGTTCTGCCTTGGCATTACCGGCAGTCAACAGACACAACATCATGACCAGAACATACTTCAATTTCATTATTTTAACCCCATCACAAAAAAAGCTTTTATTTGTGCACATAATATATTAATATTGTTAAAAATCAATTAGCAAAAAGACTTATTGAACATGGATATTAAAGATTTCAAACAACGCCTAAAACCTTACAAATCTATCATTGGCTTTGATTACGGAACCAAACGTCTGGGCATTGCCGTCAGTGATCTGTTGCTGATGGTTGCCACGCCGTACAAAATCCTTCAACGCCGGGAAGAGTCCAAAGATATTGAAGAAATCCTGGCAATAATCAAAGAAAAAGAAGCCTGCGGCTTGGTTTTCGGCCTTCCGCTGCAAATGGACGGCACAGAAGGAGAAACCGCAAAAAAAGTCAGAGAATTCGCCGCCCGAATAGAAGCAGCCTCCGGACTTCCCGTCACCTTTTGGGACGAACGGCTCTCCTCCAGAGCAATGGAAAATTTTCTGATAAAAGAAGCAGATCTGTCGCGCAAACGCCGCAAAGAAGTTTTAGACAGCTCCGCCGCTTCTTACATTTTACAAGGCTTTCTTGATGCCCTCCGGCATATCTGATTTCTCCACTTTGACAAATTCCGAAGCAAATGCATCCAAAGAGCGGATACCGGAAGCCTCCTGTTGCCGCCAGAAGCGTGTACATTTCCAGGTATCCGCCTGCCGTGAAAAAAGCCCCCGGATAGAAATCTCGGCATTTTTATAAACAAAAAATCCGCCCATCGTATCAAACTCATTGACCATAATTTTGTCACCGGCCAGATAAACACTCGAACCGCCGAAAATATTAACCGAGCTGTCCGAATTAAAAATACCGCCGCTGCCGGTCAGCCTTCCCTCCGGATAATCTGCCCGCAAATTGGCCCGAGAAAACAAATTGACGGTTGCGCCGTTGTACAGCCACAAAACATAGCACTCTTTTCCGTCAGAGATAAAATCAACACTGCCTCGAATATTCAGACGGCTGTGATTGGCAATTTCAAAACCTTTCACACCATCACCGCCGGTTTCAATATAAACGACACCTTCACATTCCAACAAAGCATCATTATCCAGATAAATCAAACTAACATTTTCAAGCCGCCGCCCGGCATGATTTTCCGGAACAATTCGCACATCCCGCAAACTGACTTCCTGGCTGTTTTTAACTTCTATCAAGGCATCATTTGTCTGAAAACCGTCAAACTCAACAAAAATATCCAAATCAGAAATTCCGGCCTCATTGGACATTTTCAAAATATTAAAACGCTTTTGATGATGAAAAACAAGTTCGGAAAGCCCCTCCCTGCCCACACGTTTATTACCGGTCAGACATTGCCCTTCAAACAAAACGAGCGGCTCCCCGGAAAAAATCTCCAATCTGCCGTCAATCACGATCAGGCCGTCAGCTTCGCTGGCAACCACTTCTCTCAGTTCTTCTTCTGTCTTAACAAATGCAACGATGGCTTCTTCCGTATCGACCAAAATTTCCTCCACTTTGACATTTATCAAAAGTTTTGTTCCACATCCAAACACAGGATTAAACCTTTCGGTTTAATGCCTTGCGATTGCTGCTACACAATTTTAGTCGCTACACATACTTAGAAATTATTTTGACAAACGGCATCACCGTTCATCTGCCAATATATAAACCTTTTGAACTATTTTCAAGCGTTTCATAACGATAAACCACAGCTTTTAAACAATTAATAAATTTATCACCGGATAACAAAGACTTATCACCAACCGGATAAACATTGTCCACCAGATGCATCACATCTTCGTCCGTTTGAACTTCTTCTGGCAGAAAGCGGCGGCGAAAGGCATAAGCCGAGGCAATGGTTGTTTCTTCATCCGCTGTATTATATCCGATTTTTGCCAACAAAACTGAAACATTGTTTTCTTTAACTTTCTCGGCATCTTCCTGATTATACCAAAGTCCGATACCCTCCTGTGCCAAACGCTGCCACGGAAAACAAACCCCGGGATCAGCTTTTCCGGTCGGACGAAGATCCGAATGCCCGACCACGTTTTCCGGCGCAATCCGATATTTTTGCATCAATGTCTTACACAACGGAATAAGGGCTGCAATCTGCGCCTCGCTGTAGGGTGTCTGCCCGAGCGACAAATTAACCAGTTCAACGCCGACGGAACGCATATTACAGCTGTCTGAACGCCCGCGCCAAAATCCCGGCCCGGCATGATAAGCCGCCATTGTTTCATCAACCAGTTTAATAATCTCGCCTGTTTCATCAATCAGATAATGGGCGCTGACCTTAGCCTCCCGATAGGTGCTGATTGCTTTGGCAGCCGGATAAGCGCTGCAGTGCAGCACCAACATGTCAATTTCGGCATTTCTCTCGCAACAATCCGGAAGCAGGCATTCTTTCATTTCAAAATCTCTTTAAGATAATTAACATTATCGCTGCGGTTTTGCGCCCGGTAATCATCCAAAAGCGCCGCGGCAACTTCTTTTATATTACAAAACCTGCATAAATAATCAAATAATATTTGTGTCTGACGATTGATTGAAATTTTATGCGTCTGGCGATAGGTGTTCCAAATATAAGTCGCAAAATCCGCCCAAACCTGAAAAGCAGATTTTCCGATTGTCAAAAGCAACACACAGCCTTTCTTAAAATTGCCGGAATTATAATAGAGATCAAAATATCGCGCCATCCGTTTAATAAGCTGCAAATCGGCATAAGACATATCTTTGTTCTGCATAATCTCATACGGCGGATATTTGGAATAAACCATTGCATAATCCGCACTATGGCGGTCAATCGGCGCCCCGCGTAAACGTTTCAAAATACCGATCTGCAATTCCTGCGGACAAACGGCAATCAGCTTGTTAAAATCATCTTCAAACGTTTGCAAAGTCGCCTCCGGAATTCCCGCCACCAGATCGGCATGGATTTCCGCCCCGCTTTGCTCTCTGATAATCCGCAGATTTTCTAAAGTCTTTTTCTCGTCTTGCTTGCGCGAAATCGCCTTCAACGCCGGCTCATAAAAACTCTGTACTCCTGCTTCCAAATGCAGACCGCCAGCCGGAAAAGCCTTTATTTCTTCCAACATTTCACAATTTAACTTGTCTGGAAAAATCTCAAAATGCAAAACCATTCCGTCATACCAATGTTCCTTGAAAAACGCCAGGATTTTCCTGATTCGGTCAATTTTAAGATTAAATGTCCGGTCAACAAATTTAAACTGCCGCACACCGCGTCTGATTAACACATCCATTTCCGCCAGAAACTTATCCAGGTCAAATTCCCTGACCCCGCGCGACAAAGATGAAAGGCAAAACTCGCAGCTAAACGGACACCCCCGACTGGCCTCGACATAAATCAGCCGGTGGGCAATATCTTCATCACTGTACAAATAATAAGGCATCTTCAACCGGTTCAAATCACAGACCGGTTCTTTCAGGATTTTTCCCGCCGGACGCTCGCCGCCGGCCAGTTTTTGCACCAGACGATACAAAGCCAACTCGCCCTCGCCTTCAATTAGATAATCGCAATGCGACAAAAACACCTCATTTTCATAAGAAACTTCCGGTCCGCCGAAAATCACAACAGCTTGCGGCAAAATCGCCCGCACGATTTCCGCCGTTTTCAAAATTGTCTCAATATTCCAGATATAACAGCCGAAACCGACGATATCCGGCCGTTGTCCGATAATTTGTTCAGCAATATCCTGCGGCGGCAAATCCTGCGAAAATTCCATAATTTCGCAGTTTTGTTCAAATTCGTGCAAATTGGCCTTCAGATACCTCAGCCCGAAAGAAGTATGAGAATAACGGGCATTAACCGTTGCTAAGACAATTTTCATCTCAGGCGATATTCCGCAGTTTGAGAATACACTCGTACGCATTATTGATTTCGGCCATTTTCTCGGTTGCGGCCTTAATCTCCGAAACCGTTGCCCCGCGAGCCTGAACTTTATCCGGATGATATTCGTTAATCAGCTCGCGCCAACGTTTTTTAATCTCGCTGTCGCTGGCATTACAGAACACGCCCAGAACCTCATAAAAATCGCGCACATTTCCGCCCGCGCCCTGCCTTTTGGGATTAAACCCCTCTTCAATAACCTTAAAATTCCCGCGCGGCAAACCGATAATCTCGGCAATGTTACGCAAAATCTCACGTTCCTGTGCGCCAATCTCTCCGTCGACAACGGCAATTTTAAACAAATTCTCAATAACTTTTTCTTTTAAGGCAATATCATCACCGGAAATCTGCTTAATCCGTGCGGCATAGCGCTCATAACCGGAAACATTCTCTTTTGCCCGGTTAAAAATCTTAGAAATACTGCGATTCGCTTTTTGTGGAATGTCAAACAGTTGTTTAAACAAATGAATCTCGTTCGGGCTGACGGCACCGTCTGCTTTAGAGATCTTTGCCGCCAATCCGGCCATTGCTTTAATAAAAGCTTTTCTGCGCCCGGACTTAGAAACCGGAAGAAGATTCAAAAGCCTTAATTTCGGCCAATAAGTTTTCAGCCGCCCCAAACCCAACTTTCGGACAAAACCTTTCTCATGCCGCCAGGCATCAAAGAAAAAGCCGATAATAACACCGCAAAAAATAAGCGCCTCGCTCCGCAGCGAAAAGCCGACGATTGCTCCCAAAATTTTATATGTATGCAGCTGCCATAGAGCATCAAATTTCGCCCGAAAAGCCGAAGCATGGCGGGAACGCGGCGTATCAAAAACAAAATGCCCGAGAATAAACAGCGTAACAAAGCCGTAAAAACCAAACAATACCGAGCCCAAAACGGCACCCCAGAGCTTTCCTCCGAAATAACCGTCAATTTTATTATAATACCGGCAGGCATGATACGGCAGCAGCAAACGGATATTATCGTCAAACTGCGCTATAAACTTTTCAATTTTCTTAATAACGATTGTACTGTCAATCAGGATATGTCCTAAAAACATCCCCCAGAAGAAACCAACAGCCCCGGCAAAACGCAAACCGATAATTGCCAGCGTAAACTTACCTAATGGTGACATTCAAAATCTGCTTGTTGTTAATCCAATGACATATTTATATACCTTTTCTCATCAAAAATAAAGCACAATTTTCGGATAGGACCAAAACCGCCCGTTTCAACGGAAAAATGCTGTGTAAAAAACATAAAACGCACATTCAGTCACTGCTCCCCGATACATTTTCTTTATCTTCTAGCCAAAATCCTCACCCCATTTTTCAAAGATGATTGACTCTTGCGTTTTCTTGTGTTATAGTATCTTTATTGTCGTTCTTGCCACACTATTTTCCTGTCATTCTCGGGCTTGACCCGAGAATCCAGATAAATAAATGGCCTTATTATTGACTTGGATCCCCGGGTCGAAGCCCGGGGATGACGAAAGAAAAAAAGAGCCCGGCAATGACTAAAAAATAAAGCGCCCAGCAATGACAAAGAAAAAAGGACGACAAAAGAAGAAAAGAATTTTTATTAACTATTCTGAGCACAATACTGCTCAAGAAAAAGAAAAGAGCAACGCGTAAGCTTTGGCACAATGATGACAATTGATCGGGTCAAGCACGCTTGCTTGGGGAGGAAGCCGATGAAAAATTATAACACTATGCTACACATGAAACTTAACTCTGCGGTGTCGGTTCTTGCTGTTGC